>JAWAQR010000009.1:0-48136 GCA_038893835.1 Archaeoglobaceae archaeon
ATACTTTTTAATCCTTTATTACTCCTTCCAGAAAGTTCATATGCTCGAGATAATTTTTGCACAGATACTGGCAAAATTCTCAATGCTCATCCTTTTAACTACCTCCAAACCAGCTTGGGAGGGATTGGGAGCGTACATGATGCAATTTGCGAGAAAAAGAGATCTGCTTATAGGCTCAATACCACTTATTCTCATTCTTTTCAATCCCTTATTTATAATTCCAACACTCCTAGCCATCTCGATTACGGTTGCCGTTCGTATATATGCGGAAAGGATCTTCGGCGGAATGAGTGGAGACGTGATTGGAGCATGCAATTGCATTTCTTTTTCAGCCGTCCTTCTCTTTTTTTCCCTCGAAACAGATATATCCCTGTTCTTTCTAGGGATTTGAATGATAAATGCAGTCTTCGAAATAGAATCTGGAAAGATTAAAAAAATATATGCGAGTTCCAAATATCCGAGTGAGCAGAAAGGAAACGTTTTTTACGATTCACCAATAGTTCCAAACCTCAGTTTTGCAGATGAGATGCCAAAAAAGCTTGAATGTCTTCATGCCATTGTGGCCTTTCGTCCATCGTATATATTAATCTCCCGTGACGTTCTTGGAGGGAAACCGATTTACTATGATTCCTGTGGAATCTCATCTTTTAGATCTTTACTCGAAAATCCCCAGAGTGTTCTTCCTGGAGAAATTATCAAAATCGACTATTCAGGAAATATTCTTGAGAGAAGGAGGTTTTTCTTTGAAGAAGTATTTAAAAAGGAGGAAATAGAATATGAAGAGGCGAAAGAGAAAATTTTAAAGTGCTTAGAAAATTTTAGGTTCAAGAATGCCTGTATAGCTTTTTCTGGAGGAATAGATTCATCTTTACTCGCTTCACTCCACGACTTACCACTCATCGCAGTAACGGCTAGTGATGAGGAGGAAAAGTGGATACTGCATGCTGCAAAGAAAATCGCTAGAGACGTTGAAATACTGAAGGTAAATGAGGAGGTTGTTGTAACTTCTCTACCAAAGGTTGCAAGGATCATAGAGGATAGCAGCTTTCTTCAATTATCCATCGCTGTTCCTCTACATCTAGTTTTTGAGTTTGCGAAAAAACTCGGTTTTAGCGAAGTTGTTTTGGGCCAAGGAGCTGATGAGCTCTTTGGAGGGTATAAGAGGTATGAGAGTTTAAGTGAAGAAGAACTCGAGAAATTCTTGCTGCGAGATATTGCTGAGATCGGTGAAAAAAATCTAGTGAGAGATGCGAAGCTTTCATATGCTTCAGAGATAAAAATCATACTCCCCTACTTAAACTGGGAAGTTATAAGGACTGCGATAAACGTTTCGGTTAAGGATAAGATCAGGGAAATCAACGGTAAGAAAGTAAGGAAATATATTTTAAGGGACATTGCAAAAGATGTACTTCCAGGGGAAATAGTATGGAAAGAGAAGAAGGCAATTCAGTATTCCACAGGAATTGCAAAGATGATGAAAAAATTGTCTTCACAGACTACGAGGGGCCATGGGTTTTAAATGATTTCGCCTACGAACTCTGCATGGCGATCTTCAACAATGACAGGTTTTTTAGAAACATAAGCGAATACGATGACTATTTGTACTACGTGGTAAAAAAGGAAGGATATGAAGCCGGTTATACGCTGAAGTTGATAGCACCCTTCATTTCTGCAAGTGGGCAATTGAATTTCGATGATCTGATAAAGGATGTCATTTTTATCCCAGATGCGAGATTTGCAGCAAAAAAAATAATGGAGCTGTGCAGAGTGGTTGTAATCTCAACGGCCCCATTGAAGTTTGTTGAAAAAACTGCAAAAATTTTGGGGTTTAAGGAAATTCATGCAAGCGATTTGGATTTCAAAATAGAAATGGACGAGTTTATGAAAAAAGATCTAATTGAAAAAGTTGATTTTATCTCATCACTGAGCGGTGAAGAGCTTTATAGGACGATGGAAGAAATTTTTTCGAAGATTTGGAATCTCGTTGATAAATTGAAAGTCATCGGAGCAAAAGAAAAGGCTGAGATTCTGGAAAGTTACGATCCAAAGAGACCAATTGCCATTGGTGATAGCATAACGGATTGTAAGATGTTCGAAAAAGCCAGAGAACTTGATGGAATTGCAATAGCATTCAATGGAAATAAATATGCGATTGAAAAAGCAGACTTTGCCGTAATCAGCTACACAGCTAAAGCACATGCGATTTTGGTTGAGGAAATTTTAAAAGGCAGAGTTCCGAAATTGGAAAAAAAGATAGGAAAAGTTTTCAAAGTCAGCGAATCAAAGCTGGATGAAATCGTGAGGGAATCCATGAAAATTAGGGTAAAGCTTCGGGGCTTAGCCGGGAGCTTGGGTTGATCTAAGCTTTTGAAGTAGTTCCATTGCATAATCAACCCTTATCTTACCATCCTTTACCATCTTTTCCGCAATTAGATCTATCTCCTCCCCTTTAGCCCCCGCCATTATTGCGATGTTTCTGGCATGTAACTCCATATGACCTCGCTGAATTCCTTCCGTTGCAAGTGCTCTCAGTGCTGCGAAGTTTTGGGCTAATCCCAGAGCCGCTGCAACCCTTGCCAGCTCCTCTCCACTTTTGACGCCGAGTATCTTCAAACATATCCTAGCAATCGGATTCGTATGCGTAGCACCTCCAATGATTCCTGCCTGAATTGGAAGTTCGATGAAGCCAACCAAATCTCCCTCTTCGTTCACTTCATACTTCGTGAGCGGTTTATATCCGTTAATGGCAGCATAACCATGCGCTCCCGCTTCAACCGCTCTGAAATCGTTTCCGGTAGCTATCATCAATGCGGAGATACCGTTCATTATTCCCTTATTGTGCGTCGCACATCTGAATGGATCAGCTTCTGCAAAAGCATAGGCTTTCATAATTCCTTCAACGACTTCTTTTCCACCAATTACTTCCCTCTTAAACACAGCTCTTGCTCTTGCAAGCCTGTAGATTGCAAGGTTGGAAATTATTCTGAGAAGGGCTCTTGCATTTGCTATTCTCGCAACAATTGGAGCGACTTTTTCGCACATCGTGTTCACGGCATTCGCTCCCATTGCATCGCGGACGTCGACGATTAAATGGACGATTAGCATTTTACCAAACATTGTGTCTATAATCCTAACCTCCAAATCCCTACATCCACCTCCAACCTTCAAAAGCACTGGATCGCATTCGTTTGCCTTCGAGATTATTTCTTCCTTGTTCTTTAGAATTTCAAACTTTGCAAGATAGGGGTTCTTAACATCGACGAGCTGGATTTGTCCTATCATCAGCGGTGCAGTGAAATCCGTTATAAAGCCACCACCTTCTCTCGCCATTTTTGCGGCGTTGCTCGCTGCAGCAACAACGCTGGGCTCTTCGATGACCATTGGGATTAGATAATCTTTTCCATCGATCAGGAAGTTCGTTGCAACTGCCAAAGGCAATTCAAAGGTTCCAATCACGTTCTCAATCATTCTGTTTGCCAAATCGATTGAAAGCTTCGAAGTGGAATATATCGCCTTAACCTCTTCCTCCGTTAACTTGGCAATTTCAGCGACCTTCTTCAACCTTTCTTCCACACTCAGATTATAAAAACCTGGCAAACGCATGAAGTAAGTTTGGGGAGAACATAAATCACTTTTGGATATCGACAATTTTCCAATTTAGAACAAAAAACTTAAAATCTATCTACAACCAAAGATTATCTGGTGAGATCATGCACACGGACTTACCAGTGAAGGAAATAATGACAACGAGGGTTTGCAAAGCAAATGCAGATGAGAACGTCCAAGAAGTTGCGAAAAAAATGGTCGCTTTCGGTGTTGGAAGTGCGATAATAATGAAGGATGATAAGCCAGTAGGTATAGTAACTGAGAAAGATTTGATAGCTAAGATAGTCGCGAAAAATAGAATACCATCTTCTGTCAAAGTTTCCGAGATCATGAGTTCTCCGTTGATAACGATAAAGCCAAACACAAGTGTTAGAGAGGCTGCGAACCTGATGATAAAGAGAGGAATAAGAAGGTTGCCAATAGTAAATAACTCGGGACAGTTAATAGGGATAATAACGGACAACGACATATTAGAGATTTCGCTAGATCTCGGAGAGTTTGCAGCCCTTGTAAAGGAGCATGCAATAGGATATGCTGCAGAGGAAACGAGTGGAATTTGTGAGAAATGTGGTAAACATTCAGACATTCTTGTAGAAGTTGATGGGCTTCACGTCTGTGAGGATTGTGCTGGGGAGAGGGAGGATTAATGGTCGATCTGAATTCCAAAGTGATGGAAATAGCTACCAAAGATGTGCAAACGCTCCCACAAACTGCAACGATAATGAATGCGATGAAGTTCATGCTCAGCAAGAACTTCAGAAGATTTCCGATTACTGATGCTGGGACAAAAAGGCTACGTGGAGTTATAACGGCAACAGATTTCGTGAACTTCTTTGGAGGGGGAAGCAAGTATGGAATAGTTAGGAACAGATATGGGGGGAACCTTTCCGCAGCAGTCAATGCAGAAGTTAAGGAAATAATGGAAAGAAACGTTTTCTACGTCACGAAAGATGAAAGTATAAAAGATCTTATCGATTTGATGTTCGAAAATAGAATTGGAGGATGCCCCGTGGTTGATGAGGATGAAGTAGTAGTCGGAATCGTAACTGAGAGAGATATACTGAAGCTCCTAGCTAAAAATAGAAAGATCGATGGAGTGGCCTCAGAATTCATGACCAAAAGCGTCGTAACAATCGGTGCTAGGGATACGATTGAGAAGGCAATGAAGACGATGATAAATAGAAGGTTCAGGAGGTTGCCGGTGATAGAGGATGGAATACTGATAGGCATGATAACTTCGAGAGAGATTCTAGCTTACTTTGGAAAAGGAGAAGCTTTCAGAATGCTCGAGTATGGAGATGTATGGGAGGCAATAAGAAAGCCAGTTTCAACGATTCTGGCAAATGAGGAAATAAACATGCATCGCGAAATTCTGATTTTTCCAAAGGATGTTTTACTTTCACAAGTCGTCTCTTCGATGCTGGAAAAAGGTCATGGAGTTGCTCTGATCGTTGAAGAGGGGAAATTGGAAGGAATAATAACAGAGAGAGATTTGATAAGGTTTTTGTATGAGAGCTCATGAGTTTTGTTGCCGAAGCCTTAGGTCTTTCTAAATTTTCTGCAGATAGGCTAAGGGAAAGAGGGATTCTAAAAAAAGCTTTTATAAAATCTAAGATCTTCGATGATATAATAGATGCGTACAGGCTTGAAAAGAAGTTTGGCCCTTATGAAGAGGGGACTGTCGTCATAAAGGGTATTGATGGATTGAAGGTTGTTAGAGGTTTTCCGAAGATAAGGCGAATTCTACACCTCGAGGCGGGATTGAAGAGACACTTTGGGGAAAGGGAAATCGTGGTTGAAGAAAAGATGAATGGATACAATGTGAGAATAGTTAAAGTTGGAAAAAAGATTTACGCAATAACCCGGGGAGGGCTTATATGTCCTTATACAACGGAAAAGGCTAGGGAGAAAGTGAGCGAAGATTTCTTCAACGAATACTCTGAATTCATGCTTTGCTGCGAGGCTGTGGGAAAAGCTTCGCCATATGTAATGGATCAGTATGGTATAGAAGGTCTGGAGTTCTTCCTATTTGATGTTAGGCATTGCAGAAGCAACGTTCCTTTAAGCATTCGGAGAAAGGAGGAGATAGCTAAAAATTTTGGACTCAAGATCGTTGAAATTCTAAAAAAATGTAAGGCAACAGATATTGAGGAAATAAAAAAAGTGATAGTTGAGTTGCACAGAAAAAATAGAGAAGGGGTTGTTTTTAAAGATGTGGAAATGAAGCTGGAACCTTTAAAATATACTACTAGCTATGCAAACTGCAACGATCTCGCCTATGCGTTCAGATATTTTGAGGAATATGGAAGAGATTTTATGCTGGCTAGGATAATAAGAGAGGCTTTTCAGGCATTTGAATTTGGATACAGTGATGAAAGAGCTCTTAGACTAGGAAGAGCATTGCTTAAGTCTGCGATTGAGAGCATTGAAAAAGTTAAGAATTGTGAAGAAGTTGTTGAAACCAGTAGACTCATTTTTAATAATGAAGAGGTATATGAGGCTTTCAAAATGCATATGAAACTTCTTGGAATCAGTTTTAGGGAATTAGAAGTTAAAAAGGGAGAGAAGGGAATGGAAGTGGTAATTGCAAGAGTTATGAGGGCAACCACGGATAGGATAAGAAGTCTTCTGGAGGGTAATCCATGGTGACCTGCGCTGGTGTAGATGCTGGGACTAGGGATTATGAGATAGTAGTCTTGAATAAAGGGGACTGTGAGGTTTACAAATTTGAAACCGGAAAGATAAAAGATAATCCCAGTGATTTTTTGGAAACTTTGCGAAGCATTGAAGCAGATACAATCGCGGGTCTTTCAGGATATGGATTACCTATAAAAAAATTTACAGAGCTCAGAGATGAGGAAGTATTTTTGATGACTTTAAATCTGGATAAAGAGGCTAGCATTGGTTTGAGAAGGATAATAGGGGAAATTAGGAAATGGGGATCAAACTTCTACACAATCCCAGGAGTGATCCATCTGCCATCTGTTCCGGAATGGAGAAAGTTCAATCGAATAGACCTTGGAACATATGATAAGGTCTGTTCGGTTGTTTTAGCTGTTTTAGAGTTATCTGAGGAAATAGAACTTGAAAAACAGAATTTTTTACTTGCAGAAGTTGGTTATGGATTTACCTCTGCAATTGCTGTAAAGAATGGAAAAATAGTTGACGGAATCGGTGGAACTTCTGGATTTATGGGATACTCTTCTCTTGGCTCAATTGATGCTGAGCTCGCGTATCTTCTCGGAGATTTTCCAAAAGAGCTCATATTTAGCGGAGGTGTTAAGAGCTTTGTTTCTGAAAGAGGTGGAAACGAATTAGAAATCCTTTCCGAATTCGTGATTAAAAACTTAAAGGCAGTTGAAGTTAGCACAAAAGCTGAAATCTGCTTTCTCTCTGGAAAATTTGCAGAGAAAGTGGAAAGAAGAGTAAGAGAATTCTATGAGACAAGAATCCTTAGAGGTTACTGTAAAGGAAAACAATCCGCACAAGGAGCTGCAATTGTGGCAAATGCGATTGCTGACGGAGAGTTTAGAAAAATTGTAGAGCATCTAGAAATTTTCAATGCAAAAGGCAGCATTTTCGATTATCTTTCAAGTTATATAAAAAATAAAATTTTAAAAAGATTAAATAAATTAGATGTTTAAATCACCATATTTCTTTATGTAATTCACAATTCCCCCTTCCCTTAAAATTGAGAGCATGAAGCTGGGAAGGGGTTTGGACTGTATCGTCCCTCTGGCAGTAACTATTAATCCCTTCTCAGGGTCAACTTCTATTTCCTCACCATCATTTATTGCATCGGTATTCGCTATTAGCAGGGGAAGTCCAACGTTTATCGCATTCCTGTAGAATATTCTCGAAAAAGATTTTGCTATAACTGCACTTATTCCAGATATTTTCAAGGCTAAAGGTGCATGTTCTCTGCTACTCCCCATTCCAAAATTTCTACCAGCAACTATGAAATCACCTGGTTTGAACTTTTTCACAAACTCCGGATCTGCATCTTCCATTATATGTTTCGCAAGTTCGGGCAAATTGCTGCGGAGATGATAATACCTGCCAGGTACTATGTGATCTGTTGAAATGTTATCCCCAAATTTCCACGCCCTACCTCTTAACCTCATATTTTCACCTGTAAAAAACGCTTTTTTATTTGCAGCAACGCTTATAAACATTTCGAAAAAGCAATTGCATGGAGTTCAGAGTTGTTATCTCAGACCCAAAAACTGGCAAAGCGTATCAGAAAGTCGTAACAGGAGCAAATGCAAATAGATTAATAGGTAAGCAGATAGGAGATGTAATAAGTGGAACAATCGTAGACTTGCCGCCTGATTATGAATTGCAAATTACTGGTGGATCGGACAAAGATGGATTTCCAATGAGACCAGATATTCCAGGAGCAGTGAGAAAGAAGATTCTCCTTTCCGGTGGAGTTGGATTTAGGCCAAAGGAAAGGGGGCTTAGGAAGAGAAAAATAGTACGTGGCAGGGTAATATCGAAGGACATAGTTCAGATAAACATGAAGATAGTAAAGCATGGCAAGATTCCTGTGGAGGAGATTCTAAAGAAGAATGCCTCTGCTTAACGATAAAAAAAGAGCCAGAAATTTTTACAAGTATTTTTCGTTGATCTACGACTACGTAAATCCAATCTTCTATTCAAAGGAGATGCGAAGAAAAGTGATCGAAATGGCTGAGTTAAGCAGAGATAGCCTTGTCGTTGAAATAGGATCAGGAACGGGTTATACAACGGAAGGAATAGCGGAGATAGTTCCACCGGAGAGAATATTTTGCGTTGATATAACTCCTGAGCAGATAAAAAGGGCCAAGAATAAAATTAAAGCAAATTTTATAATAGGAGATGCAGAAAATTTACCTTTCAAGGATAACGTTTTCGATTCCGCAATATCTGCGGGGAGCATTGAATACTGGCCAAATCCGCTTAAAGGTATCAAAGAACTTGTAAGGGTAACGAAGAGTGATGGAAAAGTCGTGATCCTTGCCCCAAGAAAGCCAGAAAATCCGATTATCAGAAGAATTGCAGAGAAAATAATGCTATTTCCATCTACGGATGAGTGTATCAACTGGTTCAGAAAGGCGGGGTTGAAGGATATAGAATATGTGGAAATGGGGCCATATAGATTCTGGAGCAAGTTAGTCGTGATAATCGCGGGAAGGGTTCCTTAGATGGGCTGGAAAAGTGCAACACTTGGAGTTCTGCTCAGCTTATTGACAATGTATGTCATTTTTAAACTTACGGAGACAAGTTTAACATGGCAAACACTCACAAATTTGAATCCAATTTATCTATTACTTGCATTCGTTCTTCAAGTAATTTTTTGGGTCTTTTGGGCTGTAAGGCTAAGGATGATTACGCTTTACACGGGTTTTAGGATTTCATACTTTTATTCCTTAAAAATAACGCTTTCCAGCATGTTTGTAGCAGCTATAACACCATCGTCTGCAGGAGGGGAGCCGGTAAGGATAAAGATGGTATCCGATAAAGGCGTTCCAATAGGAGCGAGCACTCTTGTAGTTTTGACGGAAAGGATCCTAGATTCTTTATTTTTTGCAACTGCCCTACCGATCTTTTTAATTCTCACTGGATTCTCAACTGCACTCGGCTTCAAAGTTGCTATACTTTTTTCCATAATCCTTCTCTCATTCATTTACCTGCTCTATCATATCTTAAAAAACGAGCATGGAATAAAGCGGTTCTCCCAGATCATAGCAAAAATTGTTAGAAAAAAGGGTTTTGAGGAAAAAGTTGAGAGAGAACTGAGAAATTTCAAGATTGGAACTCAGATTCTTTCAAAACCTAGAAAATTGGTTCATCTATTTTCTCTTACAGCGATGATGTGGAGCGCAGGATTCATGATTCCCTCCTCACTTCTTATTGCGATGAACAGCGATCCACAGTATTTGCTTTCTTATACTTCCCAGCTAATCCTAGTCATAATCTCCCTAATCCCCATAACTCCAGGGAGTAGCGGCTTGGTGGAGGTGACGATGGCTTATCTATACTCAAACTTCGTCCCCTTCAGCATACTGGGCTCCCTAATCGTAATATGGAGATTCATAACTTATCATATGAACATAATATTTGGACTGATTGCGCTCAACATCTCTGCGATTGGGAAGTTTTTTGGAAAACGATCGTAAGATTGAAATTGTGATAGATATCCCTTTATGATCATCACAGACAACCACATGCACATTTACAGACATCTTGGATTAAAGGCACTGGAGCAGTTCAAATCTGCAGGAGGGACCCATGTGCTTTTAGTTTCTCTTCTAAGCCATCACTACGACGTTCATCCAAAAGAGGGAAAAGATTTTAAAAGAGTATTCGAAAGTCATCTGAGCTTGGTAAAAAAGGCGAATAAAATTGTAAATGCCTATGCTGTTTTAAGCGTTCATCCAGCTGAAATTACGATTCTGGGATCGAGACTGGGATTTGAAAGGGCAGCTGAGATTATGAAAGAAGCCCTAGAAATAGCTGGAGAATACGTTGCAAAAGGGGAAGCGATTGCAATAAAGAGCGGTAGACCTCATTATAAAGTTGATGCTTTTGTCTGGAAGCTGAGCAATGAAATAATGATGCACGCCTTTGAGATTGCAAAAGAAATAAACTGCGCTGTTCAGCTGCATACGGAGAGCTTTACATTCGAAGGGATGAAAGAAATTGCAGAAATGGCAGATAAAGTTGGCTTGAAAAGAGATAAAGTTGTAAAGCATTTCTCACCACCAAAGGTTAAAGAGTTTGAGGAAATTGGCATTTTTCCATCCGTAATTGCAGGAGATGATAATGCGATAACCGCTGCTAAACAGGGAACTAGATTTGTACTGGAAACGGATTATCTGGATGATCCAAAGCGACCTGGAGCTGTTTTGGGTCCAAAAACTGTTCCAAAAAAGATAAAAGAGTTGCTGGAAAAAGGTTTTGATGAATCTTTCATCGATGAAATCTGTGCAAGGAACATAGAGAAAATATATGGGATAGAGCTATGAAGGGTAAAATACTTGAGGATTTCGCGGTTTTAAATGCTACAATGGATCTGATAAGATCCGGATTTGGGCAGAAGAGGGGGGAAAAGATTTATCTCCACCCAATTGAAGCGTTGTATTTGCAGCTTATTGGAAAAGCAAACTTCGGTGAGCTAAAGGATGTTGTAGAGTGGGTGAAGAAAAAAGTGGCCAAGTTTCCGGAGATATTCTTTGTATACCAAGATTTAAGAAAAAAGGGGAAGAAAGTAAGAGTAGAAGATAATTTTATTTTTGTTAAAAAATTATTTTTACCAATTTCTGAGAAGGATGCGATTTCTTTCGAAGAAGTCAAGAAACTGCTCTCTGAATTTGGCGAGTTCATGCTTGCAATCGTTGATGAGGAGAGTGAGGTGACATATTATTCCGTAAAAAAACCTGTAATGCAGGGTGAGCAGATTGAAAATTTGCCAAAGATACATGGAAGCTTCTTTAAAGATAGAGTTATAACCAAAGACGTTGAGATATTCAGAAAGTACTTTTACGGTAACGAACTCGATGGTTTTGTCGTTCTTTCCATGCTTGAAAGCGTTTATTTGCTGGAGAAAGGTGTTTTAGAAGTAGACAAGGCTGAGGAGATGCTGGAAATTGCCAAGAATTCGGAAGAATTTGAGGAAAGATTCAAAGTTTACAGAGATTTGAAGGATAGAAAGTTCGTTGTAAAGACTGGATTTAAGTTTGGGAGTGATTTCAGGGTTTACAGAAAAGTGGAATCACTAGAGCAGCTCCCTCATTCTGAATTCATGATTTCTATAGTAAAAGATGCAATCAGTGCGAAAGAGTTGTCAAGGACTGTTAGAATTGCAAATAGTGTGCGAAAAAAAGCTGTATTCGTATGGAAAGGAGAGTATTTCCTATTTGAATGGGTGAGGATATGAAAATAGTTGTTGGTTCAAAAAATCCGACTAAAATAGAGGGGACAAGGCTTGCATTTGAGCAGTTCTTTGGCAAAGTAGAGATTGAGAGTGTTGAAATCAAAACAAAGAATCAGCCTTTTGATGAAGAAACAATTAATGGAGCCATAGAAAGGGCTATTAGAAGTTATTCCGATGAATTTGATTTCTCAGTCGGAATTGAGGCTGGTTTAATCAGAATTTCACACACGATCAGCGGATATATGGACTTCCAAGTAGCGGCGATTTTCAATGGAGAAACGTTTACTCTTGGCTTTGGTCCTGGTTTTGAATATCCTAAGAAGGTGGTCGAGCTTGCAAAGGCTGGAATAGAAGTTGGAAAAACGATGGAAAAAATCTCAGGAATTGAGCAGATTGGAAAAAAAGTGGGAGCGATATACTACCTGAGCAAAGGAGTAATTTCTAGGATTGAACTCTCAAAAATTGCTGTAACCATGGCTTTACTGCCCTGGATAAACAGGGAGATATATGAGATAGATAATCAAAAATTTTTAAAACTTTAGGTAAAAGTTAAGTTGTGTGGCTGAGGATATCGAGTTCCACAGATAAGAAAGAGATTCTCGAAATCGCTTCAAGACTCAGAGAGCTTGGGGCTAGAGTAGAGATAAGGGAATGGATAGATTGGGATGTTGATGAGATACGTGCAGTCAAAGGAAAGCTGAGTGAGCTGAAGAAAAAAGGTATAGATTTGGGCGAATGGGAAAAAAGGATTGAAATAATAAGAGAACTTTTGAAGAAGAATCTGAGCAAAGAAGACTTTGAATACGAATTAATGAAGAGAATGTTTCCTGACTTATCGCTGGAAGGAAATGTCGAGGAGATTGCTGAGAAGTTGATAAATGCAAAAACGATGATGAGAGAGGTTGAGACATTTCTTGCCATAAACGGGATAAAATTTGGGAAGAACATGGAGCTACCAGAGGATCCGGAAGTTTTCATCGAAACGTGGGATGAGAGTGCAAAGGAGATAATAAAGGTCAGTTTTTATCCCGTAACGGAAATATACGTTGATGTTATGAGTGTTCTTGGAGCAGATTTTGGAAAAGTCTCTTCAGCTGATTTTGAGGAAGTTGTTTTGGCAAGTGTTCTGGAGATAATTGGAGAAATGGTGGCGGAAGTTGAGAAATGGGGAGCCAGAGATCTCAAATCTCTAGCAGAATTGAGCAGCGGTGTAATAGAGGGAGAAGATTGGAACTTCGTCATCGACTGTAGCGAAATATTTGAGAACATAATAAAATCACTTGAAAAATCCGGTATATTTAGAGTTTCCGGAAACATCGTAAGGCTGAGGGAGAAATGATGGAGGAGATAAGATTTTGTCCCGAACATGGTTTTTATAGGGGAGAGTTCTGTAGCTGTGGTGTAAAGGGTGAAGTTGTTCTAGAGAAAGAAAAGGTCGAAAAACTTGGAAAATTCGTTTCTGGGATTTTAAGACATTTTCCGCATAAATTCAATCTGAAAATCGATGAAAATGGATGGGTTGATTTCGAATCGCTTTCAAGAGTTGTGGAAAAGAAGTATCGATGGGCAAACAAGTGGTTGCTCAAAGCCTTGATTTACAGCGATTCGAAGAAGAGATATGAGATGAGGGATGAAAAGATAAGAGCCAGATATGGGCACAGCATTGATGTAAAGCTAACAGATATGCCATTGTCCAATGAAGATGTTCTATATTATGGCACGAATGAAGAAGAGATGAGTAGATTGCTAGAAATAGGGATAAAACCTGTAAACCAGAGCTATGTTCACCTCTCAACCACCTTTGAGAAAAGTGTGGAAGTCGCGATTTTGAGGGGTGGAAGACCAATAATACTCGAAATAGATGCAAAAAAGGCGAGAGAAGATGGAATAAAAATTATAAAGGCTAATGATCACATTGCACTAGCAAAAGAGATCCCGGCAAAGTACATCAAAAAAATTCAGTATTTATCTTCGTCGTAATAGTAATATTCTTCCTCTTCGAATTCCTCTTCTTCCTCTTCTTCAAAATCTTCCTCGTAACTTTCTAAATCCTCGATGTCGAATTCCTCGTTTGTGTCTAAAAGCAGGATTTTTCCTTCCTGATAGATCATAACGCACTCGCAGAACTTGCAGCGAATTTCAACACCCGTATATAAATCAGTTATTTCAATCTCCTCTCCACATGAGGGGCACATTATTACCTTCACAGCCATAGATTTAATTTTTGAGATTCTTAGATTTAAATTTTGCGCTCTCAATTAATGGTCAACTGGGGAAAGTCTTATTAACAGTAAAACCTAAAACATCTTGAGCTGGGGTTGCCGAGTGGTAAGGCGACAGCCTGCTAAGCTGTTGGGCTTTGCCCGCGTGGGTTCGAATCCCACCCCCAGCGCTTTTATTCTTTGAAAACCTAACAGCTTTTGCTAAAAGAGTTATGAAAATTTTTATACTGATTCCAAAATTTAAGACAGAGTTTTGCTCAACGTTTCCGATGGTAGAAAAAACATGAGCATAACTCTTTCCCTACTTGGCCAGTTAATGGCTGTTGACGGGGTTCTCGATTGAAGAAAAGAAAGAACTTGAAGCTTTGAGCTGGCTACTATCCCCTCAATTGGGGAATACACATTTGCAAATCGAAAAGTGAGTTATAGAAACAACCTTGACAACATAGTCATAGCGATTTTACTGTATCTGATCAAAAAGAGACTAGAAAAGATCAATATTTCAAATCCTTTTACAGAGGCGCAGAAAGTTGAAAAAAGAGGAGAAAGGGTTGAACGATTTTGAAATACTCCACTCTGATTCCTTGGAACAAAATAGAAGAGTTGCTGAGAATGATGGATGAAAAAATTGCCGAGTATACGGGGTTAAAAGATAACTTCATATAATCGGTTGTTCAGGTTCGTTCAAAATTTGAAGGAGTTTTTCCAAAGTATTTACTCCAACTTTAAGCAATCTGAGCAACTGTATCTGGAAGATTTGTGCAGCTAAAAATGCGTCTGCGAGTGCATTGTGTCTGTAAGGTGTCCTTAATCCATATTTTTTTGCAAGAGCTTCGAGATTTGGTGATTCAACATATTTTTCCCCGATAAATCTGCTCAAAACCTTGTCGACCTTCATTATTTCTATCGTTTGAGCTTTAAAATCTTTTAAAGCATTTTTTAAGAAGGCATAGTCAACTTCAACGCAAAAGCCAACGATTATACTATCTCTGAGCATTTCATAAACTCTTTGAGATATTTCTTCGAAAAAAGGTGCATTTCTGAGATCTCTCTCACTTATTCCATGAATCTTCAAAGTTTTTAACTTCAGCCTTTTGGGTTTTACCAGAGAGTAAAAGGAGTTGCTGGATAAAATTTTGAGACCCTCTATTGGAATTATTCCAATAGCAATTATTTCATCTTTGTACGGATCTAAACCCGTTGTTTCCAGATCCAAGCTGGCAAATTTCGTGTCCCTTATGTTCATATTCCTCTCTCCACAAAAAACCTGCCTTTCAAAAACTTTTCAAAATCCTTCACAATTCTAAGCGCATCTTTCAATGCAAACTGATTAATTCTGCTTAAATCTCTGAGCTTCAAAACGTTGCCCTTCCCTTCTACCTGATTCTTCAATCTCAGGTTTTGCAAAAGCTCGTAGCTGTCTAGAATGCTCTTTACAAAATCTTCATTTAGAATCCCCATTTCCACGAGTTTAATCAACCTTTCTCTCGTGTTCGCTATTTCCAGTATTTTATTCTCTAGCGCAAGAACCCTAGTACAGTTCACAATCGGATATATTCCAAATTTCTTGAGATCGATCTCATTCACCCCTCTTATACCACCGATCTTCGGCGGTTCTAGCAATGTGGCATCATTTGATAAATGTCTTAGAACTTGTGCATTCACCCTTTCATTTATGAAGCTAAAAAGTTCGTTTAAAAGCTCCTTTTTTCCATAAATCGCCCTCATGTCGAGAAAGACTGTGAGTAACCTTATGTTTTCCGGTGTGAATTCGTTCATCCATTTCCTGAACCTGTTCTTCCATTCCTCTATATCCATGCACCAGTTCATTGCCATATAACCACCACTACACTTCGGAATGCCTACGAATTCCAAGCTATCATTTACTTTTCTTGCAAAATCCCTCATTCTCTCCCCATCCTCCTCACATATGATCATGTTATCCTGATCCGTCGCCAATATCTGCTCTTTTCTTGCAGAACTTCCCATGTGAACCCAAACAAATTCTGGAAGCTTTCCAAACTCTCTGGATTGATTTCTCTCAACTATATCTATCACCTTTTCTGTTAGCAAATCGTAAAAGCTTGAGATTAGCAATGAGAGTTCGTAAAATCCCATTCCCTTAATTGCAAGGTTCTTTATCGTCTCAAATATCTTTTCATTTATGGACTTCACTTCTTCAATACTCGTAGCTTTTCCGAGCTTTCTATGTAAAATTGAAATTGACGTGAAGGGTTCAAATTGGGCCATTATGTCCTTGATTGAAATGACGCCGAATAATTTCCCATATCTGGTCACAACAAGATGGTTTATCCTTTTAGACGTGAGAATTTGATAAGCTTCAAATAAAGGACGGTCGAATTCGATGCTGAACACAGGGCTGCTCATATACGCTGAAACTTTCTCATCCTTGTTTAAACCATGGATTACGAACTTTCTCAAATCCCTGTTTGTAAAGATTCCCACTGGAGTCATGTCGTTCTTAACAACAACTATGGATCCAACTCCATTTAGCTCCATCTTCACCGCAGCATCTCTTATGCTGGTATATGCATCGCAAAATACTGGTTTCTTGGTAATGCAATCTGAAACCCTCATCAGAAGCGCATCGCTTAGCTCCTTTCTCTCGAATAAAGACGCTAGACCTCTATAATCTCTTTTTACGATTTTTTCAAAAAATTCTCTGAAAAATTTGTTTTCCGAAGCGATTCTGTCAATATACTCCTTTTTTATCGTGAAGCAAATCGTATCAGAATTTGCTACAGCCTTTGAATTTTCGTAAATACCCAGCCCAAACAGATCCCCTTTCTCGAACTCCTCGATCAGTTCCCCGTTTTGGTAGAGCCCCACGCTACCCGAGAAAACAATATAAATTTTTTTTGGAATACCAGAAAATATTATTTCTCCCTCCTCAAAGGCTTCAACGTCGATTTTGGTGACGATGAATTCGATTTCGTCTTCAGTTAAAAGATCGAACGGTTTTATCTTTTTTATGAATTCTCTCGGCGGTATCATTGATTTATGATTGTAATAACGTAAATTAAATTTTCTATTATCATAACAAATGACAAAAATCGTAAAATTTAAATAGTGTGAAATATTTATCATAATCGGTGATCGTATGCCTTGGCCGCCTAAGGTGTTTTGGGTAGGTGTAGTGTTGATATATGGAACTGCTGCCCTCTGCTGGATTCTCGAAGCGACGATGAAGATCAACAAGATACCAGCGGCACCCATATGGTATACAGCGATCTGGGGAACCTTCCTGCTACCAGTAATAGTCTCCATTCTGTACTTCTACTTCCCAGAGAGAGCTGAGGCTAAGAGGGCTAAGGAAAAGGCTGAAAAGAAGGAGGTGACATAAATGGCTGAAGGCGTAGATCCCATTGTGATAGGGATTGTAGCCTTATATCTCATCGCCGTCGTCGTAATCGGTTATTTCTCTCGTCTCAGGCTTAAGAGTGCAATGGACTATTATGTGGCTGGTAGAAGAATTGGTGCCGTCGTCAACGGTTTGGCTTTAGAATCAACGTATCTCAGCCCAGCATCGATGCTCGGTTTACCTGCATACATATTCTTAATCGGTTATCCATTCTGGTGGGCGATGGTCGCAATCATTTGTGGAATGCCTTTAGCGACGCTTTTAACAGCTTCAGCCCTTAGAAAATATGCTCCAGTAAGTTTCGCTGATTACTACGCGGATCGCTTTGGTGATGAAAAATTGAGATGGTGGATTGGAATAATAGTCATTGTAGGCGCTATACTGTACATAACTTTATCACTGGTCGGCATGGCTCTTTTCATGGTTGCAATTCTTAAGATGCCTTACATCATAGCCCTTATTATTGGAACTATAATTACGATGTTTTACGTAGTTTATGGAGGTATGATTGCGACAAGTTGGAACGCTGCTATGCAGGCAGTGGTGATGAGTTTAGCTGCAATAATAGCTGCGATTGCAATTGTCTGGCAGCTAGGCGGATTTGAGGGAGTTTATTTCGCAGCTCAGCAATCATATGCAAAAATCTGGAACACTCCAGCCGATGCTCCTGATGTAGCACATATCTTCAGCGGATCTTGGGTGGCAATTCTTTGCTGGTACTTCATCTGGCATTACGGCTTTGCTACGATGCCGTACACAGTTGTGCGCTTCTTCACGGTGATGGACATAAAGACTGCAAGAAGGAGCATTTTCTGGTGCACTTTGATTGCAGGTGCTTTCTACGTTGCACTTCAGCTCATCGGAATAACTGCAAAGTACATGATTGAAAATTACCACCCAATCGCGGTTGCAGCTGGTAAAAATCTGACAGCAATGCAAGTTCTCGGACAAATTCAGAAGACTTATGGAATAGGAACTGTAGTAGATTATTCGATGATTGCAGCAGTTGAAGCACTTGGAAACCCAGCAATTCTTGGCATTCTTTGCGCAGGTGGTTTAGCGATCGCGATGTCTACAGCTGCTGGTTGGGCAGTTGTGGTTAATACGCTGATCGCAAGGGACTGGATGGTAAAACTCCTGAAATGGAAGAAGGCTGAAGAGAAACCGGTATTATATGGAAGAATTATAGCATTCATCTTCCTGCTAATTGGATTCCTGATCGCAATTGCGCCTCCAGCACTAGTTCTAGACTTAAGTGGCTGGGCCTTTGTGGTCATAATATGTAGCATTGGTCCTGGACTGATACTTGGACTCTGGTGGAAGAGGGCAACTAGAGCTGCGATGTGGATAACTGCAATTGTAATGTTCATTCTGAGCATGATCGCATGGATGAGAGCTTACTTTGTGCTAGGTCATCATGCTAGATTCTTCCTCAACGACATCTTGTTTGGCAATCCGAATGCTTTGATTACACCGCATCAAACCTGGTTGATTCCAGTAGGTTTCATAGTCTTTATAATAGTTTCACTGTTAACCAAGCCGCCTGAGGAAGAAAGAGTACAGAAGTACTGTGTTGAACTTACAAAGGAAGTTTAAATTTTTTAATTTAATTAAAATTATTTTTTTGGTGGTTATATGCAGATTTTTAAAGAATTGTGGAAAATGGAAAAAGATGATCCGAAGAGGTTCTGGAATGAATTAGCAATGAAGGCAATGGATGACATTTATTGGTTCAAAGCATGGGAAAAGGTCTTTGAATGGGATTATCCGAGATTTTCATGGTTCAAAGGAGGGAAAACAAACATCGCCTATAACTGTCTCGATTATAAAGTTAAAAGATTTGCATCCAAACCAGCGTATATTTATGAGAATCCAGAGCTGGATTTAAGTTACTCTATAACATATTCCCAGCTCTTCAGCTTGGTTAAAAAATTCGCCTCAGCTCTTCGCGGATCCGGAATTAAAAGGGGAGATAGAGTTTTACTTTATCTTCCCAATTCTATAGAAGCTGCTGCAATGATCCTAGCATGCGCGAGGATTGGTGCAATCTCTGTAACAGTCTTTGCAGGTTTTTCGCCGAAGGCTGTAGCTGATAGAATTGAGCTTACGACACCAAAGCTGATATTCACGCAGGACTTCGCATCTAGAAGGGGGAAAGTTATAAGGCTTAAGGAGAACATAGACATCGCTTTGAGCATGGTTCCAAAGCTGGAAGCTAAGGTAGTTTTAAAGAGAGCTATGCCAGAATTAGATCTTGAGCTTTCTGACAGGGATATTCTGCTCAAGGATTTTCTAAAACTCGGTAAAGGAGAGAGTAGTGAATATGTGGAGATGGATGCAATGGATCCCATATTCGTGATGCCAACATCTGGAACAACTGCGAAGCCGAAACCAGTCGTGCATGTGCAAGGAGGGTATCAGATATGGAACTACTACGCAGCCAAATGGATCTATGGTCTGAACTCTGAAGATGTGATATTCAACACATCTGACATCGGCTGGATTGTGGGGCAGAGTTACATGATCTTCGGCCCTCTGTTAACTGGAGCTACCTGCATTCTTTACGATGGGACACCAGACTATCCAGAGCCAGGAGTATGGTGGGAAGTCGTTGAAAGAAACAGGGCAACTTTGATCTGGACTTCTCCAACAGGAGCTAGGATATTGAGAAAGATAGGAGTTGAAAAGGCCAAAGAGTATGATCTAAGTTCTGTTAAACGTGTTGTTTGTGCGGGAGAAGTTCTAAATCCTGAGGTTTGGTCATGGCTTTATAGGGATGTATTTGAGGAACAAATACCAGTGATAGATCACATGTGGCAAACTGAAACAACAGGTGCAATCTTTGGTTATCCCTATGGTCTGCTGGGCGATGAAGTAAAGAAGTTCATAAAACCCGGCTCAGCTGGCTTACCCTTACCAGGTGTCGATCCAGTCGTTATGGATGAGAATGGAAAAGAGCTTGGATCGAATGAAAAGGGAGTGCTATATTTGAGAAGACCATTCCCCGGACTTACACCGACGCTTTGGGACAGTTTTGAAAGATATGTCCGCTCATATTGGGAAACTGGAGTTTCCGGGCTTTACTGCACAGGAGATGCAGCATTCATAGATGCAGATGGATACGTTTGGTTCACTGGAAGGGCTGATGAAGTTATAAAAATTGCAGGACACAGAATTGGAACAATTGAAGTTGAAAACGCCCTTATCAGCCATCCAGCGGTTGCTGAAGCAGGTGTCTGTGGAGTTCCAGATGAGCTTCGTGGAGAGGTTGCTGCTGCATTCGTCGTGCTAAAGCAGGGATTTTATCCGAGCGAGGAATTAAAAAAGAATATAATAGAACACGTTAGGAAAACACTTGGACCGATAGTTGTCTTCAGAGACATACAGTTCGTAAACATGCTACCAAAGACGAGAAGCGGAAAGATCATGCGAAGAGTGATGAAAAGACTTTTCCTCGGTCAGGAACTTGGAGATCTTTCTACAATTGAAGAAGAGGCTTCGATCGCAGAAATTCGTGAAGCTGTGGAAAAGCTGAGGCGAGTTGCATGACACCCAAGGAATTTGCTAAGGTCATAGAACGCTATATACGTCCGCAGACTTTTCCAATAGCTTTTAAGTTTGGTGATGATGAAAGGGCTAGAAAGTTGAAGGACTTGACAATCTGCCAGATCTACAACATTTCACGCAGATACGGCTGGTTTCTGAAATTTGACGTTGAAACCGCTTGCCCCTTAGGAATCATCGCTTATGGATTCGCCGAGCCAGATGAGCTTTACAAATCAGGAAAGCTTGCATATGAAGCTGGATATGCTATGAACGAAGAAATTGGAAAGAAATTCGAAGAAGTTGTGCCAAAGCTCAAAGGTTACAGTTCTTGCCTCGTTGCGCCATTGGAAAGAGAGGACTTCATCCCAAATCCAGACTTCGTTGTTGTTTACGCAACTCCAGCGCAAATTCTTCGCTTTGTTCACGCTTACCTTTACAACAAGGGCGGGAAAGTTGAAACTTCAATCCTCGGCAGAGGCGCATGTGCCGAGTTTCTTGATGCGTTCATACACAAGAAGCTAAGGATCGTGATCCCATGCTATGGCGATAGACTTTTTGGCTTAACGCAAGATCACGAAATGGCGGTGGCTTTTCCGTTTGAAATCGCGGAAGAGATCGCGAAAGGTCTTGAAGAGACACACAAGCGGGGAATTCGCTATCCAATTCCGAACACAGCTCTTCGTGTTCCTTTACCAATGATAGAGAGTTACAAGAAGTCAGTTGAATCCATGAGAAAGTCTCGCGAGAGCTAAGGCGCATCTTTCGATCGAATCGAAAAGAATACAGTCAAGATTTTTCTTCTTTTTTTCAAAATCTTCCGGATTTGTCACATAAACGACGATCTCATCATGAAAGAGCTCCTTCATAATCTCTTCCGGTATAACCCAGCTCGGTGGAGCGACTGCATAGCAAAAAACTACTGCGCCCACGTTTTCATCTTTTTTGAGCAAATCTAGGATTCTTTTGAGCTTTAAAGCGTCGAGACCACTGAAAGAAACGTCAACGGGATTGTCTCTGTGTGTTATCGGTGGTAAAATTTTTCTGAGTTCTTCGAGCGTTTCTCCGCTTAACTTCGAAAGTCTTCCACCGTTGCTCTCGAGGATGTCTGCGAAAACAATTCCGAGACCAGCTTGTATTGTCACTACTGCAACGCTTCTAATTCGCCCGAATTTCTCCGCAAGTACTGCAACATCTATGAGCTCTGTCGGAGATTCAACAACAATTCCCTTCGCCTGCTTCACGGCTGAAGTAAAGATCTTATAATTCCCCGCTAAACTTCCCGTGTGACTCAAGGAAGCTTTATCTGCAACTTCGCTTCTCCCAGCTTTTAAAACAACTGCAATTTTCCCTGCTTCATTGAGCTTTTTCAGTGCATCGAAGAAAGCTCTCCCATTTTCGAGTCCTTCAACGTAAACTGCAACGACTTTCGTGCTCTTGTCTTTTGCGAGGAACTCGAGCACGTCTGGAAAATCGACGTCGCAACGATTGCCTAAATGAATCACGTAACTAAAACCGACGTCGCTGAACCTGTGCAAAACGTAGTGACAAATGCCACCGCTTTGGGAAACCAAAGCAATTTTTCCGGGCTTTAACTTGCTGAACTCTGGCGTGAAGCTTGCGTTTAAGTTCTCGAGCACGTTTACAAAGCCAAAAACGTTTGGACCTATGATTCTTATCCATTTGCTCAATTCTCTCAGTCTTCCCTCTCTTTTCTTTCCTTCTTCGATTTCCGCTTCTTTAAATCCTGCAGAGATTATTAGAGCTTCTTTAGCCTTCCCGATTAGTTTCTCAACAGCCTCAACTACCTTTTCTGCCGGCAAGGCTATTATCGCGAGATCTACCTCAGGAAGATCTTCAATCGAGTTCAAAACCTTCAAACCATCGATTTCCGACAGATTTGGATTCACAGGGTAGATTTCCGCTTTGCTTGTTTTCAGGCTTTGCAAAACTGCGTAGCCGACTTTCAGGGGATTGCTTGAAGCTCCAACCACTGCGATCTTCTTTGCATTAAAACTCACTTCTCGGATCTTTGTTTCGAAGTCTCTTCTCTTTCCGATCACGATTCTCGCATCTGCTACCGCATAGCCTTTTTCGTAAACAAAGACTGGGTTGAGATCCATTTCTAAGATGTTCTCTTTTTCAACGATCTCGCTTACCTTAACCGCAAGCTCTATAATCGCTTCTTTATCGAACTTCTTTCCTCGATAGCTAAAGATATCCTTCGACCTGAGCTCGTTGAGCATTTCTTCAACGTCATTTTTGTTCACTGGGATTAAGCGAACGCTGTAGTCCTTTAAAGCCTCAACGTAAAATCCGCCAAGACCCAAGGCTAAAAAGCTTCCAAACTGCGAATCTTCTGCAACTCCGATGAAGATCTCAAGCCCTTTTTCGAGCATTGGCTGAACGTTGACACCTTCTGCAAATCTAATCGAGATAAGCTCTTTGAAGTTCTCAACTGCCTCTTTTTCAGAGTTTACAAATCTAACTCCTCCAACCTCGCTTTTGTGCGAAATTCTACGTGAAGCAACTTTCAAAACAGCTGGAAAGCCAATAACTTTAAGGGCTTGAAGAAGTTCCTTCTCGTTTTTTACAAAAACACACTTTGCAGTCCTTATCCCATAGCTTTCGAGCAAAGCCTTTGCTTCATGTTCCATTAAAAAATTAGAAAATTTCTGGTGCTCTGTATTCTCCAAAAACTTCTCTGAGCGCATCTGCTATCTCACCAAGTGTAGCTTTGGCTTTAACGCAATCTATAACGTATGGCATCAGGTTTGCATCACCTTCAGCAGCCTTCTTTAGCCTTTCAAGCGCCCTGTCTACATCTCCCTTATCCCTGTTTTCTCTAAACTTTCTTAGCCTTGTAATCTGCTTTTCAACGACTTCCTTTGGAACCCTTAGAAGTTCGATCTGAATTTCCTCCTCTATTTGATACTTGTTAACTCCTACAACTGTCAGTTCTCCACTTTCAATCGCCTTCTGCTTTTCATAAGCCGACTTCTGAATTTCCCTCTGCACAAATCCACTTTCTATGGCCTTTATCATTCCGCCCATTTCATCTATTTTTTCAATGTACTTCATCGCCTCTTCTTCAATCTTGTCTGTAAGCCATTCCACATAATAGCTTCCACCCAAGGGATCGATAACATCAGCTACTCCAAGCTCTTCAGCGATTATCTGCTGGGTCCTTAGAGCTATTCTTACTGCCTTCTCCGTTGGCAGACAAAGTGCCTCATCAAAGCTGTTTGTATGCAAGCTTTGGCAACCTCCAAGCACAGCTGCCAATGCCTGCATTGCAACCCTAACAATGTTCAATTCAGGCTGCTGAGCTGTTAACGTGCAACCAGCAGTTTGAACATGGAAACGAAGCATCATCGACTGCGGTTTCTTTGCATTAAATCGCTCCTTCATTATTCTTGCCCATAATCTTCTAGCAGCCCTGAACTTCGCAACCTCTTCGAAAAGATTGTTTCCAGCAGAGAAAAAGAAGCTGAGCTGTGGAGCAAAGTCATCAACATCTATCCCACGTTCCAGCACTTTTTCCACATAAGTTATGCCGTTTGCAAGGGTGAATGCAACCTCTTGCACAGGCGTAGCGCCAGCTTCTTCCATGTGATACCCTGAAATGCTTATAGAATTCCAGTTTGGCATTTCTTTCGCGCAGAAGACGATTATATCTGTCGCCAGTCTGAGTGATGGTTCTGGGGGATATATATAGGTTCCCCTTGCTATATATTCTTTCAACATGTCATTCTGAACCGTTCCGCGAAGCTCTGCGATGTTAGCTCCTTGAGATTGCGCTACTAGTATGTACATGGCTAGGATTTGAGCACATGTGGAATTTATCGTCATTGAAGTCGAAACCTTTGCCAAGGGAATTCCGTCGAACAGGATTTGCATGTCCTCTATTGTGGATATTGCAACCCCAACTTTCCCAACTTCACCAAGAGCCATTGGATGATCGCTGTCATAGCCTATTTGTGTTGGTAAGTCGAAAGCAACACTTAAACCAGTCTGACCTTGCGATAAAAGGAATTTGTACCTCTTATTCGTCTCTTCAGCGGTTCCAAAACCAGCATATTGTCTCATTGTCCAAAATCTGCCACGATACATTGTTGGATAAATTCCGCGAGTGAATGGATAAACACCAGGATATCCAAGCTTCTTTTCATACTCTGGATATTCTATGCCAAGATCTTCCGGAGTGTAAAGTCTATCTACAACAAAACCAGAACTGACTTTGAACTCCTTTTTCCTTTCAGGAGCCTTTTTTATAAATGGAGCTACAACTTTTTCCTCCCATTCTCTCTTGTTCATAAAATCACCCCAATCTTATAATTGGCGAATCTTTCAAAACCTTATCACCCACTTTCACCAAAATCTCAACAACCTTTCCACTTATCGAAGCCTTTATCGGATTCTCCATTTTCATCGCTTCGATTACAGCAACAATATCTCCTTCCTTAATTTCATCTCCTACCTTCACAAAGATCTTTGTTACAATTCCATTCATCGGAGCCTTTATAACCTTTCCTTCCACTTTCTCAGCTTTAACAACTTTCTCAGCTATTTTTTCTGATGGAGTTTCAATCGAAATTGTCTTAACTTCAATCTTCGGCCTTACTTCTATCAAAGCCGTTTTTCCGTTCACCTTCACTTGGTATAAATTTGCACCAACCTCCTCAACTTCAACCTCGTAAATTTTTCCGCCAACCTCAACTTTATAAATCATGACATCATCCTCGCAGAAAGCTTCCAAACTTTTGGAACTTCCTTGATTTCAATCGGCTTCTCCTTTTCCTTCAAATACTTATGAATTGCTGCCAAAGCTGCTGCAAATTCTTCAGCTGACAGCATAAATATCACACTGGAATGTTGTCATGCTTCTTTGGTGGCAATCTCTCACGCTTACTCTCCAGAATTCTAAGAGCTGAGATTATCTTAACTCTAGTGTACTTTGGATCTATTACATCATCCACATATCCACGAGCCGCAGCTCTGTACGGATTTGCAAATTTCTCCCTATACTCCTTTATCTTCGCTTCCCTCATAGCCTTTGGATCGCTTGCGCTTGAAATCTCTTTTCTAAAAACTATCTCTGCCGCACCCTCTGGACCCATTACTGCGATTTCTGCAGTTGGATAAGCAAAGACGATATCTGCTCCAAGATGTTTGCTTCCCATGGCAATGTAAGCACCTCCATAAGCCTTTCTGACAATAACTGTAACCATTGGAACTGTCGCTTCGCTATAAGCAAAAAGAACCTTTGCTCCATGCCTTATAATACCGCCATATTCCTGCTCCACTCCTGGCAAGTAGCCTGGGACATCAACGAAAGTTATAATTGGAATGTTGAAGCAATCGCAGAAGCGGACAAATCGGGCAATTTTGTCGCTGCTATCTATGTCAAGACAGCCGGCCAGATGCATTGGATTGTTCGCAACTATTCCAACGCTGTAACCATCTATCCTAGCAAAACCTACGATGGCATTTGGAGCGTAATACTTGTGAATTTCGAAGAATTCACCGTTGTCAACAACTGCATTTATTATCGCATGCATGTCATATGGCTTCTGTGGATCATCTGGAATTATTTCATATATCTCCGGAGTTAACCTAGAAGGACTATCCTTGCTTTCAACTCTGGGAGGATCTTCCATGTTGTTCAGAGGCAGATAACTCAGGAGTTTTCTGACCAGTCTCATCGCATCTTCATCGTTTTCAGCTACTAGGTGACAGTTACCACTCCTCATCGCATGCGCCTCCCATCCGCCAAGTTCAAAGGCTGTAACATCTTCACCTGTTACAGCTTTCACAACAGCTGGCCCTGTTATGAACATGTAGCAGTTTGGATTCTTTGTCATTATTATGAAATCCCCAATGGCTGGACTGTAAACTGCCCCACCAGCACATGGGCCAAGGATGACGCTAATTTGTGGAATCACACCACTTGCAAGCGTGTTTCGATAAAATATATCCCCGTATCCCTTTAAAGCATCTACTCCTTCTTGAATTCTTGCTCCTCCGCTGTCGTTGAGACCAACAACCGGAATACCGACCTTCATTGCAAAGTCTAGTAAATAAGCGATCTTGTAACCATGCATTTCTCCAAGACTCCCTCCCATTACCGTGAAATCCTGAGCAAAGACGGCGACAGGTCTTCCATCTACGGTTCCATAGCCTGTAATGACTCCATCAGCTGGTAGGTCCATTTTATCCAATCCAAAATCCGTATTTCTCTTCTCAACAAATGGATTGAGCTCCACAAAGCTTCCTGGATCTAGAAGTAAATCTATTCTCTCTCTTGCAGTTAGCTTTCCTTGCTCATGCTGTTTCTGTATTCTTTCGTCACCTCCCATCTTCAGTATCTTTTCCCTCCTTCTATACAATTCTCTCAGCGCCTCCATCTCAACCCTCCACGAATTCTAAAAGAACACCATGTGTGCTTTTTGGATGCAGAAATGCAACCTTCTTCCCTCCAGCCCCTATTCTTGGCCTCTCATCGATCAACTTTATTCCAGAATTCTTTGCAATTTCTAGCGATCTCTCTATGTTTTCCACATTTATCGCTATATGATGCACACCCTCGCCACGGGAAGATATGAATTTTGCAATTACAGAATCTTCTGCAGTTGCTTCAAGCAGCTCTATCTTGCTTTCCCCAATCGGAAGCATCGCCACTTTTACCTTCTGCTCCTTAACCTCCTCTATATTTTTAACCTTAAATCCGAGTGACTCAAACGTCTTAATCGCCTCTTCTAGGTTTTTAACAGCTATTCCTATATGATCAATCTTCATAGCATTTCACCTCCCAATTTTTGATACCTCCCTTCTTATGAATTCCGCTATATCGCTAATCTTTGTTCCTGGAGTAAAAACTTCAGATACTCCGAGCTCTTTTAAAATCTTAACATCATCTTGCGGAATTATCCCTCCTACGATTACTATTAAATCCTTTCCAGGTTCAAGACCTCTTTTTTTCAGCTCCTCTATCACCATCGGCACCAGCTCAAGGTGAGCTCCGCTAAGAATGCTCAAACCCAAAACCTGAACATCTTCCTGCAATGCAGTCTCAGCTATCTCCGCAGGTGTCCTTCTTATCCCAGTATATATAACTTCAAAGCCTGCATCCCTCAAACCGCGAGCAACAACTTTTGCTCCACGATCATGCCCATCTAGTCCTGGTTTAGCTATGAGAACCCTTATTTTCTTCATTTCAAGCATGAAATCACCTCAACATTAAAAAATTTAACCTTTTATATCCAAGAGATCGCAAACAGCTTTCTCCCTCTTTGCAAGATCGGAGAAATATTGTAGAAAAATCAGCGCTGCACTTGGTGATCCACCGCCATGGAAGGCGCCGACTAAATGGGAACTCATAACCCAAAATTCAACAAATTTTATTATTTTCATTCTATCTTCAGCTGAAAACTTTTCGCTACCCTTCATGAACTCTTCAATGATTGGGCCAATATCTCCCTTCAAATCAAACTCAGATGGTGCAGTAGCAGGAATTCCACCGGCGATATCGATCAAATTCGCTATGCACTTAAGAAATCCCTCTACTCCAACGATCTTAGCAGAATTCGATATCTCCCTACTCGGCTGCCATGAATCCGCGACTCTGTAACCCTTCACAGCTCCGCCAACTGCTATGGCATGTGCAGACTCGCTGAAGGCAATTATTTCAGCAACTTTCTGCCTAAGGGCTGGTACGTTTTCAAGTCCGTTAACCTTCAGCATCATACTCGCAGCTCCTGCAATGGAATCCATGAATCCCGATTTACATGCAGCGCCAACGCAACGATGTGAGCAGGCAAAAATCGTTAGCAGTTCTCTAACCGCTTTCAAATCTTGGAAAATGAAAACTCTTTCCCAAGGAATGAAAGTCTCCTTGAATATTATCATACAAGTTGTTCTATCACCAAATTTTGGATTTCCCATCTCGAATTTCCCTCCTTCTCTGAACTTTGCCTGAATTCCAGTGTTCTGCAAAACGAACTTCACGTCATCATCTGGCAAAGAGGCGAAAGCTATTGCAAATTTCTCTTCACCCTCCTTAAACGTCTGAGTTGGTAGAACGAAGTTTACATCCGCAGCAAAAGCCCCGCTTTGATGAATCTTTGCACCGCTTACATAAATCCCATTCTCATCCTTTCTAATTACCCTCACAAACATGTTTTCCTGCTGAAGAGGTCTCTTACTTCTATCTCCCTTCACATCCGTTAACGCTGAAGTGCAGGCAAAATCGTTTTTCTGAATTTCCTTCAAAAACTTTAGAAATCTCTTGTGATAGTCCGTTCCCTCTCTTTCATCTACCATTTTGGTAACTGGGTAAAGAGAATTTATCGCATCACATCCGGTGCAGCGATAGTTGCAAGTTGCAAGTCTCAAACTAAGCTCCCTTTGAAAGTCGTATCTTTTTATCAAATCCTCTGCATTTTTCATCACAGCGTTTAAAATATTCACTTTTTCACCAATAAGATCTGAAAAAACCGCATAATCAGATGCGAGGTCGTAAGTCATTGCTATCGCATTGATAACTGGTCTTATGTTTGGATGGTTTATCCAATCCTCAACTCTTTTTCCCGCAACATATATCGCCCTCTTATAACCATTCAATCTTTCAACATATTCCTTCCCGCTAATCATCTAATCACCCCCAATTTGGCCTTCTTTTCTCAAAAAACGCCTTAATTCCCTCCCTCGCAAATTTCGAACTTGAATGCAAAGCTATCGTTTCCGTGGCAAATTTAAGCGCGGAAAAGTCTTCCATAAACATCTGACTATAGAAAAACCTTTTCCCCGATTCAAGAACCTCAAGCGGAAATCTCGCAATTTTCTTCGCAATTTCCTCTGTTTCCTTCTCAAGCGCTTCATCTTTCACCACCTTATTAACAAGCCCAATTCTCAGCGCCTCCTCAGCGTTGATGGGATCTCCAAGAATTCCGAGTTCAAATGCCTTCTTTCTTCCAACGTTTCTGCTCACAAACACAATTGGAGTAAAGCAAAAAAGCCCTATGTTCACACCAGGAGTTGCAAATTTTGCATTTTCAGAAGCTATTGCTAAATCGCAGGCTGCAACTAACTGACAGCCCGCAGCATAAGCAACTCCGCGAACCATTGCGATGAATGGCTGAGGGGCGCTGCGTATTGCGAACATAACCTTAAAGCATTGCAAAAACAATTTTTCAACTTCAATTGGGTCCAATTCATAAATCTCCCTCAAATCGTGTCCAGCAGAGAAATTTTTTCCAGCACCAGTTAAAATGACAACCCTAACATTCCTTTCTTCCGATATTTTCTTTATTAACCGTTCTAGATCACATAGAGTTTCGAGCGAGAGAGGATTTATTTTTTCTGGATTGTTAAGAGTTATCTTTCCAATCCTTTCTCTTTCTTCGTATAAAACTCTCATAAATACTGATGGTACCATCAAAAATAAAAGCTTTTTTGAATTAAACCTTTGATGATTCAAAAAAGAAAAAGTTAAATAAGCAATTAAACTCATTTTTTATTGGTGATTAAATGCCTGCTATAGTTGGAGTAGGTTACAGCGGTTTTAATACAAATACACCTGATCTCAGCTGGAAAGAAATCATGTACGAAGCTGCTGTCAGAGCTTACGAAGATGCTGGAATAAATCCAAGAAGAGATGTGGACAGCTTTGTAACATGTGCCGAGGACTTTTACGAAGGATTTGCAATCTTCGATGAATTTGTTCCAGATCAGTTGGGCGCAGTTTTAAAACCAACGTGCACAATCTGCTCAGATTTCCTCTATGGACTCGCTACTGCATATATGCAAATAGAGAGTGGACTGGCAAACATCGTAGTTGTTGAAGCCCATAGCAAGGCGAGTGACATGAAAACCTTTGGAGAAATAATAAGACATGCGATGGATCCAATTTGGCTAAAGGGTGTTACCAAAGCACACCCATACTACTTTGCAGCTTTGGAGATGAGCTATTACATAAATAAATATGGTATAAAGGAAGAGGCAATTGCAGAGGTTGTTGTGAAGAATAAGAAGAATGCAATTCTGAACGATGCTGCTCCTTACGGTGCAAAGCTGACCATAGATGATGTGCTAAAAAGCCCATTTGTTTTCTACCCAATGAGAAAAATAGAGATCGCCGAACGCTCCGATGGAGCGATAGTTTTCGTAGTAGCCAGTGATGAGGTTGCCAGAAAGCTTACGGATACACCAGTATGGATAAAAGGTATCGGCTGGTGGAGTGAAACTAGCAACTACGATACGATGAGTTTTGAGGCTCTTTATGCCTATAAAGCAGGAAAAATGGCTTATAAAATGGCAGAAATAGAAGTTCCGTCCAGAGAAGTTGATATTGCAGAAGTTGATGATAGATTTGCGTTCAAAGAATTACAGCACATCGTAGCATTGCAGCTTGCCAGAAAATATGAAGTGTGCGATCTGATGCTTGAAGGATATTTCTCGAGAAATGGTTCACTACCCGTTAATGTCTCCGGTGGAAATCTTGGAGTTGGGAACTTGCTAGAAGCCACTGGTGGACAGAAGGCACTTGAAATAGTTTTACAGTTACGCGGAGAGGCTGGGAAAAGACAGGTGGATTGTGAAGTTGGAGTTGCGCAAAGCTGGCGTTATGTTCCAACTGCAAGTGGTGCAGTTGCCATTTTCGGGGTGTGATGTATGGAGATTGAGCTCGTAAAGGGTTTAAAGTTTCATAAAAAGCAAGATGTTGCAATTGTTGGCGCCGGAATGACGACTTTCAAGCGGAGATTGCTTGAAACAGGTAAAGAACTTTCATACTTTGCTGTCAAACAAGCCTTGGAAGAGGCCGGATTGGAAATAAAGGATATAGAAATGGTAGTTCTTGGTTCAGCTCCAGATGCTTTCGATGGTACTGCTTTAAAGGGCGAGTACTTGCTCGATGGTGCAGGCGGGAGCGATCGTCCATATATGAGAGTCTTTGTGGGCGGTGGTACAGCTGTCTTTGCTCCAATCGCTGGTTACTGGCATGTGGCAAGCGGATTGGCTGACGTTTGCCTTGTCGTTTGTGAAGAAAAAATGTCATGCTGCTATCCGCATCCACAATCAGCGTTCAAATACATCTGGGATCCAATTCTTGAAAGGCCACTTAAGCCAAACCTCATATGGATCTTTGCACTGGAAATGCAACGCTATATGCATGTTAACAATGTGAAGCATGAAGATATCGCACTGGTTTCGGTTAAAAACAAGGCAAATGCTCTAGACCATCCATGTGCGCAGGTTGCGGAAAAGATTACAGTTGAAGACGTGCTGAAAAGCGAACCAATGGCCTTGCCTGTAAGAAGACTTGACGTTTCACCACCAAGCGATGGTGCTGCGGCACTTATAATGGTCGCACCCCACATTGCAAGGCAGCTGACAGATGAGCCTGTCTGGGTTACAGGGGTAGGCTGGTGCCTTGATACTACGCATTGGACAAATCGTGACTTGTATTTCCCGAGATATGTTGCAGAAGCTGCAAGAATGGCCTATAGAATGGCCCATATAACAGATCCAAGGAAGCAAATAGACGTGGCAGAGCCTTATGATCCGTTCGATTACAAGGAGCTCCACCACATGGAAGGACTTGGACTTGCTAGAAAGGGAGAAGCGCCAATTTTAACGAGAGAAGGTGTAACTGCCAGAGATGGAGATTTGCCAGTGTGTCCATCTGGTGGATTGCTAGGTGTAGGAAATCCAATCGCAGCAGCAATGGGTGTTAAGGCTTGCGAAATTTACTGGCAGCTTGCATATAGAGCTGGGAAGAGGCAAGTTGCGAAGGAAGTAACTACTGGTGTCTGCCAAGCTTGGGGAGATTTGATGCAGATTGGGACCGTGATGGTTATGTCGAATAAGAGGTGAAATTATGGCTGTTGGAAAGAAGAAATTGGAGTGCCCTCCATATGCTGAAGGAACTCCAATTTCTGAGGCGGATATAAGCAATAGGAAAGTAACTTTCTTCGAAGATCATCCGAACCTAGTTTATTCTTGGACAGCTGGACAGGCGATGAGCAGATTTCTTAATGAGCTTAAGAATGGAAGGTTAATTGCGACGAAGTGCGAAAGATGCAATCGAGTGATTTTCCCACCTAGGATTTACTGCGAGCTTTGTTATAAGCCAATAGACGGATGGGTTTACGTTAAGGATACCGGAACCGTGCAAACTTTCTCCATTTCCTACATCGATCCAGATGCGAGACCTTTGGATAAGCCGGTGATAGTTGCGGTTATAGCAGTTGATGGTGCCTCAAAGAATATGGGGATCCTGCACATCCTCGGTGAAGTTGAACCGGAAAAAGTCTACATTGGAATGCGTGTAAAAGCTGTTTGGAAGCCGGAAAATGAGAGAAGAGGTGAAATTACAGACATAAAGTACTGGAAACCATTGGAGGTGTGAAAATGATTGAAAAAATTGTTGATCCAGAAAAACTCCGTCATTATCCGCCTGGTGGAGGAAAAATAGAGCTTTACTGGATTTACACGAGTGGGAGAGCTGGAGATTTGTTTTTTAAAAAGCTGAAGGAGGGAAAATTCATCGCTGCTAAATGCAAGAAATGCGGCCATCGCTTTTTCCCGCCTAGGATTTATTGCGAGTTTGATTTTAGCGATACTGAATTCTATGAAGTGAGTGGAGAGGGGTGCATTGAAGCCTTTACCATTGCAAAGCTAGATTTGAACGAACAACCAATGGAAGAGATAATAGCTCTAATAAAGCTTGACGGAACAGATGGGAGGATTATACATGTTATAAAAGAGGCAAAGGAAGTTTGCATAGGGATGAGAGTAAAGCCTGTGCTTAAGAAGCCGGAAGAAATGACAGGGACGATTTCCGACATAGCGTATTTTAAACCAGTTTAATTTTATTATTTTGGTGATAGATATGGATTTTGAGTTCAACGAAGATCAAAAGATGATTGCAAACACAGCAAAAGAGATTGCTGAAGATTTTCCACCTGAATACTGGAGGGAAAAGGAAGAAAAAGGTGAGTTCGCGGAAGAGTTCTTCAAGGCAATTGCAAAAGCTGGTTTCTTTGGAATTGTGATTCCAGAAGAGTATGGGGGTTCAGGATATGGAATTACAGAACTTTTGATTGCGATGGAAGAATTGGCTGCAAACGGCTGTGGAATGGCAGGGGTTTGGTATTTAATGCTGACAGAAGTTTTTGGAGGTTTAACAATAGTGAGACATGGGACGGAGAAACAGAAAGAAAAATATTTACCAAAGATTGCCAAAGGTGAGCTTGAGTTTTGCATGGCCTTGACTGAGCCGGATGCTGGGACTAATACGCTTGCGATAAAGACGAGGGCAGTTAAAGATGGCGATGAGTGGGTGATAAATGGGAACAAGATATGGATAAGCGGTGCAGATAGAGCTAAGGGAATGCTAATCGTTGCCAGAACTACACCTCTAGAAAAGGCACCAAAGAAAACATTTGGACTTAGTCTTTTCATAGCTGATTTACCAAATAAAGCTGTGAAGATCAATCCAATTCCAAAGCACGCCATAAATTATTCAAAAAGTTGCGAAGTGAGTTTTAACGATCTTCGTTTGCCAAGTGATGCGCTAATTCCACCATTGGATGAAGGGTGGTATTTGATACTCGATACGCTCAATCCAGAAAGAATGGGTTTCGCAACTGCAGCGATTGGAATAAGTAGATTGGCGATAAAAAAAGCTGTTGAATATTCAAAACAGAGAAAGGTTTTTGCTGATCCAATTGGAAGTTATCAAGGATTGCAGTTTCCAATCGCCGAGGCTTACTCGATGCTTGAATGTGCGAAGCTTATGAACTTCAAAGCAGCATGGCTTTATGATAAAAAGGCAAGTTACAGAGAAGTGGGAGCCTTTGCGAACATGGCAAAGATCGTAGCTGTTGAAGCTGGGATAAAAGCCGTTTACTGGGCAATGCAGACTTTTGGCGGATATGGGTATGCGAAAGAATACGATGTTGAGAGATGGTGGAGGGAGATAAATCTCATCCGCTTGGCTCCTGTTACGCAACAGATGGCTCTGAATTACATAGCCGAACACGTTCTAGGTTTTCCGAAAAGTTATAGATGAGTATGGCGGTTGAGATAAGAAAGGAAGAGGGAATTCTCTGGGTAAAATTCAATCGCCCAGAAGCGCTGAACGCGATAAATGAAGAAGTGATCAGAGGTCTTAGGAAAGCGATCAAAATTGCAAGGGAAGATAAGGAAGTCAGAGTGATGGTTTTGACTGGAGAAGGTAGAGCTTTCTGTGCTGGAGCTGATGTAAAGATGTTTTCTAAGATGAACACATATGAGGCTAGAAGGATCATTGAAGAGCTTGGAAAAGCTTTGGAAGAGCTTGAAGATCTTGAAATTCCGGTAATAGCAGCTGTTAATGGCCTAGCTCTTGGTGGTGGTTGCGAAATAGCAATGGCATGCGATTTGATAATAGCGAGTGAGAAGGCTGTTTTTGGTCAGCCGGAAATAAATTTGGGAATAATTCCAGGAGCAGGAGGGACGCAAAGGCTTGCCAGAATAGTTGGTTGGAAAAAGGCAATGGAATTATGTCTTACCGGGGAAAGAATAGATGCAAGAGAAGCGGAAAGGCTTGGTCTTGTGAACAGAGTTGTTGAGCATGATAAGCTAATGGAGGAAGCGAAGAAATTTGCTGAAAAGTTGAAGACGAAATCTCCAAAAGCTCTTATGTTTGTAAAGCAAGCTGTGAATAGGGGTTTCAAGATGAGCTTGGAAAATGGCATAAAATACGAGCGAGACCTCTTCGCTCTATCTTTTGCCAGTAAGGATGCTGAAGAAGGAATAAGGGCTTTTGTTGAGAAAAGAGTTCCGAAGTTTGGTGAGAGAGAATGAAAGTCATATATTATTTTTTATTACTGTTGCTTCTGTTTTCAGCCTGTGTGCAGCAAAAAGAGGAGATAAGAATAGGGGTACTAGTGCCGAAGACGGGTGAATTCTCCTCAGCAGGACTTGTGATGGAAAATGCTGCAAAGCTCGCTGAGAAACATGCTAAGGAATTTTTTGGTTTAAACGTCAAAGTAGTGATAGCAGACTGTGGTGATAAGCCAGAGACTGCAAAAACAGCCTTTATTTCACTGGCACAGCAAGGAGTTGTTGCGATAGTTGGCGCATATTCTAGTCCACAGAGCTTAGTGCTTGCAGATACGGCAAAGGAATTGAAGGTTGTTTATATTGCAAGCGTTGCCTCAGCAGATCTTGAAAGTAAGGTTAAAGATGGAAATAAATTCGTCTTTAGAAACGCATACAATGTAACATACTGGGGCATTTTGGCCGTTGAATTTCTCGAAAAAATCGATGCAAAGAGCTATTACTTAGTAGGCTATGATCCACTAAGAACCTTTAACGCGGCTTTGTTCAGCTTGATAAAGAACTCAACAAAAGCGGAGTTAAAGGGGGAAGATTGGATCAAATCACCAAGCGTAGCTCCTGAAGATTATAAGAGAGCAGTTGAAAAAGCTTTGGCAAGCGATGCAGAAGTGATAATCCTTGGCGATCCTGGGGTAATGAGTGTGAGCTTTGTGAGAGAATATGCGATGAAGGGGGGAAAAGCGACAATCTATTCTGTCGGCGGAACGCTCGCTTTACCATACGTTTTGAGGAGTCTAAACGTCAACAACATCGCATTTCAGGCTGCTGCAATTGAAGGGGAAGAGAAGACTGTATTGACGAAGAAATACTTTGAAGATTACAAGGCTAATTTTAAAGAAGATGCGAACAACTATGCAGGAATTCTAACTTATGATGCGATTCTAATAGCTGCACAAGCGGCATCGAAAGGAAAGTTGATTGAAGAACTTGAAAAAGGTGAATTCATAGGAGCTGCTGGAATTTACAGCTTCAACGAAAATCATCAGGCAAAATGGGGAACTGAAAAGCTAAAGGGTAGTATCGGAATTTACAAGGATGGAAGAATTGAGATTCTAAAATGATCTCCGAAATTCTAACTTCTTTTTTTTACTCAGCCTTTTCGGTCTCCATTCTCCTCTGCTATCGTGCTGGGAAAATACTGAATCTATCCCTAGCCTCTCTATTTACTCTTGGAGCATATCTATCCCAAAGTCCAATCTTGGCAATTCTTCTTGGTGCAATGGTAGGTTTTTTATTGCATAAGATTACAAAAAAGCTCAGCATAACCAAAGCCACAGTTTTTTCACTAGCTCTTGCAATTGCGATTGAGGAATTTCTTAGAATAATATTCAAAACCGAATACGTGATATTTCAAGTGAACAAAATAACCCTCCTTGGAGAAAGTATTCTGTTTCCTCATCTTCTTGCTGGGATAATATCGATGGGTTTCGTGATTCTTTTTCTGGCCTTTTTATTCACCGAAAAGTCAAAGAATTTGAAAATCGTTGAAGAAGATCCAGAGCTTGCCGAGTTGTATGGGGTGAGAGTTGAAAGAATGAGAATGTTTATTCTGACATCAACGGGAGCTTTAATAGCACTCCTGGGCTCCCTTCAAAACCCCGGAATAGTATATCCAACAATCGGCTGGCAGTACTTGATCTTTGCCGTGATTGTTGCGACTTTTGCCAACATCTTTGAGGAAAAGGCTTACATTTTTGCATTCATCTTTGCCCTTTTGGCGACATGCTTGCCAAAGCTATTCTGATAACCTTACCTCTCCTAATACCTCCTCTCCTTGGTTACTATCCAACCTTCATAGCTTTGATGGCGATAAATCTTGGATTAATGGCAGTCGCATGGCATTTCATGGAAAAAGATGGCGGCTGGGTGAGTTTGGGACATTCAATTCCATTCGGAATCTCTGCTTATCTCTTCGCTCTTAATCCACAAATTACACCTCTATCTTTTCTCAGCTTTCTAATTCTCATCCTACTTTCTTTTACCGGAAAAAGACTCTTCCCATTTGCAACTTTCCTAGCATCAGTGGCTTTTTGGCAGCTCTCGCATTACCTCATAATCGATGGTAGGGGAGGAGAAGAGGGATTTAGAGTCGCAATCTCACTTCCCTTAGCAGACCTCTATGTAATTTCTGCAACTTTCTTCCTGCTCAGCTATTTGGGCCTAGAACTTCTAAGCAAATCAGAGCTTGGATTAAAAATAATGGCTGTCAGAGATGATGAGATCGCTGCTAGGAGCATAGGAATTAGTCCAATTCTCTATAGATTTTTTGTTTTTCTTTTATCATCAACCCTTACATCGATTTCCGGTATTTTGCATGCACTAACGTTCTCCCATGTTTCCCCTACTATATTCTCACCTTTCTACTCCCTTTTCCCATTCGTAGTCTCTGTAATTTCCATGGGAAAACGTTGGATCTTTTTAATTGGAAGTCTCTCAGTTATAACAATATCCCATGTCCTGTCCTCAATAATTCCAGAAGCCCACTACGTTCTTTATTCAGCCGCGCTGATGCTCTTTTCAGCGGTGAAAAGGGATGTTGAAGATAGTTGAGTTATCAAAAGTCTATGGAAGATCTGCAGTTTTAAAGGGGATAAATCTGGAACTAAAAAAGGGGACATATTGCCTATTTGGTCCAAATGGCAGCGGAAAGACAACGCTTCTCAAGATAATTTCCGGGTTCGAGAAACCAACATGTGGAAGGATATTTTTTAAAGATTTGGAAATTACCGGGCTTAAAGCAGAAAGAATTTCGAAACTCGGCATAGCAATTGCATTTCAAATACCCCATGTCTTCTGGAATCTAAGTGTGGAGCAGAACATTTTCCTAGCCTGCAAAGATTGGGGAAAAGCTGAGGAAATTGCAGAAATGTTTAGACTCAAGGGAGAACTAAAATACCAGGCCAAAAAACTTTCACAAGGAAAATTGAAACTTTTGCAAATTTCAATGGCATTTGCAACAAAACCAAAACTCCTTTTGTTAGATGAACCATTTGCGGGTCTTGATGTTAGAAACGTGAGACTAATGTTGGAAATTCTAAAAGAAATAAGGGCAGAGACATCGATGATAATTACTTCACACAGACCAAAACTTCTAAGAGGGATTGCGGATAGTTTCTTGGAATTAAAGGGTGGTAAGATTGTTGAAAGCCAAAAAAATCCTGTTTGAAAGAAATTTTCGTATAATTCTGAATTTCGTAGATTTTGAAATAGAAAAAGGAATGACTCTAATCGTTGGACCAAATGCAAGTGGGAAGAGTACACTTCTTAAAGTTCTAGCCGGGGTTTATAAACCAAAAAGTGGTTCCATTTTTTTAGATTATAGAGAGATAACCCACTTACCTCCAAGCGAAAGGTTAAAGCTTGGAATCGTGCTCGCTCCTGAAAGAATGAGAATTGCCCTAAATCTAACCGTGGATGAGAATTTGAGTTTTTCAAGAAAAGAGAGAGCTTATGAGCTATTTCCTGAACTGGAAAAGATTAAAAATAGGAAAGGCAGGGAATTGAGCGGTGGGGAGAGACAAATGGTTGTCCTCGCAAGAGCTTTGGCTACAGAAGGAAAGTATTTTCTTCTTGATGAACCTTTTCAAGGTCTGCATGAAATTTACAAGCAAAGAATCATAGAAATACTCCAAGAACTTTCGAAGAAGGCTGCAATAGCAGTTGCGACGCATGATGAAATAGAAGAGCTGCTTGAAATAGCGAATGAAGTCTACATCCTCGTAAGTGGAGAAGTAAAGTTCTCTGGAAAAAAGGCTGATGGAGAAAAAATCGTCCGTGAAATGTTCCTTTAATAACAACTTTTTAAACTGAATGAAGAACATTTAATGTGATAAAGTTCATTGGAGAACCTCTGGAAATTGCTGAGGAGAGAGAAATTGAGCTTATAATCGATGGAAAGGTCCATAAGATCATGTGCACTCCCAAAATGCTAAAAGAACTTGCAGTCGGTTTTGCAATTTCGGAGGGATTTGCAAATGACGTTGAAGATCTGGAAGTTGAAGTCAAGGATTATGTTGTGACTGTCAGAACTCTTAATCCTGTGAAAAAAGTTCGGAAAGTTGAAACCAATGCAAAATTCAAAATAGAGGATCTTAGAAAGAGTCTTTCTCTCCTTGAAATAGAGGAATACAAGAAGACTAGAGGTTATCACGTAGCAGCTGTGATTGCAAACAACGACCCGTTTATAGCCTATGACACAGGGAGGCATAATGCTGTGGATAAGGCAATTGGATTTGCTGCACTAAAAAAGGTGGATTTCAAAAAGTCTTATCTCCTACTCTCTGGCAGAATTTCTTTAGGAATTGCAATGAAATGCTTTAATGCCGGAATTCCACTCATAGTTTCAAAAGCTGCCATACTTGATTCTGCAATTGAATTCTGTATGAAAACTGGATTGTCAGCAGTTTCCTTTGCGACAAACATTGCACTCGGCAACGCGATCGAATAGTTTTTAAAAAGAATCGTTTAGCAGTTTCATGCTCGTCAAAGTGTATTTTCCTGATGGTCATCTAGAAAAACCCATATGGGATGCACTGCTAAGCGCTGGTTATAGACTTGGAAAGAGCGAGAGGGGTTATTTGATAGATGTAGATCATCCAAAGCTGATCTTCAAACAGGTTCGTCCACAGATAATGCCCCTTTACATCGAACTTGGAAAGGGAGATGCAGGAATAACTGGAGGAGACATTCTGGAAAACTGGAAACTGAAGTCTGAGTTAAAAAACGTACTAGTTCTCGATTACTTGCCCCTTCGTCCAACAAAGCTTGTTGCAGCGATATCGGAAGAAGTTTATCCGAACGTAAAGAGCATAGAGGATTTCAAAGCTGAAGTTGGAGGAAAAGTTGTTTACATAGCATCCGAGTTTCCTGAGATAGCGAAAAAATACGCTGAAAGACATGGATTGAACGCAATCGTTTTCGATCCAATTGGGAAAACTGAAGCATCTATTCTCCCTCCATTACCAGAGGCGGATTTAATAATAGAGGTAACGGAATTCGGAACAACGCTTAAGGAGAACAGATGCAGAATAATAGATGTACTAATGGATGTTCAGTCAGTTTTTATAGCTAACAGAGCATCTCTTGAGGATAAGGAAAAGAGAGAGGTACTGGAAAACCTAGTGACAGATATAAAAGAAGTTCTGAACTCCAGAAATCTCGTAAGTCTTTACTTCAACGTTCCGAAAGAGCAGGATTTAAAAAGGATAGTTGAATATCTGACAAACGAGGGTTTCGATCCTACGATATCTCCACTTGCAAAGGGAGCGGCTGCAGTGCATATAGTTGTCGACAAGACAAAAGTGAAATTCCTTAAGCCAGTTTTAAGGAGCATGGGGGCAAAAAGGATTGGCACAAGCCCTGTAATAACCTTCGGCGATTGAATTAAAATGAGTTTTTAAGCAAAAATCTTAACTTCGACCCATATCTTATTCCATGCAAAACGTCGAAGCCCTACTCGAAGCATTACCCTTTATCAAGGAATTCCATGGCACGACTATGGTTTTCAAAATCGGCGGACATGCGATGGTGAACGATGAAATTTTGGAGGAGACTGTAAAAGACATAATACTGCTTCAGTACATCGGAATAAAGCCCATCGTCGTCCATGGCGGTGGACCCGAGATATCTGAGAAAATGGAAAAACTCGGCTTAAAGCCAAGATTTGTTGAAGGATTAAGAGTGACAGATAGAGAAACAATGGAAGTTGTAGAGATGGTTCTGGATGGAAAGATAAACTCGAAGATAGTTGCTATGTTCATAAAAAATGGAGGAAAGGCTGTGGGTTTAAGTGGGAAGGATGGACTGCTGATAGTGGCTGAAAAAAAGCTGATGAAAATGAAAAAGGGGTTAGAAGAAGTGATAATTGATCTAGGCTTTGTTGGAGAGGCGAAGTTAGTTAATCCGACAATACTAAGAATTCTACTGGAAAATGGGTTCATTCCAGTAATTTCTCCAGTTTCAGCAGACTTAAACGGGAACTTATACAATCTAAATGCGGACAGCGTCGCTGGAGATATTGCAAGTGCTTTAAAGGCAAAGAAGCTTGTAATTCTTACCGATGTCCCTGGGATTTTAAGAGATGTGAAGGACAAAAACTCGCTGATTTCTAGGATAAAGCTCTCCGAACTTAGGCAGCTCTATGAGATGGGTGTTTTAAAAGGAGGAATGCTGCCAAAATTCGAGGCAATTGCCAAAGCCCTAGAAGGAGGGGTTGAGAAAGTTCATATAATTGACGGTTCAAGAAAACATGCAATTCTTCTAGAATTGTTCACTAGAGAGGGAATTGGGACAATGGTGGAGCTATGAAAATTGGAACTCAACCAGACGTTCGTCATAATTTGAGGGAGGCTTTCGAATTCGTTGTGGACAACGACTTCAACCACATAGAACTGCTGATGGACCACCCTTTCTTTTGTCTTGAGTCCATAAACCATGATGAACTAATAGAGCTCGTTTGGAGTTACGACGTTGAACTTCTCCTCCACGCTCCTGCAACTAGTACAAACTTCATCTCGATCAGCGAAACTATGAGGAGAGCAAGCTATGAGGAAATGGAGAAAGTTTTACGCTTGGCAGATAAGTGCTGTGCTAGGGTTGTAACCTTCCACATAGGCTGGAACCCGAGTTTTGTGAACAATGGAAGTTTTTACTTTGATCGTGAAACTTTTGAAAAGCACAATGCAAGGGTTTTGAGGGAAGAGCTAAAGCCCTTTCTGCAGCATAGCCCAGTTACGTTGGCATTGGAAAATACGATACCTATAGAAGGGGAATTCAAAGCAGCTTTAAAGGAGATTCTCGATGAAACGAACCTCGCACTAACTTTAGACATAGGACATTACAACGTCAGCAGATGCGATTTCTTCATCGAAAACTTCGAAAGAGTTGTTAACATCCACGTTCACGACAACAATGGGAAAAGAGATGAGCACATAGCGCTTGGAAAGGGGATTGTGGATTTGAAAAAATTCCCACTTGAAAAGTTCGATGGTTATTTAACCATTGAAACCCGTGAAGTGAATTCAATACTTGAGACGAGAGATTATTTAATCCGTTACCTAAACGAACTCTATGATCGCCAAAGAAATAGAGTTTGAAGGTCACCTAATTGATTCCATGATACTTCCCAAGGTTCTCGATTTAATCCTAGACCTTGACGGAGAATTTGAAATAGTGGAATTCAGAATAGGAAAAAGAAAGGAGGATTACAGCTATGCGAGAATGATAGTCTTCGGTGAAAATGAAGATCACCTGAACTTGATTCTAAAGGAGCTACATAAGATGGGAGCAAGAATTCCGGAAGCTGAAGAAGTCGAACTTCTTCCAGCTCCAGCTGATAAAGTTCTGCCAGATAATTTCTACGTCACAACAAATCACAGAACCTTTGTCCATTACAGAGGGAAATGGATAGAAGTAGAAGGAATTGCGATGGACAGAGTAATAGTGCTAAGAGATGATAAGGCGATTTGTTTGTCGATAAATGAGGTTAAGAAAGGAGATCTCGTCGTCGTTGGGGAAAAAGGGGTAAGAATTATTCCGCCCGAAAGGCCGAGAAAGTCCACTTATTTCGAGTTTATGGGAGGGAAAGTCTCTTCTGAGAGACCAACGGAGAAAATGATAGAAATGATTGCAAGAGAAATTTTTGAAATTAAAAAATCAGGCGGGAAAATAGCTGTAGTTGCCGGGCCTGCTGTGAATCATACTGCCGCTAGAGATGCTTTAGCGGGAATGATAAGAGATGGCTTCGTAGATTTGCTACTCTCAGGTAATGCTTTAGCTGTGCATGACATAGAAATTTCTCTTTTTGGAACATCACTGGGGATGGATATAAAAACTGGAAAGCCTGTACCTGGTGGTAATAGGCATCATCTTTATACCATTAGCAAGATAATTGCTGCAGGTGGGATAAGAAGGGCTGTTGAGAAGGGGATAGTGAAGGATGGAATAATGTTTGAGTGTGTTCGAAAAGGGATTCCATTCATTCTTGCAGGCTCAATAAGGGATGATGGACCTCTGCCTGAAGTAATAACAGATGTGATGGTTGCAAAGGCTGAGATGAAGAGAGCTCTCGAAGGTATAGACATGGTTTTGATGCTAGCAACAGCTCTTCATAGCATCGCAGTTGGAAATTTACTCCCTTCTTGGGTAAAGACGATTTGCGTAGATACAAATCCTGCAACTGTAATGAAGCTTATGGATCGCGGAACACATCAGGCAATCGGAGTGGTCACGGATGTTGGTCTCTTTTTGCCAGTTTTGTATGAAAAGCTGAAAAAGCTTTCAGAAACTAGTTAGGCTGGAACCTTACATTTTAGTCAATTTTATATATATGGCAAATCAATTTGAGTTAAAAAGATTCACCACTTTGGTTATGTAGTCTTGGTATATCTACCCTTTCACAGCTACAAATTATTTCAGCTCCATCCTTACCATGATATAAGCGTAATCGTAATCTTTCCATGGATTTTTCCTATGTTTAAATCATCGATCTCCGAAAAATACCTATTATACCTAGCAGTTGTATTTAGCAAAATTCTTTGAATAATACGCACTTGAATACTTTGAAAAAACTGCCCCAGCTTCTATTGAGATGAGCCAGTCTCTATACCCAACCTAAGCCCTCCCCGCTGTTGTGTTCAGGATACTTTGCCGATGAAGTTGTAAAAGGCGAAGTAAACCATGTCGTTTGTCACAGTTACTGAAGGTTCGGAAATTGGAATGACTTCGCCATGAACTTTTTCGAAAAATTGAGCTTTCCTTTATCAAAGCCTCAACATGAAAAGCCCTTCATTCACTTTCCTCAAATCCACGATTCTCGCGGATGCTGGAAATGTGCTCGAACTTAGGAACGAAACTTTCAAGATCATATTTTTAATCATAAATATATAAATTTGTTTCTTTTGATTCACCATCCAAAGAATTATCTTGCTGCTATAAAGTGCAAACTTTGTCTTCTATTTAATTTTATCAAAAATGCGCAGGCCGGGATTTGAACCCGGGCTAACGGCCTGGAAAGCCGTTGTCCTACCACTAGACTACCTGCGCTTATAAGCAATAATACTTATAGCTTAAATTTTTTTCGACTCCTAACAACTATTAATTTACAAAATTTTTATTTAAATTTTTAATCTTTTTAATATGCTGCTCAAAATCGAGAGAGAATATTCTCTAACTTCAAGCTCCCCAATTATCTCTATATCTTCAACTTTCAAACCAAAGGTCTCCATAGCAAGCCTTATGTGCTCAACTTCCAGTGGATCTATGTTCATCAGCAAAGTAGCTACGAAATCGCTGGCGATGACTTCATCACTTGCAACGATGACACCATGCCTAACAGGTTTTGGGAACATTTCCGAAAGATTTCCTGCAATTATCCCATCGACAATCGTCAATTTCGGCTTGATAAAGCATAGAAGGTCAACAAGCTTTTGACCTATCTTCCTATGCATATAAATCGCGGGCTTTTTCAGAAAACCCATGTTGTTCTTTATTCCAAGAGTGACTCTGGTCAAATGATGCACTTTCATCTTCGGAACACTTATAAAACCATTTCTAGCCTTAATCGCAGTCTTTGCAATTTCAACCGATTTCAGAGCTCTTCCATTTATTTCAACTTCAACAAATTCATCATCGTTTAAATTCACACATCTCGCAATTTCTTTCAGCCCAAAGGCTCTAAAACATTCTTCAGCCGAATTTCTAAAGAAACCACCTTCCACGATTGTCAATTCCTTTCCATACTCCTTCGCCAGACACACAATCTCTTTCAGGAGATCTGGATGTGTGATACATCCATTCTCCGGATTATCGAATTTTAAAAAATTCGGTTTCAAAAAATCACATTTTTCAATATCGAAAACGTCAAAAATCTTCTCCAAAGATTTTCTAACCTTCCTATAACTCTCGACCTTTTCAACCAAGACTTTTGGCATATCATTTGCTCGCATTTAAACGCATCAAATCATGCTTCGTTATTATCCCCAAAATTTTTCCCTTTTCAACAACTATTACAGCAGAATTTTCGAGCAAAAGTTTTGAAATTTCAGAAATTTCTGTTTTCGGACTTATTTCCGGAAAAGGAGGTTCAATTACATCTTTAACCAGTAAATCTCTTTTTCCCTCGTAAAAAGCTCTGAATACACCTCTTTCTGATACGCTTCCAACTATGTTCCCTTTATCAACAACTGGCATCTGCGATATCCCCTTCTCTATCATTATCCTAGCAACTTTCGAAATCGGATCATCAACCTTTGCAACCAGAACAGGAGAGTTCATAACGTCTTCAGCCCTCTTTTTGCTCTCCATTTCTTCAAACACTCTCATTATTTTCTTTATAAGCGACAACTTTGGATCAAGAACTCCAGATTCGAGTTTTGCGATCAAAGATTGGCTAACTCCAACCTTCTCTGCAAGTTCCTTTTGGGTCATCCTGAGCTTCTTTCTTCTTTCCCTGATCTCTTCGGGTTCGATCATATCAGTTGTATTCTCTCCAAGTCTTACCACATTTCGTGCATCTGAAAAATCTAACTTCACTCTCATCAGCCGCTCTAAGCTGTCTCATCCACCAGTAAGCTTCTGTATTTCCACACGCTGGACAAATCGCCTTCGTAGTTGGCAGAGTTTGTACTCTTTCTCCTTCTATTACCGGAATTTCATCCCTGTTTACCTCCGATTTTATAACAATCTTCTCATTTTTTGCTTCCTTCTCATATCCACATTTTCTGCAAACAGCTTTGTTTCCAGAATAACGCATAAGGCTTTTACACTTTGGACAGAATTCCACGCAGTTTCACCTCCGCATCTTTGATCATCTTTTCATGATCAAAAGCCAGCTTTGGTAAGTTATCTAATTCAAAAAGAGCAACTTCCCTTGCATCGCTGCCACTTTTCAGCTCACCCGCAATTGGAAGAACAATAAAGCAGATTGAGACAAAATGTCCTCTTGGATCCCTATTTGGATCTGAATAAACTCCGACTAGACTGTGGATTTTTCCCCTCAATCCTGTCTCCTCCTCAACCTCTCTAAGAACCGCACTTTCCACTGTTTCCCCATATTCAACAATTCCTCCTGGCAATGCGTAAAAGTCCTTAAACGGCTCATTCTTTCTCTTCACAAGCACGATTTTCCCCTCATAGGGAATTATTGCATCGACTGTGAGCGTTATTTTCTTCATAAATCTAGAACCTTTGCTCGCCACAAATACTTTTTTAACTTTTCCAGACACCATTCAATCTTCCCCACTCTATCCAATCTATGCGCATCACTACCTATTGAAATTGTCAGCTTTCTTTCCCTGCATTTTTCCAGAAAGTCATCCGGAGGACTTTTGTGATGAGAATTCAACTCAAGAGCGACTCCAAGTTCTTCTATTCTGTCCAAGAATATTTCTTCGAGTTTCTCATCTCTCGAATACTCAAACATGCTTGACAATGGATGTCCTATAGCATCGATTTCATTGTTTTCAATACATTTAATAATTCTACTAAAATAATTATATGCATTCTCATGAACAGAAGCTATAACAAAGTCAAAGTCGAATTCGGGGAGAAAAATTTCTCCAAAACAATTTATCCCGCACTCTATTCCGCTTAAAATCTTTATTCCATAAATTTCCATTGCCAACTCTATTTCCTGCTCCCTATTCTTTGCTTTTTTCTCATCAAGCCCGAAGTTCAGCTCTATTGAATGATCAACTATTGCAATCTTCTTAATTCCCCTCTCCTTTGCTTTTTTAGCTATCTGTAAAACGCTGGCATTTCCATCTGAATAATTTGAGTGTATGTGTAAATCTAGCATCAGATTTTCTCCTTTCTCAAATCTATTATATGTTTAACATCAGGGCCCGTTGAGATGAGTGTGACTGGAACTCTTATCTCAGCTTCAACATCTTCGATGAACCTCTTCGCCTTCGCCGTCAGCTTTCCCCATTCAGTAGCACCATAGCATTCCTTGTCTAACTTGTCTATTCCTGTTATCGCAATCTGAGTCGCTCCGTTAACCATTGCAGAATACTTTGCAAGCTTTCCATCCCAGTATCCAACTCTCCTCCTTCTTCCAGTTACGGTTCCATATTCAACGATTCCAAGTCTTTCAGCTTCTTCAACCGGCATTTCTGTTGGAAATGGTCCTGCACCAACCCTTGTTGGAAAACACTTAAAGACAACTATCACATCGTCAATTTTCGTTGGTCCTACACCTACATCCGATGCTATTGCGGAAGCCGTTGTATCTTTTGAAGTAACATATGGATAAGTTCCATAGTAAAGACTCAACCCAAAGCCCTGCGACCCCTCGATTAACACAAAATCTCCAGAATCTATGGCTTCATTTATCTCGAGAGGGACATCCGTAAGGAAATCCTTTAACTCCGGCACATCTTTTGCCTGCTTTGCAACTCTACAAACTCTGTCCACATTTGCTGGACCGCAGCCAGTTCCAGTAGTTCCAATTTTTTTCAGATGCTCCTGAGTTCTGTCCATCTCGCAGTGCTTTGGCTCGATTATTGCACATCTATAATCCACTCTAGCCCTATCCGCAACTTTTAAAAGTTCCACTTCTTTTAGAAAAATTTCCGGATTTAC
>JAWAQR010000010.1:0-44377 GCA_038893835.1 Archaeoglobaceae archaeon
TAACCAATTTTCTCTATTTTCTCTCTTATCTCATCCGGAATTTTCCCAGAATTTAGAATTTCAACTTTTTCTCCAGCTTCAATTGAAAAGAGAAAAACGTATCTGTTTGGGGGTGAATTCGAATCTCCAAAGGCTGGTGCATCTGTTATTGCATAGGAAAAAATCGCCATAAGGCATAAAACTGTCACCAAACCTGTCATCGAAGAAGGCCTTTTTCTCACTTTCTTTTCAACTCTGTCCTTTTCTCTCAATCTGGAAAGAGTTGCGATCATCATTGCAGTGATTATTCCAGCCCCTACAGCTGCTTCCGTAAATGCAACGTCCGGCGAATTCAGCTGGAGCCAGACGTTTGACATTATAAATCCGTAAGCTCCTAAAGCCACAATTGCCACAAGCAGATCTCTAACCAAAACGACGCAGACCGCTATGATGATTAAAATTAATAGCAGAATTAGGTCAAGGGGGAGTATCATTTCTCCTCACCTTCCATGAAAACGTGGCATACCTTTTTTATCATTGTTCTATCTTCAGTCAGCGCAAGTGCAGGCTCTTTTGCAATTGCATGGACTAAAAATTTACCACTTTCATCCACATCAATTGTTATTGTCCCTGGTGTTAGAGTTATGGAATTTGCGAGCGTTGTTATTGCAACATCGCTCTTCAACGGGGTTTTAAACTCGATTATTCTTGGATCTACATCTCTGAATCCAAGAACACGTAGAGAGACATCGACTGTGGCAAGGAAAATTTGATAAAGTTGCCAGATTGAATAAAAAACAAATCTAATTAGAATTTTACCAAGTAATTTGAACCTTTCAGATTTTAGAAGTTCATGCATTGTAAAAGTAACTATTAGAGCGACGATGACACCACTCAAAAACCTTGAAAGCTCATAATAGCCTACTATGTAAACATTCCAAGCCGAAAAAATAAGCCAGAGAAGGAGAGATAAAATGAAAGTTACGATTAAAGATGAGATTTTTTTCATCTCTCTCTCCTCCAGACTTTTTCTCCTCTGTAAAATGCCGCCTTTACAATCGCATGAGTTGCGGCAGGCATTGAAAGAAGGTAAAAAAATGCTATGAGCACGAGTTTTATCGATATAAAGCTCAAACCCTCGTAGACAGCGCAACCAACGATTATCAAAAACTGCCCCATTGTATCGCACTTTCCTATAGCATGCATTCTTGTATAAAAATCTGGGAATTTTAATAACCCAAGAGCGCCGAGAAACATGAAAGTAGCTCCAGTAAAAATCAAGATCACAGAGATTAAGTTGATGGCGAGCATAATTCTCCCCTTAGTAGGTATTTGGCCACTATTATCGTGCCGATGAAGTTAAGTAATGCGTACATGAGGGCTATGTCTATGAAATGCGGTCTTTCAATGATGAAGCCTACAATGACTATGAGAACCATAGCCTTTGTTCCAATCGCACCCGTTGCTGCAATGCGGTTGAAGATTCCTGGGCCGACTATTAGGCGGTAAAGACAGATAAGCATTGCGAAACCGAGTAGAATTCCGACTGCGAGGAAAACAAAAACCATAGTACAAGTAAAATCACAGATATATGAATTTTACTAAAATTTCATGAAGATCTTTTGAATTGTAGAAACGTTAAATTTCTGTCCATCTAAATTTGTTCATGGACATCTCATCCACATACAAAAAGCTCGGAAAAAATTCTTGGAAGGTTCTTGATGCGATATTCAGGAATTTATGGAACTACAAATTCGTTCCTGTAAGCGTGATAAGCGATTTTGCTGATATGGATGAGGAGAAAACTAGAAAAATTCTAAGAACGTTGGGAGATGAAAAAATCGTTATAAATAAGTACACAGAATATGAAGGCTCCACTCTCACTTTTAGGGGTCTGAGCCTTTATTCTCTTCATGAACTAGTAAAAAAGGGCTACGTTGACGCAATTGGCAAAAAAATGGGTGAAGGCAAGGAAAGCCTGATATACAACTGCATTTCTAAATATGGAGAAGCTGTTATAAAGTTTCACAAGCTCGGTTATCAGAGTTTTAAGAAAGTAGTTGATAAAAGAAATTATGGGAATCTGAATTTTTCCGTTCTTTCCATCAGGTCTGCGAGAAGAGAATTCAACGCCTTGAAAAAACTTCAGGGTCTAGCAGTTCCGGAGGTATATGCGAATGAAGGTAATGCAGTTCTTATGGAGCTATTGGATGCGAGGGAACTTTACAAGGTTAAAGTTGAGAATGCTGAGGAGCTGCTTGATATTATCGTTGAAGAAGTTGCAAAATTCTATCGTAGAGGGATAGTCCATGGAGATCTGAGTGAGTTCAACATTCTTGTCGGCGATAGTTTCTGGATAATAGACTTCCCTCAAAGTATGGAAGTTGGAGAGGGGGGGTGGAAAGAAGCGCTTAATAGGGATGTCAGAAACTTGCTTCGATACTTTGCAAGAGTTTATGGCATAGAAAGAGATATCAATTCCACAATCGATGCCATTATCAGTGATAATGGGCGTAGATGTGATAGGGAAGGAGAAGTTTGCAATCGTAACTCTTGGGGAGAAGGAAGTTAAGAAAGTCGTCTCCAGATCGAGATTGTTCAGATTGATAAGAGAGCTGAAACCAAAAATCGTAGCAGTTGATAACATAAATGAACTCTTTGAAAGCCGGGAGGAGTTGGTACATTTTCTCAGAAATACGAGTGTAAAACTTGTCCAAGTTGCCGTTGATGCTCCTTTGCCGATAATAGCTAGGAGATTTGGGATAAAGATAGATCCACATAATCCTTTTGATGAAGCAAGAGCTTGCGCAAATCTTGCAAGTCTTGATGTAGGTTATGAGGTGTCCGTATTTACGGATAAGACTAGAATAGTCGTTTCAAGAAACAGAAGACTTGGAAAAGGTGGATGGAGACAAAAAAAATATAGTAGAAGGGTTCATGATGCTGTCAGAAGCGTTTATAGGGAAATAAAGAAAATGCTGGACCAGGCTGGTTTTGAGTATGTTGAGAAAGTCAAGGAGGGATTTGGGGGAATAACGAGAGGGGAAATAATCGTGAACGCCTCTATAAATGAAATTCCGATCACTCCTTTTAAAACTAGGGATGTTCAGGTTAAAGTAGAGTCAGTAGAAAAGGAAAAAGTAGAACTGATTCCGATTTCAAAGTCTAGAAGATATTTAATAGTGGGTATAGATCCTGGAACAACTACGGCAGTTGCGATAATAGATTTAAGTGGCAATCTGATAAAGGTAAAAAGTCAGAAAGATTGGAAACTTGCAGACGTTCTGGAATTTATAAACTCGCATGGAAAACCTGTGATAATCGCTACTGATAAGAAAAATCCTCCGGAGTTTGTTAATAAGGTTAGAGCTTCTTTTAACGCAATTCTTTACTCTCCAAAGGAGGATCTGACTACAGAAAGAAAGAGGAGTTTAACTATGCATTATAAGTTTTTGAACGATCATGAAAGGGATGCGTTGGCATCTGCGATCGATGCTTTGAAGAGTTATGAAAGCAAGTTCAGAAACATAGAGAAAAGACTTCCAATGGGTTTCGACGTTGATAGGGCAAAGGCTGAAATAATAAAGGGTGCTACGTTGAAGAGTCTTCTGGAACCTCCGAGTGTTGAAAAAGTTGAGAAGAAGGAGGATCAGGAAGTCGATCTTTTTGAATTAATTAAAAAGAAAGATAGAAAAATAAAGGAGCTTACAGAGGAGAATGAGATTTTAAGAAAGCAAGTTGCTGAATTAAAGGCGGAAATTGAAAGGCTCAGGATTAGAATTACAACAATGGCTGATGAAGAAAGAGAAAAGATCAGGAGAGAAATTCATATAAAGAATTTGGAAGCTAGAATTGCGGAACTCGTTTTGGAATTGAAGAAAAAAGATGCTGAAATAGCCGAGTTAAGGGAGAAGCTAGAGTTTTTGAAGAAAATGAAACTTCTCGAATTTTCGGGATGGAAGGAAGTGAAGTTGATCAAGAAATTCACAAAGGAAGAATTGGAGAAAGCAAACGTTGAAGAAGGGGATATAGTTTACATAGAGGATGCAAGTGGAGGGAGTAAAAATTGCGCAGAACTTCTATGTCGAAAAAAGATAAAAGCGGCGATAGTCAATGGAGAAATGTCACACGTTGCGAGGGAAGTATTCGATAACTTCGGAATTCCAAGGATAAAAAGAGAGGAGGTAGAGATGATAGTTGGAAATGAAGTTGCATTTGTTGGCAGGAACTTCGATGAGGTTTATCAAAGAAAGATGGAGGAAATGAAGAAGAAAAAAGTGGAGATAATTGAAAAACTCTTTGAAGAATACAAAAGGAGAAAAATATGATTTTGTTCTCAACGATGTTTTTCTATGAATATTCCACAGACATGATCGCGAAAGCGGTTGAGCTATCTGAATGTGATGGTGTTGAGTTCTGGGTGGAAACACCATATTTTTGGGTGGATAGAAATACGGAGAAGCTTCAAAGTCTTTTAGATTTTGAAATAACTCTTCATGCACCAGTTCTAGATCTAAACCCGACATCGGTTAACAGCTCTGTCGGAAATTTGAGTCTGAAAGAGACCCTTTATACGATCTCACTCTGCAGGGAAATCGGTGGCAGTCTTGTAACAATACATGCTGGTAAAAGAAGCGCTGCAAGAGAGCCTGTTTGGGCAGATTATAATTCCCTTCATAGATATCTCAGAATATCTTCGAGATTTTCCAGAATAAAGGGAGTCAATTTATCGCTTGAAAATTCGGAAAAAAAGGTGAACTTTCTTTGCAAAACAGTTGATGAGCTTGAAAGCTTTGTAAAGACATACGATCTTTTAATCACATATGACATAAAACACTCTCTTTACGATGAAAGCTTTTTAAAGCTTTTTGATAGGATTTGCAACGTTCATGTTAGTTCAGATCTCGATGGAAAACACGTTAGAGCAAGTAAAAGTGAAGAAGTCAGGAGAATACTGAAAGAACTCGCAGATATCGGTTATAGCGGTTTTTTGACAATCGAGTTAGATGACCTTGGAATGGGGGAAATGGATTTTGGAAAAAAGGTGGAAATTTTAAAGGAAGAAGTAAACTTTTTGAGAACAATTTTTTCCAGATGATTTTGGGAAAGAATTTTAAAATCGAATCACTACGAGCTTCATGAAATTCGACAGGTCTAGGGAATTATACAGCGAAGCTGTGAAGCTCATGCCCGGAGGGGTTAGTAGTCCAGTAAGAGCTTTTAAACCACATCCATTCTTTGTGGCTAAGGCTAAAGGTTCAAAGATATATGATGTCGATGGAAATGAATTTATAGATTATTGCATGGCTTATGGAGCTCTCATTCTCGGTCATGCGAATGAAGAGGTAAAGAATGCAATAAAGGAAAAGCTGGAAGATGGATGGATATATGGGGCGCCAATAGAGCTGGAAGTCGAGTATGCAAAGCTGATAAGGAGATATTATCCATCAATAGAAATGCTCAGGTTTGTTAATACTGGAAGTGAAGCCACGATGTCAGCTTTGAGGCTTGCGAGAGGTTTTACTGGAAAGGATAAGATTGTAAAAATTGAGGGTAGCTTTCATGGATCTCATGAAGCAGTCCTTGTCAAAGCCGGTAGTGGAGCCACTACTTTTGGAATTCCAAATTCTGCCGGAGTTCCAAGGGACTTTGTTAAGAACACCTTGCAAGTTCCCTACAACGATGTAGAAACTCTTTCGGAAATTCTGGAGAAGGATAAGGAAATAGCTGCAGTGATAATGGAGCCCGTTATGGGAAACTCGTCACTCATCTTACCTGAAAGAGATTATTTGAAAGAAGTTAGGAAAATAACTAGAGAAAACGATGTTCTTTTGATATTTGATGAGATAATAACAGGATTTAGGCTGGCAATGGGTGGAGCTCAGGAATTTTATGGTGTTAAAGCTGATATAACAACCCTTGGAAAGATAGCGGGAGGAGGTTTTCCTATTGGGATTTATGGTGGAAGGAGAGAGATAATGGAAAGGATAGCACCATCCGGCGATGTTTATCAGGCCGGAACTTTCAGCGGAAATCCTATAAGTCTACTTGCGGGATATGTAACCGTAAAATTCTTGGAAAAAAACAGAGTTTTGGAGGATACAGCAAAGAAAACGAGAGAACTATGTGAGAGCTTGAGAGATAATTTGAAAGGGGTCGAAATAGCCTATATAGCTTCCATGTTCTGCATATACTTTGGAAAGACTCCAAAGAATTATTTGGATGCGTTAAAACTGGATAAGGAAGCTTATATGAAGTTCTTCTGGAATCTGTTGGAAAGGGGTATATTTTTACCCCCATCCCAGTTTGAAGTGTGTTTTATGAGCTTTTCCCATAGCTATGAAGATATTGAGAGAACAGCTAAGGCTATATTGGAGGTTTTATGAAGATTAGAGTTGGGACTAGGGGTAGTAAGCTCGCTCTGGTTCAGACGATGATGGTGGTGGAGAGATTGGAGAAGGAGGGGTATGAGGTTGAGGTTAAAGTGATCAAGACAACTGGAGATATAATGAAGGATAAACCCTTACATGAATTCAAAGGAATTGGCGCTTTTGTTAGGGCAATCGACACAGCACTTGCAAGGGGGGAAATTGATGTAGCTGTTCACAGCTATAAAGATGTCCCAAGTGCTAGGGTTGAAGGGACGAAGATATCAGCAGTACTGGAAAGAGATAGCCCTTGTGATGTGTTGATTTCTAAAGATGGAAAAAGATTGGAAGAGCTTGAAACAGGGGCAAAGATAGGGACATCCAGTTTGAGAAGAAGAGCGCAGTTTGCAAGATTGCGCGGAGATCTGAGTTTTGAAAATTTGCGTGGAAATTTGGACACGAGAATTAGGAAGTTAAAAGAAGGTCTTTACGATGCGATAATAGTTGCAGAGGCAGGGATTCGGAGACTGGGAATTGAAGTTAAATATCAGAGATTTCCTCCAGATTTAATAGTCCCCCCTCCAAATCAAGGAATAATAGCGATCGCAACTAGGGTTGGAGAGGAGGATTTGGTATCTTTCATGAACGATGAGAAAACTTGGATTGAGGCACAGGTTGAAAGGATCATTGCAAGGGAATTGGGATTTGGCTGTGCGGTTCCATTTGGTGTTTATGCGGAATTAAGGGGGGAAAGGGTTAAGGTGATATGCGAAGTTCTTGGAGATAATTACATAAGAGTCGAGGATAGCATTTCAAAATATTCGATAGAGGAGGCTATAGAAATAGCGAAAAGGGTCAAATATGGCAGGTAAGGTATTTATTGTTGGTGCAGGACCTGGAAAGAAGGATTTGCTAACAATTAAAGCGCTCAAAGTAATAAAAGAGGCGGATGTAATTCTATACGATGATTTGATCGGCGATGTAATCGAAGTCTTGAAGGAGACAAAAGCTGAATTGATAAGCGTTGGAAAAAGGAAGGGTGCACATAAGTTTGAACAGGATGAAATAAACAGAATGCTTGTAGATTTTGCAAAAGCGGGGAAAAAAGTTGTTCGATTAAAGGGTGGGGACCCCTTTGTCTTTGGTAGGGGAGGGGAAGAGATGGAGTATTTGGCTAAAGAGGGAATAGAATTCGAATATATTCCTGGAGTCAGTTCTGCAATCGCAGTTCCTGGAGCTGTGGGGATTCCGATAACACACAGAAATTTCGATCCGGCAGTAGTTTTCATCACAGGTCATGAAAGCAGAGAAAGGATTAACTGGGATGCGCTGGCAAAGATGAACGCGACGATTGTAGTTCTCATGGGGTTGTCCAACATAGAGAAGATTTGCAGAAATCTGATAGAACATGGAAAGAATCCAGAAACACCCGTGGCTGTTATAGAGAAGGGATTTTCTAAAGAGCAGAGAGTTGTTGAGGGGAAGCTTAAGGATATAGCGGAGAAGGTAAAAGTCGAGGGAATTTCTCCACCAACAGTAATAGTGATTGGAAAAGTTGTTGAGATCAGGAAAAAAGTTGCGGAATTTCTGAAGTATTCGGAAGAGAAAAATTAATTTTTCAAAAAATTTTTTTATGGTGCTTAGGGAAAGAGATTTTGCAGAAGAGGCTGTTAAAATCTGTGCCTTCATAATGGCTGAAAGTGCCAGAACGGCACCGAAATCGAAGGGAATCGATGATCTAGAGATTCTTTACATTGGGAGGGAGAAGATTGAGGAGATCGCAAAGAAGATGGAAGAATTTGCTGTTGAAGATAAAGATTTCTTAAGAGATGCTAACAGCATTAGGAAGGCGAAAGGAATTCTCGTTCTAGGAATAAAGGGTGGGAGACCAATTGGAGTCAATTGCGGAGCCTGTGGATTTAGTAGCTGTTCTGAATTTGAAAAGGCGGAAAGAAAGGAGGTAAAATTCAGAGGTCCAAACTGTGCCTTTAAATTGATAGATCTCGGTATAGCTCTTGGGAGTGCAGCAAAAATCTCGGCGATCCTTGGAGTGGATACTAGGATAATGTATAGAGTCGCATTGGCTATTAAAAAGCTCGGAATTATGGACTGTGACGTTCTTTTTGCAATTCCAATAGCTTCGGAAGGCAAAAATCCTTTTTTTGATCGTCAACGCTGATCAACAACTTTTGCATCGTAGCCAAGCTCTCTTATCGCTTCTATTATTTTTTCAATTCTTCCATTGATCAATTCCACTTCAGCCTCTTTTAAGTTGATCCCTTTAACAATTCCTCCATTCTCCTCTATTACCTCTCTAACAGCGCTTATGCATCCCCTACATTTTAAACCGCTGAGTGAAAGTTTTACAATCATAGAAAGTGCTAAACAACATTTTTTATAATCTTGTCGCTCCACCAACCGACCTAGGATCATGCTTCTCACCTAGGTGTGAGAGGTGGAGCAAAAACAGTTGTTGGAAAAATTAAAAAGCTTTTCGTTATGCTAAATTTGTGGATGTGGAGATACTGGAGCTCGAAATCCCCTTTAAAAATCCGAGTTCTGTTTATGTTTATCTTCTAGATTCAAGAGTTCTTGTTGACGCTGGTTTTTGTTCAACCAGCAATGTGGAAAAAATAGCCGAGCTAGAGCCGGAGCTTTGCGTAATAACGCATCACCACATAGATCACGTAGGTTACGCATTTTTTTCTGATATTCCTTTTTACCTCAGCAAGACTGAAGCCGAACTGATAAAGATATATGAGAATCCAAAGACTTTTTTAGACTGGCAAAGAGAAGTCTGTAGAAGATATGGGATTCCAGAAAGTTATCTGAAGCCATTAGAAATTTTGCAGATGTTAAATCTGAAGCTTAAGGGAAAAATAAAGTATGCTGAAAAATTGGAATGTCTCGAGTTTATAGTCATTCCTGGCCACTCTCCTGGGCATCTATGCATTTTAAAAGACAATGCTTTATTTTCTGGAGATGCAATTTTGAGTGAAACAACGCCAAATCTATCTTTTTACCAGCATTTTCCAGCTGGGCTTGAGGATTACATTTCCTCACTTGAAAGGCTAAAGAACCTCGAGATCGAAGTCATATATCCGGCGCATGAAAAGAGGATCTATGATCCAATCGATAGAATCGAGGCTTTGATAGATCACTATAAGCAAAGACTCATCGAAGTTGTAGAAATTCTGGAGAAACCATCGAGTGTTGAAGAGATCGCAAGGAACATCAAATGGACTGTGAAATACGAGAAACTAGACCCATTCAACAAATATCTAGCAAATCTAGAAACGTTGGCTTACCTGAGATATTTAAAGAATAGGGGAATTGTAAAGGAAATATTCGAAGGGATAGTGAAATTTGCAATCGCATCAAAGGAGGCTTAAATTGCCCACAAACCGTTATATTTTAATAAATTTATAGTGTGATTGAATTAATTTTTAAACTTTGACAGATCATCAGCAATTCTAATTGTAACTTAATATATTTTACATTTTTATTACATTAAGTAGCAAGTCCACAATTCCTTGCTTTATAACTGCTCTCGTTTAACCATGCAAGTGTAAAATCCCTTCACAACAAGTTGTTTATTTTTATTACAATATCAACTGCAGCTTTTTTAACGCATTCTTGGAAAGTCTCCTCTCTTATCTCCATCCAAAACTTTCACAATTGGCAGCCCACAAAAGCTGAAGTTTTGCATTAGAAAAGCGAATAAATTGGGAACTCAAGCTTAATCAAAATTTTGTTAATATTTCAAGATAATCTATGCGGGGGGAGGGATTTGAACCCTCGAACCCCTACGGGACTGGACCCTAAATCCAGCGCCTTTGGCCACTCGGCAACCCCCGCTCAAGTCTAAATTTACAAAGAGATTTATGAAATTTTTGGTAATGTGAGAAAAATCTTAAATATCCGAACGTATTAAATAAAATAAGCCGCCGTAGCTCAGCTGGTAGAGCGGTGGCCTGTTAAGCCATTGGTCGCAGGTTCGAACCCTGCCGGCGGCGCCATATTTTTGAAATGAAAATGAAGTCGACTAATTTTTAAACCTTCTCTATGTGAATTAAAGAAGCAAAACATAAGAGACCGACATTTTTAAATTCCAGAAACGAGATGGATTATGAAGTGGTTAATAGTCGCATTGATTGTGCTTACAATGGCAATCATTTCTCTCTCTAGTTTGGAAATATCTTATGGAGCTGTTATACTGCTTGGACCAATCCCAATAGTTCTGGCTTCTGACGTTTCAATAGCTTTCCTTTTAATTTTGCTTACAATCGTTCTCTTATTTTTCCTCTTATTCATGAACTTTTTGATCAGGGAGTCGCTAAAAACTGAACACATAAAATCGAGGGATCTGAAAGATGAAAAAGCTGAAAAGAAATACGGTGGATTAGTCTTAATAGGGCCGTTACCAATAATCTTTGGCGAAGCTAGAATGGCGATAATTGCAAGTTTTTTGGCTATAATTTTAATGATCCTAGCATTATTTTTATTGTTTGGGTGGTTGAGATGATGGAAAAAAAGATAGTTTATTTTGAAAAACCAGGTCCACAGAATACAGAGGCGACTTTAAAGCTGGCATTTGAAAGGGCAAAAGAACTTGGGATAACGCATGTAGTTATAGCTTCTTCATATGGGGAGACTGCAAAAAAAGCATTAGAGTTCTTGGATGGAAACATCAAGCTCGTCGTCGTAACTTATCACACAGGATTCGTTGAAGAAGGGAAGAACACGATGGACATAGAAACTGAGAACTTTTTGAGAAGTAAAGGGGTTACAATAGTCAGACAAACTCATGTGCTTTCAGGTGTTGAGAGAAGCATAAGTAGAAAACTTGGTGGTATTAGTCGGGTGGAAGCAATTGCTGAAGCTCTTCGTTCCCTTTTTGGACACGGTTTGAAAGTCTGTGTTGAAATAGCGATAATGGCCGCTGACAGCGGAGCAATTCCAATCAGAGAAGTTGTCGCAGTTGGTGGAAGATCCAGAGGGGCTGATACTGCTGTAGTCATTCGCCCAGCTCACATGAACAACTTCTTCGATGCTCAAATAAAGGAAATCATCTGTATGCCTAGAGAAAAGCGTTAATCTACGTCAACGATTTTCACCTCTTCTTCCCTTATTTCATCGTAACCCAACCTCTCCTTTATTACCAAATAAGCCATCTCTGGTGGTATTGCACCTATCTCGGTTATTATGACATCTATGTAATCCCTAGGAGTTACATCGAAAGCGGGATTTCTGGCTTTTATTCCAAGATCCAGTAGCTCCTTTGGCAGAACTTCCTCAGCAGATCTCTCTTCAATAACGACGAGCTCTCCAGCAAGAGTTCTTGGACTGAATTTATACGTTTCCGCTGCAACTATGAATGGTACTCTAGCCTCTTTTGCACACAGTGCAATTTGAGAAGTTCCAATTTTGTTTATCAGTGCACCATTGGCAGTTATCGTATCTGCACCGACCAAAACTAAGTCAACTTCTTTCATAAAAAACCTAACAGCCGAATCCACGATCACGGTTACATCTATCCCAGCTTCTTTTAGCTGCCTAGCAGTTATATGCCCCTGCCATCTCGGCCTAGATTCAGTTGCAATCACTTCCAACTTCTTCCCCATTTCATGCGCTTTTTTTATCACTGCAATTGCGGTGGAAGAATTGCAATGAGTTAGTATGGTTGAACCATCTTTTATCCTTTTCTCCCCGATTTCTGCAATCTTTTTCTGTGCACTGTCGATCCAGCTTATGAACTCATCAGCCCTCTTTATCAGATTCTCTCTTTTTTCATCAACACTTTTCCCCTTGTAACGCATAACGTAGTTTATTGCATTGTAAAGACTAACGGCAGTTGGACGGGAGTTAAGAAGTAGCTGAGAAGCCTTTTGCATCTCTTCATCAAAGTTTTTTTCAACCTTTAAAGCATACTCCTTCAAAACCTGAACTGCAAATTTCGCGATTTTCGAAGCTCCTCGAACTTCCATAGATCTAATCTTTTCGACTGCAGTCAGAATGTCCATGTAAGGAACTCTCACAATCGTTTAAATATCTTCGCACGAACTTCCTCTATGGAAAAAGTGTGCATAGTACACTACGGCGAGATAGGGATTAAAGGGAAGAACAGGGAGTTCTTTGAAAGAAAGTTGGTTGAAAACATTAAAAGATACGCGAAGGCGAGGCGTAGATTTGGCTGGATAGAGGTTTCTTACAAAGATGGAGTTGAAGAAAAACTAAAAAAGATTCCAGGAATAAGGTATTTTGGCATAGGCTTCAAAACAAAACTCGAAATCGAGGCTATAAAGGAAGCTGCACTCAAGGTTTTGCCAGAAGATTTCGAAACTTTTAAAGTCTCAGCATCGAGGAGGAACAAGAATTTTCCCCTGAATTCGATTGAAATAAACAAAGTTGTTGGTGCATACTTGGTTGAGAAGACTGGGAAAAAAGTGGATCTTGAAAATCCAGATGTCACAGTATGGATCGAAGTTGGAAATGAGGCTCTGGTTTATGCAAAGAGATATGAAGGAGTTGGAGGCTTACCGGTTGGATCAGCTGGAAAAGTGGTTTCATTGGTCTCCGGCGGAATTGATAGCCCAGTCGCGAGTTTTTTGGCTATGAAAAGGGGTTGTGAAGTCGTTGTTGCACACTTCTTCAACAGAACGCTGCATTCGGAAAACGTGAGAAAGAAAATATACATGATCGCTGAAAAACTCGCGGAATTTCAGGGATCGCTTAAACTCTACATGGTCCCATTTGAGGAAGTGCAAATGGAGATAATCCGAATAGTTCCTGCAAAATTAAGAATGGTGGTCTATAGAAGGAGTATGATGAGAATGGCGAACGAGATTGCTGAAAGAGAAAATGCAAAAGCAATAGTAACCGGCGACAACATATCGCAAGTTGCGAGTCAAACGCTTGAAAATCTAAACACGATCTACTCCGCTTCAAAACTCCTCGTTTTATCTCCTTTGCTTGGATTTGATAAGGAGGAAATAATTGCAATTGCAAAGAAAATCGGAACTTATGATATCTCCATTTTGCCCTATGAAGATTGCTGCTCTTTGATGGTCGCAAAGCATCCTGAGACAAGAGCCAAGAAGGAGGTTGTTGAGGAATTTGAGGAATTTGAAGATTTGGAAAAAAATGCTGTTGAAAAAGCTGAGATTCTTGAATTTCACTCGTAAACTTTCTCCCATTCCTTGTACCAATCCATCGCATCTTTTTCACAATCTCTGTCTTTTGAAGGTAAACCCATGAGCTTGTAGATTTCATGCTGTATCAGCACTTTCATTATTTCATTGCTCCCAGTCCATATTGGAGCCAATCTCGCATCTCTGAGCATCCTTTCTATTGGATAAACCTGAGTGTATCCAATACCGCCAAGAATCTGCATAGCCTTGTTTACAACATCCCATAGAACGTCAGTAGCAAAAAGCTTTGCTTCACTGACAAGTCTACGAGGATCTTGGGGGAATTTGCCCTTATCATATAAATCCACCGCCCTTGCGGCGTTATAAACTAGCGCTCTTGCAGCATCGATGAGAGTCACAGCCTCGGCTACCATGAAACTAACTCCCTGAAATTCTCTAATCTTTCTCCCAAAAGCTTTTCTTTTGTCGGAATATTTGATTGCAATCTCAATTGCAGCCCTAGCACTTCCAATTGCTCCCGCAGCTGAAGTTAGTCTTTCAGGAATCATCATCCTATTGAATATTTCTCTCGCTCCATTTACTTCGCCAAGAACGTATTCTTTGGGAACTTCCAAATTTCTGAAAACGATTCTCGCCGTTCCCATGCCCCTAAAGCCAAGTAAATTGTAGACCTCTTCAACCTCAACTCCCATGTCTCTTTCAACTATAAAAGCTGTCAAGGCCTTGTGGCTGGGTGCATTTGGATCCGTTCTTGCATAGATTATGTAGAAATCTGCAACTTTCCCTCCAGCTATGAATCGCTTCGATCCATTTAAAACCCACACATCCCCTTTTCTCTCAGCTTTGGTTGTTGTTCCAAAGAAATCACTCCCTCCTCTTGGCTCAGTTAAACCCTCTGCGGATATCTTTTTACCCTTTATTATTGGTTTCAAAAATTCCTCTTTTTGCCATTCGTTACCAAAACGATACAAAGCCTCACCAACGATGCTCACCATGGAATAAGCGCAACCCAACCCCATTCCGAGAACCCCTATTTCTTCGAGCGCAACACTTTCAGCGCTCCAAGTAAGCCCACGACCTCCATATTCTTCAGGAAATCTCAGACCTAGTAGATTTCTTTCTGCACATGCTTTTACGAACTCAAATGGGTAATCTATTTCATTTCTGTCCATTTTTCTTAAAAGTTCTGGATCTACGGTTGCAACGAACTCCTTGACTTCCTCTCTCAATCTTGCCTCTTCTTCAGTCATCAGGCAATTGTTCTCGATCATTATATCACCAAAAGGACGTGTTTTTCACAATATTAAAGCATATCTAAAAATTTCATCATTATGATCTTTTGGATTCGTTTCGATGAGTGGCTTTGAGTTCAAAGGTCTTTCAGCTTCTTTGAGAGTTAAGTAAATTTTTTAAATTTTTTAATTCTCACTTTTTGTGTTATTCGGTGCATTGTTTGGAACTTTGCTTGGAATATTTGCAGGTTTAATTCCAGGCTTGCACAGCAATACGTTTGCAGCGATAATAGTGGCAAATTTCTCGATTTTATCCCAATTTCTCCCACCAGAAGATGTATGTGCAATGGTAATTACCTCAGCAATAGCCTATACGATCACGAACATAATCCCGACAATTTTCATAGGCATTCCAAGCGAGGACACAGCTATTGCTGTGCTTCCAACTCATGAAATGGTTTTAGAAGGGAGAGGTTTTTCTGCTCTGAGCATTTCTTGCATTTCATCTTTTCTCGCCATTCTTTTTTGCTTACCTCTATTCACGACTGCGATCTTCGTGGGATATAACTACTTTTTCTTTAAAATGATAACCCCCTATGTGCTCCTTTTCATAGCCCTCCTTCTTGTCATGAGTGAAAAAGGTGAAGAATTCGAAGGTAGCCTTTCTGCTTGGCGAAAGAGATTATATGCTCTTCTAGTTTTCCTATCATCTGGTTTTTTGGGTCAAGTTGCTCTTTCAAACTCAAAACTGGCTGAAATTAGCGTAGCTGGAAATGTTCTACTCCCACTACTTACAGGTCTATTTGGTGCTCCAGTTTTACTTTTATCCATGGTTGAAAATGCCAAAATCCCGGAGCAAAGAATAAAAGTGGATTTTCCTGAAATTACAACGGTCCTCCGCGGGTCTCTAGCTGGCTTTTTTGTTTCAATATTTCCGGGAATAAGCAGTGGAATAGCTACCATTTTGGCAAGTCTTGGGGAAAAAAAGAAGGAGAACTACATTTCCGCACTCAGTTCTGCAAATACGGCAAATGCGATTCTCTGTCTTTTCATGCTCATAGCAGCTGGAAAAACTAGAAGTGGGGCTGCTAGTGCCTTGAAATCGATGAAGCTGATACCCGATTTTTGGACCATAGCATTTCTTTCAATCTTTTCCGGAGTTGTCGCTTTCATCGCAACAATGCTATTTGGCTATGTTTTTGCCAAAAGACTTTCAGCTTTAGACTCAAGAAAGGTATCGATATTTGTTCTCTTATTCTTATTCAGCATTGTAATGATCTTTACAGGCATCTTTGGACTCCTAATCTTCATTTCGGCAATACCAATAGGGCTGTCAACGACCTTTCTTGGCGTTAGAAGAGTGAACTGCATGGGTTGCTTAATACTTCCGCTAATGCTTCACTATTTTGGAATCAGTTAAAGTTAAAAACTGGTATCCTCATCTCTTTTATGCGATCTGCAGAGATAACCCCAGAAATGGACGGAAAACGAATAATCGTTGCTGGCTGGGTTCACGAGCTTAGGGATCTTGGAGGTATAGTTTTCATCGTTTTAAGGGACAGAGATGGCTTTATTCAAATAACTCTACCAAAGAAAGTCGTTAATTCGGAAGTTTTCAAAAAAGCAAAGAAGATTCAAAGAGAGAGTGTAATAAGGGTTGAAGGAATAGTTAAGAGAGAGGAAAAAGCTCCGAATGGTTTTGAGATAATTCCTGAAGTTCTGGAAGTCTTAAATGAGAGTCAAGCTCCTCTACCCTTAGAAGTAACGGAAAAAGTTCCTGCAGATCTAGATACAAGGCTCGAAAATCGCTTCATGGATTTGAGAAGACCAAAAGTTCTAGCCATTTTTAGGATAAAATCTCAGATAACTAGGAGCATCAGGGATTTTCTTTACAACGAAGGTTTCATCGAAGTTCAAACGCCAAAAATAGTATCTACAGCAACTGAAGGTGGAACAGAACTTTTTCCTGTAAGTTATTTTGAAAGGGAAGCCTTTCTAAATCAAAGCCCTCAATTGTATAAGCAGATACTCATGTCTGCTGGTTTTGAAAAAGTCTTTGAAATAGGCCCAATATTCAGGGCAGAAGAGCACAATACGACGAGACATTTGAACGAGGCAACTTCTGTCGACATAGAGATGAGTTTCACGGATCATGAAGGGGTTATGAACTTGCTTGAAAGAATGATAGCAAAAGTTTATGAAGATGTGATAGAGAAGTGTGAGAAACAACTTGAAATCCTTGAATTAAGATTGGAAGTTCCTGAAGTTCCATTTCAGAGAATAACATATACAGAGGCTCTGGAAATGCTTGATAACAGGATTCCATGGGGTGAAGACTTAGATCTTTATGCTCTGAAAACTCTTGGAAGTAAAATAGATGGTCATTTCTTTATCACAGAATGGCCGGCGAAGATAAAGCCCTTCTACGTTATGTCAGAAGATGGGAAGATTAGCAAGAGCTTCGATTTGATGTACGGCTATTTAGAACTTGCAAGCGGAGCACAGAGAGAACATAGATATGAGAAACTGGTGGAAAACATCAAAATGAGAGATTTACAACCTGAAAGCTTCGAATTTTACTTGAAAGCCTTTCGCTATGGCATGCCTCCGCATGCTGGCTGGGGTTTGGGGCTTGAAAGACTTGTGATGGCAATGCTAAATTTGAGCAACATAAGAGAGGCTTCGCTCTTTCCAAGAGATAGGACAAGATTGATCCCTTGATTTCGAGTTGATAGAAAATAATAAGTAATTGTAAGTTGAAATTTCTTTTAAATGTTCGAAAAATACGAGTTCCTAAAAGGGCTTGTGAAAGTTAGCTTGGATGAAAAGGTAAATTTTGAGAGAGTTGTTAATGAGTACTATGTTGTGGAACCTTTTATAAAAATTGTGATAACTGAAGAGGCTGATGGTAAGCTGAAGTATCATGTTGTAGAGCCAACTTTGAGCGTTGAAGAAACTCGAGTTTTAACTTCTTTAATTTCAGATTTAAAGCGCATTTTGGCTTTACAAGATATTTCTGAAAGATTCGAAGAAAGAATTGATAGACTCATTAGGACTCTGAACAAACTGCTCAGAGAATATGGAATCGAGACCGAGGAAGATTTTTACGCGAGAATGCTCTATTACATCTTTAGAGAATTCTTCGGCTTTGGTGCGATTGAAGCTCTGATGCTAGATCCGAACGTTGAAGATATTTCATGCGATGGTTACGAGATTCCGATATTCGTATATCACAAAGACTATGGATATTTGGAGACAAACATAAAGCTTCAAAAGCAAACTCTAGATCGAATGGTTCTTTTACTAACCCAAAAAGGAGGAAAACACATTTCAATCGCGAATCCGATCGTGGATGCAACGTTACCGGATGGTAGTAGATTGCAGGCAACATTTGGAACAGAAGTGACACCAAAGGGTTCAAGTTTTACGATAAGGAAGTTCACGATGAGACCCTTAACTCCACTTGATTTGATAAAGTCTGGAACAGTCCCTCTAGGTATAATGGCGTATCTATGGCTTGCAATCGAGTATAAGCTCTCTTTAATCGTCGTCGGTGAAACGGGTAGTGGTAAGACAACCACTTTGAACGCAATCCTTATGTTCATCCCTCCCAATGCCAAAGTCGTTTCCATTGAGGACACGAGAGAAATAAGACTTTACCACGAAAACTGGCTTGCTCAGGTAACTAGAGTGGGAATTGGAGAGAGGGAGATAGAAATGTATGATCTTCTAAAGGCTGCACTGAGGCAAAGACCAGATTACATAGTTGTTGGAGAAGTTCGTGGAAGGGAAACTTTGACTTTATTCCAGGCAATGGCCACAGGACATGCTAGCTATTCAACACTCCATGCAGGGGATATAAATCAGATGGTTTACAGATTGGAAAGCGATCCCCTTAGCGTTCCGAGGAGCATGATACAGTTTTTGGACATAGTGCTCGTTCAGACTCTATATTTTAGGCAGGGAAAGAGAATTAGAAAGGTAAAGGAAGTGAATGAAATTCTCGGAATAGATCCGGTGGATAAAAACTTATTGGTAAACCAGTTTTTAAAATGGGATCCGAAAGAAGATCGACATGTTCAACTCAGCTCCCCGAAAAAGTTGGAAAAAATAGCTCTTCTGAGGGGGGATGACGTTTTTGAGGAGCTTGAGAGGAGAAAGATATATCTTGAGTGGATGATAAAGAAGGGTGTGAGCGATTATAGGGAGTTCACAAGTTTAATACATCTATATTACCGTAATCCAGAACTCGCTTTTTCCAGAGCTTATGATGACACCGGAAAGGCTTAAGAGATATTTTAGGAAGAAGGTTGAAGAGAATCCTGCAAAATATTCGGAGATAAGTAGAGCTTTGGACAGTTCCAGGCTTAGGATAACTTTACCAGAATTGCTTGCTTCAGCTTTATTCTATGCTCTTATAGCAATGGTCATAAGCTGGATCCTTTGTTATTTAGGGTTGATATATCTAAACAAGCTTCTCAAGCTGGAATACTTTGACTTCTGGAAGCTCCAGCTTGTAATTGCAACAGTATTTTCCATCCTTTCCTTCATCCTCGTTCGTTACTTAGTGCTTCTTTATCCCTACTACGTTTCAAGGATTAGGAGGGGGAAAATAGATTCCGCATTACCTCATGTGACGAACATGATGCTGGGAATGCTTAGAGGAAACTTATCGCTGATTGCTGCAATCAAATTCATAGCGGAAAATAAAGCCTTATTTGGAGAAATTAGCGTAGAATTTGAGAAGATAGCCGTTTTAGCAGAGATAGATAGTTTAGAAAATGCAATGAAATTCGTTGCAGAGACAACACCATCAGAGAAATTTAGAATGTTTTTAGAGAATCTCATCGAAATTCATCGTGGCAGCGGAGATGTTGTCGGTTATTTAAAGGCAAAATCCGATCAGTTCTTTTCAGAAAAGGAAAGAAGTTACATGCTACTCATCGAATCGATGCAAGTTTTGGCTGAGATATATCTAGCAATCTTCATCCTTACCCCACTCTTCCTTCTGATAATCTTGGTCGCCTTTAACGTCATGAGGGGAGGTTTTCTGGAATTGTACAGGATTTTCATTTTCACAATTTTACCAGTTGGATCGATAATGATTTTATGGATTGCTAGCTCATTTTTTTCAGAAAGCAGAAAGCTTGGGAAATTTGAAACGAGATTGGAGACACTTTCAGTTTCCACTTCAAAAAGAAAACCAGGTTTTAAATTCAAAAAGCTCAAAAGATTTTATAACTTGATCAAGAACTTCCTTCTGTATCCCGTAATCGAAATGCCTTATGCCATAGAATTAAAACATGTCATTTTTTACGTTTTCACTCCTGGCATGGTTTTCTTTTTGGTCTTTTTAGGGAAAATGGAGTTCGATTATCTGGTGTTTTCAACATCGATTGCAATAGGTTTACCTCTCATAGTTTTTGTTGAATACAGAGAAAGGTTGATGAGAAGGGCTGAGAGAGAACTTCCAGGCTTCTTAAAGCAACTTGCATCGCTAAATGAAGCTGGTATGAATGTAGTTGAAGCTTTGAAAAGTGTGAGCGAATCTGAATTGAGCGTCGTTGGTAGAGAGATGAAGATTGTTAAGAGATACATGGAATGGGGTGAAGTTGTTACAGAAGCCCTTTTAAAGCTTGAAAGAAGGTTGCGAAGTGCAATCTTTCAGAGAGCAATTTCGATACTTGTAAAAGCGATAGAAGCGTCTCCGAGCATTAAGGATGCACTCTATGTTGCGGCGATATTTTCAGAGCTCGAATTAGAGGTAAAAGAAAGAATTCGCGCAGCAATGAGCACGTATCTGATCATAATTTACCTTTCTTTTGGGGTTTTTCTGTATACAAGCTACGTTCTGATCAAGAACATGTTCTCCGTTCTTGCAACTGTTCAAACGAGTTTAGCAAGCTTTGATTTATTCGCATTGAAAAGCGTTTTTATGGAAACTTCTTTACTGGTGGCAATTTTCTCCGGTCTTACTGGAGGGATCATGAGTGAAGGAAGAATTGAAGCTGGTTTGAAGCACATTTTTATTATGATGGTGATAGCATATGTCTTCTTCAAGTTCATCGTTTAAAACTAGGATTTCAGCACACTTGCTTGATGCATTCGTGGTTGAAGGAGAGAAGGTTACTGTGGAAGGATGGCTCACTTTTTACGATGAAAACGAAAAAAGCTGGAAACCACTAGATGGAATTTTGACATTTTACTTAGATGGGAGAGAAATTGGAAGTACGGAGGCACGTTATGGTCAATTTTCATACACTTTTCCATCTCCTGTAATTGGAAAGCATAAGATAGATATAAAGTTCAAGGCGGAAGGTTATGAGATGAGTCACAAGTCTTTAAGCTTCGAAGTTGTTCCAATGGAAAAGAAAAAAAGAATCATCAGGTTTGCAAAAATAATCTTTATCCTAATCCTTCTTCTCTGCGCAACTCTTCTTCTTTCAGTATTCTTGGTTAGACTACTCTAACTCTTTTAAATCTTATTGCTGGAGAAATTGTGTTCTCTATCTGCAGAACCTTGAAACAGGAACCCTCTATTTGTTTGAGAAGTTCGAAGATGTTTCCGTAGATCATAACCCCTTTCACAGCCTTATCTTTGAACTCCGCATTAATGGTTTCTAGGCTGAAATCTCCGCTGACGAAATTCGCTGTATGAGCTCCAATGAGGTTGTGGATTATTAAAGCCGAACTATCTTCAGCCTTATCATAGACTTCAACGATTACGTTACTCGGAAGCGGTATTGGTGGTGAATCTATGCTCATCCTTAGTCCATTTCCAGTTGCTCCAAACTTCTCGGCATTTTTCCAGTCTGAGTAAAATCCTATCACTTCTCCATCCACAAGAACCTTTCTTTTTGCTGCAACTCCTTCATCGTCGAAACTGTAGCTAACAAATCCTCCGGGAATTGTTGGATCATCGATTATTCTCAGCTTTCCAAGATATTTTCCCTTATAAAGAGCGCTTCTCCCCCTAGCAACATTTTCAGCAGAAAGAGATGGGTAAAGAGTGTGAGAGAAAAGTTGATGAATTGCTTGTGGCATTAAAATGACATCATAATATCCTGATTCAATTTTCTCAGATTTTGAAGCCTTTATTGCCAATTCTTCAGCATATTTTGCGGTCTCTTCTATATCAAGCTCTATCTCTCTACTCTGGGTCTGTGCAAAGCCGCTCCCCTCGCCATATACAGTTTCGATGGAGAAAAAGGAAAAACTGCCTTTTTCCCTGAGTTCTGCTCCATAGGAATTTCTCAGTTCAACATCGAAGATTTCGTGCGTTATAACAGCATTTGCAATTTTAGCCCTTTCAACCACTCCTTTTAGCCTTTCATATTCCTCTTTAATATAATCTGGTGTCAGATTTTCAAATCTCGGATCATAAAGTTTCTCGACTTTTGCCGGTTTTTCAAATGGGAAATTCTTAAGCTCCTCTTCAGAAATTCTGGCTAATTTCTTAGCTTCTTCCATGGTTTTTTCCAGATCTCTTCCAGATGCAAATCCAACTTTCCCATTTTCAATAACTCTGACAGCAAAAGCCTTTTCAATCACTTTTTTAAGAACCTTGAATTTTCCACCCTCTATTTCCGCTGAATAGCTGAAAACTTTTTGACAAAATATTTCCCAGTCCATTTACTCCCCACCCACCTTTGCCCTGCATAAGACTTCTGGAGCTCCATCTGCGACGGGGACGACTTGATAAGCCTTTCCACAAAAACCAGGGTCAAATTTTATTTCCTTGCCTATCTTTAGGTCCTTGAGAATGTCGAGATAGCCCATGAGTCCAACGTCTCTGATGATTTCAGCAATCTCACCGTTGCGGACTATGTAACCATACTGGGTGCTGAAATGGAAATAGCCTGTAGCAGGATTTGTTTCTCCTCCTCTTGAGCCTATTAAGTATACTCCGTTTTTACAAAACTCGAGTAGTTCTTCAAAACTGTATTCTCCCGGTTCTAGGAATGTGTTGCTCATCCTGACTATTGGAAAGTCCACACCTTCACTTCTAGCATTTCCTGCAACCCCTCCAAGCTTTTTTGCAGTCTCTCTGCTATGAAGATAGCTTTTTAAAACCCCATTTTCAACCAAAACTTTCCTTTTAGCTTCAACCCCTTCATCGTCGAATGGAAAGAAGCCAAACTCTTCCAGAGTTGGATCGTCTACGATTGTAACGTTTTCTCCAGCAATCTTATGCCCAATCTTACCACTCAGGACACTCGATCCCTGTAAAACATGATCAGCTTCAGCCGCATGTCCAAAAGCTTCGTGTATGAAAACTCCTGCAAGCTGAGAATCCATTAGAACATTCATCTCTCCAGCAGGGGGAGATTTTGCATCTACAAGTTTTGGCAATACTTCGTTTATCTCTTCAACAAGATCAAAAACTTTTTTCAAATTCTCGAATCCTCCAACCTTCATCAACCTTTTCGACAAAAATTGGAGAGTTTTACCCTTTTCAATGGCTAAAATGGACACACCAATTCTTGGAACGAAATAGCTACTCTCACTCCCGTCTGAATCGCGATAAAAGAAATTTCTATAGTTTTCAATATAGCTTATCTTAACACTTTTAGCCCTTATGTTCTTGTATAGGTCTTTTAGCAATTCTATTTTTTCCTTCACATCCACATCCCATGCCGGGATCTTTGGCTTCAATTCATAACTCCCTCTGCTCACAACTCTCACGATTTCCGTATCAGCTCTTGAAACTAGATTCCTCCTAGCCTCTTCTAAACCTTCACGATCGCTAACGTTCCCAATAAATGCCCCCCAAAAGCCATTTTCAAGGATTCTGAAACACTTAGACTTTAAGGATACTTTCTTCGGCTTCTCAACAAGTCCATCTTCAATCGTTAGAGTAAGACTTTCAACCTTCAGCTCTCTTATATCGTAGAACATCAGTTCTCACCTAAAATGCTTTCTGCAGCTATCAGCCCAGTTACAGCAGCTCCAACGATTCCTCTGCTTATTCCTGCGCCATCCCCTATGGCGTAGATAAAAGGAATACTAGTCCTCATACCCTTATCAACCTTCAGCTTCAGAGAATAGAATTTTACCTCTGGTGCGTATAGAAGAGTTGAATCATCTGCAACTCCTGGAATAACTTTATCCAATCTTTCTAATGCATCGAGAATGTCATCTATAACTCTCCCAGGATAAGCAAGACTTATATCTCCTGGAATTGCAGTTTTAAGCGTTGGCTGGACAAGTCTATTATTTTTTATTCTGTTTTCAGTACTCCTCCTTCCCAAGCGGAGATCCTTGAGTCTCTGAACTATCGGATTTCCTCCTCCAAGCTTTGTCGTTATCCTTGCTAGATCCCTTCCCCACTCATTTGGCTCTTCAAAAGGCTCTGTAAATTCATAATGTCCCAATAGTGCGAAATTCGTGTTCCTACTCTTCTCCTTCGCTTTGCTGTGTCCATTTACTAAGCAGAAATCACCGTAATCTTCCCTTATAACCCAACCTCCTGGACATGTGCAGAACGTTCGCATGTAATCGTCGTGCCTTCTGGTGATAACTCTGAGCTTTGGATCGTAAATCGTGGAAGTTATGTCGCTCATTATCGATGCTGGTACTTCTACTCTAACTCCTACATCTATCGCTTTTGAATTCTCCGCAACCATTATTCCATACTTCTTAACCCATTCTTCCAACCAGTTTGCACCAGCCCTTCCAACGGCGATTATTAAATTCTCATAACCAAATTCCAGCCCATTTGCTGTCTTTATCATCCTTTTTTCCGGATTTATGTCTACAACAGTTGTTTCAGTTCTTATTTCAACCCCTCTTTTTTTAAGTTCATTTTCAATGCTATTTATAACCCTAGGCAACTCATCGCTACCAACGTGTCTTTGTCTTAGCGGAACAAACTCTATACCGGCAGCATTCGCCATCTTTAGGAATTTGTTTATCTTTTCCTCATCATCACCGTAAATTTCACCCTTTACTCCATGCTTTAGCAGTATTTCATCTACTTCGTTCATTTTCTCAATCACGTATTCTCTTTCCAGAAAATCGAAGTCTCCTCCAACGGAAAAGCTCGAAGGATAATTTGGATGAACGTAATTCAATTTCCCATCAGAAAGTCCTCCAGCTCCGCCGACACCGCAAGTTATGTTGCATGGATCGCACTTTTTGCAAAAGCTCTGAGATAGGTCGCTGGGACATCTTCTTTTGGATATATCTCTCCCCATTTCGAAAATCGCCACCTTCTTTCTTCCTGCAAGTTTATAAGCTGCAAACAATCCTCCTGGGCCAGCTCCAATGATTATGACATCAAATTTCATACATTTTTAGCTTTTTCTGCTTCTGTCATTTAAATTTTGCTATTCTTCTTAGCTCTTTTTAAGCCATTCAAAGTAAAGCTTGATCGATTTTCGATTTACTATTAAATGAACTATAACGACTAGAAGTGCGATAAGGGAGAAATAAGTATGAAGATCGCTCCAGGTTTGTTTGTTTAGACCAAGAAAAGAATACCATCCTGCCCTAGGTTTTGGCCAGAAGTATAGAACTAATCCAGTTATCAGGCTAACGAACCCAAAGAAAAGCGAAAACATGAAAACGATTAATCTGATATTTTTTCCCATGCATCGATTTGTTTTTTGCAATTCTTAAATTTTTCGTAAGCGATATATCCTTTTCTGAATTCTTCGCTTCATGGAACTTCTGGAAATTCTGAAAAAATGCAAGAATAAGAGGGCACTGGTCTTTGGCATGGGTGGAGGAGGGGATGTTTTGAGCACAATTCCGGTTGCAAACTTCTTGAAATATTTTGATTTTGAAGTAATACACGGTGGAGTAATCTGGGATAGGCTAGTCGTTGATCCTAAGCCGGGTCCTAGAAGTTTGGAAGAACTTCTGAACATAGAAAGAATTTCGGAAACACTTGCTTTCATAAAGGAAGATACTAGAACAAGTTACAACGTGAGACCAAACTTGTCTAGGGCTGCAAAATCTCTTGGGAAGGTTCTTGGATTGGACATAACTAAGGGGGTCAAAGAGCTTTCCGATGATTTAAGAGATTTTAAAGAAGCTTGGAAAATAGATCTGATCATTGGCGTCGATGCTGGTGGTGATGCAATTGCAGTTGGATACGAATCAGGGGTTAAAAGTCCTCTCGCAGATGCGATCAGCGTTGCAGTTCTCGGCGTTTTGGATGAAATAGTTGCAGTTTCTGGCCTCGGTAGCGATGGTGAGCTGAAGTTTGAGGAGATATTACTAAATATATCTGAATTATATAAAAATAAAGGTTTTTTGGGTTGCACTTCTCTCAGCGAAAGGGATTATCTTCAAATGCAGTTGATGAGCAATGAAGTCGTTACCGAGGCTAGTAAGGTTCCAATTTTGGCTTATTGTGGCGAATTTGGTTTAAAAAAGATAAGAAAAGGGAGAACGGTTCTTATAACACCTCTTTCTGCTTTGATCTTTTATTTCAAAGCTAAAAACGTAATGGAATTGAATGAATGTGCAAAACTCGTTTTGAACGCAAAAGATCTTGAAGAGGCTAATAAAATTCTTAACAAAAACGGAATAATGACGGAGTTGGACTATGAAAGGCTGGTTTCAGAATAGATCGTTGCAACAGAAATGATACTCAAACATAATAAAATACGCTGTTTAGCATGAGTTTACAGTTCTTGCTCGATATGAATCAAAAACTTGCTATCATCATCCAAACGCGACAATAGGCCTTGGAAACCTTTAAGCCGAAATTTAATTTTTAAACCAAAGGTTTATATCTCGATTAAGTTGTAAACAACCATGGAGAAAATTCTTACAGCGAGGTTTGCAATGGCTTGTGGGTGAGGATAAATGATCGACGCAATAACTGCATTATCGCTCTTCATCACTGGCCTCATAGCAGGAACCCTTGGCGGTTCGCTCGACATAGGTGGTTGCGTTATAATGCTACCCTCGCTTAGCTTCATATTCAACTATCCCTTGCCAGTGGCGATTGGAACGACGATCACCGCTGTGATTTTGACCGCAAGCTCGGGAGCGATTGGGCATTTAAGAATGAAAAATGTTGACTTCACAACTGCGAAGATCGTTGCAGTTAGTGGAGCAATCGGCGCCATGGTTGGTTCGCTGGTCTTCTTCTACATCGCAAGCGAAGTCTGGCTTCTGAACTTAATTTTGGGCTTTGCTTTCCTATACGTGGCTTTAAGAATGGTCTATGAGGGGATAATAAAGAGAAAGATGCCTGAAAGGACTGGTAACACCGTTCCTGGAAGCAAAGCTTCAAAGGGCACAATTGGGTTCTTTATAGGCATAATCACTGGAATCGTAGGGCTTGGTGGTGGATACGCTCTCGTTCCTTCCTTTATCTATTTGCTCGGTTCAGCAGTTAAAATCGCGGTTGGAACTTCGCTGGCTTCATTCATAAGCATGGCGGTTGTTAGCGGAGCTTTCAAGCTTTATCAGGGTCTTGTGGATGTGGTTGCTGCATTAAGCATCGGCATTGGAGCGGTCATTGGGGCTCAAATCGGAGCAAGGCTCGTCAAATTTGTTCCTTCATGGACTATAAAAGCACTCTTTGGCTTCGTTTTTCTTTACGTTTCGCTACGCTTCATATGGCAAGGTTTGGGGGCGACATAGGGCTAAAATTTAATTTTTTACTTTATCTGAAAAACTACTCCCCCAACCACTCCTTTTTGAGTTCAGCAAAATATCCTCCCTTTATCGCCTCCCTGATCTCTTCCATAAGCTTTAGGAAGAAGTAAACGTTGTGATAGGAAGCCAAACGGAAATAGGTAAGCTCGTTTGAAACGAAAAGATGAATATATGGCAGACAAAGCAATCGCAAGCTGGGTCAAGCGGTTTTGAATCATTTCGAAACTTTGCATTCTTGATGTGAACCCTGAACTTGTTCTTAACGCTACCATCTGTACTTGGGGACACGTATATAAGTCCCCTTCTTGCCCATCTTGTCGGAGAAACGCAGTCGAACATGTCGATGCCCTTTTCCACGGAGTTAAAGATGTCCTCGACCGCACCTATACCAAGCAAATGTCTTGGCTTATCTTCAGGAAGCAACGGAACAACCCAGTCAAGAATGTTCAGCATGTCCGCTTTACTCTTTCCAAGCGAACCGCCAATACCGTAACCATCGAATTCGTGCTTTAAAATAAACTCCACTGATGCGTAAATCTTTGCATTCGCGTCATGAACTATTCCAAAAATCGCTTGGCTTCTGTCATAGCACTCCAAACATCTTTCAATCCATCTGTTCGTCCTTTCGAGAGCTTTTGCTGTATACTCTTTATCTGAAAGCGGAGATGTGCATTCGTCAAATACAAAAACGATGCTGAGCCAAGATTTGACTGAATTTTCATCGACTTCTCTGGAGTTAGGCGCATTAAACTGCCGTTGAGCGGATTTCTTTTTGCTCACATTTCTTAGCTTTTCAAGGAAAATGTTGTCCACTATCTTCCCAATCCCATGCTCCATTCCAAAGCCAAGCAAAAATTGAAATCCTCCTGAGTCTGTTGTTATAACTCTATTGTCCATGAACCTGTGAAGATCACCAAGTTCTTTGACAAGCTCATCTCGTTCTTCTATTTAAAATTCAAAGCTCATTTCGTATCCAGCGGATAACAAAAGGCTTATGAGTGTCTCCCGAATGCCTATAAACTTCTTATCTTCAAAAAGTGGTTTGCATTCTTTTATATCTTTCTCGCCATTCAGCAATTTAACCGCAAATGCCATACAAGTTTGCTCTCCGCATTTCTTGCAGTTTGTCTTTGGCAGATATTTGTAAACGTCAATCGCTCCAATGAAGGTTTTTTGCAGAGGTTTGCTTATGTCTATTTCGTCTCTTTTCTCCCAAGCGGTTCTGGCTTTTTCTTCAATTTCCTTGAGAATGCCCAATGCTTCTTCCTTGCTACTGATCATCGTTATTGTTACAAAGCGGTCGCTGTGAATAGTGATTATTCTTTGCCCCTTCTTAAAGCTGATCCAGCCATCCTTTGCGTTGTAGCTTGCATTTGGTAAAATTCTTGCGAGATAAGGGGCAATCTCGGTGATGTTTTCAATATCAACTTTGCCAATAACTCTATATTTGCTCGGATCAGCAATGCATGGCAAAATTTCCTTGATTTCCATCGCAAATTTTCCTCTTAGGTTTATTTAAAACTTTTCAAATTTTCTTTTCAGTTTTTTAGTTCCAAGCTTAAAAAATGTTACCAAATTAAAGAATCTTATTCCAAATCCAAAAACTCCTTTTTACGTATATGTCAGCAAGTAGCAAAATTTATATATTAATAGCACGTAACATAGGATGAGGGATGGAAAAAGTTAAGTTTACGGTGCTGGTGATGGTTGCAGTTGTAATTTTTTCTTATCCTTTCTTACTGTCTATTGCATTTCCTTTCTATTTGAAAAACTCGAGATACTTCGAAGTTTTGCAGTAGCTCTTAGCATTTCAGCGGTCTTTGGTGTCTACAGCAGGTTGAGGAAAAAAATAGTAAATAGCAACTTTTGAATGAGGCTAAAGAGTGGAGGGAAGTTATCTTGCTGGATTCTCATGTTTATAGCTGTATAACTGCGCGAAATACATGGGATGGATATGAAAAAACTTGGCATGAAAAGTTATGCGTATCTTTTAATTTTCTTCTTTTCGATTTATCTGATTTTAAAGAGCTTTAGTTTGAATTGTAACATTAAGACGAATAATCAGACATTCGGAAATCTTTGCTGGACTCATGGCTTGCTTTTGCTGACTTGGAGGTATTATCTGTCATCTATAATTTCTATTGGCATATTTTTAGCCTTTACCCATAAACTTCGCTTCTTTTACCGATTTTGAGTATCTTTATTACCTTCTCATCTTTCTCAAATTCAAAGATCACTCTGTAATCTCCAACTCTTAGCCTGTAAGTCTTCTCAAAGCCTTTAAGCTTCTTCACATCGAGGCGAACAAGTGGAAAGAATGCGAGCTTTGAGATTCTATCTTTTACGAGCTCTTGATCCTTTTCTGGAATATCTTTAAGTTCCTTTAGAGCTTTTCTGGCTATTAAAATTCGATTTTCATAACTCATTCTTAATCAAACGCCACTCAATGAACTCGTCTCTACTTCTTTCTTCAAGATCTTCAACTTCCCATGCTTCAGGCTCAACTTCTTCGATCAACTCAAGGTTTACTTCGATCAGAGCCTTTAGATAGCTCTCAATTCTCTTCATTTGCTCGCTGAGCTCTTCAAGCGTTGTTTGCATATTTCACTTATGGAACTGGATTTTATTAACTTTTTGGATTCAACTCAATTTTTGATCCCATTTCTAAGCGCAGAATTTCAGCAATTTTAGCTCGGAATATAATCTTTGTATTTTTAAGCTTAAAAAGTGTTACTTAACTGAAGAATTTTATTTCAAATCAAAAACTTCTTTTTACATATATGTCATCAAGTAGCAAAAACTTATATACTGCTTGTGCTTATTTTTGACTGGTGAGAGCATGACAATAGCCAAGAAAATAATAAGCCTGTTTCTGGTTTTAGTCATGCTTGGGAGTTTAGCGACGCCAGCGATGGCAAAAAAGGCTGAAGTAGATAGTGAAAACAGTTGCAGTGAAATAACGCTGAAGAGAATTGTGGAAGTTGAAATTGCAAAGAATGGAAAGGCGATTTTGAACATTACAGAAGTGAACAAAAGCTTAAGAGAATGGATTGCTGGGAAGTTCAAAGAAAGCTCTTGCCAAGATCAAAGCTGTTTAGCATTTGATTACCAAGTGGAGATGAAAGAAATATACAACTACTCCACAAATAACAAAAAGCTTACTTTCAGCGAAGTCAGAATCTACAACGAAAGCAGTAGCTTCGATTTCAAAGTTCTTAGCTACTTTGCTGAAACCGCAACCTATAATCTTAGCTTGGTGACAAGAATGATGCAAGTTGAAGGCGAGAACTACTTTGTAACTGCAATAAACTTAGCTCCTAAGGACGAAAAGAAGTTCGCTCCCTTTGCTGATGTTGTTGAAATCAAAAGCAAAGCCAAGCTCTCCGAGCACTACAGAATATTGGCTGAAGTGCTCAACGAGATAAGAAAGCAAGACGAGACTTCTTGGATTTGGAATAAGGCTAAGCTTGAGCTGAGCTATTTGAGCAGAGTAGTTGAGAGGAATCTTGCGAAGTTCAATGTGGAGGGGAAAGGGAGTGCAATTGCTATTGATCAGTACTGCATTACGAGTGTAATAAGTTGCTTGGGAGCAATAGCTTCAGTAGGGCTCGGTGGTTTGAGCGCTTGTCCTTTATGTGCTCAAGTAATTACGTGTATCCCAGCCTGTGCTACAGTTTTTACTTGGCCAACTTGCTTGCTTTGCTTGGCAACTGGTGCTGCAGGTTGTTTTGCCTGTGCTGCATTGGTTCTCGGAATAGTTTCTTGTGCACAAGCTCTATCATGTTTAGGTGGATAAAATGAAATTTCGATTGTTTATACCAGTACCTTTTCTTTTTATTTCCTTGGCATTCGGTGTACTGCTTAGCGACCCGGTTCCGATATTTGTCTTTCTGATATGCTTCCCAGCTTATTTATACAAACTAAAACTGAAGTTAGTTAAAAATAAGATAATCGAAGAGGAATTGGAAATCTTGTTCTTCACTTCAATAATATTGGCATCTGTTTTCTCTCTTCCATTCAATGGATTTGATGCATTATCTCACTTAAAAAGGGTCATTTCTCTTATCTTAACATCTTTTGTGGCATTTTTGGCTATGTTCAGCTATATTACAGAAAAAAGATAAGCCGGGTTAAAGAGTTGCAGAAAATCAGGATATTTTAAAAAGCTCGAAAAAGAAGATATTTATAATCTCAGTTTTATACTTAGTTTTTTGGACACCTTTAAAAATCTTCCAGCATAATACGTCTTATTTTGGGAATTTTTTGATTTAAGCTTAAAAAGTGTTACCAATTTAAAGAATTTTATTCCAAATCAAAAACCTCTTTTTACATATATGTCAGCAAGTAGCGAAATACTTATATATTAGTAGCACACAACATAGCTTAGTGAGAGCATGACAGCCAAGAAAATAATAAGTCTGTTTCTGGTTTTAGTTATGGTTGGCAGCACAACAACACCAGTGATTGCGACTAAAATTGCAGAAAATAAGCCAATTCCTGCAAAAGAGAAATCTGAATTACATAAAGACATAGAAATTATAAAAATCGACCCAAATCTTGAGAATTTGACACCATATTGGATAATAATAGCTGTTGGAAGTGAAGAAAAGGGAAGATTGACAACCTTTAAATATATAGATACCAGTAAAAGTCTAAAAGATTATGAAAAAGAGGAGTTGAAAAGATTTTTGCAAGAACTTTGGAAGAAGTATCCCGTGAAGACGATTAGAGACAAGAAATCAACCTTGGTAACAATTGAATCCGGAAATGAAATTTTGCTTACAGAAGAGGATAAAATAATGCTCGAGAGAGTAGCTATGGCTGTAAATGGGTATTTCAGTTCAAAATACGAAATAGGAATATTGTGGAATGTAGACACACATCAAAGCGTTGCTTTTATCTCCTGCAAGAAGTGGGGAGAGAGCGATTATTACTGCGGTATAACTAGAGACCATGCAGACGATCCGGACTACTGGACTCAAATTCCTCCCCCTCCAGGTTACCCTGAATGGTATTGGAATTTCATAATGCAGGTTGTTCATTCTTGGACGCACTATTACAACCCGGATTGGGCAACGGGCTCTGCTCCAAGCGAATGCAAGTATTATGCAAACGTAGCTAAGAATTTGGGATACGCAAGCCACTTTATAACGGACGTTGGAAATCCCTTGCACACAGGTTTGGAGAGCTGGCAAGCGGTTTTTAGCTCTATTCATTATTCCTATGAAAATTATATCTCCAGTAACTGGGAAAGTGGTTATAGATTCAAATCAGTAATCGAAAACAATTGGTATTATTACCCAATCAGCAACCCAGAACAGGCAACCAAAGACTTAGCAACTTATTCCCACCAATATGATGATACAGTATTCTGGACCATCTACAATAACCCAAATACATGGCAAAATGACCAAAACCTGAGGAAAGTCACAGAAAACTGTCTGCTCGAAACAGCTAAATATTCTCTTGGATTGATTAAATACGTGAGGGGATAAAATGAGGATCGAAGATGTGTTTTTAATTCTATTTGTTTTTTTGATACCAGCAACGATAGCGAGTTATGTTTTCATAAGGATTTCAAAAGTCCGATACAGATATTTCCCTATCCTTGTCCTCATAGGCTTTGGGATAGCTTTCTTTGGACTTTTCATTTTATTTCTTGTAAATTTTGGCTCCATACATACCACTGGATCTTCAATTCAAGTCATTCCAAAGGAAATTTCAGAGCATCCAGATCCACTAATTCGTCTTTACGGAACGTTAACCATACTCTGCTTCGAGAATACAGCTATATTGACCATAATTTATGCTATAATTGCAAGAAGTCCAATTTTTTACAGAAAGGTGAAAAATTGAAACACTCTGGGGTTGAGATTATTTTAAAAGTTGCAATTGCTTCGAATGTAGCTCCTAAGGATGAAAAGAAGTTCGCTCCATTCGCTGATGTCATCGAGATCAAAAGCAAAGCCAAGCTCTCCGAGCACTACAGAATTCTTGCTGAAGTGCTCTCGAGAGCTTATTTCGAGTCAGAGCTCGAGACTTCGGAGGACTCGATTCAGCTCTTGGAGGAGATCGAGAGCAAGATGCTCAGTAAAATCGACAGTAGTTCGCAGTATAGGCTGAGCCTTGAATCGCTGATGAGCGCGTGCAGACACATGAAATCGATCGGCGAGATAGCTTTGAACAAGTCGGTCAGAGAATCCCTGAAGGCTACACGCTGAACAGCAAAAAGCTTAATTCCTTCACAGAGTATTTTTTGGATGACGGAAGAAGTTGTTGACCTTGAGGATATCCCAGGCGTTGGATCGGAGACTGCAAAGAAGCTAAGGGAAGCGGGATTTACGACAATAGAGGCAATAGCGATCGCATCTCCTGCAGAAATATCGTCTATTGCGGGCATTGGTAAATCGAGTGCATTAAAGATAATCCAACACGCAAGAAAAATGGCGAGCATTGGCGGTTTTGAAAGTGGCGATAAAGTGCTTGAGAGAAGGAGGAATGTGAAAAAGATAACCACAGGGAGCAAAGACCTCGACGCACTTTTTGGCGGAGGAATCGAGACTCAAGCGATAACTGAGCTCTTTGGAGAATTCGGTAGCGGTAAGACTCAGCTTTGTCATCAGCTTGCAGTTAACGTTCAGTTACCTGAAGAAAAAGGTGGCCTGAATGGTTGTGCAATAGTTATCGATACGGAGAACACTTTTCGTCTAGAAAGAGTGATCCAGATGGCGATGCAAAAAAGCTCGATCCAAACGAAGTTCTGAGAAATATTTACGTTGCACAGGCCTACAACTCCAATCACCAAATGCTCCTTGTCGACAACGCAAAGGAGCTTGCGGAGAAGCTGAAGAAGGAGGGAAAACAGGTTAGACTTCTCATCGTGGACTCATTGACCTCGCACTTCAGAGCGGAATACGTTACAGACAGCAGAAGTTGAACAGACACATGCACGATTTGATGAAATTCGGCGAACTCTTCAACGCCGCAGTACAAACCAAGTTATGGCTCGCCCAGATGTTATGTTCGGTGATCCGACGAAACCAGTCGGTGGACATATTGTTGCGCACACCGCGACGTATCGTGTTTATTTGAAGAAGAGCAAAGGAGATCTTAGAATCGCAAGGCTTGTCGATTCTCCGCATTTGCCAGAAAGCGAGGTCGTGTTCAAGATAACTGAGCTGGAATTGAAGATGCGAGCAACAAATAACTATTCTGCGATTTTTTCGAAGACAGCGAGGTTTATTGCAATTTCCGCGATATCTGAAGAGTAGGCTAAAATTCGTTGAAATCCGTCGAGTATTGCTTTTACCAGTATAATCTCCTCTTTTTTGAAATTCATCAGCTTTCTCTGGTGCGAAATGAGATGTCTCCTCAAGGACTCAATCCTTTCGAGAACCTCTTCTGCAAAGTTGAGGTCCTTTTTCAGAAAACTCATGCATGCGGACTTGAAGACGTGTGGGATCTCTTCCACAAATTTTAACTCAAGACTTTTTCCGAGGTTTAGAATGGATTCAGCCATCAGCTCGATGTGATCTGCAACTCTTTCGAGCGTTCTGGCGAAAGTTCTTAGAAAAACGTTCTCCTTTGCGAGGCGTAGAATTAGGAAGTGCAATCTGTCCACTTCGTCCTCCCGGGTTATTATCGAGCTTATGACTTCACGCCTGTAGTTGAAAAGGCAACCTACGAGATCCAACAGCATTCCATGGCAGACTCGAAAAAGTTTCTCCGAGATGTCTTCAAGACTCATCTTGTCTGGGTCTATCTGTATGGAAAGTTCAATCTCATTACCGAGATCTTCAAGCACCTCTGCTCCGATCAATAGATCGGAAGCGAATGCAATCGCCCTTCTCTGCTCTTCGCTCGTTATTCTTATTTTCATCACATCGATGCCCGCGAGATAGTGCGCGATTATCCTCCTAACTACAGCATCGAAGCTAAGGTTTTCGCAGAAGAATTCGGCTTTTTTTGCTTTTTTCTCTCTCAAAAAGATTATTATCTTGTCCTTCTCTGTTTTGAGGTAAACATAGTCTCCTTCACGAACACCAAGGTTTTGGATCCAGCTTTTTGGCAAGGTCAGGATGTAACTTCCTCTTCCACTCTTGAAGATCTTTCTAGCTTCCATAGCCATGATATGTGAGTCATATATAATATTTTTCGCTCATAGAGATATATGTTCAAAAGATTTTATATGAGTAAAAAATATATCAAGTAAGCGAAAGTTGATATGGTGATGTGAATGCGAAAGTGGGCATTGGTACTCTTAGCGCTTGTGCTGTTGTTAGCGGGTTGTGCAACTCAGCCAAGCGGAGAAAAAGAGGTTAAAAAAGTGAAGATATACGGAAGCGGGGCAAGTTTTCCAGCACCACAGATATATGCGTGGATTTCGGAGTTTGAAAAGCAGAGAAAAGATATAACGGTGGAATATACAAGTAAAGGCTCAGGAGCTGGGATAAATGATTTTAAGCTGAAACTCGTTCACTTTGCCTGCAGCGATCCTCCTGCAAAAGAGTCTGAGTGGAGAGAATTTGAGAAGCTCGGAAAACCCTTGCAGTTCCCATTCATCGTCGGCGCTGTAGCGGTTGTTTACAACGTTCCGGGCGTTGAAGAGCTGAGATTAGATGGTGAGACGCTTGCTAAGATCTTTGCGGGCGATATCGAGTTTTGGGATGATAATGCGATAAAAGCGCTGAACCCAGATGCAAGATTACCACATGAGAAAATTATCGTTATCCATCGAAGCGACTCGAGTGGAACGACTGAGATCTTCACAAATTATCTTTCGATTGTCAGTGAAGACTTCAAACAAAAAGTCGGTGCAGGAAAACTCGTTGAGTGGCCAGTTGATAAACTTGGACGTGGCTATGGGGGAAAGGGCAACGAAGGTGTTTCTGCGATGCTGAAGCAGACGATGTATAGCATTGCTTACGTTGAGCTCGCTTATGCGTTGCATGAGAAATTCCCAATTGTAAGTTTGAAAAACAAAGCTGGGAAATTTGTACAGCCCACCGATGAGACAATTTCCTCGGCCATTGTTGCGACAAAAGCTTTCGTTCCCGATCCGAAGGAAGGATACAAGGAAGACTTGAAACAGTTCTTGAACGCTCCCGGAGAAAACAGCTACCCAATCGTTGCCTTCAGCCATGTTTTGCTATGGGAGAGCTATGAGGACAAGGAGGTTGCAAGAGCAGTCAAGGACTTTTGGAAGTGGGTTTTGACGGACGGGAAGAAATACATGCTCGAGGGTTACGTAGCGTTGCCAGACGAGATAGTGAAATTGGCGCTGGATGCGATCGAGAAGATTTCTTAAATTTTTGTGATTCGTATGGACAGGTTTAAACTTCTCCTCCTTCCAGTGTGTGGAACTGTCTTGGGAATTCTCATGCTCATGCTCCTCGTTTTTGCGGTGAACTCAGCAGAAATCCTCGCAAGGCAAGGAATCGAGACATTCACTTCAAACGTTTGGATAGCTTCAGAAATTCCCGAGGAGGAGTTTTATGGTCTTCTCGCAGCGATATATGGAACGCTCTATACATCAATCCTCGCACTCATCTTAGCGCTCCCAACTTCGATTGCGCTCGCAGTATTCACGATCGACTTTGTTCCCCAAAAGGCTAGGGAAGCCCTCGTGATACCCGTCGATATAATGGCTGGTCTTCCTACAGTTTTGTATGGGCTTTGGGGCTTATTCGTTTTAGCACCACTCGTTGGGAATTTCGCACCCATTTTCTACGAAAAGCTCTCTTTCATACCACTCTTCTCCTACTACAACTTCACGGGCTTCAGCTATCTCACTGCTTCGATTCTCCTTGCAATAATGGTCACACCTTTCGCTACTGCGATCATAAGGGAGGCGTATCGAACGATCCCAGCGACATACAGGGAAGCGGTTTATTCGCTCGGTTTAACAAGATACGAGGCGACAAAGGTTCTTTTGAGCTTCATAAAACCATCGATCTTGGCGGGATCTCTTCTGGCTTTTGGGAGAGCTGTAGGAGAGACAGTTGCGGTGAGCCTTGTTGTTGGAAACACGTTCAATATTCACCCAAGTTTCTTCGCTCCCGGCTATACAATTTCCTCACTTCTTGCGAATCAATTCGGCAACGCATTCGTTTATCGCTACATGCCCTCGGCTTTGTTTTGTGCGGGGCTCGTTCTGTTCCTAATCGGTTTGCTCGTGAATATCGCAGGGGTTCTATTGCTCAGGAGGTGGAGGTATGTTTAGAAAATTGAAAGAAACCCTATTCATCGCGTACGTGTGCATCTTTTCGATTATCGCATTGCTTCCGCTTGTCCACATAGTGTTCACAGTTTTCGCCAACGGTATTCCGGTGATTTTCCGTGGGGGAACAGAGTTTCTGACGCAGTCCCTTGCCCCTCCAGGGAAAGGTCTTGGTGGAATTTTCCCAGCAATATTTGGGACTTTTTTGCTCGTTTTTCTATCTTCTCTCATAGGAATTCCCATAGCAATTCTTACTGGAACCTTTATAGCAGAGTATCCAACCAGCGCTCTCAGCAAATCGGTAAGAGCTTTGCTTACAATCATGCTTGAGTTTCCAACGATCCTCGTCGGATTATTTGTCATGGCAATCCTCGTGATTCCGATGGGTAGCTTTTCAGCGATCGCAGCTTCGCTTGCGCTTGCGATAGTTATGCTCCCCTACGTCGCGACTTATACAGAACAAGCGTTGCGAAACGTTCCCCAGCATTACAAAGAGGGAGCCTACGCCCTCGGGCTCAGAAAGGCGAGGGTTGTTTTTTCAGTGTCGATGAGAATTGCAAGGAAAGGGGTTGTGACAGGGTTGCTGATTGGAGTTGCAAAGGTAAGCGGAGAGACAGCACCGTTGATATTCACAGCAGGGAACGCTTGGCGTAGTGTTGGTGGAGTTTTTGAACCTGTTGGGGCAATTCCATTGTGGATTTACTACTTAGTCCAGCAACCATATGCAAACTACCACGAAATAGCCTGGGGATCCGCTGCTGTTTTGCTGACGTTGTTTCTCGTTATCTTCATACCTTTGAGAATCTTAACGAGAGAGGTGAGAGTTTGAACGCCATTGAAACGAGAAATCTGCGGATAAGCTATGGAAAAAACGAAGTCATCAAGGGAATAGATCTCGACATTCCGGAAAAGATTTGCTTCGCAATAATGGGCCCTTCTGGATGTGGGAAGTCTACTCTACTCAGAGCGTTCAATAGGTTGCTTGAGCTAAATCCAACTGCGAAAGTAAGTGGAGAGATAAGGTTTTTCGGGAAAAACATCTATGAGATGAGTGAACACGAGCTAAGGAGGCAGATAGGCATGGTATTTCAGATGCCAAATCCCTTTCCCCACATGAGCATCTTCGAAAACGTTGCCTATGCGGTGAAGTGCAATAGAATGGCGAAATCCAAAAAGGATTTGAGTGAAATCGTCGAGTGGGCTTTGAAAAAGAGTGCACTCTGGGATGAAGTCAAGGACAAACTTAAAGAAAAGGCAAGCAATTTGAGCGGTGGACAGATGCAGAGATTGTGCATAGCGAGGGCCTTGGCTTTGAAGCCGAAAGTCTTGCTCATGGACGAACCCACTGCGAACCTCGATCCAATCTCTGCAGGAAAGATAGAGGAGCTTATACACGAGTTGAAGAAAGAGTATACAGTGGTGATCGTTACGCACTCGCCTTCACAAGCCTCGAGAGTTGCAGATTACGTTGCTTTTTTGTATCTGGGCAATCTGATCGAAGTTGGGAAGCTCGAGGAGGTTTTTGAAAATCCGAAAAACGAGTTGACCGAAAAATTCCTCACGGGGAGGATGGGATGAAGGTTGTTGAAGAGCTGGAAAGTTTAAAATCTGAAATTTTAGAGATGCACAAAGTTGCGAGAGAGAGCGTTCGCCTTTGCTTCATAGCAATGAGAGGTCGTAGAGACGTAGTGAAAGAGATTTCGAGACTTGAAGAGAAAAGCGACAAAATGGAAGCAGACATTCACGATCACTGCGCAAGAATTCTCATCAGATTCCATCCTTTTGCAAGAGACTTCCGCTTTACAATGTCCGCTATTAGAATGTCGTCTGCTTACGAAAGGATCGTTGACTTGGCTCAAGAAATAGCGATCTACGAGTGTAAGTTCAGGGAGAAAATTTTCGAGGCAGAATCTGCGCTGTTGAAGATGTTCGATCTAATCCTCGAGGGTTATAGTGATTCGAAAAAGCTTCTTGAATTGTCAAAGCTCGACGATCTGGTCGATAAAGCCTACATCGAGGCGATGGAGGAAGTCGAGAGTAGCTTCGAGAGTGTGGATGAGATCCTTGCAATAAGGCACATCGAGAGAATTGGGGACATACTTTGCAAGATAGGCGCAAGGCTTTTGTATGCGATCGAAGGTAATTGGGTATGGATAAAATGAAAGTCCTTTTCGTTTGCATCCGAAACACTGCGAGGAGCGTTATTGCGGAGGCGATTTTCAACAGTGTTGCAAAGATTTGGAAAGCTGAGAGCGCTGGAATTGAGAAAGCCGAGAGAGTAGATGAAAATGTTGCGGAGTTTTTAAGAAGGAGAGGTCTGAAGCCAAAGGACAAGCCAAGGAGTATCGAAGAAGTAAATCTCGAAGACTACGATTTGATAGTAACAGTTTGCGAGGAGAGCAGTTGCGTTGTTTTGCCGACTTCGAAGAAAATGATTCATTGGCACATCGAAGATGTTGCAGGCAAAGATTTTGCGACAATCGAAAAAGCGTTTAACGAGATAAAGAAGAAGGTCGAGGAGCTCGTGAGGGAATTGGAGAGAAGTTAGCAAATTTTTTTATAAAACCTCCAGATAGTAATACTTTTCGTCCTCGAACTGTCTTCCAATCGTAACCTCGATCGGTTTTTTGAAAATCGGTCCATCGACCACAATTGTATGGAACTCACCATTCTCTCCGCATGGGTCGGCGTTTTTCTTGAGGAGGTATTCTATCACTTCTTCATCGAATCTCCTGCCGAGTATGTCTTTGAAATTTTTACGCACAGCGATTACGATTGCGTTGAACTCTCTCGCGATATCTTCTGCGAGCTTTTTGGTGTTTTCACCCCAAAGCGGAAATATCGCTTCGATTCCAAGCTCCTTGCAAACTCTCTCGATCCAATTCCGGTGATGCTCAAGATATATGTCCCCAAAGACGACTTTCTCAGCTTCATTGGATATGAAAACGCTCTTTAGAATCTCCTCGAAATTTTCATCGTATCTGCCAAAAACGATCTCAATTCCCATTGCTTCGCTTTGCCTTCTTAGGATACTTTCCTTTAGCCTATGCGCCCTCGTTTCACCGTTTTTGATCATACAAACGAGCCTGTCAATTTTGTAGAGCTTTGAAGCTCATGTATTCCCAGAGCGTTATGTACAAACAGAACTGATTCCATTCCTCGATCTTTAGCTCCATAAACGCATCGAATATATGACGCCCAAGCACCTTCTGTAAAACTTCATCGCTCGCCAAGTGATCTAAAGCGTCCCTCAAAGTCGTTGGTAGCTCTCCTATGCCGAGTTCTCTCTTCTCTTTTGGCGAAAGTTCGTAAACATCGACCATCACTGGATCTCCGGGATCTATCTTCTTCTTTATGCCATCCAGTCCAGCTGCGAGTTGTGCTGAAATGGCTAAGTAGGGATTGCAACTCGGATCTGCGCCACGATACTCGACCCTTATTGCGGAGGGCTTTTTTTGATACATTGGAACTCTTACAAGCGCAGATCGATTTCTTGGGCTCCAGCATATGTTTATCGGTGCCTCAAATCCTGGCACAAGGCGTTTATAGCTGTTTACCGTTGGACAGCAGATCGCAGTAAGCGCTTTTGCATGTTCGAGCAATCCGCCTATGTAGTAGCGGGCTTTCTGGCTTAGCATAAATTCGTCGTTTGGATCTGCAAAAAGAGCTTCACCTTTGAATGGTTCCCCTTTCCAAAGGCTTTGGTGAGTGTGCATACCACTTGCGTTGTCCAGATAGATCGGCTTAGGCATGAAAGTCGCTATAAGGCCGTGTTTCTTTGCGATGTTTTTTGCAGATAACTTGTATAAGTAGAAAGCATCACCAACCGCGGTTAATTGCTTTGGCTTAAAGTCAAGCTCTATTTGTCCCGGGGTTGCAACTTCGTGGTGGTGGTATTCAACCATTACACCAAGCTGTTCCAGATTGTAGACAAGCTCGTTTCTGTACTCAACGGTCGTATCCTCTGGTGGAGCTCTAAAATAGCCTTCTTTGGGGCGAATGATGTAACCATTGCTCAGCTCATCGCTGAAAGGCAGAATCCTTGGAGCTCCCCAGCTGTCTCCAGCTCCGCCATTTGGAGAAGTCCATAGGTCCCAGACAAGGTTTCTGAAATCCACGCCTTTAAAAACGAAGAACTCTATCTCTGGGCCAAAGATCGCGGTCATTCCTTGGCTTTCGAGCTCTTTTTCAACCCCCTTCGCAACGTATCCACGGGGATCGCATTCAGCAACTCTCGTTGCCCACGCTTCGTGGACATCGCCGAACATTATTGCGGACCTTTGAATCGCATCGCTAATCCAAGGGATAACTCGAAGCGTTTTTGGATCCGGAACCCAGAGCATGTCGCTTTGATCGATGCTCTTGAATCCACGGATCGAGGAACCGTCGAAACCAATTCCTTCGAAGGCATTTCCATCTATGAACTCTCTTGCTGGAATCGAGAACGTCATTAAATAGCCACGAACATCGCTAATGCACAGAAAACTTGTCGAATTTTGTTCTCCTTCAGAATAGCCTTTGCTTTCTCGATCTCATTCATCGAATCACCTTTCAGCGCTTTTGAGATATACTATATAATCTTTTCTGTTTTTGGCAAAAACTTGAAAAAACTTCAAATCTTTATGCTAATTTTAAAAATTCTTCAAACAGTTGCGATTCTGTTCTAGAAGTTTCGTTCGAGCAAAAAATTGTAGAATTGGATTTAACGCTTCTTGGCGAGGTAAAACGAAACAACACCTAAAGCGATAAAGGCAACCGCGATCACAAGGAAAACATTCGTGTCTGAACGCGCGCTTTTTTGAGTTACACTCTGCTGCGGGGTTTTTGTTTCATCCAACCTTGAATACTCTATTGCTGGTTTTGCTTTTTCCTCGACGTTAACTCGTAACGTCAACTGGTTGTTTTTCTTGCTCAGCTCCGTGAACTCGTTTTCTGGATCTAAAACTACTTGGAGTAACAGAGAGCCGGACTCGGTTGGTGTCCATGGCAAATAGACAGTTGTGGACTCTTTTGCGTTCAGAGTCACTCTTTTTGAGGAAATTAGCTCATCTCCATAGTGGCGCAGATAAAGAGATACTGAGAAGTTTTCAGCTCTCGCGTTTCCATTGTTTGCTATTTTGACTGCAATCTCATAGCTTTCGTTAATAAAAATCTTCTCTGGAACTGAGACGTTGACTAAAGCGAGATCTGGGATTTGGAAGTCGATCGAAACGGTGGGTTCATTGTTGTCGATGTTGGACTCCACAATCGCACTCTCAACGATCGCCTTTAAAGCATAGTTTCTCACGACGTATGGTCTCCAGTTAAACTCCACAACCACATCGGATTGCGAGGGCAACTCTCTTATCATCTTTTTACCTATTATGGTGGTTTTGTTCTGATCTGTGACGTATAGAGACACGAGCACGTTTTTCGCCTTTATGTAGCTTCCAAGGTTTGAAACCGTGACTCTTATCTTGTTATCCTCTCCTACAACAATTTTCTCAAAATCCAAAGCTTTGATCGCAAGGTCGACACCGTAGGGAGCGGCAAGTGGAAACATGTCCATATCGGAAAAAGTCATGGAGTATAGATCGTCACAAACGCCGTCTCGGTTCCAGTCGTTACAGCTGTTCTTGTCCCAGAAATTCCCAAGATATCCTTTACGATCGCCGTTGTAGTAGTATTTGATCATTTCCTTTGAGAACATTGTCATCGACTTTTGCGAAAAAACGTCTTTTACATTATTTTCGAACGTGTTCAGCCAAAACCGCACTTCAAGCGATCTTTCAACCTTGATTCCGAGTTCGTTGTTCGCTATTCTGTTCTTCTGCACATCGCAGAATCCCACAGCATCGAGCTGAATTCCAACTTTATTCTCTTCTATGGCGTTTTCGGAGATCTCGCAGTCTTTGGCGTATGCAAATCTTATCCCCTCGCTCCCACCTTTGATCTTAAAGCCAACGATCTTCACAGAGATCTCAGAATCAAAGGAGCCCTCAGCTTTAATTGCTGGAAGACTTTGGTCTTTTGCTTTTATAATCGTTGAAATGGCACCATTTTCGGATTTTAGGATGATGGATTTGTTTATAATCAAATTCTCCTCGTATATTCCCGATTTGACCAATATAAGATTTTGCCTTTAAAGCATGAAAGAGTTGTGTTAAGGAGAAAAAGTTTTTTAACATCTCTTCGATTTTCTGCATGGAGAAGTTTAAGAAACTGCTCGAGCACTGATAGAGCACAACGAAGAGCACATTGAAACCTACAAGAAATGGACAAACGACATCAAAGGAAATGCATCGGAGTTGCTTACTTTCAATTCTCTTTTTGAGATTCTTGTATGGCAATATTGATGTTGAGCTGGTTAGATGTTTGTATCTTTCAATTCTCTTTTTGAGATTCCTTGTTTGTGAACCCGCTAATCCACCTGAAACATTAATCGACTTTCAATTCTCTTTTTGAGATTCAAAGCAATTGAGCAAGGGGAAGAAGTAGAAATGGAGGAGTCTTTCAATTCTCTTTTTGAGATTCCGAGTGGATGGGGAACAATGGCGGATATGTTGAGGGATCTTTCAATTCTCTTTTTGAGATTCTTGAAAAATATGATGTTGAGGGTACGGGTCATATTGATGTTGTTCTTTCAATTCTCTTTTTGAGATTCGCAAGCCCTGTTTGCCCTGTATAAATAGTAGAGGATACTGCTTTCAATTCTCTTTTTGAGATTCCTTGTTTGTGAACCCGCTAATCCACCTGAAACATTAATCGACTTTCAATTCTCTTTTTGAGATTCAAAGCAATTGAGCAAGGGGAAGAAGTAGAAATGGAGGA
>JAWAQR010000011.1:0-36938 GCA_038893835.1 Archaeoglobaceae archaeon
GCAAATGATTTTCTCCTCTTCCAATTTGAAATCTTTCGAAACCAATTTTTTCTCAAAATTTGAAACGCAAATAACTGCATTTGCGACTTTGAAAACCTTTTTTGCATATATTTTATAAAATTTAAATAGAAAATTCCTGAAAAAGCTGTGTCCATGTCCATGGTAATGGGGCGTGAAAACGAATATCTTTGGACTTGAAAGCGCAGCATATAAAGCTGGCAAGGCATGGAAGTTGTGCGCATGAATTAAATCGTAATCTTCTGCATGCTTTTTCAAAAATCTTCGAAGCTCATTGGAGAAAAAATATGCGTTGCTGGGAGCATAGGATTTAAATCTATTAACTTTAATGCCTTCAATCTCTTCGAATTTTGCAAGTTTTCCACTTGGATCTGTAGTTAGAACTTCGACCTCAAAATCCTTCATTCTTTTTGCCAATTCATAAACATGCGTCTCGACTCCACCAATCTCGGGAAAGAAGCGTGGAGTGACGTAGGCAATTTTCATCTGGGTTAGTCCATACTTAGAATTTAAAGAATTTTGGTATTTGGATTGAGAAGCCCAATTGTAAGGTTCTATTTTTGTAAAAATCTGTATCAGTTAAAATCTATTAGTTTAGAACGTATATAACCAAAAAATTTTTATGCTTATCGATGTCAATCGCAAAGCGGAGGTGGAAAAATGGAAAGAGTGCAGATGAATTCGGCATACTTGAATGCGATGTCCACGACTGGCACGAGGACAAGAGTTCGTGACGTGAACCCGCAAAGTGGAATGTGCCCAATTTGCGTTAGCGACTGTCCATTTATCTGCGAAATCGCTCTTTCGACCTTCAGAGCAAATGAAGCTTTGTATCCAGAGCCAAGGTATTTTGGCGAGAGCACAGCTTCTTCGCTAAAAGACTACGGCTTGGACTGGGCGCACTTCAATTTACTTCCAAGGCTTAGAGGTGCTGAGGGCATTGAGCCAGATCCAGATCTTGCGATTTTCCCCAACGTGAGCGTTGAGTCGAAGATTGGAAAAACGAAAGTTAAGTTTCCACTTGCAATGGGTGCATATGGCTCGACTGAAGTTGCACGTCGTTACTGGGACGGACTCGCTGTTGGTGCTGCCTTGGCTGGTTGCATTCTCATAATCGGCGAGAACGTCTGCGGAGTTGATCCAAAGTCGGAATTCAAGGATGGAAAAGTCGTGAGATCGCCAGAGATGGAAAGAAGAGTTAAGAAGTTCAAGGAGTTCTGGGATGGGAAGTATGGAGACATAGTAGTGCAGGTAAACGTTGAGGACACCCGCTTTGGTGTTTACGAATACGTTGTTTCAAAGCTCGAAGTTGATACTGTTGAGATCAAGTGGGGACAAGGAGCGAAGGCAATAGGTGGCGAAATTAGAGTAAGAGACTTACAAAGGGCAATTGAGCTAAAGAAGAGAGGCTACATTGTTCTGCCCGATCCCGAGGATCCAGTTGTTCAGCAGGCTTTTAAGGATGGTGTAATTGATAGCTTTGAGAGGCACAGCAGAGTTGGAATGCCAACAGAGAAAAGTCTCATAGATTTCGTTGAAGAGATCCGTGACTTAGGGGCGAAGAGTGTTACGCTAAAAACGGGTGCTTATCGTCCAGAAGATGTTGCATGGCAGATGAAGGCTGCAAGTGAGGCGGAAGTGGATTACATAACCTTCGATGGTGCAGGCGGTGGAACTGGAATGAGTCCAGTGCCAATGATGAATGAGATGGGAATTCCTACAGTTTACCTCGAAGCTCTCGTACTCAAGGCTGCGAGAAAGCTGAAGGAAAAGGGGAGATATGTACCTGACATAAGCATAGCTGGTGGCTTTATCAATGAAACCCAGATCCTTAAAGCCATAGCGATGAGCAACTTCGGAGATGGGCCAATGGTGAAGACAGTTACAACTGGAAGAGCGCCATTGACTGCGGTTATGAAGTCTGAATATTTCGTAAAGCTTGCAAAGGAGGGCAAGTTGCCGAAGAGCTTTACAGAAGTTTACGGCGACAAGCCAGATAAGTTCTTTGCCCTTGCAAGTGAATTCAAGGCTAAATTTGGTGAAAAGGTTGGCAACGCAATTCCATGGAGTGCAGTAGGACTTTACAGCTATGTATACAGAATGAGCGTTGGTATGAAGCAGTTACTCGCTGGAATGAGAAAATTCAGGCTTGAACTTGTAAGCAGAGAAGATCTTGCAGCTTTGTCGCCGTTGGCAAGTGAAGTGACTGGAATTCCAATGATTCACAAGGTCGATGAGCAGATCTTTGATAGCATTTTGGGTTAATTTTTCTTTTAAATTTTAATTTTTTGCTTATGAAAATTTACACAGAAGAAAAGGATGAATCAAGATAGTTAACTTTAACTAAAAAATTATGGGCTGATTTGAGAAAAGCGATAAATACAGCGATCATTTTTCTTTGTGGACTTCAATCTTATCAACTCATGGAAATTCTGGTCAGGACTGATCACCTTAATCTTCCTAGTCGTTGGATTAATCGTCAGAAGCAAGAGACCTTGGATCCCTATCTGGTGCATCATGGCCTTTTCTTCTTTTATGGTCATATTCTCTGGCTTAGTTGGCTTTGATGAAATCGACAGAATTGTTAACATGGACGTAATATTTTTCCTCATCGGAATGTTCAGCCTCGTTGGACTTGCAGATTCATCTGGATTGCTAAATGTCATCTCCATGCGATTTATCTCTCTTTTCAAGAGTAGATTCGCTTTGATTTATGCATCATCTTTTCTCTTTGGAATTCTATCAGCCTTTGCTGTCAACGATACAGTAGCGTTGGTGGGTCCTTTAATAGCTTATACGATATCGAAAGTTGCAAGAATTGAACCAAAGCTTATGTTCTTACTTCTTGCCTTCTCTTTAACCATAGGCTCCGTTATGACTCCAATTGGTAATCCTCAGAACATTTTAATATCTGTGGAATCTGGAATTGATGCTCCATTCATAAACTTCATCGCAAAGCTCGCTATACCAACTTTTATCAATCTTTTGATAACACCCTACTTTTTAATAAAGATCTTCAAGATTGAAAATGAAAATCTGTTCTTAAAGTCTAAAGAATCGCTGAGCAATGGTCGCGACTCAATTTTGGCGATGGTTGGAATATTTTTAACAGTTTTGGCCTTGATTGTTAACGATTTGATTCAATTCTACGGTGGGCCACATATAACTCACAGAGGAGTGATACCATTCGTAATAGCTGCAGGAATTTTCATGCTGACGAGCAATCCAAGAAAAATGCTCGCTGGAGTAGATTGGGGTACTATAATTTTCTTCATAACCATGTTTATAACAATGGAAGGTGTTTGGAGAAGCGGAGTTCTTCAGCCAGTTCTTTGCTTTATAATATCTTCGAAAGAAGATGGAATAATCGGTATCTTGAAAATAACTTTTGCCTCACTTTTCCTAAGCCAGTTTTTGAGCAACGTTCCATTTGTAAAGCTCTTCATAAATTACATGAAGGACATAGGCTATACCCCTCAAGACGTCGATGCTTGGCTAGCTCTTGCAATGGCTTCAACAATAGCCGGAAATCTAACGCTGCTGGGAGCTGCATCGAACATAATTGTGCTTGAAACTCTCGAATCTAGGATGAAGATGACGATAACTTTTTTTGAGTTTATGAAATATGGCACTATAATTACTTTTGTGAATTGTCTTGTTTATTTGGTATTTTTTATTATTTAATAATTTTTTAATAGAAGAATACAATTTTAAAACTTAAAGCCAGATTTCTGCTAGTCAGCTGAAGTTCTGAAAATTAAATTTTTTAAACTTTTTCCGTAACGAATTGATATGAAAACTATAATCCTCGCAGGTGGTAAAGGTACTCGACTCTGGCCTTTGAGTAGAGAATCCATGCCGAAACAATTTCTCAGAATTTTTGGCGAATCCCTTTTTCAGAATGCCGTTAGGAGAGCGATGATTTTCTCCAAAATAAAGGAGATATTCATTGTGACAAATAAGGAATATCGCTTTCGAATTCTTGATGATCTTGAAGATCTTGGAATCGAAGTTCCCGAAGAAAACATAATACTGGAACCAGAGGCAAAGGGTACTCTTCCTGCAATATGCTTGGCTATGAAATTTGCTGGAAATGGTAAATTTGCAATTTTACCTTCAGATCATCTGATTTCTGTTAACGAGGATTACGTTAAAGCTTTCAAAATTGCTGAAAAACTGAGCGATGAATTTTTAGTCATTTTTGGAATAAAGCCAAAAAGAGCCCATACTGGCTATGGCTACATTAGAGCTGGGGAGCAGATTGAGGGGGGCTTTAAAGTGGAGGAGTTCAAGGAAAAACCCAGCATTTCTTTGGCAGAGGAATTCGTTAAGAAAGGCTACTACTGGAACAGTGGAATGTTTCTTTTTGACAGCAGGGTATTTTTCGAAGAAGTTAAAAGGCATCGAAGTGAAATGGTGAAGGTATTTGAAAAAGGGGTGGAAGCTTATGGAGAAATTTCTGAGATATCTGTGGATCATGGAATCATTGAAAAATCTGAAAGAGTTGCAATGGTTCCTTTGAATGTTGAATGGAACGATGTTGGAAATTTTGACGCAATTTACGAAGTCATGCCAAAAAATCCGGATGAGAATGTTAGCGTTGGTGAAGTCTTAAGCTTTAATTCGAAAAGAAATTTGATAATCGCTAATAGGTTAACGACGGTTTTGGATGTTGAAGACATGATAATCGTCGACACGGATGATGCTCTGTTAATCGTGAAGAGAGGGAGTTCGGAAAAAATCAGGGAAATTTACAAAATGCTGAAAGAAAAGAAGGATAAGAGAGTTGAGATTCATAGAACAGCTTATAGACCTTGGGGAAGTTATACCTTGCTTGAGGAGGATGGATATAAGATAAAGAGGATAATGGTTAAACCGGGGAAAAGATTGAGTTTGCAAAGGCATTATCATAGAAGTGAGCACTGGATAGTGGTTAAAGGGACTGCAAGAATATACGTTGATGGTAGAGAAATATTGCTGAGATCTGGTGAGAGTACATTTGTTCCAGCGGGCGCTTTGCATAGAATTGAAAATCCTGGAAAGATACCTCTTGAAATAATAGAGGTTCAAATCGGCGAATATCTTGAGGAGGACGATATAGAAAGAATAGAGGACGATTATGGCAGATCTTGATTACTACATCGCTTTCACCAGCTATTATGATCAGTATTCCAAAGATTAGGATTGCTTTATATAAACGACAAGTTTCGTCAAAGCTTGCTAAAACTATCCTTAGCCATATAAAATTTCGGAGGTTATCGTAAATTAATGACCCGTAGTTATCAATCCGCTCGCTGCAAGTAAGAGTACTATGATCTCAGCAATCGTAATCATCGCGAATATCCAGTCCTTTTTTGTTATGAAAACTGGAAGTATAGCGATGTAGCAGATTATTGTTAGAAAAGCGAGCGCAGCGATAAATAGCAAGTTCATGAAATCGGCATAATTGATCAGCTTCAGCCATCCCCAGCCTGTTGGAATTCCTGTTTCCTCAACGAACTTATGATGCTTCTCTCCCCAGAGTTCTGTGATTCTTTGGAAATCTAAATAAGATGGCATAAATCCGGTGGTGTAGATGAGGAAAAGCGCAGTCAGGATTATTATTGAAATTACGCTTCCGTAATACAGAATTTCACTATAGATGATCTGCTCTTTTGGAACGTCTATCTTCATATTCACACCCAGATTCCCAAGCCTTTCAACAGGCTCCTAACTCCAGCAAATGCTAGGATTGCGACGACTATTATCCTTACAACTCTCGGATTTGCTTTTGCCAACAATTTAACACCAAAAAAGCTGCCTAGCATGATTCCGAGCACGGATGGGATCGTTATTAAGGGTATTACACTTCCCGAGTTCAGATAAACGAAGGCTGCAGAGGTATCTGTAATGGATAGCAAAAACTTGCTCGTGCCAGCTGCTATCTTCAGCGGGCACCCCATCACAAGGTTTAAGACGGGAACATTTGCCCATCCTGCTCCTAGTCCAAACATACCGGCTATTATCCCTATTAGGGCAAAGAGAAAAAGAGATGGTAGAGTTCTATGAACTTTCCATTCCACAGTTGTTTTGCTGGACTCTTCGTAGTAAATTCCGTAGATTTTAAGAATTTGCGAAATTCTATCAGGTTTTGGAACCTCCGGGAATTCCGCTCTTTTTGCCCTAATCATCAATATGGTTATGAAGATGATCACAATACCGAGCAGCACTTGTACAATCCAAGTGGGTAAAGCTAGGCCAATTAGTGCTCCGGCGATGGAGCTAGTTGATGAAATCAATGCTAGGGGCATTGCTAGGCGTAGATTTGCAAGTCCACGTTTTAAAAGTCCTGGTCCAGCTGCTAAAGATCCAGTTAAAGCTACAAAAAGTCCTGCTCCCCTTACAAAGTCCAGATTGAATGGGAAAAAGCTGCCAACTATTGGAGTGAACAAAACTCCACCGCCAACACCGCCCATTACTGCAAGTATGCCGAGTAGGAAAGTGAAGATGAAGAGAAGCAGTACCCAAAACCACCAAGCATGTTCGAGCATAAGTAAATTTGAATTCAGTTATATATAAACTTTACTAAAAAATATGTAATGATATTACATTTTTAATGTTGATTCATATATTTTCTTATTGATTCTTGGCCGATATGAGAATCTTTTTAATGAAAATTCTAAATCATAGAAGCTTTATCATGACTTTTCTCAAACCTTCGCTTATCTCCGCTTTCAGACTCATTGACTTTAAAAGACCCTCTAGAAATTTTTTGATCAATTTAACCTCACTTCTTGCAGTTAAAACAAGGCTATAGGTGCTATCAGAAATCATTTTTACCTTAAACCAGTTCGTAGTTTCTAAAAATTTTAAAACGCTGCGTAAATCCTTCAATCCCATTTCTTTAAACTGTAAACCATATTCGGAACCAACTTTTTCTACTATTTCCCAAAAAGAATCGCTAGCCTTTTCATTTATTTCATCCATGATTGCAATCCAAAGTCCAATATCCACTGCTACATGTTCCCGGCTTGCAATCAATTCTATAAATCTATCAAAATCCACAATAATCGCTTCTCTCTGATTCAGTTCATAATAGCTTGAAATGGCAGATCGAACTATTTCTGATAAGCTTCTATTATCCTTTCTCGCGAGTTGTTCGAGTTTTGCAATTGTGTCATCATCAAGTGAGACAGTGAGTCTCTTCATTTTGCCTATTTCCATGGAAAATAGTAAGCTTATAAAATTAAAATCTTTTTACAAATCAGGATGATTATCAAATAGTAATTATTAATCTATTTGGAAAAAAATATATACTTCTTTTCATATACATTCATATGTAGTAGGAGTTGATGAGATATGATAGTCAAACTAAAAAAAATTTATGAGCCGATGAGGAAAGCTTATGATGCAGCACTTGTTGGAGCACAGGCCTATGCAAAATGGGAATACGAGACCTCGATGCGCATTATAAACGACAGACGAAGATATGCAGTGGTTTTTCTCCTAGCTTTGATGCCAATAATTCTCCTAACTGCTTCAGCAGAAACATTGCCAAAGACTTTGGGTGGGAAAGAGGCTTATGCGCCAGTGCATTCAACTTTTGAAATGCTCGCTATGAGCATTTTCATCGGCTTCATCGCTGGGCTTGTCACTGGATGTATAGGTGTTGGAGGTGGCTTCATAATAACTCCTGCACTTATGAGCGTTGGAGTTAAGGGGATTCTAGCTGTTGGAACTGATCAGTTCCACATATTCACGAAAAGCATTATGGGAACAGTAGTTCACAAAAAGCTTGGAAACGTATGCGTTCCACTGGCTTTGGCCTTTGTTGTTGGAACCGTAACCGGGGCAACGGTTGGGGGAACGATAAATAGGACGATCTACTACGCAAACCCAATATTGAGTGACATTTTCATAAACATCGTTTACGTTGTAATTCTCGGCTTCCTTGGCTTCTTTGCGTTGGGTGATTATCTGAGATTGAGGAAAAAGGCTGCAAGCTTTGATGGAGGTAAAGTAACTCAATTCAATGGTGGAGAAACTACAGTTGGCATGACTAAGCTTGCGATGAAGGTTCAGTCGATAAATCTGCCTCCAATGATAACTTTTGACCAAGACTTTGGTGGTAGAAGAGTCTCTGCTTGGTTTGTAATATTCTTTGGCTTTATAGTTGGATTGGTGGCAGCTATAATGGGTGTGGGAGGAGGATTCCTGACTTTCCCAATCTTCATATACGTTCTCGGAGTCTCATCGTTTACGACAGTTGGAACTGATATATTTCAGATAATAATAACCACTGGATACTCATCCATAGTTCAGTATGCAATCTACGGCTTCGTTTTCTACACATTAGCAATGGGTTTGTTACTCGGATCTCTTATAGGAATTCAGATAGGTTCTCTGGTTACAAAAGTTGTAAAAGGCATGCATATTCGTGGCTTCTTTGCAACAGTGATTCTTGCAGGCTTTATTAACCGCCTTTTCGCCTTACCTTCGAGGTTAAACGCTATTGGCTGGGTGAACATCGATAAGGATCTGGTGGCCATAATAGAGCTGATCGGACTGATAGCTTTCTTTGCAATAGTGATCGTCTTTGCACTCTGGGTTTTCAGCAAGTTTATAACAAATCTGGACAGGCTTAGGGAGGTGTGAGAAATGAGGAAACAGTTAATTTTTGGAATTTTACTAACCATAAGCTTTTTCGGAGTCCTCGGTCTGATGGTAAGTCCGATATTTGATGGAAAGAACTTCATAGCCTATGCTGATGAACAGTTCGATTCCTATTCCAAGTACTCCTCATACTTTATCCCAGAAATAGGACGTGTGGCTGAAAATTTCGCTTCTCCTATTAAAATAGAAATCAAAGGTTCTGATAAAATTGCAAAACTCTTCGGAGATTACGCTGAAGTTGCTGGTGATAAAGTCATCATAAATGCTAGACTCAACGAAATCGTTTACCTAGCTTTACAGGACGCGGAAAGGGGGTATTATAACGATGAAAAGTACTTCCAAGAAAAGTATGGCATGAGCCCCAAAGAAGCACTTTACCTTTGGCACACTTCTTTAACCGCCATTTCAAAGGAATTGGAGAAGGCAAATAGATTTGAGGAGTCGATCTTCATCAAGACACAAGTATTAATGAGAGCTATCGAACCTGCCTATAACTTCTATGGCTATGAAGCGAAGCCAATAGACATCATTGGTGTCAGTTTGTTGGTTTTCTATGTGATTTACACGCTTTGGTGGGGTTTTGCGATTTACTTCCTGTTTGAGGGTGTTGGGATTAGGGTTACAAAAGCTAAAAGTAAGAAGGAGGTGTGAGTTATGGAGGAGTTTGTTTGGAAAGTTTTGCTAATAATCGATGATACGGAGCTAGCTGAAAAAGCTACTGAATGTGCTATAGATCTCAACCTCTCAGGCTTAAAATCAAAGATGTATGTTTTCTATATAAAGGATGAAGAACCGATTGCGATCCCATCGGAAGAAGTAGAGAGGAGAAAATATGCGCCCATGATTGCTAAGGCGGAGAAAAAATTAATTGAAACTGCGGAAAAATTAAAGAGAGCAGGAATTGATCATGAGATTTTGGGCTATTACATAGGGATAGCTGATGAGGAAGTGAAAAGGTTAGAAAAAAGTTTTGAGCCAGATCTGATAATATATGGTGCTGAGAGAAAGAGTGGAATTAAGAAACTGTTAAAAGGTAGTTGTGATGAGAGAATAATATTTGAAACAAACGCTCCAGTAATAGTTGTAAAGTCCAAGTATACTCCAAAGATCAAGGAGTTGATCAAAGAAGTTCCGCTATTGGAAATCAACGAGAAAGGCAGGCTGAGCGTAGAAGTGTAAAGTTTTTAAACTCTTATTTTTTTATTTTCTTGTGTGGATACTTGAAAATTGTATTATAAGGAGAGCAAGAAAGGAGGATTTAGCTAAAATCAAAAATTTCATGCAGAGTTTATCAGATTTCGAGAGATCTTATTTTTCTGAAGAATTCGAATTTTTTGATTCAAACTCAGAAGTTTTGATTGCCGAAATTTCAGAGGAGATCGTTGGAATCGCTGTAATAAGATTTTACAGTGAAAAGGGTAGAAGGCATGTGGCGAACTTGCTGATAACGGTAAAGGAGGAACTTAGGGGGAAGGGAATTGGTTATAACCTCAATTTGGTTGCTGAGGAGGTTGCGCAGAGCAAGGGAGTGATCAAGCTGAAAATAGAGACTCCGACTTTTAACATATACCCAATAAGCAGAGCCGAGATCTGGGGTTATTGCAGGGAAGCCTATCTTGAAAAAGAGTTCTATTTAAATGGGAAATACTATGACGTGGTCGTACTTTCTAAGATGTTGCAGGCAAAGGTAAGATTTAATAACTTTCTATATGATTGATTAATATGGAAGAAGAGATCATAAGAAATAAAATCCGTGAGATGATATCACCCGAGTTATCGTCAATAGGTAGATGGGAACTGATAATTTCGGATGAGGATAAAAAGCCTTTGAAAGGAGATTTCTCTCTTTTAAAGATAAAAGAGATCATGGTCAAACCGAATTCTATAATAGTTCTGATAAATGTTTTGAAACATTACAGCGCAGAAGTCGTTGACTTGTTAATTTCAGAAAAAGGAGATAGGATAAATACAGCTGTAATATACTCTGAGACGGGAAAAATGATTAGAAAAGGCGAGGTAATTGGGATCGTAAAGATTTCAGATGCCGTTCCGATAGAGAAGAGTAGAATACTCGAATTTTTTAGGAAAATAAGGAGCACGATCGATGGATTTGAGAACGATATGGGAGATATATTTATAAAATCCCAGTGGCCAATTGTATAATATGTTTGAAAAAGTCTTCTTTCCAATCGATCTTTCGGAAGTATCAATTACATGCGCCCGAGCGATGAGAGAGTTAAGGAAATATGGGGCAAATGAAATAAAAATTTTTCACGCGCTTGAATATGAGCCAGATTCGCTGGTTGAGGGTGGAGTGGACGTTGAAAAATTCATTTCCAAGCTTAAATCCAAAATCGAAGAAAAGCTTTATGAGATAAGCGAAGAATTATCTAGGGACTTTTCTGTGAGTTTTGAGGTCTTTCCAACGGTAAATCCAGTGACGGAAATCCTTAAAAGATCGGAAAACTATGATTTAATGCTGATACCTTCAAGGAGCAAGAGCTCACTTTTAGTTGGTAAAACTGCTGAAAAGGTTATCAGAAATGTCAAAATTCCATGTCTGGTCATAAAGGCGAGAGAGAATGCTGGTAGAAGTTACTACGAGCAGATTTTGAGAAACATATTTGAGAAACCGGTGTTGATACTAGAGCAGTTGAAGTTTGATCCAAAGGTTGTGGAGAGATTTTTGAATTTTGGGACTAAGGAAATAAAGCTGATCCATGTTGCTGATCTGGACAATGTACTTGAAGAAAAAGTCAGTAAAGAAGAAATAATCCACCCTCTTGTCCCAATACCAAAACTGGCTGAAATACTGTCTGATTATTGGAAAAGGGCGAGAGAAGAACTGGAAAAGTTTAGGCATTACTTTACGATAAAAGGGGTCAATGCGAGTGTATACGTTGGTTTTGGTTCGATAGAGAAGTGCTTGGAGGTTTTGTCTAAGAGTGAGGGATTTAGCGTTGCTTTCTGTGAAAAGCAGAACTTTGAAAAAGTTTTAAAGGTTTCTGATGCAGTCTTTGTCGGCAGTCTTTAAGTTATTTTTTTCATGGAACTGTTTTGTCTGAATACTTCTTCTTCGACATCTTCGCTCTGTCGTAGATATGGAGCTGCTTCATAGTTCAGTACTGATCACACTAAAATGGTGGAAAACGCTTAAGCACAGAATCTGCTCATAGGCTTATTCATTTTTTGAGCGGAATTTTACTCTTCGCCTAAAGAATTTTCCAATCCTTTTAAACTAAAAAATTGGACAGAGATTATGGATCTTGAAAGCATTTTAGAAGATTTGAGGCAATTCAGGGACAAAAGAGACTAGATTAAGTTCCACACGCCAAAGAATCTTGCTGGCTTAGATTTCGAAAAAGCTGTGAGAGAGAAGATAGCAAAGAATGAGGAGAGATTTTCAGCGGAGGACTCGTTTGAGAAAAGGTAAATTTCAGAAAATTCAGAAAATTTTAAAAATACGGAAAAAACTGAACACATGCAATGCAGAATTTGTAAGCTCGAAGAGATCGTGACCATAGATCAAAGAGGACAAATTGTTTTGCCAAAAGAACTTCGTGAGAAGGCTGAGCTCAAAGCTGGAGACAAACTTGCAATTCTTTCAGCATGCGAGGAGAATGGAAAAGTTTGTTGTCTGATCTTAATGAGAACAGAAGTGATCGAAAAAATTGCTATTGAAAGGCTTTCTCCAATGCTAAAAGCGATTTTTGGAGGTGATTAAATGCAAAAAAGAGAGCTTAGTTTAATCGAGAAATACCTTACAATTTGGATCTTTTTAGCCATAATCTTTGGAGTGGCTTTGGGCTACGTTTACCCAGAGATCTCGATAATACTCTCAGCCATGAGCATCGACACGACTTCGATACCAATAGCGATCGGTTTGATTTTGATGATGTATCCACCGCTTGCTAAAGTAAAATACGAAGAAATGGGCAAAGTATTTAGCAATTTAAAGCTTCTCAGCTTTTCTCTGACTCAGAACTGGATTGTTGGACCAATTGTGATGTTCCTTCTTGCCATAGCTTTGCTTCGCGATTTTCCAGAGTTCATGATGGGTGTGATTCTCGTTGGCTTGGCGAGATGCATTGCAATGGTCATTGTTTGGAACGAGCTTGCCGAAGGAGACAGAGAGCTTGCTGTAGGCTTGGTTGCTTTCAACGCAGTATTCCAGATCCTTTTCTATGCGGTCTACATCTACATCTTCATAACCTTGGCTTTGACCAATTTAGGGCTTGCTGAAGGTGTAAACGCTGAAATCAGCATTGTTGATGCTGCAAAAACCGTTTTCATTTACCTTGGCATTCCCTTCATCGCTGGAATTATAACGAGGTTCACGAGTTTCAGATTAAAGGGCAAGGAATGGTTTGAAAACTTCTTAGCCCCGAAGATCAGTCCTATAACACCGATTGCCTTGCTTTTCACTATCGTTGTTATGTTCTCGCTCAAAGGAGAATACATCGTCGAACTGCCTTACAATGTTTTGAGGGTTGCAATTCCTTTAACGCTTTACTTCCTGATCATGTGGTTTGCAACTTTCTTCATAGCCTACAAGCTCGGCGTTGATTACCCTAAGACAACTGCGGTTTCATTCACAGCTGCGAGCAACGACTTCGAACTGGCAATAGCGGTTGCAATTGCGATCTGGGGGATAAACAGTGATCAGGCCTTTGCAACTGTAATTGGACCGCTGATAGAAGTTCCAGTGCTGATAAGCCTCGTAAACGTTGCTTTAAAGTTTAGAGAAAAGTTCTACGGCATCAAAACATAATTTTTACTCTGCATCAAACCATTCATAATCCAAATCCAAGAAGTGCAGAATCAAAACTTCCTCTTTCCTCACGTGCAGATTCTGAACAGTAGCGTCTGCAAAGTTCAGTCATTATTCTGGGCGTGAAAGTTAAATTAAAAAATTAAGTGATTGGAATTGAAGACATCAATTCGGTGAACCTTCTGACAGCAGCCATGTTTCTCATCATATAAGCCATGTCACCTTGTAATTTTAGCTTTCCTCCAACTATTAGTGTTATAGCATCTGATTTTCCAGATACAAGCTGTTTAAACACGGCATATGGTCCAGAAAGCTTGAATTTGGCAGTAGTTTTCTCGTTTGGAGTCACGACTTGTAAATTCCTTAGCTGTCCATGCCAGAAATCCATCCACATATAAAGGCCGGCTCCGCTTACTTCTTCAAGCTTTATGTTTGCAACTTTTTTTGCAAGTTCTTCAAAGTTCAGATTTGAAAGATCGTCTTCTATATAAACACCAAGTTTGTTTAAAAACTTCTCCTCGGCTCTCCCCTTGAATTCAACCCTTTTTTCTCTAGAAATCGTATCAAGCATACTTAAAAATCCTCTGAGCTTTTCAGGGTTCTGAAAATCCTTTAAAGCTTCCGCATCGATAAAAACTGAAACTAGGAAATCCCCTTCCCAGTTTGCTGCAACCTTTTTGTAAAGTTCATCGCTGTTCACTTTTTTCAAAAGTTCATTTATCCATTCCTTGGATGGAAAAACGACCATCTCCATCACCTTTCATTTTTGTAATTACATTTTAGTAAATTTGAATATAAGCTTATTGATCAAAAATTATTTTTATTAAAATTTTTATTCTAAATCTTTTATGAGCTCTATGACTTTTCTTTCTATTTCTTTGAAAACTCTTTCGATAGTCGCGGGATCTTTACCTGCAACATCTTCTATTTGCCAAGAAATCACTCTTTTTTCCGTTGGTAAAACGATACAACTGCTCTCCTCACAAACGGTTACAATCAATTCATAATCGTCAAAATTCACTTCTTCAATACTTCTGGGCCTTTCTTTTGGCTTGAATCCTTTTTCTAAAAGAAATTTTGCCACTCCTTCATCTATTCTTTCAGCCTTTTCAACTCCAGCACTCTCTGCTTTCCATTTCTTTGCAAGACTGTTGAAGATAGTTTCTGCAATAATACTCCTTGCGGTGTTGCGAATACAGACAAAGAGGACTTTATTTACTTTATCCATATCCACTTCCCTTCGATAGCATATAAAAGCCTTGTGACTATTTTGCAAAGTAGATCACGATCCTCTCGAGTGTCTAACTGCAAGAACTTCGTCGACACTTTTAAAATCGTTCTCAATCTCATTCATGACCTCGATGTAAATGTCATCCACAGCGTCGTCGAGCTTTGACAACTTTAGCAGTTCTTTTGGATTTTCATAGCCTTCGAGAATCAGATCGAACATTCTCATCACGGAAAGAGTGAAGCGAAAATCTTTTGCTAAGGGATTAAATCTTATTAAGATTCTTGCACAGTGGTCGTAGATTTTTATTTCCATTTAATCGCTCAACTCTTCGATTTTCGAAATATCCTTTACTACATCTCCATTTCCTTTCATCGCAACAAAGCAAGTGCTTACACTCTTCTTCGCAATTTCGTGCATTTCAAGGATTTCGGATCTCAAATTCTTTATTTCCTCATCAAGCGCCTTCATACCATCCTTCCTGTCAGGAATTCTTGCTTTTTCCTTGAGTCCGTCCAGAGCTTTTTCAGGTCCGCATGTATTAGCTTTCTGAAAAGCTTCACCAAATGCAAAACTTTTAATAAATTTTATCGAGAAAATTTATGGAGTTGAAGCATGGAGTCGATGATTTGCCAAGAATTTCAGAGCTTTTGCTGATCAGCATTCAATGGCTAATGATAATAGCTCCAATTTTGGTTATTGGGGGAAGAATTGTGGCGGAACTTCATTATGACAATTCAATTGAAAAAATTGTTTACATGCAGAAAGTCTTTCTTATCTCTGGCTTGGGCTTGATACTTCAGGTCATTTTCGGTCACAAACTACCGCTAATAACAGGGCCAGCAGCCGTCTTAATTGTTGGAATTTATGCAGCCCTAGAAAGCGGTTATGAAACAATTTATACCTCAATTTCAATTTGTGGAATTCTCATTTTTCTCCTTGCGATAACTGGAAAGTTGGAAATCGTTCAAAGAATTTTTACACAGAATGTAATCTCTTTGGTCTTTCTTCTCATCGCATTCTCTCTTTCACCTCTTATAATCGAGCTTTTGTCTTCAGAAGACCCCAAGGCTTGGGATTTTCTCTTTTTTATTTTATTTACTCTGATCTTAATCATCCTTAACTCTAGGCTTACGGGCTTTTGGAATTCCATACTCGTAATTCTGGCGATGTTTTTGGGTAGCATTTTTTACCATTTATTTCACACCATTGAGATCGAGTTTTACAGCTCAAAAAATCTCGAATTCCTGCACTTTATTTCTCAAACATCTTTTAGTCCAGAAATCTTTTTAGCATTTTTGCTTTGCTATGTAGCCTTAGTTGTGAACGATTTAAGCTCAATGATCTCGCTTGGAAAGTTGCTGAATGTTGATAAATTGGAGAGAAGAGTTAGGAGAGGAATCATGATAACTGGTCTTTTAAATGCATTATCAGGCTTTTTTGGTGTGATTGGACCAGTTAATTATGCCATGAGTCCAGGAATAATTGCCGTGATGAAAAGTGCATCGAGATTCGCTTTAATACCAGCTGGAATGATGATTTTGCTCATTGGTTTCTCACCATTTGCAATCTCCCTTTTCAATGCAATTCCAAAAGCAGTTATAGCCAGCATCTTCATGTTCATCCTAAGCTCCCAAGTTGCGATAGCTTTGAAGACTATGAAGGTTGAAAGCATTGAATCTGGGATAGTAATAGCCTTTCCTCTAATTCTCTGCATTCTTGTAACTTTTCTTCCATCTGAGATTTTCCCTTTATCTTTGAAACCTATCTTGGGTAATGGATTTTTCTTGGGGATAATCCTTGCAATCCTTCTTGAATATTTTCTCGTAAAAATTGCCAAAAGAAATAAATTCAATTCAGAGATCAGTTCTCATGGCAAAAAGGGTGACAGTTAACAGAAGGAAATGCGCATATTGTGGCGCCTGCGTTGCTGTATGTAACCTCTTTGCCCTGGAACTGGTCGAAACTTTCCTTGAGATAAACGAAAATTGCAATGGTTGTGCAATTTGCGTTAAAGTTTGTCCTATGGGGGCTTTAAGCTTGGTGGAGGTGTGATATGTACGACGTAATAGTTGTCGGTGCAGGACCAGCTGGAAGTATGGCTGCAAAGACCTGTGCTGAAAATGGACTCAACGTTTTGCTGATCGAGAAAAGACAGGAGATTGGCACTCCTGTGAGATGCGCTGAGGGGATTAGTAAGCAAGGATTGAGAAGGTTCTTAGAAATTGACAAAAAATGGATTGCTGCTGAAGTCATTGGAGCAAAAATCTATGCTCCAGATGGAACTGAAATCGTCATGGCTGAGGAAATGGCTGGAAATGAGGTTGGCTTTGTGCTGGAAAGAAAGATATTTGATCGTCATTTAGCAAGGCTTGCAGCGAAGGCTGGGGCTGAGGTCATTGTTAAGACTTCCTTTATCTCCTTTGAAAGAATTGGTGGAAGATTGAGAGTTAAAATGAAAAGAATGGGCGAAGAATGGGAAGCTGAGACGAAGATTCTCATAGGTGCGGATGGTGTTGAAAGCAGAGTTGGTAGAATGGCTGGGATAATAAAGACGCTTAAGAAGAGCGAAATAGAGAGTTGTGCGCAATATCTCATGTCCAATCTTGACATTGACGAAAATTACACCTATTTCTACCTTGGAAACGAGTTGGCTCCTGGAGGATATGCTTGGATATTCCCAAAGGGGAATGGTTGTGCAAACGTTGGCATTGGCGTTCTACCTTCAAAAGCGAAGGCAAATGCAAAGTATTATTTAGATAAATTTATAGAAAAATTTGAAATAAATGGTAAAGTTGTTGAACTAGTCTGTGGAGCTGTTCCGGTTTATGGAGAAATTGAAACTGCAGTTTCTGATAACATAATGCTTGCTGGAGATGCAGCTTATCACTCAGACCCGATCACAGGTGGAGGAATCGCAAACGCTTTAAGCGCTGGCTATCATGCTGGAATTGTTGCCAGTGAAGCTGTAAAGAAAGGGGACTTTTCAGCAAACTTTCTTAGGAGATATGATGAGCTATGGAAGTCCGATTTTGGATGGAAGCTTAGAAGGAATAAGAAATTACAGGAATTCTTTTTAAAGCTCGACGACGCAGCTTTGAATAGCCTTGCGAGAAGCATAGCCGGGAAGAACATAAGGGAGTTGAGTGTTCAGGCGATAGTGATGGAACTGCTCAAAAACAATCCCTCGCTGCTTGAAGCTCTGAAGGAAGTCCTATCTTAATCTTTTTTTAGAACGTAAATTCTCCTAGTCAGTGAGCTGTGGACTCTGTGCTCTATTCTATAAAGAATGGACATGGGAAAATCCTTCAAATCGATGTTCGTAACGATTACCGCTCTGCAATTTCTTTTAAGCACCCTTTTTATTTCCTCAAGACTCTTTTCATACAGATCATCATATCTAATCTTCCTCGTTGCCTTGAAATAGGGATAATCCGTAACGATTCCGTCAAAAGCTCCATTTTTGAAAGGCATCTCCCTAACATCTCCCTGCAGAATCTCTCCATTCAGCTTCATGAATTCGAGATTTTGCCTGCAACCCTTCACTATGTCTCTGTAGTAATCCATTCCATATATCTCCAGCCCCATTAGGCCAGCTTCGATCAAAAATGAACCAGTTCCGCACATCGGATCTAGGATCTTCCCTTTCCTAACAGAAGTCAAATTTACAAGTGCTTTTGCGAATTTTGGTAAAATAACAACCGGCATGAAAAATGGACGTAGATTTGGTTTTCTATCTAAGAATTGCTTTTTGTTCTGCTTGAACTTTAAAAACCCAATGTAGCAGTTCTCCCTTGTAATATAAACTCTCACAACAACTTCTGGGTTTTTAAGATTCACGGAATTTCCTTTTTTCCAAAGAATCTCTCCAAGTCTCCTTTCAAGACTATTATCTGACTTTATTCCAACTCCTGTAACTCTAACGCAAAAAGTTCCATCGACTTCGATTTTCGAAAACTCCATTTCCAGTTTTTCTGGCTTACATATGCTCATGAGTTCTATGACTTCGTGAGAAAAAGCCAGTCTATCAAAGAATTCGTTACCATCGAAGTTTATCGTCAAAATCCTACCATCTACAGAATATCCATTCAGTTTTCCAAAAGATTCAGCGAGGCTTAGAACTTCTGCAATTGCAATATCCAAATTTTCTCCAGACAGTAAAAAAGAGTATCTCATTTCTTCTTTTTTCTTTCTCTGATCTCAGCTATTTTCTTTGCTATTTCGACCATCAGTTTCCTGTCTTTACTGTTTATAACAACTCTTCCACCCTCTTCCCACCAGCATCTTGGATATTTCTTGCTCTCAGCTTTGAATTCCAGTCCCAATTCTTGACATGCTTGAATCAACTCCTGAAAGCGCACGTTTGGCACGGCGAATTTTTTCGAAATCTTTCTTCCCATTGCCCTACTCTTCTTTGCATCCAGATTTACAGTCCAGATAATCATCTTCATCCCATGTTTCTGAAAGTTATCTCCACCAACGGATGTGGAACGTCTTCTATTATTTCAATATCCTTCAGCGAGTTTAAACCTTTCTTCTTCGCCATCTTCTCTATCCCCAGCTCAAAGTCTCCATTGACAGATATTATATACGCATCCAGCTCCTCAATTCCAAGTTTCATGGCTGCAACTGCTCTATGATGCCCATCGACTAGGAAAAAGCGGGAATCTTTTTTGATAACTATTATCGGCTCAGCAAGCCCTCTTTTTATCTCATGAATTCTCCCCCTTAGCTCATCAGCGTAAACCTTGCTCTGCGTTGGTATCAACTTTGAAATGGAAACTTTACCACGCATGACTTCCACTTTTACTCCATGGACTTTTTCAATCGTCTTTTTTAGCTTTTCAACCTTTGATGGATCGACTCTTTCTATCTGACTTCTTATCACATCCGCATTCGAAATTATTCCAACTAGCCTATTCGACTCATCTACGACAGGAAGTTTTGAATGACCTGTTCTGAACATAACTCTCGCAACATCTCTGAGATCCATGAATTCTCTGGCAACGTATAGCTGTTTTGACATAACATCCTTTATCTTTGTCTCAGGATTTACACCAACTATGTCAACAGCGGAAACGTAGCCAATCACCTTCATTTCATTGTCTACAACCGGAAAGCTGTCGTGACCAGTTTTTCTAATCAATTCTATTGCATCCGCTACTGTGTTGTCTGGCTTGAGCGTTACGACATTTCTAGTCATATAATCCGCTACCCTTATCTTCATAGCCTCTCAAGATATTCGATGACGTTCCTGAAGATATAATATCCGTCTCCAAAAGTCCTTTTTCTGTAATCGAACATTGCCCTTTCTGGATGTGGCATCAGGCCAAATACTGTGTGAGTAACATTGCAAATTCCGGCGATGTTGTAAAAACTCCCATTTGGGTTCCATGGATAGCCAGCGTAATTTCCCTTATCGTCAACGTATCTAAAAACTATTTGCTCGTTCTCCTTTAACTTCTCCAAAAATTCTTCCTCTTTATCCTTTGGAAATACAACCTTTCCTTCTGCATGGGCAACTGGGATCTTCAAAATCTCTTTGTCAACGTTTCTAGTGAAGATGCACTTTCTGCTCTCTACTTTAAGTAAGGTTTGTCTGCACTCAAATCTTCCTGAATCATTTATAGCTAGAGCCATTTCAGGCTTTTCAGCTATTGGTCTATCTTCATCAAACCCAGGTAAAGCTCCGAGTTCTGCAAGAATCTGAAAACCATTACAGATACCCAGAATTGGATATCCATACTTTATGAACTCTTCAAGATCCCTTCTTAACACACTCTTTACCCTTGCAGAAAATATTGCACCAGCACGCACATAATCACCAGCTGAGAAGCCTCCGGGAAAAACTATGCAGTTGTAGTCGAAGATGCTCCTTTGGTCTTCAAATCTTATCATGTCGCTGTAAAACTGCTTCAAATGAACTATTTCAGCTTCAACACCAAGGCTTTTGAAAGCCAAAGCTGTTTCCTCTTCACAATTTGTTCCTTCAATCCTAATTATCGCAACTCTTATCTCCTCTTTATCCATAAGCGAACTTTGCTCAAAAGATATTAATTTTGCTCAGAAATACCAGGAGTGTGGAAAAATTGGTCTTAAATTGCGTTGATTGATGAATTTAATAAATTCCGCTAGTGCGGATTTTTCAACCCTTTCGTCCAATGCAGTTCTTGCACTACTCTCCCTACCGTAACTCCAAAGGACGTCGTCCAAAACATCGGCATCGATTTCAGCTTCTTTTGAAAGAATTTCCAATGCTTTTCCAGTTTCTTCTCTTAGCTTCAAGACTTCACTTTCATTCAGAACTTCTCCTTCCACAATCTTCTTTAGAATTCTTTCTTCCGGTTCCAGAATTCCAGAATTCAGCGCAACTTTCACGAGTATATTGTCGATGGGAAAATGTATTTTTCCAACTATTTTAAAACCACTTCTTTTTAGAATTTTTAGGAAAAGATAGCTTTTCTTCTTCATCGGATCTTCATAGGCCCTGAATTCTCTGAGTTTTTCCGTTATCTCATCTACCAGAAAATTAGAGGATTTTATGAGGTTCATTATGTCTCCTTCATAATCTCTCAAAAGTTTTGATGCACAATCTCTAAGCAAGAAAGCTCTCTCGTCTGGATTTCTAACGACGATTCCCTGAAAACTGAATATTTCAATTATCTGTGAGGTATCAATGTTTAGCAAATTCCTAGCTGTGAAAAAGTCTCTTTTTTGCATTTGTTTTCTTCTTGCGAGATAGAAGAGTAAATCCGATCCCCGATATTTCCAATCGACATCAAAACCTGTTCTATGGTCAATTGCAACCATGAAAAAGACGTAATTTGGGTATATATAATCATCTAGATCGGGAAATAAATCCGGGTTATCAAATTTTATTGGATCATACTTTAAATTTTTTATTATTTTTGCCAATTTTTTAATCTTCTCTTCATTTATCATTAATCTATATACATAGCCAACTTTTTAAAAACCTAACCAAATTCAGCTGACTTCTTTGGGAGCGAAAGAGTTTTATCCATATGTCGATAATTTTTTTGCCGATGATGACTGATGGGCGATCTGATAAGTGATGAGAGGGAGAGTCTGAGGCAAAGCATTCCGGTTTTGAAAAATGGGGAGTTGATACCTCTGCTTGGATGACATGGTTTATGCAGTACGATGAGAGAGAAGGGGAAGTCTCAATGTTCGAACTCCTTTGAGTAATCCTTAAATTACCAACCTTGTCGATAGCTGATGAAGGTTTCAATAGTAAACTTCCTAACTCAGCTTTCAATAGCCTCATCCCTCCTTTTCATCCCTATATTTGCAAAAGAACTCGGAGCTTCGGATTTGGAATTAGGTCTGATCTCGTCAGCTTATAGCCTTTCAACTCTAATCGCATCGAACATCTTCGGCAGAATTTCCGATTATTACGAAAGGAAGAAGATAATCTTGCTAGGTCTAGCCATTTCAGCGTTCTTCTTCTTTTCCCAATCCTTTGCGACAAACCCTTTACAACTTCTTTTGGTCAGAGCTATGCTTGGATTTTCCATAGGAATATTTCCTCCAGCTCTCATCAGCTACGCTTATAGTAAGAACAAAAATATAGGATATTTTTCTTCCTTTGGTAGTCTTGGGTGGGCTGTTGGGCAATTAATCGCTGGAATAATCGTTCTTTACTGGGGAATTTTTACTCTGGGCTCGATATTGACTTTGATGGCATTTTTTATAATTTTAAATGAAAAAATTCCTTCAGAAAAAATAAATCTTAGAAGTCCTCTAAGGCTCTTAAAGGAAAATTTTTCAGTCTATTTTGCCTTCTTCATCCGTCACACTGGAGCAAGTGCAGTGTGGCTAATTTTTCCAATTTATCTTTCCGAATTGGGAATTTCAAAGTTCTGGATAGGAGCTATTTACTTCACAAACTCTTTTTTGCAGTTCCTCATAATGCAGAAAATTGACAGATTCGATCCAAAAATTCTGATGAACCTTGGAGCAATTTTTTCCGGCATAGCATTTTATCTTTACTCAATTTCCTCGCAGATCTGGGAATTTTTATTTGCCCAATTCTTCATAGCATTTGGATGGAGTTCCATATATGTTGGGGCTCTTAAAATGCTTCTGAATGAAAATGTAGAAAGAAGTAGCGTTTCGGGATTTTTGAATTCAACAATAAATCTATCCACTGTGATCGGATCAATTTTTGGTGGATTTATAGCTGAGAATTTTGGTTACAAATCCTGTCTTTATTTTGGAGCAGTCCTGAGCTTTTTGGCCGTGTTTTTCGTAGGAAAAAGAAAAATTTAGGCTGATTTAATGCTCACAGAGTATTTTACACCATCTATGACTACTTCAAAGTCTCCAGAAATCTTTGTTGGAATGGGGAATGGTTCTTCCTTGCTTTGCTTTAATAAGAACTGCAGACCGGTTTGCGGGAAAAGAGCATAGATTAGTACATTCTCCTCTGTCGTCTCAATCCCTTTTTCTTCAAGTTCCTTTTTTCTCTTTTCAAATTCTGGTTCAAGTAAATCGGCCGGTCTGCAATCTATTGGCTTTTCATCTCCCAATATTTTCTTGACTATCTCTTCTCTTATCGGTGCCGGAGTTCTGCCATACATTCCCTTTACGAGATCCTTCGATTCCTTTGTCACTACTTTATACCTTTCACCCATCAAGACATTTATAACTGCTTGAACGCCAACGATTTGGCTAGTTGGTGTAACAAGGGGCGGATATCCGAAATCTTCCCTAACTTTTGGCACCTCTTTTAAAACCTCTTCAAGCTTTTCTAGCGCATTTTGCTCCTTTAACTGTGCGATCATGTTGGAGAACATTCCTCCAGGAATTTGATAAACGAGAACATTGGTATCTGGGATTGTAGAAATTGGATCTAAATAACCAGCATATTTCTCTCTTATCTTCATGAAATAATTTCTAACCTCGAGTAGTACATCCATTTTTACCCCAGTCTTGTAGCCGAGCTCTTCGAGTACATACACCATAGTTTCTGTTGGAGGATGAGATGTTCCATGAGCTAGAGGGGACATGCAGGTATCTATCATCTCTGCTCCAGCTTCAACCGCCTTTAATAAGCTCATTGATGCCATTCCACTTGTGTAATGCGAATGAACGTTTATTGGGAGGTTTATTTCCTTCTTTAAAGCTCTCACGAGTTCATATGCAACTTTTGGTGAAAGAAGACCAGCCATATCTTTTATGCATATGGAGTCAACTTCCATCGTGGCAAGTTCTTTTGCAATTTCAACGTACTTTTCTATAGTATGAACTGGGGAAATCGTGTAGCAAATCGTCCCTTGAACATGGTGGGCACCGTATTTTTTGGCGAACTTTATCGAACTTATTAAATTTTTGGTATCGTTTAGCGCATCAAAGATTCTGAAAAAGTCTAATCCGCACTCTATCGTCTTCTTTATAAACTTCTCCACAACGTCGTCGGGGTAATGTCTATAACCGACCAAGTTTTGCCCTCTCAGGAGCATTTGTAGAAGGGTGTTCTTTACTCTCTTCCTTATTTCCCTTAACCTCTCCCACGGGTTCTCATTCAGATAACGATGGCAAACATCAAAAGTAGCCCCTCCCCAAACTTCGAAAGAATAAATTCCGGCGCTGTCAAAAGTTTCAAGGATTGGAAGTATGTCTCTAGTTCTAAGTCTGGTTGCTAGGAGAGATTGATGTCCATCTCGCATCGTTAAATCTATTATCCTCACATTCGCCATGATACGTATTTCGATCTAAAAATTATAAATTTTTCCATGTTTTTTAAACAATTAACAAATGCGATACGTATTCAAAAATTTTGCAAAATCGAGAAAAATTTAAAATTTAAAAAAAGATGAATCAACATGGACGAAATAGAGGAGATACGGAAAAAGAAGCTCAGGAAGCTGATGAGGATGGTTGGTGAGAAGAACGTTAAACCTGTAGAATTGGATCAGAACAATTTTGAATCTTTTATAAATCAAAATGAGAATGCAGTCGTTGATTTCTGGGCAGAGTGGTGCATGCCATGCAGATATGTTTCGCCGATAATAGATGAGTTGGCTAAGGAATTTTCAGGCAAAGTTGCATTTGGAAAGGTAAACGTTGACGAAAATCAGAGAATTGCAGCTAAATTCGGAATAACAGCAATACCTACTCTAATATTTTTCAAGAAAGGTAAAGCGGTAGATCAAATAGTTGGGGCAATGCCCAAGAGGGATATAAAGGCTTGGGTTGAAAGGAACCTTGAGAAAGATTTATAGCTCCATGCTCTGCGTTTGGACATGGAAATAGTCTGTAAGATCTGTAACAAAAAGATAGCAGTTGACACGAGATTTGGAATTCAGGAATGTGGATGTGGCGCTTATTACAGAATGAGCAGAGATTTCAGCAACAAATGGGTATTTGCTGGTTTTGGAAAAGCAACTAGAGAGAAGACGAGAGAAGAAATAGAGACCAAAGAAGAAAAGGAGAAGTACCAGGTTCAAAAACTCAGGAAGAAGAAGAGCTGAAACGATAACTTAAAATACCTTGGTCAATTAGTTTAAACTCCGTAGGAGGCTTTGAGCCGAAGCACTACGGGAGGTTTGATATGCTTGCGAAAAAAGAGGATTTCGTAAAGGCGATAAGCGAGGCGATAAGCAAGGCTAAGGAAAGGAAGTTTGTAGAATCTGTTGAGATGGCAGTCAACCTCAGGAACGTTGATATGAGGAAGCCGGAGAATAGAATAGATACCATAGTTCTATTACCCCATGGCGTTGGAAAGCCTAGGAAAGTAGGTGTATTTGCGAGAGGAGAGACGTTGTTAAAGGCGAAGAACGCGAATGCAGATATAGTTCTATCACCTGAAGATATAGATCAGCTTTCAAAGGATAAGAGAAGAGCGAGGAAGATTGCTAACGAAATAGACTTTTTCATAGCCGAGGCTCCATTGATGGCAGAAATCGGTAAAAAGCTTGGGTCTATCCTTGGTCCGAGAGGAAAGATTCCACAGCCAATTCCACCACTTTCGGATCCGAAGCCATTGATAGATAGACTGAGGAATTCCGTGAGAGTAAGGACAAGAGATAAAATGACTTTCCATGCTCCTATAGGTATAAAGACGATGAGCGTAGATGCAATGGCTGAGAATGCGCTGGAAATCCTCAAAGTTGTCGAGAACAAGTACGAAAATCCACATTTAATATTGAAGTCTGTGTTTGTTAAAACCACAATGGGTCCTGCAGTAAGGGTGATATGATGGCAGCAGTAAGGGGTTTGCCGCCAAAATGGAAAGTGGAAGAAGTTGAAAAAATAAAGAACTTGATTTCAAACTATAGAGTATTGGCCTTGGTCAGTTTTCAAGGAGTTCCTGCAAACTTGATGCAAAAGATCAAAAGGGAACTTAAAGGCATTGCAGAGCTAAGAGTTGTGAAGAATACATTGCTAAACTTGGCCTTGGATTCTGTGGGCAAGGGTTATGATGAGCTCAAAAAATACGTAAAAGGTCAGATTGCAATAGTTGCAACAAACGAGAATCCATTCAAGCTTTACAAAAGACTTGAAAGCATGAAAATAAATGCACCGCTTAAACCAAGTCAGATCTCTCCCATAGACGTGGTTGTGAACGAGGGGCCGACATCATTACCTCCAGGTCCAGCGGTTGCAGAGTTGCAAATGGCAGGAATTCCTGCAGCAGTTGAGAGAGGTAAGGTAGTTGTAAAGTCGAGGACAACCGTTGTAAAAGCTGGAGAAGTTGTTAGACCAGAAGTTGCCAAAGTGTTGGAAAAGCTTGGAATAAAGCCACTCAAAATCGGTTTGGAGACAATAGCTATTTTTGATGGGGTAATTTTGACCCCAGAGCTACTCAAGATAGATGAAAAGGCAATTCTGGAAGACTTCAAGAAAGCTTACAGCATGGCAATTAATCTGGCTGTAAACTGCTGCTATGTGACCGAAGAGACTGCACAGATCTTGCTAGCAAAGGCTTTTAATGATGCTAGAAATCTGGCAATGGCTGCATGTATAACTGAGAGAGAAGTTATGCCAGATCTCATTGCAAAAGCATATGCAGATATGATTTCTCTGGCATCACTTTTGCCACCAGAAGCTTTGGATGATGATCTGAGATCGCTTTTATCTGTAAGAGTTGGAGAAGTGAAGAAGGTTGAGGAGGAGAAGGAAGAGAAGAAGAAGGAAGAAAAGAAGAAAGAGGAGGAAGAAAAGAAAGAAGAGGAAGCGATTGAAGGTCTTGCTGCTTTATTTGGTTGAAGGAGGTGTTGTGAATGGAGTATATATATGCGGCCTTATTGCTACACTCTGCTGGTAAGCCAATAACGGAGGATAACGTTAGAGCTGTATTGATGGCAGCAGGTATCGCTGTGAATGATGCAAGAGTAAAAGCTCTTGTTTCTGCTTTAGAAGGGATAAACATCAGCGAAGTTTTGCAAAGGAGTGCTGCTATGCCGATTGTAGGTCAGCCAGCAGTGCAGGTGACAGAAGTTAAGAAGGAGGAGAAGGAAGAGAAGAAGAAGGAAGAAAAGAAGAAAGAGGAGGAAGAAAAGAAAGAAGAGGAAGCGATTGAAGGTCTTGCTGCTTTATTTGGATAGTTTTTCTTTTAAAAATTTTTTAGATACCTAATTTTCTCATTTAAGATTTTTTATCTATATTCCCATACCATAAATTTTTGATGTTTTCAAGTCTATCGGAGTATAGTGTTCCTCACCTTTACCAAGTTTTGGACCATTGAAAAAGCTTAGAAGTCAAAAATACAAGTTCCAGTGGAACTTCAATCGAAAAGTATATATATACCTAATACTAAATTTCATAACGAGAGGAGAAAGGAGGTGAATTAGATGGCTGAACTACCAATGGCTCCAGTCGATAGATTGATAAGAAAAGCTGGTGCTGAAAGAGTAAGTGCTGATGCGGTGGAGAAGATGGTTGAAGTTATCGAGGACTACGCTATTAGAGTTGCAAAGAAGGCAGTAGATATTGCAAAGCATTCTGGAAGAAAGACTGTTACAGCAGAAGATATAAAGCTAGCAGCCTCGATGTAATTAATATAAGAGTTCAAAATTTTTATTTTTTAAATTAAATTTCTTAGCATTTCCACAGCTTTATTATATTTTTCTGGCTTTGAAAGAAATTCGAGCGTGTTTATTTCCTCGACCAGATAATACATCTCCTCCTTCATACTACCATGTGGTTTCAGAAACCTTATCTCCGGAGCTTCAGCATATCTTGGATTTTTAACCCATCTTCCATCGATGTAATAGTAGCATGCCCCTTTCAGCATCGTATAGGGCTCGTAGATTGAAGTAAAATTCCTAGAAACCCAGTTGGATGTTATTAGAACTTTATCCGTAGGATTTATCGTAACGTGTCCATAGTTGGGAGGGACGATTACAACATCGTTTTTATTCGCCTCTATCACTATGCAATCCTCAACCCCCTTTTTACCCCTTTTTTGAAGGATGAAAAAGGCTCTGCCTTCTATTACCTGATAAATCTCTGGATAAGTGAGTCCATATGAATTTTCTGGATGGTAATGACCGTAGGTTTTTATTTTTTCTTTTCCAATCTCTGCAGGAGGAATTATGGTAAAATCGTATCTCAAACCAGCCTTTAAAATCCTCTTTCTGTGCTCTTCGCTCTCGTAGATGTCTCTAAACATGTAGTATGCGTCAAAGTCTCTAATTAACTTTTCTGGATAGGCTAGAACTGGAAGAAGATCTTTTGCCCTTCTTATTTCTGGTTTGAACAAGAAATCACCGAAATTGTATTCCATAAAAAATTAAAGATATGAAGGTTTTAAAACCTTCGAGATCGATGTTATCTAGGAGCATTCATCAGATTTTTAAAACCTCTTCTCCCTGTTTTATCTGTGAAGCTTGGAGACTATTATATAATCGAGGAGTTTCAAACTTCCGAAAAATACGGATGTCCCCCTAATAAAAGGAGTGTGGAAGAACACATAAAAAAAGGCTTTGTTTGCGTGGATAAGCCAAAGGGACCGAGTAGTCATGAGGTTGTTGTGTGGGTTAGAAATATTTTGCAGGTTAAAAAAACTGGACATGCTGGTACTCTTGATCCAAAGGTTACTGGGGTTTTACCTGTTTTTATCGAAACGGCTACGAAACTAGTTAAGTTCCTTCAGGAATCGAGCAAGGAATATGTTTGTTTGATGCGATTACATGGTGATGTTAAAGAGGAGGAGATAAAGAAAGTCTTCAAAATGTTCACCGGAAAGATATTCCAGAAACCACCGCTAAAGTCTGCAGTTAAAAAGGAGCTGAGGATTAGAGAAATTTACAACATACAAATTTTGGAAATAGACGGGAGAGATATTCTCTTCAAAATCTCAGCAGAATCCGGGACTTATATAAGGAAGCTCTGCAAGGACATAGGAGAAGTTCTAGGGGTTGGCGCGCATATGCAGGAGCTTAGAAGGATCAGAACTGGAAATTTTCTCGAAACTGATAGTTACACACTACAAGACTTACTGGATGCATATGTTTTTTGGAAAGAGGAAGGAGATGAGAAATACATAAGAGAAATAATAAAGCCAATGGAGTTAGCAGTTGCAAACGTGCCAAAGATTGTGATAAAAGATACGGCAGTGGATGCGATCTGTCATGGGGCAAATTTATCGATAAAGGGTGTTTCGATGGTTGAAAAGAATGTGAAAAGAGATTCAACTGTTGCAATCTTCACAGCAAAGGGAGAATTAGTTGCTCTTGGAAAGGCTTTGGTTAACGCTGAAGACATGCTTGAATTAAAGAGGGGAATAGTTGTCGATGTTGAAAGGGTTTTGATGGAAAGGGGCGTTTATCCGAGTATATGGAAATCAAAGTAGCCATCCCTTCTTCATCCTTACTCAATGAGACAGATGAAAAGATAAAGTTTTACAAACTTGGAACGATTGCAAGAGCTTTGGCAATTTTTAAGGTTAAAGAAGTTATAATTTATAGAGATCCATTGTTGGATGAAACCAAGTTTATTAGAAAAGTCCTAGAATATCTTGAAACTCCACAATACCTTAGAAAGGAGCTTTTTCCAATAGATGAAGATCTCAAATTCATAGGTGTCATCCCACCGCTTGCAATCCCTTCGCATAAGTCGAAACATTTAAAAATCGGCGAGTTGAGGGAAGGGGTCGTAAAAAAAGTGGCTCCTGACGGCACGCGATGGGTGGATATAGGTGTTGGAGCCCTTGCACCATTGAAAAGTAAGGCGAGCAAAGGTGCACGCGTGACCGTCAGGATCGTTTCGAAGACCCCGTTGCTGGTCGAGGAGGCGGAGCCTGAGGAATATTGGGGGTATAAAGTGAGAGAAGCTGAGCTTGAAGAAGTGCTGAAGGGAAGGGACGTGATTGTAACATCCCGGAAGGGAAAAGTTCCTGAGCTCAGGGAAATAAGGAAAGCAACCTTCGTTTTCGGTAATCCGAGAGAAGGGGTATTTGAGATAATGAGAAGGATGGGTATAGATATGGAGGTGGAAGCCTGGAATACGATCCCCGGGCAAGGTGTTAGGACTGTTCGCTTGGAGGAGGCGATATTGGCAACTCTTGCCATAGTCAATTTTGTTTCCCACTGGGGTGGTTGTAGATGAAAACACATCGACCCAAAAGAGGGTCTCTGGCATTTTCTCCGAGAAAGAGGGCTGAAAGAATAGTCCCGAGAATAAGAAGCTGGCCAGAATGCAAGGAAGTAAGAATTCAAGGATTTGCTGGTTACAAAGCGGGAATGACACACGTCGTTATGATCGACGATAGAAAGAATTCAAAGACTTATGGAGAAGAAATCGTCGTTCCAGTGACAGTTATTGAAACGCCACCAATGAAGGTTGCTGGAATTAGGGTTTACAAGGAAACTAGTTATGGGTTGAAAATAGTGAAGGAAGTTTGGACAAATGAGCTCGATGCATTTCTGGAGAGAAGGGTAAAGATTCCAAAGAATATTGGAGACGTTGAAGCTCTAAAAAGTGTTGAAGGGGATGAGGTTAGAGTAATAACATACACACAACCTTATCTAATAACAGGAGTTCCAAAGAAGGTTCCAGATGTGATGGAGCAGAAGGTAGGTGGCGATTTTGAGAAGGCATTAGAATACGCGATTTCCAAGCTCGGAAAGGAGGTTAGAATCTCTGAAGTTTTTAAAGAAGGAGATATCGTGGATGTCAGTGCTATAACAAAGGGGAAAGGATTTGAGGGAGTTGTTAAAAGATGGGGAGTAATAACTCTGGACGCAAAGCATGCGAGGAGTAGTAAGCATAGGAGGATTGGAACACTTGGTCCCTGGACGCCACATCGCGTGAGATGGACGGTTCCTCAGTATGGGCAAATGGGGTTCCATCAGAGACTTGAGTTTAACAAACGCATAATTAAAATTGGAAACAATGGGGAAGAGATAACTCCAAAAGGAGGATTTCCACACTATGGAGTAGTAAGGAACGATTATGTTTTGATTTCTGGAAGCGTTCCTGGACCGGTAAAGAGACTTATTAGGATAAGGGACGCTATAAGACCGCCAAAGACAGAATTCACTGGTGTAAATGTCATTTACGTGAGCACGACTTCAAAGCAGGGGAAGTGATATGAAGGCGAAGGTTTTGAACTTAAAAGGCGAAGTAGTCGAGGAAATCGAGTTACCAGAAGTTTTCAAAGAAGATTACAGGCCAGATATAATAAGAAAGGCAGTTCATGCAATACAATCCCATCGCAGACAACCATATGGGCCGAATCCGCTCAGCGGTGTGGATTATGCTTGGGAAAACTGGGGACCAGGATATGGATATGCTAGAGTTCCCAGATGGAAACTTGGACTCAGAGCTGTAGTTGTTCCACAGGCAGTCGGTGGAAGAGAAGCTCATCCGCCAAAGGTTCAGAAAAAATGGGAAGAAAAGATAAATAAGAAAGAGCTTAGGAAAGCTTTAAAGTCTGCAATTGCTGCTACGGCAAATCCTGAAATCGTGAAAAGTAGAAATCATATCTTTGAAGGAGAATTACCAAAAGTGGTTGTGGATGAGTTCGAGGCACTAGCGAAGACAAAAGATGCGGTTTCAGTTCTTAAAGCTATAGGGGTCTACGGTGACATTGAGAGAGCGAAAGAAAGGAGAAGGCAAAGGTCAGGGATTGGAAAAATGAGAGGGAGGAGATATGTTGCAAAGAAGAGTGTTTTGATTGTAGTTGGAGAAGATAGAGGTATTTTTAGGGCAGTAAAAGGTCTTCCTGGGGTTGATGTTGCTTTGGCAAGGAATTTGAATGTAGAACTTCTGGCTCCTGGAGGACATGCGGGTAGATTGGTTGTGTGGAGCAAATCGGCTTTAAAATTCATTGAGGGATGGTTATGTTGATAAAATGCTTTCTAGTTACAGAAAAAGCAATGCTGGAACTTGAAAAGAACGTAATTACCGCAATTGTCAATCTGAAGGCGAGAAAGAATGAAATAAAAAGAGAGTTTGAAAAGCTGTTCAACGTTGAAGTAGAAAGTGTGAACGTATTGATAACTCCTAAAGGCGAAAAGAAGGCTTATATTAAGCTGAAACCTGGCTATTCTGCTGAGGAGTTGTTATCCAAGCTTGGGGTGTTCTGAGGTGGTTTTATGGGTAAAAGGATAATTTCCCAGAATAGAGGAAAAGGAACTCCAACTTACACTGCTCCCTCACACAAATACAAGGCTGACATAAAGCATTTACCGTTTAAAGATCAAACGATTGCCGCGAAAGTCATAGACATAATACATGATCCAGCGAGAAATGGTCCAATAGCTCTCTTAAAGTTGCCAGATGGTAGAGAAGAATACGTACTGGCCGTTGAAGGAATTGGAACTGGAGATTGGATTTATGCGGGTGAAAAAGTCGAAATAGCACCTGGGAACACAACTTATCTTAAAAACATACCCGAAGGGACTCCGATATGTAACATAGAAAAGATCCCTGGTGATGGAGGAAAATTCGTTCGAGCTAGTGGAACTTTTGCTTTGGTTGTTTCGAGAGAGGAGGATAAAGTAATAGTTCAAATGCCTTCTGGCGAGCTTAAAGCTTTTCATCCATTGTGCAGAGCAACGATAGGTGTTGTTGCTGGTGGAGGTAGGGTGGATAAGCCCTTTGTTAAGGCTGGAAAGAAGTATCACAAAATGAAGAGCAAGGCTGCAAAGTGGCCAAGGGTTCGTGGAGTGGCGATGTGCGCTGTTTATCACCCATTTGGTGGTGGAAAGCATCAGCATGTAGGAAGACCGAAGACTGTAAGCAGGAATGCACCTCCGGGCAGAAAAGTTGGAAGCATAGCTGCGAGAAGAACTGGCATAAGGAGGTGATACGATGGGGTTGAAGAGCAAGGTTGTTAGACCAAGAGAATTTCTATTTCGTGGCTATACTTTTGAAGAAATTCAGAAGATGTCCTTGGAAGACTTCATTAAACTACTTCCAGCTAGGGAAAGGAGAAAATTAAAGAGAGGTCTGACGGAGAGAGAGAAAAATCTGCTTGAAAAGTTGAAGAAGAAAAACAGTGTTAGGACGCATGTTAGAGACATGTTAATATTGCCAGAAATGGTTGGAAAAACGATCTTTGTCCACAATGGTAAGGATTTTGTTAAAGTTGAAATAAAGCCAGAAATGCTTGGTCATCGCTTAGGCGAGTTTGCTATGACTACGAAGTTCGAGAAACACAGCGGTCCTGGGGTTGGGGCAACTAGGAGTAGCAAGTTCGTTCCGCTTAAGTGATGGATTATGGCTAGGATATCTTATTCCTATATACCAAAAGATGAGACAAAAGCTGTAAAAGCGATGGGATACGAGATTCCAATGAGCTTTAAACATGCAGTAGAGATATGCAGAGAGCTCAAGGGAAAGAAAATACCGCAGGCGATGAAGTATTTAGAAGATGTTATAGAAATGAAGTTCCCAGTTCCGATGAGGAAGTACAAGAAGAAGGTTGCACACAAGAACATTCCTGGCTGGTATGCTGGTAGATATCCTCAAAAGGCCGCTAGAGAAATTCTGAAGGTTTTAAAGAATTTAAAGGCAAACGCTGAATACAAGGGTCTGAATCCAGAGGAATTGGTAATAGTTCATGCACAGGCTAAGAAGGGGAGGAGTATTATTAGATACGTTCCAAGAGCCTTTGGGAGAGCTGTGCCAAAAAGAAAGCAGTTGACGACTGTTGAATTTGTTGCGGAAATTGCAGAGGTGAAGTGAATGGCAGTTGAAAGGAAGTTCGTTCAGGATAGAGTAAGGAGGATGTTGGTAAAAGAATGGATAAGGGAAGAAGTAAAGAATGCAGGATTTGGTGGGGTTGATATACTAAGAATGCCACTAGGAACCCAGGTAACGCTTTTTGTCGAACGTCCAGGGCTTGTAATTGGAAAAGGAGGTAGAAGGATCAAGATGTTAACAGAAAAGCTTAAGGAGTTTGGTCTTGACAATCCACAGATAAGCGTGGATGAAGTTGAAAAACCAGAGTTTAACGCACAGCTCATGGCATCCTTACTTGCAAGGGCACTTGAAAGGGGATGGTACTTCAGAAGAGCTGGCTACAGGTTCCTTTACAGAATAATGGAAGCTGGTGCAAAAGGATGCGAAATCGCGATAAGTGGAAAGCTCGTCAGCGAAAGGGCTAGAACTGAGAAGTTCGTTGCAGGGACAATAATTCATACGGGAGATGCTGCTTATACAGTTGTTAGAAAGGGATTTGACATAGCTGTAAAGAAGCTCGGAGTTTTTGGAGTAACGGTTCGCATAATTCCTCCAGATGCCGTTTTGCCGGATGAGTTTGAAATAAAAGAAGGGGGTGTTCAGAGTGAAAATGAAGGAAATAAGGGAGATGAGCAGGGAAGAGCTGAAGAAAAAACTCAGGGAACTTGAAATCGAACTTCTCAAGCTAAGGACGATGGTCAGAAGTGGCGGTGCTGTGAAGAATCCTGGAAGAATAAGGCAAATTAGGAAGGATATTGCGAGAATAAAGATGGCCCTATGCGAAAAGCGAGAATAGCGGAGTTACTGGCAAGAGATTGGATAGGTTTGAAATTGGAAGTGGTTGAGAGTCCCAATAAATGTGAAGTTGGTCTAAAGGGGGAAGTGTTTGATGAAACTGAAAAAACATTCAAGATTATGACTGAAAAAGGTTTAAAAATCGTTGCGAAGAAAGGTAGAAGCTTTAGAGTCGAATATGAGGGGAGAGTTGTGAGAGTTAGAGGAGAGCTTTTGGCTTTCAAGCCAGAAGAGAGGATAATGCGTGGATTGTTGATGATCAAAAGAGCGAAGGGGGTAGTTTTATGAGGGATATAGGAATTGAGGTTAAGCCACCAAGTGGTGTCTGTAGTGATGAGTGCTGTCCATTTCATGGAACGCTATCAATAAGGGGACAGATTTTGACTGGGAAAGTTGTCAAAGTTTACGGAAAAACTGCTGTAATTCAGAGGGAGTTGATAAAGTACGTTAGAAAATACGAGAGGTATATGAGGAAAAGGTCGAAGCTTCATGCTCACAATCCAGAGTGCATAAGAGCGAAACCTGGAGATATTGTTAGAATTGGAGAATGCAGGCCTATAAGCAAAACAAAAAGCTTTGTAATTCTGGAGGTGATCTCAAGTGCAGGCGATTAAGGCGAGAATTCCAAGAGCTTTACCAACTGGAGCTTTGCTTGTTTGTGCAGACAACAGTGGGGCTAGAGAGGTTCAGCTAATCTCAGTTTTGAACTACAAGGGTGTAAGGAGGAGATATCCAGCAGCGGGAGTGGGAGATATGGTTGTTGTTAGTGTAAAGAAAGGAGTTCCGGAGATCAGGAAGCAGGTACATTATGCTGTCGTCATAAGACAGAGAAAGGAATACAGAAGACCAAATGGGGAAAGGATAAAGTTCGAAGACAATGCCGTCGTTCTTGTTAATGAAAAAGGAGAACCAAAGGGAACAGAGATTCGTGGTCCAGTTGCTAGAGAAGCTGCAGAGAGATTTCCAAAAATTGCAACAATAGCCTCAATCCTAGTGTGATGGTTATGCAGGCCAGAAAGCAGAGAAAGTGGCTATACAAGACTTCAAAGCTGCATGAAAGGCATAAATTACTCCATGCCACGCTTTCGGATAAGCTTAGAGAAAAATATGGAAAAAGGGCTGTTAGAGTTAGAAAGGGGGACAAAGTAAGGATAATGCGTGGTGATTTTGCTGGTCATGAGGGAAAGGTTGTTGAAGTTGACATGAAGAGATGCAGAATAAAAGTTGAAGGTGCAACGATAACGAAGGCTGATGGAACTGAGGTGCTGGTCCCAATTCATCCTTCTAACGTCATGATCATCGAGTTTGGAGAGGTTGACGAGGTTAGAAAGAAGATTCTCGAGAGGTGAGTCCATGCATCAGAAAAGGTTGTCAGCACCGAAAACGTATAAGATCTCAAGAAAAGCTGGTAAATGGGTTGTAAAGCCATCTCCTGGTCCACATAACAAGGAGGCAATTCCTCTAGCACTTGTAATTCGAGATTTGCTGCAATATGCAGACACTCTTAGAGAGGCAAGGAGGATAATAGCTTCCGGCGAGATAATGGTTGATGGAGTTATTAGGAGAGACTACAAGTTCCCTGTTGGCTTATTCGACGTGGTTACAATTCCAAAGCTAAACAAAAACTATAGAGTTGTCTTTGACGAAAAAGGTAGATACATTTTGCGGGAAATTGAAGACTACGACAGAAAGATTTACAAGATCGTAAACAAGACAGTGGTTAAAGGTGGAAGAATTCAGCTAAACCTTTTTGATGGCACAAACATATTAGGGACAAACGAATACAAGACAAAGGATTCAATTCTCCTTAAGATACCGGAAAAGCAGGTAATCGATCATCTTAAGTTTGAAGAGGGCGCCTTGATCATGATCATTGGCGGAACGCATGCTGGAGAGATTGGTAGAGTTAAGTCGTATAAGATCGTTAAGGGATCTGGGGCGAATCTGGTAACAGTGGAAACGGGTTTGGGGGAGATTACGACGATTGAGGATTATATATTTGTCATTGGTAAAAAGGGTAGCGATAAACCTGTAATAGATCTGGGTGTCTGAATATGCTCGAGCTTAAAGCTGAGAATCCGATGAGAGAAATACTGCTCGACAAGGTAGTCATAAACCTAGGCATTGGACAGAGTGGTGAAAGAATAGAGAAGGGAAGAAGAATGCTGGAAAAACTCGTGAATCAGAAACCCGCGACAACTGTAGCAAAAAAGACGATAAAAAACTTTGGAATAAGAAGGGGGGAAACAATTGGTCTTAAAGTAACACTTCGCGGTAAAAAAGCGATGGATTTTCTGATGAAAGCCCTTAAAGTTAAGG
>JAWAQR010000012.1:0-36587 GCA_038893835.1 Archaeoglobaceae archaeon
GATGGATGGACTGGAAGAGAGGGGGCAAGTTATAGTAATAGCGGCAACGAATCGTCCAGATGCAATAGATCCAGCACTTCGCAGGCCTGGAAGGTTTGATAGAGAAATAGAGATAGGGGTTCCGGACAGGGAAGGAAGATTTGAGATTTTACAAATCCACACTAGAAACATGCCTTTGGAGCCAAAGTATCTAAGAGAATTTGCCTTAGAGGCTCTTTCAAGAGTTAAAAAGAACGTTGAAGATCCAAAAGTCGTAAAGGATATAGATTTCTTGATAGAGGAAGTTAAAAGGCTGGAAAGGGAAGATGAGATAGAGAGGGCTATAAAGGCTATTCTGAACCAAGAGATCCTGAGCGAGGTTGAGGCAGAGATAATAAGGGCGATGCTGAAAAAGCTGGCAGATCAAACTCATGGCTTTGTCGGTGCAGACATTGAGGCTCTCTGCAAAGAGGCTGCAATGAAGGCTTTGCGCAGATACTTGCCAAGCATAGACTTAGAGGCGGAGGAAATTCCAGTGGAAATTCTAGAATCGATGCGAGTTAAATGGGAAGATTTCCTGGAAGCTTTGAAGGAGATAGAGCCATCTGCAATGAGAGAGGTGCTTGTAGAGATTCCAAAAGTGACTTGGGATGACGTTGGGGGTCTTGAGGATGTGAAGAGGGAAATAATAGAGGCTGTTGAGTGGCCATTGAAGTATCCGGAGAAGTTCAAGAAGTTTGGTATAAGGCCACCGAAAGGAGTTCTTCTTTATGGCCCTCCTGGGACAGGGAAGACTTTGATAGCGAAAGCGGTTGCGAATGAGAGTGAGGCGAATTTCATAAGCATAAAAGGTGGAGAGTTGCTGAGCAAGTGGTTAGGAGAGAGTGAGAAAGCCGTGAGGAAGATATTCAGAAAGGCCAGACAAGTTGCGCCATGCATAATATTCTTCGACGAAATAGATGCGATTGCCCAGATGAGGGGAATGGATGAGGGAAGTAGAGCCGTGGAGAGAGTTCTGAACCAGCTTTTAATAGAAATGGATGGACTTGAAGAGCTACATGGAGTCGTTGTTATTGGAGCAACAAACCGCCCAGATATCTTAGACCCAGCCCTTCTGAGGCCTGGGAGATTTGATAGACTTGTCTACGTAAGACCACCTGACAAAAAGAGCAGACTTGCCATCTTCAAGATTCATACGAGAAACATGCCTTTGGCGGAAGACGTTAATCTTAACGAACTGGCAGAGATTACAGAGGGATATGTTGGAGCAGATATAGAGGCTATATGCAGGGAAGCTGTAATGTTAGCCTTGCGAGAGAATCCGAATGCAGAAAAAGTTGAAATGAGACACTTCTATGAAGCGATAAAGAAGATAAAGCCAAGCGTAAGCGATGCAATGCTGAGCTTCTATGAAAGATTTGAAGAGAAAATAAGGACAGAAAAAGTCAAAGTTTCTGCAAAGCCTATAGGTTACGGTTGATTTCGAAGAAGAGATCTCTTCTTTCCAAAACTTTTTTCATAACTTCTTCATAACTTCCACTAGCTAGTATTGAAACGAGAGGTTCACCCTTTTTATAAAAACCATAAGGTATGTCCGCATAGAAAGGATTTCCTGTCAAATCCTTTTTCACAATCATATCTTCTTTTGCAAAAAGCACCGCTCTGATCGCAAATCTTCTAAACTTGGGCTTCTCAACTCTTTTACCCTCAAAAGCCATGACGTGCATCGAAAAAATGTTCACATCACAACTCCATTCAACGCTATCCAGCGATCCCTGAAATCTTGGATTCAGCTCCAAAACGTATGGTTTATCTCCAAGTATAAAATCTACACCTATAGATCCTTTTACTTCAAAAAGCTGAACTGTTTCGATTGCAATTTTTTCCATTTCCTTTCTTTTTTCCTCATCTATCTTCAAAGGTGTCAGATTACCACTATATCTGAAAGCTTCGGCATTCATTTCCTTCCAGCCTGAAAAAATTAAATTACAGGCAATTGGAAGAATCTCTTTTCCTGAAATCAGTGAAACGCTGCAAGGAATCCCCTCTATAAATCTCTGAAGTATATAGCCATCCTCAGCTTTTTCCGCAAACTTTATACCCTCCCCACCACCCCCAAACCTGGGTTTTGCTATCGTTTTCCCTTCAGGCTCCTTCATGAGTTCAGGATGTGGAATTCCGGCTCTCTCCAAGGTTTTGTAAAACTTAAGCTTATCGACGATTTTTTTGCTAACTTTTGGATCGTTGCAAAGCAGTTCTGCATTTACTTCCATCGTTTCTGCATTGGAGCAAAGGACTACTTTTGCATTCATTTCCTCCGCAACTTTTTTTGCTAATTCTCTGCAATCTTCTCTCATTTCATAAATTCTTTCACAGTAAATCTTCAAATCAAGATCAGGATATTTCGTGATCGCATAAACCCTGTATCCAGCCTTCCTTGCAGATTCAGCCACGTTTCTGACGTTAGTACCTATCAATAGCACCTTCTCAGACATCTCCTAATTACATCTTCCTCCTCGCTCCTGTATATTTCCCTGGCGCTCCCCTCACCCAAAACGTTCAGTCCTCTAAATATCACAGCCGGAATACCATCTCCAGCTTCACCCATGAGCAAATTGGCAAATCCAGCAATCTCGTCTGCAATGCATTCAACCGTAACTTCCAATTTGTTCCCATAAAGATCCTCTTCCCCTCTCCAATCCCTCATCGCATGAACGCCTGAAATTCCCATCGCTATTCCAACGACACCCTTTCTAAAGCATCTTCCATTAGTATCTGTAACGATCACTCCAACTTTCTTACCCATTTTTTCGAATTCCTTCCTAATTCTTTCAGCACTTTTGTCCGGATCTATAGGAGGAAGTATGATTTTCCCTTTTTCTACGTTAGAAGCATCTATACCCGCATTTACGCAGATGTTTCCATACTTTGCTTTCACGAGTAAAAAGGGTTCCTTAACAAGTATTTCCTCACTTTCTTCCAGCACAGCCTGGATGAACTCTGGTGGTTTCGATATCTTTTTACTGAGCTCAATTGCCATCTCGCTCGGCTTGTATTCAGATAAATTCCTGACTCTTCCCTCAGATTTCGATACGATCGTTGAGCAAATCACGATTATGTCACCATCCTTTACCTCAACTTTTTCAGCTATTAACTTCGCTATATTATCCCCTTCCTTTATTATCGGCAGTCCTTTCACTGGAATTATCTCAAGCTTTCCTAGCAAGATATTCGAAGAGGATACGAAGAATTTCTTCTCTGCTTGGTAAAACTGCAACTGCTCCTTGGGCAAGCTCTTTTTTTCCTCCTCCACTTCCTTTTGCATATTTACCAATCACCTTCATTATCTCTCTTGCATCATAATCCTTCCCAGCAAAAGTTACAACCAAAACCTTCCCTTCACTTTTCGCCATCAAACAACCCACTGCCCCTTTCTTCGCAAGATAATCCCCAAGCTTCAGCAATTCACTCATATCTGCACTGAGAATTTCAGCAACTACTTTGATCGAATTGAAATCTTCAGCATTGCTTATAAGAATCTCTCCTTTAACTCTAGCTAGCTCTTCTTTCAGTCTTTCAATCTCCTTCCTCTGCTCCTTCCATTCTTCAAAAAATCTCTCCACGGTCTTTGGCAAAACCTTCGGCTCAACTCTTAAAATTCTGCTCGATTCCTTTAAAATAGACTCCATCCTTGATATCGCTTCTAATGCTGCCTCTGCAACTGCAAATTCGAATCTTATGACCCCGTCTTGAATTGCATCAGCGCTTAGAATCTTTATCAAACCTATTTCACCTGTGCTTGAACAATGAGTGCCCCCACAAGCCTGAACGTCATCACCGACTTTTACAATCCTTATTTCCTTCCCTGGAGGTACTCCACCCTGATAAAGTCGAAAGCCAAACTTTCTTTCTGCCTCTATTCTATCCATCCAGAACCATTCGATTTTCTTGTTTGCAAATACTTCCTTGTTCACGAGCATTTCGATTTTCTTAACCTCTTCCTCACTCAACTTTTTGTAATGTGTTACATCCAACCTCGCTTTCTCAGCCTCCTTTTTCGCTCCAGCTTGCCATATATGCTTTCCATATACTTTCTGTAATGTATAAAGGAGGAGATGAGTTGCAGAGTGATGTCTCATGTGTCTTAACCTTTTTTCAGCATCTATTACTCCAACAACTTCTCCAGAAATTTCTCTAGCATTTTCCAACTTATGCAAAACGACTCCATCAACTTCAAGAACCTTCGAAACTAAGAACTTCTCACCGTTCAAAATTATGTACCCCGTATCGCTATCCTGTCCCCCGCTTTCTGGATAAAAAGCGGTTTTGTCCAAAATCAGATATCCATTTTCAAATCCAAGCACTTTTGCAGAGAATTCAAACATCTTTGGATTGTCATAATACAGTTTTAAAGTTTTTGGATAGCTTCCCTTAAGCTTGATTGCATCCTTTCCCTCTTTCACAGTTTTAGAATGAATTCGAGCGAGTTCGCTGTAGATGTCTGTAAATTCAACCTCTACACCTCTCTCTTTTGCTATCTTTGAAACCAGTTCAGCCGGAAGACCATGAGATTCATAGAATTCAATCAAATCATCTTTCGTAACTTTCCTCTTTTTCTCAACAGTTCTCTCCACTATTTTTATTCCCTTTTCTATACTTGACCTAAATCTCTCCTTTTCAATTTCTAGTATCTCATATATCGTTTCAAGAGGTATTTCAAATTCAATTCCAAGCGTCTTTTTATGCAATTCTACGAGATCAAAAAGGTCGCAATCCAGTTGTAATTCTTCAGCAAGTCTCAAAGATCTCCTTATCATCAACCTTGCAAGATAACCTGCTCCAGCATTTGATGGCACAAGACCATCGCCAAGCATGAAGAGAATACATCTCGTATGATCTGCCAACGCATATATTTTTGCAACAGATTCTATGATCTTCCCAACTTCTCCGCTGTCCATTTCAAACTTCTTTGCAACTTCGATTGGCAGCAGATCTTTAGAAATTCCAGTTCCAGCCAACCTTGATGCTTCAGAAATTATCTTCTTCAAATCCCTATTCCTCAAATTTTTCAGTCCGCTAGATTCGTAAATTCTATCCAAAACTTTTTCAAAAATGGCATCGTAAACTGTTGGACTTCCTTTACTCATCCAGACAAATCTCTCAAGTCCATAACCAGTATCTACGATGTAATTTTTCATCTTCCTATACCTTTCTCCCTTTATCACTATATCCCCATCCTCACTAGCCTCCAAGTTCATGAAGACGAGTGTGGCAACTTCAAGACCACGAACTATAGCTTCTAAACATGGTCCAGCATTACCTCCACCAGCCCAAGGTTCCTCTTTGTAAACTATCTCCTCCTTTTTAACTCCAAGTTTTTCCAGCAACTCCGTGCAGTATGCAACGGTTTCATTCTTCCAGTATATCTCCTTTCCCGGATAATTGAACGCATGATGTGCCATCATTTCGAAAAGAGTTAAATGCCTCCCCGTCCTTCCAACGCTTTCTAAGTCATCCAACCTTATACAAGGTTGGGATATCGTGAGAGGATTTGCTGGAGGAGGAGAGATGCCGGAAGTTACAAAAGGCTGAAAGTCGGCAATGCTGGCAATCGTTAAATATATATCATCCCTCCATCTAGCAACGACTGGATATCTTTCAATTCTCTTATGCCCCCTCTCCTCAAAGAAACGGAGATAAAATTCCCTCATTTCAGAAATATCAAAACTCCTTTTAAACGGTGAATTATTTATAAAATTATAACTCCCACATGGAGGGTCACCACAGATTTCTCTTTCACTCACAGTCCAAAAGTATTTTCCGCAAATCGGACACTTCTTTCTAACAAATCCATTTTCCTTTAGAAATGATATGTCCAAGTATTCCTTCTCGAATGTCATTGAGTTTTGTTAAGCTCTCGATATATATCTTTCACGCAACGAGCCCTAACTTAATGTGATCTTTTTTAATGCCGTAAATCGATGTATGGGACTCTAAAAACCGCAAATTATTTATGTAAAGGGTAGAAGTAAAGAGGGGTGATCCGATGCCAGAACTAGAGGTAAAGGGTAAAAAGCTTAGGCTAGATGAAGATGGCTTCTTGCAGGATTGGGAGCAGTGGGATGAGGAAGTTGCCCAAGCTTTGGCGGCAGATACAAGATTTAGCCCCGCACCGATACAGCTGACTGAGGAGCACTGGAAGATTATAAGATATCTTAGAGACTACTTCATAAAATATGGTGTAGCACCGCCAATTAGGATGCTCGTAAAGCAAGCGAAAAAAGATATAGGACCACACGTCGATTTGCAGTACATTTACAAACTATTCCCGCAAGGCCCAGCAAAGGATGCGTGCAGAATTGCTGGCCTGCCCAAACCCACTGGTTGCGTCTAATTTTTTAATCTTTAGTTTTAAAAATGCTTACAGATTCGTTAATAAGGAGATTAATAGAAGTTGGTTCGCTTAAATTTGGAGATTTTGTTCTTTCTTCTGGGAAAAGAAGTAACGTTTACGTCGATATAAAGCTGGCAAGCACGTATCCAGATATTTTAGACATGATCGCAACTGCAATTGCAGAGAGGTTAAAGGATTTGAAGTTCGACAAAATAGCATGTATAGAACTTGGAGGGGTGCCAATAGCAATTGCTCTATCCTTGAAGGTTAAAAAACCTGTTGTAATATTTAGAAAAGAAAAAAAAGGTTATGGACTTGGAGAAGATACTATCGGAGAGCTAAAAAACGGAGAAAAAGTTGTTATCGTTGAAGATGTTGTGACAACCGGCAAATCCGCTCTCTCTGTTGCTGAGAGGGTAAAGCAAAGAGGAGGAGAAGTTGTGAAGATTTTCGCAGTTGTAGACAGAGGGGAGTCTAGCATAGAATTTGAGAGTGTTCTCAAGCTTGAAGATTTAATAAAAACTAAGAATCTCCTGGACTCTTCCAAAGCCTAATTCTTTGATTTCCCTTTCCAAATCCTCGATTTCAACGTCGAATCTGTAGTTTGGAAGGGATTTTTTTATAAGTTTCTCCGGCATTCCTATCAATTCAGCTAGCTTTTTTACCCCTTTACTCGGCAAAGTTTTATCGTAATGTTTTAGGAATTCTTCAAAGAGTTCATGATTTGTCGCCAAAAAATCCTCATTCACGGCTAAGGAGCAGCAGATAAAATCCCCCAATACATCGTTAAAGCGTTCCACTCTTTCAAACATTGAAAGATAAGGCTCCCATATCGCTATTCCCTTCAATCCCTGAATCCTTTCTATCATCTCCTCTGGACTGTCGAAGAAAAAGATCTCTCCCTTTAAACCCTTAACCTTCAGATACTTCCTCAATATCCTTTCCATCGTTGAAAACTCCGAGCAACCAAAGCCTTTGCCATCTGAAATCGCAACACCGCTTCCGTTCATCGCTACTACTCTGAAAATCTTTATGTTTTTCATAAGAACTCCAAAAAAAGTCTGAGTGATGAAGGGAGAAGCTAAAACGTCCACAACTCCATGTACGAGATCTCTTGTCGCCTCAATTCCATTTCTGTAAACTTTAAAAATGGCCTCAACTTTCTCTCCAGCACCAACTATGCGCGCGTATTCACTGGCTTTAAGTATACCGATTCTCAAAATCCCCTTTATTGCTCCAGGATGATATTTCAAGAGCCAGACATGATAACTCTTTTGCGAAACTTCCCTTCTAACAACGATTCTCTTTTCTTCCAATTTCGATAGTATTTCTGAGACTGTTGATTTTGACAAATTCAGCTTCCTGACAATTTCACTCTGTGGAACTCCTTTCTCCCTTGCCGCTTCAAGCAGCGATAATATCCTTTCTTCAGCCCTCATTTTAGAACGTTAAGGACCCATTCTACAACCCTCTCTACTCTTTCAACTGCAGTCCCCAAGTAATTCTCAGGTCTAAGGATCTCAACTAGCTCTTCTTTTGTGAAGAACTTCAATATTTCCTCCTCTTTCAATAATTCCTCAAGTAAACTCGTTCCGTTTGCATAGGCTCTAAGGGAAACTTTTCTCAGAATTTCATGTGCCACTTGCCTGTCAACGCCCTTTTTCGTGAGCGCAATCATTACAGCTTCGCTCATGTTTAGCCCCCTTTGCATCTCCAAGTTTTTCTTAACGTTCTCAACGTCTATGGTGATTCCGCTCACGACCTTTATCATCTTCGTAAGAATATGGTCTGCAAGTATTGTCGCTTCAGGTAGCGTTATTCGCTCAGCTGAAGAATTTGTAAGATCCCTTTCCTCCCAAAGAATTGCTGACTGGTGCTGCGGCTCTACAAATGCTCTAACTATCCTCGCAAGACCACAGATATTTTCGCTGTCTATGGGGTTTCTCTTGTGAGGCATTGTTGAGCTGCCAACCTGTTTTGTCTCAAATTTTTCCATCAATTCTCCAACTTCACTTCTCTGAAGAATTCTGAAGTTTAAAGCTATTTTTTCCAGAGTTGTTGCGAGATTTGCGAGGAACTCCAAGTACTCACAGTATACGTCTCTAGGTATTATCTGCGAAGAAATTATAGCCGGTTTCAAATTCAGCAATCTCATTACCTCATTTTCAATTTCAAAACCATCTTTTCCAAACGCAGCCTGTGTTCCAACAGCACCGCTCATCTTCCCAACCAAAAGTCTTTCCTTCATTTGCTGAAGCCTTATGTAATGTCTCGCAATTTCAGATGCCCAGATGGCAAATCTGAAGCCATAAGTTGTTGGAAGTGCGGCTTGACCATGAGTTCTGCCAAGACAAACTACGTTTTTGAATTCAATCGCTTTTTCAGCCAGAACTTTTCCAAGCTTTTTTATTTTTTCCTCTAAAATTAAAACGCTATCCCTCAGCTGCGTTGCGGTTGCTGTATCGATTATATCATTCGATGTCGCACCGAAGTGAATCCACCTGCAGTCAGAAACTTCGCTCATAGCCTTTACTAAAGCCATTATATCATGCCTGATCTCTTCCTCTATTTCCTTAACTCTCTCAACTTTTATCTTCAAAGCTCTTTCACGAACCTTTCTAACTTCCTCCTCACTCAAATAACCGATCTTTGCAAGCGCTTTTAATAGGGCTATCTCAACACGGATCATTCTTTTTATTTTACTCTCCTCACTCCAGATTCTCTTCATCTCCTTTGTTCCATATCGGTATTCTATCGGATGAATCATGCCTCAATTTCAACTCAACTTTAAAACTTTTTTACCCCTCTCACAGGGAATTATCTTCATCTTAGCGTTATCGAATTCGATCGTGAAAACCTTGTTCAAAAGTCTGTCCAAAAAAACTGCTAATGCAGCAACTTCGCTATGCGGCTGTAATCCTATGGAAATATTTAAATCGCAAAGCTCGTAAACTTCCCTTGGCACCTTTTCAGCTCCAACGACTACCAAAACTTTCTCAGCTTTTCTTATCTCTTCAATTCTTTCCGGAAGAGGTATTCCGTACATCGTCAAATGAACTTTCAAACCTGGAAAAGTTCGAAGAAATTTCCTCCATTCCACAGTTTCTATAAAGAAATCTCCCCCCCAGTTTTCAACCACTTTTTTAACACTTTCAAACAGGCTTTTGTCGAATTTGTCGAAGTAAATACCTTTAGCACCAAAAGCTCTCGCTGTTAGAGCAACATGAGTGGATATGCGCTGATCTCTGCTAATTCTATGCCCAAGACGAAGGACATAGACTTCCACATTATCACTCCTCTTTAAAATTTTTGGTTTATCCTTCGTTAGAGAAAAGCGCAAAATGGTTAAATAGAAATTATATTTAAAGATGAAGTATGCGTTTCAGAATTTTAACTAGTCTAGCCATAATTTTGACACTACCATTTTTCCTCCTCTGCGTACAGCCGGGGGAAGAGAAAAAGGTGAACTGGACAGAGAACTTTAAAACGAGCCTGCATTATACAAGGGAGGGAAAGATAACCTTTTACTCAGCAAAGAATGGTGGAATGGAATTACTGACAAACAAGCCAATAACGGATTTTGACTGCATAAAATGTCATGCAGAAACGAAGGCCAATGGAGAAAGAATAGTGACAGAAAAATACACTCCAGACTGCTATGACTGCCATGTAATCCCTGGGGATAGAGTGAACGACTCAATTTGCCTTGGCTGTCATGCAAGGCAAAGAACGGAAATAATAGCGCTAAAACTTCCGGATGTTCATAGAGATCGCGGAATGAGATGCATGGACTGCCACACAAAGGAAGATGTGATGGGAGATGGAAAGCACTATACGACTTTGCTTAAAAGAGAGACGAGTGTTAAATGTGAGAGATGTCATGAATACAAAACAAACGTTGCCCACATTCTTCATGGAAGGGTTTACTGCACTTCCTGCCATCAAACAACGGTTATAAGCTGTTATAACTGCCATCTGGAAAGTGCGGAGCAGCATCAGAAAAGAGCCTTTGGACCACTAGTCGGCTTTGAGATCCTCGTAAACTTCAATGGTAAGATATATCCGGCAAACTACATGACCGCTGTTTACAGAAATAAGACGTTTGTCACAATACAACCATTCTATTCACATTCAATAACAAAGAATGCGAAGGAATGCTACGAGTGCCATGGAAATAGAAATGTGGAGGAATACCTTGCAACTGGAAAGATCGTGATGACAAAATGGGATGAAGGGAATAAAACGATGAGTTCGATCAAAGGAGTAGTCCCCCTTCCCCCTGACTGGAAAGAAGCTTTGATCTTCGACTACATAACATACACAGGTAATCCCTCAGATCCTGTTAAATTCGATCCACGCAACTGGACATTTGTAAAGAACAGCTCAGATTTGATGCAAATTTGCTGCGCAGAACCTTTGAATAAGGAGCAATTGGAAAGAATTGCTAAGAAGTTTGGTCAAAAATAGTTTAAAACTTCAGATATCCTTTTCTTTCCAACCACTCAACCTGTGGATTCGTATACTTCCAAACTATGTCAGCCCGATCTTTTTGAAAGCTCCAAGGAACTACGATAACGACATCTCCTTCCTTTATCCATATTTTTTTCCTCATCTTCCCTGGAATTCTGCCCAATCTTTCAACTCCATCTTCACATCTCACCTTTATATGCCCAGCTCCAAGCATTGAGGAGACAATACCAAACATCTCTCCCTTTTCCCTGTCTGGAAGCCGAACTCTGATTACCTCCTCTTCGCCCAGAGTGACACCTCCAAAAAAGAATCTGGGCTTTGTTTAAATAATTTATCTAAACAACTTCCGCTGAAGTGAGTCTATCTTTTCTCCAAGTTCTCTTATTTCCGGTCTTATAGCTTTTGAGATCCTATCTTCAAGCTCGTCGGAGCTTATTGCTATGGCTCTCTTAACATTCTGAAACTCCTCAGTCATCGTCTGCATCCTCAATTCTACACTTATCAAAAAAAGCGCAAGACTTGAAATCAACAAAGCTGCTAGAAATATTATTACATGATCCACCTTGTCGTAGAGAGATAGCCACTTATAAACAAGTCCTGTCGCGGAAAAAATCATCACAATCGAGAGAACTATTTCCCTACCAATTTCTCTCCATGATAGCATGTCCTAGATAATGTGTAGAACTATTTATATTTTTTTACAATCCAAGAATTGTAACTTCAAAGCTCTAAACTTAATTCCTTAATCGCAATACTTTAATCTTTAAAATCGAATTGACACCATGGATCTAGGCTGTAGACTTGTCAAAGAGGGCTTTGAACCTGGAGATTGTCTTGTTTATCATGCAAACGAAAAAAGACCAGCCTGCAAGGTTACACTTAGATGGAAGGATGGTAATCCCTACAGACTAATACATTCCTACGCACATAAATCACCCGAGCAATATCTCTCCATTTATCAATCAGGATGTAACTGGAGTTGCAAGAAATGCCATTCTTGGCGTTTTACTCGTTACTCCTCTGGTTTTTGGATGTCTCCAGAAGATATCGCAAGGATTTCCATGGAATACTGGATGAGAAACAGAGATAACATTTACAAAGAACCAAGAGAAAGAGCTACAAGCTGGCATGTCCATGAGCTTTGCAGAGGTTGTGGCTCATGCATTTTGAACGTTAGAAGGTCAAAATTTTGCCCTGGAAGACTTAGACTGGATCAGATAACTTTACTCGACGACTTAACCTGGGGCGCGGCGAGAAATATAATATCATTTACAGGCGGAGATTTGGCTTGTCAACCGGAATTCTATGCTGAATCTGCAAAAGCGATCAAAGATTTGAATCTTGATCTTTGGGTTTTATTCGAAACAAACGGTTACGGATTAATTCCAGAAACTCTTGATTTATTCAAAGACTCCGGAATCGATTCTTTTTGGTTAGACATCAAGGCTTACGATGAAAAAATTCATAGAACGCTAACCGGTGTTTCGAACAAGCGAATTTTGGAGTTGCCGGAAGAGATTGTTGAAAGAGATTTTGTCTTAGAAGTCTCAACTGTTTACATTCCTGGCTGGGTGGAAGAGGATCAAATAAGGAAAATAGCAGAATTGCTTTCAAGTGTGGATCGGAAGATACCTTATGCAATAATTGCGTTCATACCAGAATACGAGCTCAGAAATTTGAACCCTCCAAATTTTCAGCAAATGTTAAAGGCTTATGAAGTTTCAAGGGATGCTGGATTAAAGAACGTGAGATTGGGGAATGTAGGAGTATTTGTGAAAACCTTGGAAGAATATGAGGAATTGATTCGGATTGGTGCAATTTAAAAAGTTTGGATATCCTAACATAAGAAAGCAAAGATGGGTCCGCGGGGCTTTGAACCCCGGACCTTTCGCTTATCAGGCGAACGCTCTAACCAGGCTGAGCCACGGACCCTTGTAAAGTTGTCCTAAAATCTACTTATAAGCTTTTTGATCTCGATAGCTCAAAGCATATAAACTCAAAGAATTTCCATTGAAACATGCCCGAATGCGTGGCAATCGTTGGGGTGGGTCATTCAAAGTTTGGAACTAGGAAGGACGTGAACATAGCAGAACTCTGCTGGGAAGCGATGAAACCGGCCCTCGAGACAGCGAATCTAGAAACCAAGGAAGTAGAATTCTTTGTGGTCGGTACAGCTGGAATGTGGAGCAGTGAGCAAGCGGTGCCGGCTTTAATTGCTGAATATGCAGATCTTACTCCAAAGGGTTCTATGAGGGTTGAGGCGGCATGTGCAACAGGAAGTGCTGCAATAAGAGTTGGATATATGTCGATAAAATCCGGATTGGCAGATATCGTTTTGGTTCTTGGAATTGAAAAGATGCAAGAATCTCCAAATCCGACGGTAATAGAAATGATTGGCAGATTTGGAAGCTATTTCTGGGAATTCGAGAACTTTGGATTGACTTTCCCTGGCTACTATGCGCTCCATGGAACAGCTTATATGTCCAAGTATGGCGCAACGGAAGAGGATTTTGCAAAGGTTGCGGTCAAAAATCACTACTATGGAGCCAGAAATCCCTATGCCCAGTTCCAGAAGGAGATAAGCATAGAGACCGTTTTAAAAAGCCCCTACATCGCCTGGCCCTTCAAGCTTTTCGACTGTTCACCAATAACAGACGGCTCTGCTTGCGTAATACTTGCAAGCGAGAAAAAGGTCAAAGAAATGGGAATTGAGGAAAAGGTATGGATCCTCGCCCAAGGAGTTGGAACTGGAACTGCGAATCTCAGCAGGAGAGAAGATTTCACAAGCTTAGCTTCAGCCAGATTTGCAGCTGAGCAAGCATATAAGGTTGCGAAGATAGAAGAGCCTGTAAAAGAACTTGACGGCGCAAACGTCCACGACTGCTTCACAGCTGCTGAGATAATAGCTTATGAGGACCTTCTTTTCTGCAAACGTGGCGAAGGAGTGGAGCTAATAAGGAATGAGCAAACATACATAGGTGGAAGGATACCCGTCAACGTTGATGGCGGTTTGAAGGCTAAGGGGCATCCAATTGGTGCTACTGGAGTAAGTCAGGCTGTTGAAGCTTACAAACAGCTGTTAAGCAAAGCAGAACCTGGGAGACAGGCAGATATAAGAAATGGAAGATGGCTTACACACAACGTTGGAGGGACAGGGCATTATGCATATGTTACAATTTATGGACTTGAAAAGAGGTGATCTAAATGGAAAAAGATCTCATTGAAAAAACAGGATTTCCAATTTTGGCAGATGAGAAGACTGGCCAACTACAATGGATGGATTTGAGAGAGCTAAGGATAAGATACGTGATCTCAATTGAGGGAATAAAGAAGTTCTTTGAAGGGCTTAAAGATGGGAAACTGCTCGCAACGAAATGTAAATGTGGTAGAATCTTCTTTCCTCCACAAAAGGATTGCCCGAGCTGTATGAAATCGGAGATGGAATGGATTGAGCTGAAGAAAGAGGGAATTCTTGAAACCCTTACTGTAATCTTTGTCCGTCCTCCAAGTTTTTCGATGCATGAGCCATATACAGTTGCAATTGCAAAACTAGACGATGGCGTTAGAGTGCTTTCTTGGCTCAGAGGAGATCCTAAATCTGTAAGACCGGGGCAAAGAGTTAGAGTTGAGGTTTCTAAGAGAAAGGAAGGGCACTTGATGTTCGAACTTGTGCCGATCTAATTTTTAATAATTTTTGAAAATAATATTCCAAAATTTTGATCTTTATATTTTAAAACGCCAATCTCTACGAATTTCAGGGAAGTCGGCAAAGGGGTTCCTTTTTATGAACTTCAAGTCTTCAAAATCCATATAATTCAGGACTCTCTTCAAGTTAAAAAGAATGCAGCCAGGAATTCTAACTTCTGCTATTTCCGATAAATCCAAGGCAGCTTTTAAAAATTCCCAGATACTCCCAGCCCTTTCCAAGTCCAGTTTTTCCATTAGCTCCAAGTTTTGTCTATAAACTGAGATCGGTTGTAAAAATAGCTCGTCTGCAAAACTCGCTATTTCTGCGATCTTTTCAAGTTCTCCATCGTTGATTCCAGGCATAAAAATCGTTCTAATGATCGTGTAAGTTGTTTTTGAGCTTATCTTTATGTTCTCAATCACTTTTTCAAAAAAATCGCCCTTGGTTATCTCAAAGTACTTTTCCTTATTCCCCGCGTTCAGACTTATCATCACGATATCGAAATTCTCACAGATCTTTTCAGTCAGCAGGATTCCATTCGTCTGCAGATCTAATCTCACATTTCCAAAAAAATCTCTTAGTGTATTCGCTATCCTTATCACTTCACTTTCCCCAACAATCAGAGGTTCACCGAATTGAGATATCGTTATAACCTTTGGCTCCAAATCACCGTAATAACCTGCCCTTATCCCTATTTTTCTCGCAACTCTAGAATAGCAGAAAATGCAATCGAGGTTGCATTCCATTGTTATCTCATAGCTCGGATGATGCCTGGGTTCTTCAACATCGCTTATTCCTTCACAATGCTCACAATGAGCGGGATATTTCAGCTTTGATATCATAGCCTGTCAAAGACTTTCAAAACGAATTCCGAAAGTCTTATTGCATCTTCTTTCGATCTCATAACAATTTTTGTCACAATAAATCTTTCAGATTTCAGAAATGAGTCCGATTCGTCGATTATCAGCAGATCGAGGAAATCCTTGTAAACTTCGAAAACACCAATGGGGGATACTTCAAAACCCTTCGCCTTCATGAATTTCCCTGCTGGACCACTAATGGGATTTTTCCCAACAATTGGGGATATCGCCACAACTTTCTTATCCTTCAAAATCTCTTTCATGTTTTCGACACTTACTATAGGCAATATGCTAGTTATTGGGTTGCTTGGACCTATTAAAATTTCCTGATCTCTCTTGAGCACTCTCTTAACCTCTTCAGGAATCTTTGCAACTTCTATTCCCTTGAAATAAACATCCAAAACATTAGGTAAACCTCTTTTTTTTACCCAGAACTCCTGAAAATGCATTTCACCCTCATCTGTCACTACAATTGTTGCGACGTCCTCATTGCACATCGGGAAAATTTCCTGTTTTACTCCATAAGCTCTCGCAACCTCTCTAGTCGCTTCAACAAGCGTTTTTCCTCTTCTCAACAACTCACTCCTAAAGATATGCGTAGCCCTATCAAGATCTCCAACCGCCATTACTTCATCGATTCCAAGCTTTTTCAGAGCTTCATGGGTTTTAAAAGTATCTCCCTTTATCCCCCACCACTTCTCATCATCTATTATCTCTGCAAGAGCGTAGATCACCGAATCTATATCTGGGCAAATCTTGTTGCCGGAGATCCAGATATCTTCTGCAGTATTCACGATCACGGTAAAGTCCGTTAATTCCTTCATCCCCCTCAAAAGTTTAGGCGTCCCTGTGCCACCAGAAAGAACGATCATCGGAATTTCTCACCAAAATCTTCTATAGGTCTTTCCGTTGTTAGGAGTTCTCGCAGAATTTTGGGAAGATCATTAACCCTTACTCTTACCTGTCCAGTTGTATCTCTATCCCTTATCGTCACGGTTTCATCTTCGAAAGTCTGATGGTCAACGGTTACACAGAATGGGGTCCCAATTTCATCATATCTTCTATACCTTCTCCCTATACTGCCAGAATCGTCATAATCTGTGTAAAATCCGCTTCGCTTTAGTTGATTCGTTATTTCTATGGCTTTACTTATAAAAGGCTCTCTAGAAAGCAATGGCAGAACTGCAACTTCTATAGGAGCCAACCATCTCTTCAATCTCAAAACTCTCCTTTCCTCCCCTTCAACAATGTCTTTATCAAAAGAGTGTTCCAAAACCGCATAGCTTATTCTATCAAGCCCAAATGATGGCTCTATAACGTGAGGAACCACTCTTTCTCCACTTATCTCTTCTTCAACCTCTCTGACTTCAAAGAACTCCTTACTGATCCTTATCTTTTCTCCATCCAATTCTATCTCTATCTCATCGCTGTTAACTTCCATATTCGCTAGAATTTCCGCAATTTTCTTAGCCTTCTCTTTAAAAACTGGGCCGAGAACGTTCATTTTTGGAATCGTCTTTTTCCTCTTTACAACTATTGGTTTATTATATGGAATAAAAATGCTCAGATCTTCTCCGCTGAACTTTGAGTGTCTTATGAGATCGTAGTCAGTTCTATCAGCAATTCCAACAACTTCTATCCAGCCAAAGCTCGTAAGAACTTCCGCATCCCAGCAATCACTCGCATAATGTGCTCTCTCATCATCCTTGTGCTGTCTGAAGCGAAGTCTTTCATCTTTTATACCTATTTTTAATAAAAATCTTCTAGTTTTTCCGATGAAATATGCCAAAGCCTCGTTGGCGATTATCCCCTTTTCAACCGCTTCTCCCAAGCTTATTTTATTCATCCTTTCGAATTTGTCCAAAAGATTTACCTCATCGTTTGCAAACTCCTTGAAGTTAGGATGCCTCTTTTCCCTCGGATGAACAAAGAATTCCAGTTCTGCTTGATTGAATTCCCTCAGCCTTATAACTCCTTGCCTTGGGCTTATTTCATTTCTGAAAGCTCTTCCTATTTGCGCAACTCCAAATGGTAATTTATCTCTGAAATAGTTTGAGATTCTCTTGAAAGCAATGAATATCCCCTGTGCAGTCTCAGGGCGTAGATATGCATTCTTTCCCCTCCCCGCTCCAATCTTCGTTGAAAACATCAGATTCATAAAAAATGGTTCCTTAAAACTGCCACCACACTCGCATTTCAACCCATAAGTTTGCAGAACCTCTTTTATGACATCCTTAGAAACTTCTACTTCCAGATTTAGCTTCTCCTTTATATAATGATCTGCCCTATAAACCCTTCCGCACTTCTCGCACTCTATCGCTATGTCGAAGAAAGAAGTCGCATGCCCAGAAGCGATGAAAACTTCCTCTATCCCGATCAATGGTGTATCGATTTCGACAACTCTCTCGTTTATCACAAAGAATTCCCGCCAGATATTTTCGATTTTTCTCCTTAAATTGTTTCCAAGAGGAGCGTAATCCACAAATCCAGCCATTCCACCGTATATCTCGAAAGATTGCCAGAGAAAACCTCTTCTGACAAGCATTTCCATTAGATCACTCATGCAAGATGCGTAATACGTTCAACATAAAAGTTTTAAGGTATTCAAGAGGGTTGCTTTAAGTTTCAGCAAAATTTTTATCTCTGCTTTCAACTTCTTTTATGCCCATTGTCCCTCACAGACATTGTGTGATCTGTGGAAAGGCTATAGAAGCAGATAAATTCGTTTGTGGAGAGGAATGTCAAAATAGACTCGAAAAAGAGAGAAAAAGACAAAGAAACTTTACGATTTTCATGTTTGCAATGCTCATTTTGCTACTATTGCTCATCTGGCTGCCATACATCAGGTGAAAAAATCTCTCCAGGAACTGGAACCGGATATCTAGCAGTCAAGCAGGCGACACAAAAACCTTTACCCCCAAGTTTTTTTAGCGCTGAAAAAAGGCCTTTAAGGCTCAGATATCTTAAACTATCAGCTCCAACAATTTTCCTTATCTCTTCAACTGAATGATTTGCAGCTATAAGCTCTTCTCTCGTTTTCATGTCTATGCCAAAGTAACAAGGTGCAATTATCGGCGGACTGCTAACACGGAAGTGCACTTCTTTTGCTCCAGCATTTTTCAGCATTTCAACGATTCTCTTCGAAGTCGTTGCTCTAACTATGCTGTCATCTATCAATGCTATTCTTTTTCCTTCAACGTTTTCTTTTATTACGTTCACCTTCATTCTAACGAGTCTTTCTCTTAATTCTTGTTTCGGCATTATGAAAGTTCTGCCAGCATATCGATTCTTGATCAACGATTCCATATAAGGTAATCCAAGTTTAATCGCATAACCAATAGCAGCTGTAATGCCGCTGTCAGGTACTGCAGAAACAAAATCAACACTTGCTGGCGATTCTTCAGCCAAGTTTTTCCCCATTTCAGTTCTAGCCTTATAAACGCTGATTCCATCGATCACAGAATCTGGACGAGCAAAGTAAATGTATTCAAATATACATAAAGTCTTTCTTTTGCTTTCAGAAAATCTAAAGAACTCTATTTCTCCATCGCTTATTATTACAGCTTCTCCAGGATTTAGATCCCTTATCAATTTCCCATCCAAAGCATCTACGGCGCAGCTTTCACTGCAAACAATGTATCCATCGCTAACCTTTCCAATGCAGAGTGGGCGAAAGCCAAGAGGGTCGCGAAATGCTACAATCGTATCGTTTACCATTAAAACGCAAGAATAGCTTCCCAAAAGCTTCTGGCTGAGAATTGCTAGAGCATTTTCTATATCCCTTTCACTCATCAGAAGTTTCGAAATGAGTTGCGCTATCACTTCCGAATCCGTATCCGTGGTAAAAACGCTGCCCTCGTTTTCCAATTCCCTTCTCAAACTTTGATAGTTTACGAGATTTCCATTGTGGGCAACGACTATGCTACCTATCTTCGATTTCACAACAAAAGGCTGAGCCCCCTCTAAACTCGATGAACCAGCTGTTGAATACCTGACATGTCCAACAGCCATTTTTGTGGGAAGCAAATCTTTTTCAGAAAAGACTTCAGAAACTAGTCCCATCCCTTTTTTGCATTCAAGTTTTTCCTTCAAAAAAGCTATTCCTGCCGATTCCTGGCCACGATGTTGGAGTGAAAATAGCAAATAGTAAACGTATTTTCCTGCAAGAAAATTCTCACTGTATGCCCCAGCTATGCCGCACATCAGTTGCTATCCTTTTTCTTTTTTACCCAATTATAACTTCTGAGCCTTTTGCTCCTGCCAAAGCCACAGGCAGCACAATATCTCTTTCTCCAGTGGAATGAATTTCTACCACACCTCCTACATCGCACATGGACCATTTTTCTATTCCTTCTACCCATTGCAGCTGTTCCATCTGACATCACTCACCACCCGTGGATGGAGAAATGAATACAACAGTATCTCCGCGAATTATCACGCTTCCAACCTTCCTAACTATTTCCCCTCCCTGAATTTCCTCAGCATCGAGGAGGACGAGGTTCATGTGTATGTCATATCCATCCAGCGTTCCTCTAAACTCTCTACCACCTTTAAGGCGCACCAGTACTGGTGTCTTTAGGGATTTGTTTAAGACGTCCAAGGGACGGACTGGCATCCTACAACCTCCTTAAACTTTCGATCTACTCCTGCTATTTAAAAGTATCGTTCTGATCTTTGTCAAATAAGTTTCAAGAAAACCGTGGCAAATCAAAATAAGTGGTCTGAAAGTAGAAGAGATAAAGTTGCCATCAGTCCGGAGTAAGATAAAAGATACAGGGCGCTAAATACGTCGAAAATGCCGACATAGGCGAGATTCAAAAGCTTCATTGAAGGTAAGATGATTGGAAAAATAACCGGAAAGAGCATGGCTGGAAGAAGCATTTCTTTTCCCTTAGCAAAGGCTGAAATTGGGGAAAGAAGTGTTATTGATATCGAAATTGGGAAGGAAGAGATGAGAAGGCAGAGAAAAAGTAAAAGAAAGTTTCCACTGAGATTGAACAAGGCGTAACAGATCGGAGTTATTATTGAAAGAAGGAGTAAAATTATTAGTAGATTCGAAAAAATCTTTGCAACCATTATTTCTTGAGCGCTAAGCATGGATTTCAGAGCTTCAATCGTTTCCATATCAAATTCCCGGATCACAGTGATAGAACATGCTAGTATTGAAGAGAATAAAATTACGAGAAAGAGTATTTGAGCAAAGAATTTTTCTGCATCGATTGAAAGGCTGAAGAGGAAGGATGATGCTAGGGCGAATAAGATCATTTGATTCAAACTCGCCTTACTCCTCGCTTCAACCTTGAGATCTTTCTTCACAACTTCCAGTATCGAGATGATCGATTGCCTCATCGTAGCTATCACCGAAGTAAGCTATTTTACCACTTCTAAGCACAAGAAACTTCTCGCAGAGCTTTGCCTCTTCAAAACTGTGAGTTGAAAGAAAAATAGAGCCATCGAATTCTCTTATCAGTTTTAGAAGTATTTTCCTTCCCTCTATGTCAAGAGAGGCAAAAGCTTCATCCAAGATCAGCAAAGATGGTTTCATCAAAATAGCCCTCGCAATTGCAACTCTTTGCATGTAACCTCTGGAAAGCTCTGAAATCTTGGCTTTCGATTTATCCCTAAGAAATAGTTCTTCCAGAACCCACTCCCAGTTTTTTACTTTGTAAAGCTTCGCAAAAAAACTTAGATTTTCCTCTACAGTCAGCTCCCTGTAAAGCATTGGATTATGGGTGACTATTCCTATTTTCCTCCTCATTTCAACATTTTTATATGGATCATTCCCAAAGACGAGAACTTTTCCAGAGCTTGGCTTTAGGATTCCTGCAACTATCTTTGCAAGTGTGCTTTTCCCAGCTCCATTGAATCCAAGCACAGCTAGACTTTTTTTAAAGCTAAAAGAAACTTTTTCTAGCGCAATTTTTTCGCCAAACCTCTTCGTAACTTCTTCACAAATTATCAATCAAGAACACCCTTCGCACTTCTGTATTCTTCACCAAACTTCCTCAAAGCTTGTCTAAGTGCCAAGGCAAATGCTTTAAAGGATGACTCCATCATGTGATGCGAGTTTTTGCCCTTAACTGCTAAATAAACGTTCAAACCGGAATTCCTCGCCAAGGTGTCGAAGAAGTGAATGAAATCCTCAGCCTTTATTTCACAATCCTTCAATTCTCCTTCAAAAACAAAAAACCCTCTTCCACTGAAATCGACGGCGCATGTTGCTACAGATTCATCCATGGGGACTATTGCATAGCCAAATCTTTCTATTCCTCTCTTATCAATCTCTGCAATACTCTTTCCAAGACAGATTGCCACATCTTCAATTAAATGGTGCACATCTTTACCCCTTGCCTTTACTTCAATACAAAATCCGGAGATCTTTGAAAGTGTTAAAAGCATGTGGTCAAAAAAATCTATTCCAGTGCTTATCTCTGTTTTTTCAGAGTTAAAAGTCGCAATTACTTCCGTTTCCTCCGTTTTTCTAGACACTCTCTTCATATTCGAGCTTAAGCGCTTCTTCAAATTTAATCTTTCCCATATAAAGTGCAGAACCCAATATCGCTCCTTTAGCTCCAAGTTTTTTCACAAAGGCGATGTCTTCGATGGAAGAAATTCCGCCCGCAATGTAAAAAGGTCTCCTAATTTTCCTAAGAAATTCCATCTTTTCCCTCTCTATCCCCATCATAAGCCCTTCGACGTCGACGTTCGTGTAAAGAAATGAAACATCACAATCCTCATAAAGTCTCGCAAACTCCAAAGGGTCAAGGAAACTTTTCTCCTTCCAACCTTTGAAAACAACCCTTCCTTCTCTGACATCCATTGCAACCATCACTCTGCCCTTCCACTTTTCTGCAAAATCCCTTACATCCTCTACTTTCTCAATGGCAAGAGTTCCGAAGATAACTCTCTGCACTCCAAGCTTTAAGAGTCTTTCAGCCAAATTTAAATCTCTTATCCCTCCTCCAACCTGAACTTCGATTCCAAGGGATATTATATCCAATATTTCTCTCTCATGCCTTAGCTTTCCTTCAAAAGCTCCGTCAAGATCGATGACATGTAAAACCTTCGCTCCTCTGCTAACCCAATTTTTCGCGATTTCCAACGGATTTTCAGCTTCAAAAGTTACCTCTTTTTCCCTACCCTGTCTCAATCTTACAACCTTTCCTCCTTTCAAATCGATCGCCGGAATCACTCTAAACATTCAGCTCCGCTAACATCCTGTTGAAGTTCTCAGCCTTATTCTTTAGAATTTGCAGAGCCTGCTTTAAAACTTCTTTAACCGGCATCGCACCAGTCGATTCTGCTACGAACAAGTAATCGTTTGTTTCAACGACTTTCAGAGCCTTTTGCTCGCACACCTTTACACATTCCATGCAAAGAGAGCACTCCAGCGGATTAACTTCGATCTTTTCATTTTCAATAGAAAAAACCTTTCTTGGGCATGCATTTATGCAATCTCCGCACAAATTGCATTTTTCATTCACTTCAATCTTCGGAATTATCCTGTAATAGCACGCTGAAACTGGCTGGAATTTTGCATGCTCTTTTCCAATTCCCAATCTGGCAACTGCTTCGATCATCAGCTGCTGACCGCTGAAAAGTTCAAGAACTGGGATGTCCTTATAAGCAAAGTGAACTTCCGGATCGTCGCTCACAAAGTCTCCGGAGTAAACTATCCTTGGCCCCTCCACGTTTAACCTGAAGGACACCTGACAACTTGGACATCCAACTCCACCGCAACTGCAATCTTTCTGTAAGTTGAACTTCCCTGGAATCGTCTTTATCGGAATCATCGCAAGTCTATGCGCTATCATTTCATCGTAAAAGTTGCTGGAATTTACGTAAAAGTCCACATAATCTATGGCCATTGTTGGAACCAATGACTTCATAGCCCTTCTTATAGAGTTGACTAAAGCAGGAGATGCGTCTCTTAAAATAAAAATAATTTTATCCTCTTTATCTATCAAAAATTCTATGCTCACCATTACACTCTCCTACCCCTCCTCCCACCTGGGGGTCTGCAGGTGTCATGCGGAATTGGTGTAACATCTTCTATTCTACCAATTCTTAACCCAGCTCTTGCCAATGCTCTTATTGCAGCCTGAGCTCCTGGACCTGGGATCTTGGACCTGTTCCCTCCAGGAGCTCTAACTTTTATGTGTACAGCGTTGATTCCTTTTTCCATCGCTATGCTCGCAGCCCTTAAAGCTGCCTGCATTGCAGTGTATGGATTCCCCTCATCTCTCGCAGCTTTGACTATCATACCACCACTAACCCTTGCTATGATTTCAGCACCAGTTATGTCGGTTATCGTTATTATCGTGTTGTTGAAGGATGAATAAATATGTGCAATTCCCCACCTTATCTTTTCAGGCATTTTGCTTCACCCTCAACGCAACTTTAGATTCCTCATCCTTCAAAACTATATAGCTTGGACAGGTTATTTTCCTTCCATCAACTTCAACATGACCATGAACTATCAACTGCCTAGCCTGTTTTATCGTTTTCGCCAATCCTTGGCGGTAAACAATTGTTTGAAGTCTCCTCTCCAAAAAGTTTTCGACTGATAAGCTCAGAATATCGTCAAGAGTTGCATTATCCGGTAGAATACCAAATTTTTGCAGCTTCTTTATCACAGCCTGGACTCTAGCCCTCGCTATTTCTCCTTCTTTTCCTGGTAAATTTATCTTACCCAACATTTCTCTCGCGACCCTTCTGTACTTCCTCAGTAAATTCTGAAATCTCCAAAGCTCCCTCTTATTCCTCAACCCATACTTAATCATCAATTGTGCCTCTCTTTCCAATCTGCTCTTATCCCAAGGACGAACAGGGGTTACGTATAACTTCCTGTTTCTCTTCGGATCACCCATGAAATCACCTCACTTCTTCTTCCTTATAACCCCAACCGTCCTCCCTTTTCTACCTGTTGACCTAGTCCTCTGCCCTCTAACTTTTTTACCCTTTGCATGCCTTATGCCTCGATAACACTTCATCTTGATCAATCTTTCCACGTCCAACATCTTCGCAAATTCAACATCCTTCGAAAGGAGGTGCAAATTTTGTCCAGTCACTGGATCGAAGCGTCTGTTGAACATCCAGACGGGTATTTTTTCCTCTATTTCTTCTTCAATCAATTTTCTGAGTCTCTCTATTTCATCATCGGAAAGATAACCAAGCTTCTTATTTCCATCCAAGCCAGCAGCATTCACAATACTCCTTGCCATCCTTATTCCTACACCTGGGATCGCAGTTAGAGCATGAACAACGTTCTTTCTACCATCGAGATCTGTATCTGCTATCCTTACGATGTGCTTGAACATGTGACCACCGATGTAAAAACAAGTTTCTGGACGATATTTAAATGTTTTGCGAGTCTTTGCGGTTGGGGAAAGGTTATATACCGAAATTCCAACGCAGATCATGGCGAGATTTCCAGAGGCTGAGGCTAGGCTTTTCAATGTAAAAATCTGTATGCGATGCAATGCCAGAAATCCGATAAAAGCTGAAACCTGCAGGAAGTGCGGATATAAGGGGCTAAGACCAAAGTCGAAAGAAAGGAAAGGGAAGTAATCAATCACATGGAAAAAACTTGAGCTCTATTCCAGCTTCTTCCAACAATTTGAGCCCATTTTTGTCAGCGTATTCTTTTCCATAGACAACTCTTTTTATTCCAGAATTAATTATAATTTTAGCACATGTTATACAGGGGCAGTGAGTGGAGTAGAGGGTTGCATTTTCAACGCTTATCCCAAACTTTGCAGCCTGTATTATTGCATTCTGCTCTGCATGGACACCTCTACATAGTTCTTGTCTTTCTCCACTCGGAACTCCAAACTTCTCCCTCATACAACCAACCTCTTCACAGTGTGGAAGATTCGATGGAGCCCCATTATAGCCTGTGGCAAGAATGCGCTTGTCCTTAACTATTACTGCTCCCACTTTTTGCCTCAAACACGTAGATCTTTTGGCAACAACCTTGGCTATCTCCATGAAATACTCATCTAATGTTGGGCGCATACTAGACACCCAAAAATTTCATAGCGTTCTTCAAACAAATTTTTTCTGCCTCATTTCCAAGAAGTTTAGCCGTTTCAGCCACTGCGTTCACAAACTCATTGCCATACCCAGAATCGCTATTCAAGATGAACTTTTCACTCCCAAACTTTTCCACTATTTCAACAACATCCTTAGGCTCCAACTTCCCAAGTTGCACCGTTAAACCTATCCAGTATTCCTTTCCAACTACAAATTCTAAGTTTTCGAAGTTGACGTGGTCTATTACAGCGAGTTCTGGGGGGAAATTAATTTCTTCGAGAATCTCCAAGATCTTTTGCGTTATAACTCTCTTATTTCCTCTAGGTGTATGGATTATGCATGGAATATCCTTTTCCATGGCGATTTTCAGCTGAGAAATAAAGACTTCTCTTTCCTCATCGCTTGCATTCTCGAGTCCTATTTCACCAAAGAGATTCCAGTCTCCTGCCTCGAGATGTTCAAGAACTATCCGATAATTTGACGGTATACAACGTGGATGTATTCCTATCCCTGGAATTGCATCTATTCCGAGAATCTTGCACCTTCGAACCTCGAATTCTTCAAGCTTTCTAAAGCCATCTATCAGCGTTTGAGGAAATATCGGTTTTATTGGATAAAAGGATAGAGTGCACAACTTTTCTATTCCGCTCTCCTTCATCTTCCGCAGTTCCGTAACACCCAAACCCTCAGTATGGACATGGGGATCAAAAAACATGTCAAAACTGCGACTGAATGGATAAAAAATTTTCGTAATTCAGAAGATTTTAAATACGCGAAAAGACTTGCTTTATGAAAAAAGTAGTCCTAGCCTACTCAGGCGGATTAGATACTACCGTCTGCATCTTCTTGCTTAGGGAAAAGTACGGGTTTGATGAAGTCATAACGGTAACTGTAGACATTGGACTGCCAGAAAATGAGCTTAAAAAGGCTGAAGAAAGGGGAAAGAAATATGCAGACAAGCATTACACGATTCCAGCAAGAAAAGAGTTTGTTGAGGCAATTTATAAGCTAATAAAGGCGAATGCCGATTACGAAGGATACGTGCTCGGAACAGCGATGGCAAGACCCATAATTGCAGAAAAAGTTGCTGAAATTGCGATGAAAGAAAGAGCTGACGCAATAGCTCATGGATGTACTGGGAAAGGAAATGACCAGCTTAGATTCGAAAACGTGTTCAGACAATATGGTTTTCGTGTCATAGCTCCGATTAGAGAGCTGAATCTAACTAGAGAATGGGAAATAGAGTATGCAAAAAAACAAGGAATTGATGTTACGGCAACAAAGGAAAAGCCATTCAGCATCGATGAGAATCTATGGAGCAGAAGCATAGAAGGTGGAAAGCTGGAAGATCCTAGCTTTATTCCGCCAGAAGAAATTTATGAGTGGACAAAATCGCCAAAGCTTGCAGCGAATGAACCTGAAATTTTGAAGATAGAATTTGAAAGGGGAATTCCAATTGCAGTGAACGATCAAAGATTAGATGGTTTCGAGCTAATCAAACTCCTAAACGAGATTGGTGGAAGACATGGGGTGGGAAGGACGGACATGATGGAAGACAGAGTTCTAGGCTTGAAGGCAAGGGAAAACTATGAACATCCAGCAGCCACGATACTGATTACGGCACATAAAGACTTAGAAAGGCTTGTTTTGAGTAGAAGAGAGTTGAAATTCAAGAAAATAGTTGAAGAAGAGTGGGCAGAACTTGTTTACTATGGTCTCACGAACGAGCCACTTTTCGAAGACCTCAACGCTTTCATAGACAAAACACAGGAAAGAGTTACTGGATGGGTTAAAGTAAGACTATACAAAGGATCTGTCATGCCAATTGCCAGATATTCTCCATTTGCACTCTATTCTGAAGAACTTGTCTCATTTGACAGCGCAGTCTTGGATCAAAGACTTGCAGAGGGATTTTCGGTCTTCCATGGATTGCAGGGTAGAATTTATCAGCAGTTGAGGAGGAGGCTATGAAGTTCGTGATAATAAACGTTGGAAACGAGCTTCTCAGCGGAGACACGGTGAACACGAATGCATCCTACATGGCAAGAAAGCTCGTTGAAAGGGGACATGAAGTCAAGAGAATAATAGTTGTACCAGACAATGTTTCGGAAATTGCAGAAGAGGTTGAGAAGGCATCAAAGCTTTACGATTTCGTTTTGGTCACAGGCGGTCTTGGAGCTACACATGATGATGTTACGAATGAAGCCATAGCCAAGGCTTTGAAAAGAAAGCTGGTAGTTAATCAAGAAGTTTACAACTATCTGAAGAAGTTTAGCGACAAAGAAGAAGCTATAAGAAAACTTGCATCAATTCCAGAGGGTAGCGAAGTTGTCTGGAACGACATCGGTGCGGCTCCTGCTTATGTTGTGGAGAACGTCGCAGTTATGCCAGGAGTTCCGGAAGAGATGAAGAACACATTTGCAAAAATACTTGAAAGATTTGAAAAACTGAACTACTTTGAGGAACAGGTTAGAATAGATGGATACGAGGTTGGAATTCTTGAAGAACTGAACTCGATTGTTTCAGAGTTCCCAGATTTACAAATAGGTTCATATCCAAAATACGGTTATGTAATTGTTAAATTCTCGGGAAGGGATAAGGAGAGGGTTAAAAAGGCTGTTTCTAGGTTCAGAGAACTCTTGAGAAATGCTGGAAGGGAAAATATTCTATAAAGGTCAATTCATAGAAACTGGGATTGAAATAGAGAATGGAAGAATAAAAAGGATAGGGAAGCTTATAAAGGGTAGGAAAATTGAAGGTGTCATTCTTCCAGCTGGAATAGATGTTCACGTCCACTTCAGAGATTTCAGGGAAAAGCACAAGGAAACGATAGAAACCGGATCTCTCTCAGCGCTCTACGGTGGAATCTGTCTTGTCGTAGACCAGCCAAATACAAAGCCTGTGATTGAGGATGAAAAAGTTTACTTTGAAAGAATGGAAATCGCTGGGAAAAAAAGTTATGTCGATTATTCACTAAACTTGGCGCTGACAAAAAGGAATGCTGAAAGGATTGGAGAGATTGTAAAAAGAATAAGAAAGGAGTTCCATCTTCCCGCAATAGGAGAAGTTTTCTTAGAACACAGTGATGAAGAGTTAAAAATCGATTACGGAGTTCTTTCAAAAATTGCTGGGATTTGGAGAATTTCAGTCCATGCAGAAGATCCGGAATTTGCAAAAATAGGGATTCCGAATTTCTTGTATAGACCAAAAATAGCAGAAGTTTTTGCGGTAAAGAAGTGTTTGGAAATTTCAGATTTTCACTTCTGCCATCTATCAACGAGAGAAGCAGTTGAACTTGCTGAAAAGACTAGTTCGAGCTTCGAAGTTACACCGCATCACTTACTGCTCAGCATCGAAGATTATGAAAGACTTGGAAAATTTGTAAACGTTAATCCGCCTTTAAGGGAGAAAGAAGAAGTTCTATGGCTTTTGAAGAACTTTTCGAGGATCAAGATACTTGCATCGGATCATGCACCACATACAGTTGAAGAGAAAGAACTCGGCATTCCAGGTTTTCCAGGAGTTGAGACAATGTATCCAATTTTCGTAAGACTTGCAACCCTAGGAATCATTAGCTTTAAAGATTTGGTGGAGAAAATAGCAATAAATCCGGCCAGAATTTTCGGTTTTATGGATTATGGGGAGATTGAGATTGGGAAATTTGCGAATTTTGCGGTGTTTGATTTAAAAGATGTGAAAAAAATAAGGGCAGAATTTTTGCACTCAAAATGCTCTTGGACACCATATGAGGGTTTTGAGGCTATTTTTCCAAAGAAAGTTTTTATCAGAGGTGAAGAAGTTCTGGAAAGTGAATTAAAGAAAGGAATCGTGATCTCATCTCACTTCCGTTCTGGAGAACAAAATGGAGGCCAAGGAGAGAATTAAAAAAAGATATAGTGCGATGACAACGAAGTCCAGAATTGGATCAAAGACTGTAAATCCAACCATCGCCCATCTAACCACATCTACTCCATAGGTGAATGGACTGAGCTTTGAAGCGAATACAATCGCTTCAGGAAGCTCAGAAATCGGAAAAATCGCTCCTGAAAGGAGGAAGATTGGAAAAACGAAGAAGTTCACTATCAACTGAAATCCATGGATGTCTGTCATTATTGAAGAAATTGCGATTCCAGTTGCCGTGCAGAGCATTGAAAAAAGAAAAATCGTTAAAGCAGTGATCGGGATTGATGAGAGATCGATTTTAAAACCTAAGAGAGTTGATAAGGCTAAAAGAATTGAAGCCTGAATTGTTGCAATCGTCGCACCACCAAGAGTTCTGCCGAGGACTATGACCATCCTGCTAACCGGTGCAACCATTATCTCACGTAGAAATCCGAATTGCCTATCCCAAACAACTGAAACACCTGAAAGAGTTCCGGAAAATATCAGGACCATCGAAACTATTCCAGGGGTTAGGAAATCTATGTAGTCTATTTCTAGAGAGGGAAAAGTTGCTCTGCGAAATCCCAGGCTAAAGAAAAGTAGGAAAAAGAATGGTGTTGCAAGAGAACCAAAAAACCTGCTCCTAGCTCTTGTATATCTTTTCAAATCCCTAAGCCAGAGGATGTAAATCCCTCTCATTTTAAAGCATTTATTATGATTTCCGCGATTTTATCTGCAGAAATCCTCGTGGAGTTTATGATCAAATCATATACACTCCAATCATCGACGTTGATATTGTAGAACTTCTGATACCTCCTTTTCTCCATTTCCTCCCTCATCCTCGTCTCTTTGCGAACTATCTGAATGTCTTTTCCTTCCCTCTTTGCAATTCTGCTGTATCTGACTTCGGCATCTGCAAATATTAAAACTCGAAGGTCCGCATCTTTAACCATCCATGCAGAAAGTCTTCCCTCCACTATCGCATCTTTCTCCCTTTCCGCAACTTCCTTTTGAATTCTGTCTATGAGCAAATCTACTTCTGGATTTTCTTCTGCAAACTTGCTGAACTCTTCAACGCTCATACCTCTCTCAGATGCGAGCTGTCTGAAGATACTTCCAGCTGAGATCAGCTTAATCTTTAATCTTTCACTCAAAATCTTTGCAACAGTTGTTTTTCCGCTTCCAGGTGGTCCAGAAATCGTTATCTTCAAATTCCCACCTTCAGCAACTTTTTAAGCACCTGACCGAACATAATGGAGCAAAGAATATACCAGATAAGCCACCATGGAAAAATTGCTACGAACTCGTAAACGTGAATCGTTCCCCAGAATGGGGAAACTATTTCGAAGAGTTCGTTGTTTATATGGAACCCTTCAACGATCGGTTCACCAAATTTAACGTTTCTATAGCTCAGGTAAGCCCTCTCCCAAAGCCAAGCCCAGATTGGTATTGAAACGATGAATGTGTAAGACATTGGTTTAAACTGCATGCTCATAAGCTCGCTCTGTAGAATTCTCATTTCCTCTTTTTTCTGTTCAAGTTGTTTCAGCTTATACTGATTCTTTTGCTTCACAGCTTCAATGTATTCCTTTTGATAGGCTGAAATTTTCTTCTGCAGTTCTTTCATCTTTTCGTAGTTCACCGTATACTTTTGGATCAAATTGGAATAAAGGGCTGTCAGTATTGCCATTACCATCACCAATTCGTGGAACTTAAGCCCTGTGAATGGTGAAAAGATCATCTCTATTACAAGAGCGAGAAGTATTCTGAACTCGTAACTCAAAATTATTCCGAAGAATAAAAGAAAGCCAAATATCATTATAATCTTAGATATAAAGCTCCTCATATTTTTTCACCAAGCATCCTCCTCAACAGAGGATGCATTTCAGTTAGCTGCTCCCTCGTAAGGTCTTGGTAAAAGCGATAAGCTATGCTCACAGCTAGAAGTAAACTAGTCCCGCCAACGTTGCCTATTGTTCCGAGCAAGTTTGAAATTAGGGCAAGAAGACCTATAAGCGCACCTCCTATTATCGTTACCTTCGGTATGTATCTTTCCAGCAACCTTTCCAGGGCAATTGGAGATTTTCTATACCCCGGGATCATCATTCCAGATCTTGCTATCTGACTTGCAACAGTCTTGGCATCCATTCCAGTTGTTTGTACCCAAAAAACTGCAAAAAGTATTCCTCCTCCAATCAGGATTAGAGCATCGATCAGCAAATGTAAATAAATTGCCCAATCTGGGATTGTTGCAAAAGCCGCTCCTTTTGACCTTACAAGCTCCGGAACCCAATCATAGGGACTATTGATAGGTGAAAGGAAAAACATTATCCCGCTAACAGGCTGATTGCCAACGTATTCGCCAAAAATCGTTATACCCCTTGAATAGAGTATTTGCCCAAACATAACTAGATTTGCCTGCAAAGCCCTAACAAATATCATGGGCAGAACACTTGCGTAGATCAGCTTTATCGGAAATGTTGCTCTTGCCCCTCTCACAAGCGAGTGGGCTATTGGAATTTCAACTCTCGTACCTTCAAAGAAGACAACAAGCAAGATTATCAATGCAGTAGTTATCAATGCAAGAATTCCACCTTCAAGGAACAACATTATCAGCCCATTTCCACTGAGCAGAAAGTCTATTGGATAGTTTTGGGCAAAATAAATCCATCTTGGAATTATTCCAGCAGGTAAAACTTGGTTTGGTGGCACAATCCAGTTGAAAAGTCCGATGATGATAGCTTGAGAAACACTAGCAAGGATGAATAAGCTGACTCCACTTCCAATTCCCCATTTTGAAACGACTTCATCCATGTAGACGATCAAAACTCCACCGATGAACAACTGAATGAAGATTAAAAAAGATATAAACTCTATTGGGACTCCAAGTTTTTCAGCAAGCCTAGAATCTGGAACTAGAAATCCTGTAACGATCTGTGGAAAAGCTTCCACTGCGATCATCACGAATACCAAGAAACGCTGAAATTCCTGATAAGCCGCTCTATCCTCGGGATTAGTTAAATCCAGCTTAATTATTCCTGCTCCAACTAAGAGTTGGAGTATTATCGAAGCCGTAACAATTGGACCTATGCCCAATGCCAGGATTGAACCACTGGCACCTGCAAATAGGGCTCGATAAGCTTCGAATATGTCTATCGATTCTGGAGATAATCCAAAGACTGGGACGTTGCAGAGGATAAAATAGAGTATCAAAATGGCGGAAGTCCACATGAACTTCTGCCTAAAATGCACATGCCCTACAGGACGCTCTACACTTGGAATTCTTTCAAGATACGGTTTTAAAGCCCTTATAAGGGAATCCATTTTACACTACCCCACCACCTACCGCTCTTAGCTTTTCAACTGCCTTTTCTGTGGCCTTCCCAACTTTAACCTCTATCGCCTTTGTAACGTTTCCAGAGCCAAGCAATTTCGAATAACCGAGCTGTTCGAGGTTAACAAAATATTTATCTCCTCTTTTTTCCGCCAAGCCAAGATTTACCAGCGTATCTATTATCGAATCCAGATCTCCAACGTTTATCTCTGTCTTCGATTTTAGCAACCTGTAAGTCCTTTCATCTAGCTTTCCTTCATCCCTCAGCTCTTTAAGCCTAGAAATCAGAATTTTCTCTCTACTGAATTCCTCAACTACAGCTCTTGGTCTTGTAAATCCATGTTTTCCGAATTCATACAAACCCAGCTTTGCAAGTTTTAGGAATTTCAGATATTTGTGCTTGTGAACCCCAGCATTTCCCCTTCCACCACGATGTCCAGCCCCTCTGCGCTTCTTATGACTCCCACCACCACAGGTTCTTGATCCACGATATTTTTTAACCCTAAGTTTTGGCATAATATCACCTCATCCTGTAAAGTAGATCCTTTATATTACCATGCTTTCCAAGATCTCCTCGCGGATAATGCCACTTTATGTTTTTCAAACCTTTTCTAGGCGGGTGAAGTCTAAAAACTGGCTTTAATCCTGGTATATCTGAAAGCTTGGCTTTTCCTTCAATCACAGCTTTTGCAAATTCCTCTATGCTTTTATAAGGTGTATTTTTCTGAACGTATTCATCTGTTAATGGAACATTGCCACTCAATCTTCCGCGATGTCTGAGGAGCATGGCAAGGGTTTCTGAATCTATCTCACCATAAGCAACGTAATCCTTAACAACTTGTAGCATCCCGCGGTAGGATGGAGTGTCTGGAACGACAACGCAATGATATCTTTTGTGAAGTCTCAAAAGACGAAGCGTTTCTTTTATCTTTCTGTGCACATCAACAGTTCCTCTTAAACGAACTACTGCGATCATTTTTTCACCTCTTCATGAAACAAGTTCTCTTCAGAGCATCAAAAGTAGCCATTGCAAAGTTTAAAGTCGTTCTCGTTTCACCACTAGTCATAGACCAGACATCTTTTACTCCTGCAAGTTCTATAACCTTCTTAGCAACATCGGCAGCTACGATTCCAAGTCCCCTTGGTCCTGGGATTAAGGTTACTTTAACACTTCCACAGACACCCGAAACCTTAAATGGAACAGAGTGCTGCGTTCCACAACCACATTCCCATGATCCACATCCCCTTTCGACGCGGAAAATGTTTATCTTTGCATTTTCAACAGCTTTCTGAATTGCTGGTGCAACTTGGGAGGCTTTCCCAACACCAACACCAACATAGCCATTTCTGTTGCCAACAACCGCAGTTACACGGAACTTTGTCCTTCTTCCACTATCCGTCATTCTCTGTACCATTGAAATCTCCAAGATGTCCTCATCCAGCTCAGGAAGAAGTAAATCAACTATTTGCGGTTCTTTAATCGGCAATCCACTTGCCAAGGCTTCGTCTATTGTCCTTATCTTTCCCTCAGCAACAAGCTTTCCAAGCCTAGTTCTTGGCACCCATTCCATTCTATCACCCTAATATCTTCGTCTTCACTTCCATAACATGCTCTGGCAATCTTTCAGGACTAAATCCTCTCTTCTCATACTCGCTAAACTTCTCAGGATGCTCTCTGTAATAATCAGCTATATGCTTTCCAAGAATGCGATACTCATCTGGGAGAATCTCATCATCATGTGGAATCTGCAGTCCAGCCTCCACTGCCCCTTTAAGAACTGCAAAAACCCTAGCACCCTTTGTTGGAGTTCTCAGACCTATATCTAGAATTGCTTCTTTAATTCCAATTTCCAGAGCTTTTTTACCGATCAAAATTCCCGTCAAATAGCAGGCTGGAGTGTTGTTCAAGTCCCCATTCCATCCATAATCCCTGAGCTTCATCGAATCTACAGCTGCAAGAACCCTATCTCCTTCAGGTCTGTATTCAATTATCTGGGCTATAACTCTCTGATTCGTTATTCTAACGACAAGCCTTGGTTTCTTTGAAAGAAGGAGCTTTAATCTCTTTCTATAATTTGTCTTTCCTTCTCTTCTCCTCCTATGCGGAACTTTATACCTTGGACCTTTAGCCATGAGATCACCTTTTGATCTCTTGCACAAACGAGTCGAGATGGGCTACACTTCTAAAAGCTCCACCCTTTGCCATTCTATATAGCATCCTGTAAGTCTTCGTATCTATTTCTCCATTCTTCTTTAACTCTCTCAATCTTCTCCTCAAAGCCCTGATTCTCATAATCCACAGTCTCTTTCTTGGCATTCTGGCTGTCTTTTTACCCTTCCTACTTCCATGTCCCCTCCTTCTTCCCTTCCTTCTCCTCAGATTTACCCTAAACCTGCAAACACCTTTCAAAGGCTTCTTTTTTATCGCCCCTTTTTCTATCAGCTCCCTTATATCCTGCTTGGTCGATGCTGTGGATATTTCTTCAAGCATCTCCGGATTAAACCATACTCTGTTTTTCCCACATTTCAAAACTTCAGCTGCAAGTCTTCTTTGAAGACTTAGATTCATGAGCATCACCTTAACGGATTCAGAATCTTTAATCCTTTTTCCTTAGCTTTTGTTTCGATCAAAACTCTTTTTCTTAAACCAACACAACTCGCAATCCTCACAGCATGTCTTGCTGGATTTAGAGTTTCAAGTTGCTTTTCATTGTAAACGAGCACTTCTTCATATCCACTTGGATGCAACCCACGAACCAGCCTTGGTCCACGGAAACCTATCTTCACCTTCTTTCTCCCCGACCATTTTCCTCCATATTCCAATCTCATCGCATTGTCTAGACCTCTTGGCTTTCTCCAGCTTTTTCTTCTCAATTTCAGCTTTCTATCCCAGCAATACCTCCTGAACTCCGGTTTTCTTGATTTTAATCTTTTTCTCAATCTCAAAAGTGCTTTTATGTTCATTTCAACCACCTAAGGTTTTTTCACTATGTAGATACCATCTTGGAAAACTCTTCTATCCTTCTGTTTTATTCTCGTAGCCCTTTCAAGATTTGCAGCAGTTTGACCGCATTCCTCGATGTCAACTCCCCTAACTATTATCTCCTGTCCTTTGACTTCAACCTTTGCTCTACCAACTATTTTCGCTCTTCTAGGTGTAGTTTCACCCAAGAAGTTTTCAATGATCACTTCATTACCCGAAACCCTTATTTTCATCGGAAAGTGGGCATATACAGCTTTGAGTCTGTATTCAAAGCCTTCTCTAACTCCTTTTATCAGGTTTTCTATATGAGCAGTAAAAGTTCCAACCATTGCCCTATATTTCGCCTTTTTATTTGATGTATATATCCTTATTTCCGAGCCATTCTTCTCTATGAATATCTCTCTGAACTTGAACTTCCTCGAATTCTCGCCCAAAGGCCCTTTTACTCTTACAACATAGCCTGAAATTGTATCGCCTTCAACGCTCACTTCTACATCACTTGGAATCTTCACAACACTTATGTATTCCCTTTCAGTAGACAAAGGCAAGAAGAACACCTCCAAGTCTTAGCTCCTTAGCCTCCTTTTGACTCATCACTCCCTTAGTTGTCGAGACTATCAGAATTCCAAAATCTCTAGCTGGAAGAAATCTCCTTTCGTAGAACTCGTATTCTGTTACCTTTGAAGAAAACCTTGGCCTTATTGGACCACAGTTGTTTATGTTCCCCGTGAGTTCGACGATGAACTTCCCTTTGATGCCCTCTTTCACGAATTCGTAGCCCTTTATATAGCCATGGTTTTTCATAACTTTAAGCACGTTTCCAACGAGCTTTGTCGCCATCACTTCGCAGTACTTCTTTCCAACCATTTCAGCATTTCTTATCGCTATTATAGCATTTGAAAGTGTATCAACGCTCATAGGATCACCAGTACTTCTTAAAACCTAATTCCATCGCAGTTTCT
>JAWAQR010000013.1:0-34262 GCA_038893835.1 Archaeoglobaceae archaeon
CTTATTCTTTGAGGTAGTAGCAAAAGGACAGCATTTTTGAAATCTGGCTTTAGATTTTCTTTTTGGATTTTTTGGGCATTTTTATGATGGTTTCGGGCATGCGTCCTTTTAATTAAATTCATTAATTTTGAAATTATCTAATATTAATATTTATTAATATTGCAGCTAAAACCGATTTTGATAGAAAAATTCATACTATTTAAGCATCATTCGTGATTAAATTTAAATACTTGTAACAATCTATTAAAAATTAGGATATATATGGTTGAGAGACTTAGTATATCGCTGGATGAGGAAAGTAAGGAAAAAATAAATTCATTGTGCTTAAAAACAGGCAAATCTGCGAGCCAAATAATTAGAGAGTTTATTGAACTGGGTTATGAAATCCTCAATCTTGGTATAGACGTTGAAACTCTAAAAATTTGGATAGATTATTTAGCAAAGAAACAGCATATAATATTGGACATCGAGCATTGGAGAGTTATTTTTTCTGAGATTGAAAAAGTGAACAGCGACGAATTCTGGGAAAAGATGGAGGAAATTGGATTAAGCCATGCGATGCAGTATAAACTGAAAGGTATAGATACAGTAGAAAAAATTTTGAGTTACGTTGAGAAAGCGAACTGGTATGAAATAAAAGTCGAAAAAAAGGGTATTTACACACTGGTTTTAAACGATTTGAAAGTAAAGAAATTTGTAAAGACTTTTCTTGAGAAGGTTTTTGAGGGTCAAAAAATAAAGGCTGAGATAAAGGAAGGATTTGGTAAACTCATCGTCGTAGCACACTCTTAAATTATTAAAGCAAGGATTAATAAAATTAAGATGCTGGGAAGGGTTAGTTTTATCAGCATTTTATAGCAATTCATAAACTTTGCTTTGAAATATTCAACTGTCAATGCGTAGCAGAGATGGAATGGAGAAAGCATGACTCCAAAGAAGCCTGCGGAGATTAAAAGGAGTAGATTTCCAGGATCTTTTGCAAATTCGTGAAATATTGGTAGAGAAATTGAAGAATAACTCACTTCTATACCAGTTGAAAAGCCAACGAGAAATGAAACAAGAAGAGCTGAGATCTCTAATGGTACAAAGCTCATTTCTTCGTAGAGAATTCTTGCAGAATTGCTGAGCTGTATTATGTTCTTATAACCCATAACAGCAAAAACCAGGATTAAGACTCTGAAGTCCAGAGATTTTTTAATAACTCTTCTAAAATTTCTCAGTTTTTCCTTTTCCAAAATTATTACCATTAATAAGGAAACTGCGATTGATAGCAAGAGAATCTTAGTTATAAGGTAAAGGGCTAGAAGGATGAAGATTGGGTAAAGACTTGATACCATCTTTCTCAGTCCACTGATTTTAAGGTTAAAACTCAGACCTCTGAGCAGAGTAAAACCCAAAATAAAGGAGACCAATGCAATTGGAAGAGTTGCAAAAAGGTAGTGTTCATATTGTACGCCAAGAACTGCTAAAGCTATGATTACTGAAGGATAGAGAGGCCATACCGGTGTCCATACATGCCGGAACCAGTAATTTATTACAGTCAATTTTTCTGGAGAAATTTTGGAATCTTTTGTTATTGGTAAAAGCATGGAAGCTGAAACCAGAGCTCCGGCGGGCATTGGGATTAAGCCGATGAGTAGTGGGATCAATGCTATGCTCAGTGAGCCAAAAGACTCGTTAAGAGATTTTGAAAGTTTTTCCAGCATTCCAGTGTTATCCATGGTATTGGCTAAGGTGTAAGTTAGGAAGACAACGAGCATTAGTTCAACACTCTGAAGCTGGAGATAGCAGTTTATTAAGCCATTAAATCCTACTGTGAAAATTCCTAAGATAAAGGATGAGATAAGGAGGGAAATTCCGATTCCAAGTTTCCTCGCAAGAATTAGGGTGATAGCTATTGAAATAAATAACTGAAGACTTTGCACGCAACTCTTTTCTTCATAGCTTTATAAGGATATCTAATTAATTCCCTAAACGTTTTCTCTTCATGAAACCCTATGTGATCGTTAACGTTGCAGCGAGTATAGATGGTAAGATAAGCGATGAAAGAAGGGTACAGATGAAAATATCTTGCAGGGAAGATTTAAAAAGGGTGGATGAGCTCAGGGCTAGTGTTGATGCGATAATGGTAGGGATAGGAACGATTCTATCAGACAATCCGAAGCTGAATGTTAAAAGCGAGGAACTCAGAAAAAAGAGGATTTTAGAAGGAAAGAGTGCAAATCCGTTAAAAGTTGTGGTGGATAGTAAGTGTAGAATTCCGGAAAATGCTGAAGTGCTCAGTGGAGATGTGATTGTTGCAGTTGCGAGAATTGCGGATAAGGAAAGGGTTTATAGAATATCGAAGAAGGCTGAAGTTGTGGTTTTTGGTGATGAAAGAGTGGATTTAAGAGCCCTGCTTGAATACCTTTATGCTAAAGGTGTGAGAAAAATTCTAGTTGAAGGTGGTGGGACTCTGATTTCTTCCTTGTTCCTAGAGGATTTGGTAGACGAGCTCTTCATCTATTACGCCCCGATCATAATTGGGGGAGCAAATTCGCCAACGATATGCGATGGGAGGTCTTTTGAAAAGCCGAAAGAAATGGAATTAATTTCTTTAACGAGATTTGGTGAAGGTTTTTTGGTCCATCTTAAGAGAAAATCTAAAAACCTTTGAACTTTTTTTCAACCATGAAACTGAACATCTTAGTTCTAGGAGTTGGAGGACAAGGGGCGATTACTACAGCTCATTTAATTGCGAGGGCTGCACTTAAGGCTGGGTTGAATGTAATATCTGCTGAAACCCATGGGATGGCTCAGCGTGGAGGAAGTGTTGAAGTACACGTCAGAATAGGAGACGTCTTTGCCCCTCTAATCCCTGAAGGCTCTGCGGATATAGTTTTAGCACTGGAACCTGTTGAGGCTTTAAGGTATGCGAAGTATATAGGTAAAAGAACTACGGTAATCTTAAATTCAAGGAAAATAATTCCTCCATCCGTTACAGTGGGTCTTGGAAAGTATCCTGAGCTGGAAGAGATTGTAGAGAACTTGAGAAGAATAGCGAAGAAAGTCTATGTTGTCCCCGCTTCCGACATAGCTCTGAAGCTCGGAGATGTTGTTGCGACAAACGTAGTGATGGTGGGGATTTTACTCTCTCTTTTTGAAATGCCTTTTAAGCTCGAGCATGTTGAAGAAGTGATAAGGGAGACTATGAGGAATGCTGAGATGAATATAAAGGCGCTGAAAATGGGATACAACTTCAGATCAGCCCAGCTCTTTGTAGTATGAGGAGGTCTTCCGTGTCTATCTTTTCTCCTCTCTTGAACATTTCGTAGATCTCCTTCGCCTTTCTTATTAGCTCTTCCCTTTCCAGTTGCTCCTTTGTCTTATACTGTCTTGACTTCAGCGTCTTTATAACTTTCTCCAGATCTCTTATATCTCTCTTTCTCTTCAAAGCCTCTTCATGGCACTTATCAGCCTCTTTTCTGCTCTCCGTGAATTTTGCATGCATTTCATCTGCCAACTTTCTTTTTTCATCCAGTTGACTGACTATTGCAGTGATTTCTGCATGATATCTGTCAGCTTCATCACCATAAGCCTTTATTTCTGAATTCAAAACCCTTACTTTGTCTTTAAGCTCTCTAATTCTAGCTATCAATTTTCTGAACTCCTCATGTTTTTCGAGCTGGGCTTTTCTTTCTTCCAGCTCTCTCTTCAGCTTTGATATTCTTTCTATTAGAGCCCTCTCCTTTTCTATCGTCATTACAGTAGTCTGTTGTTTGAACTCGAGTCTCCTGATTTCCCTCTCTATCTCTCCTAACGGTCTTCCTCCTTTGTCTATGTTCTTTCTGAGATCATCGAGCTCCTTATAGAGTTTGTCTATCTCTTTGTAAAGCTCATTCTTCATCGATTTCAATTCCCTCACTTTGTTGTTTAATTCATCTCTCTTCGTTCTAAGCTCTCTTACTTTATTCACTAGCTCTTTGACTTCCTTGTTCAATTCATCCCTCTTCTTCGCACTTTCTCTCGCAATCTGGTTCAGCTCATCCCTCCTCTTTATGAATTCTTGCAGTTCCCTTTCAAGCTGTTCTTTTCTTTCCTCCAGTTTCTCTATCATCATAATCTCACAACAGCTCAACTTCTTGAGATATGCTCAGCACACATCATCTGGATTTAAATTTTTCTCTACATCACTTTCAAAATTTTTCAGCTTAAATTTTCCAATACACATTCTTCAGGACTTTTATCATCTCTAAGTCTTAGAAAAACCGGTGCGCGAAGTTTTAAATCATTTGTAACTTCTAAATATTCCACTTCGCAAACATAAATTGGTTTGCACCGGTGCGCAGCTGTTTTAGTTTCAATCTCAAAATGTGGCTCTTTTATTTCAATTTCCAATAATTTTTTATAGAACCAATAAATAAAATCTGAAGAAAAACCTGTACCAAATTGTCCTTCTTCTTCACAATCACGCCTTCAATTCCTAGCTTTGTAACTTTCTCGTATAATTCTTCTCCTTTCTCTTCAACAAAATCGACAACTCATTTTATTGCCTCCAAACTAGCTCTAAGAGCATCTTTGCCAGCTCAAGTTCCTCTTCGCTTATCTCAACCTCCACTCCCCAATTCGGAATCCTTCATCGCTTCCCTAAGCAAGGCATAAGCCTTTTCCCCCTTAGTCTGGCACGTAAAAAGCCGCTGTAATATATTTCCCTTAGTTCCATTGGATCAAAAATCTCTTTATCTCTATTTTCTTGGCACTTTTCAGCAAAATCTTTTCCAGAATTTCATAACCTCTCACGATCTCTTCATCAGAAACATCTTCCTTATTATTAGTTAATGATGGTAGGTACAAATTTAATTTTCTTCAATCATCTTAGCAAAGCTAAGTAATTTGTTCTCCTCGAAATAGTTACCAATCACTTGCATACCAACTGGTAGACCTTTTACAAAACCTATCGGAATGCTTAAGGCAGGAAGACCTGCGAGGTTTACTGGTACAGTGTTCACGTCCATTTTGTACATTGTAAGTGGATCTTTTAGCTCCCCAATCTTAAACGGTAAGGATGGCATCGTTGGAGACACTAGTACATCGAACTTGCTGAAAGCTCTTCTAAAGTCCTCTATTATCAGCGTCCTCGCTCTAAGAGCTTTGAGATAGTATTTGCCATAATAACCAGCTGAAAGTGTATAACTTCCAAGCATGATCCTTCTCTTTACTTCCATTCCAAAACCTTCTGCTCTAACTCTCGAGCAGTAATCGCTCCAGGATGATAGCTGGGCTGAATGATGACCGTATCTAATTCCATCGTATCTCGCCAGATTTGAAGAGGCTTCGCTCATCGCTATGATGTAATAAGCTGCGAGAGCGTATTTCAAAGAAGGTAATTCCACTTCTTCGTATTCAAACTTGTTTATTTCTTCGTAAAATCTATCCATAACAACCTCTTCAGCACTCATGTTCTTTATAACTCCAATTCTTTCAACTTTTTCCCTTCTGAAAAAGAAACTCCTTCCAGAATTCGTCGAATCCCTCTCATCCCTTCCCGCGATCACTTCAAGTAAAAGGGCCAGATCTTCAACGCTGCTAGCCATTGGGCCTATTTGCTCAAGCGAATTCGCATATGGAATTAATCCATATCTTGAGACAAGTCCATAGGTTGGTTTTAATCCATAAATCCCGCAAAAACTTGCAGGACATCTTATGCTACCACCAGTATCACTTCCCAGTGCGAGGACAGTTTCATCATTTGCAATTGCCGCAGCACTTCCTCCACTACTACCTCCAGCCACCCTAGTTAAGTCATAAGGATTTCTAACGACTCCGAAGTAAGAAGTCTCAGTTGTGGTGCCCATTCCAAACTCGTCCATGTTCGTCTTTCCAATTATTATTGCTCCCTCAGCCTTTAGTCTTTCAACTACATGTGCATCGAAGACGGGAATATAATTGGCCAACATCTTTGAGGCACAGGTAGTTCTTATTCCCTTAGTGGTTATGTTGTCCTTGACAGCAACGGGGATACCTGCAAGTCTACCCTTCAAATTCCCTTTGTCGAATTCTTCAGCAAGCCTTAGAGCCTCTTTTTTGCAAACAGTTATGTAAGCGTTCAGTTCGCTTCTTTCTATTCTTTCAAGAAGCTTGTTTACAGCCTCAAAACAACCTTTTTCCTCAACTATTTTCATCCATTCAGATATCCTCACTCTACCACCTTTGGTCCGACAAAAAATCCCTCCTCTTTCCTCGGACTATTCAACAATGCTTCGCTCTGGTCCAAACCTTTTTTGGGATCGTCTTCTCTGAAAATATTGCTTATTTCGAGAACATGAAATGTGGGCTTAACGTTTTCATCTATCTCATCTAGGATGTCAAAATAGGCGAGTATCTCTTCAAACTCTTTTTTTAACTGCTCTGCCTCATCTTCAGAAATCAGCAACTTTGCAAGTCTTGCAACGTGGTACACGTCTTCAACTGAGACCATAAAATTCCTAGGCTTTTTGCAAATAAACTTAATTCTACCTTTGGGATACAACTTTTTGTGCTGCGAGTTCTATTGCTCTCATTAAGTCTTCCTTCGGAATTATTGTAACTATTGGAATTTTAACTAGCTTTTCAAGCGTCGGACTCAATATTGGGGCACAAACTATCGCTTTGGCACCATCTCTTTCAGCCTTTACAGCCGAAACTATGGCATCCTCAAAAGAATTGGCAGGATACTCTCTGATCGTAATCTTTTCTCCATCGATTTCAATACTGTAGTTCAGGAGTAAGTTGAGCACGGGTCTGGAAGCTATCACTGCAATGAATTTTTTGTCTTCACCAAAAATCCTCTTCATACCTTTAATTATCTGTCTCAACGTCCTCAAATTTGGCTCTCTTTTACCAGAGATCAACTTGTAGATTGTACTCTCAGAAATCTTTGCCCTTCTCGCAAATTCCCTTACATCCATCTTTAAATCTTCTCTAATAATTTTTTCCAACGCCTTTCCAAAATCTTCAGCTAGGATGAGGAATAAAATCATTTCCATGACGTTCATAATACTATTGGGAAAAATTGTATTTAAATTTTTCCGAACTAGGAAAAATTTTTGTATAATTGGGAAAAATATTTATAACTCTGCTCAAAATTTTGAATATGAAAAGGTTGCTACTCCTAGTATCTATCATCCTTCTTTTTCTAGGATGCATGCAGGAAAGGGAAGTAACAGAGATTAAAGTTAGCTATCAGCCAGGATGGCATCATGTAGCTCTCTTTGTTATAATCGAAAAGGGATGGGATGAGAAAGTTCTTGGAAAAAAGCTTATAACAACCTCATTTCCTTCTGGGCCACCACAGATGGAAGCCTTTTCTGCAAGACAACATGAAATAGCTTATGTAGGCGCAGCACCGCCACTTTCAATAATATCTAGGGGTTTTGATGCGAAAATAGTTGCAGTCGCAAACGTTGAAGGTTCATCTCTCGTAGCTCTACCTAATTTGGACTTCAGAGGTTTTGAGTCGATAAATGGGAAAAAAATAATGACTTACCCTCCAGGTTCAATTCAGTGGACTGTTTTAAACAGCTGGCTGAATGAAAATGGGATAAAAGCTGAAATAATTTCAGCAAGTGGAGCAGCAGAAATAAGAGAAGCTCTGAAAAGCGGAGGAGTCGACTTTATTTTCGTACCAGATCCGACTCCATACATAGCTGTTAGGGAAGGTTATGGAAAGATTGTAATGAATTCCAGCGAAATGAAACCTATGCATCCATGTTGCGTTGTGTTGATGAGGGAGGACTTCATAAGACAGCACTACGATTTGGCAGTAAAATTCGTTGCATTACATATAATAGCTAGTGAATATGCGGTAAAGGAGGAGAATCGGGATGAAATCGTGCAAATTTTAATTAAATGGCTTAAGATAGATGAAGAGATCGCAAGAAAGTTTCCTGGAACCACGAATTTCCACACAGATCCAAGAAATGAAACTTGGATTAGGGGTCTTGAAGAGCTTTGTAAAGCTCAATATGAGCTTGGAGTGACTAGGGATCAAAGTGGAAATGTAATAAAGTTGAGTGCAAGAGAAGTCGTGGATACAACGATTTACGAAGAAGCCATTAAAATTCTGCCAGAAATTAAAGTGAGGCTGGGAATTTCATGAACATGAAGTTCACGTTCATTTCCATATCTATTTTTTTGATAGTTTGGGAAATCTTTTATTGGCTCGTAATACGTAATCCATTTCTTCTCGCTCCTCCTTCAATTGTAATCCCTACTTTCTTCAAACTGTTAATCGGCCAAGATCCAAGCTTTTATATGCCCCTAGATATCCTCTACAGCCTATATCATTATGCATTTGGTTTTTCAATCGCAGTAATTCTTGGAGTACTTACGGGGCTTTTGATGGGATACTCAAAGACTTTTGAGAGAATTTTATCACCAATAGTTGAACTTCTAAGACCAATTCCGCCAATTGCTTGGATACCTATAGCGATTCTTTTATTAAAGCTTACACATACGGCTGCAGCATTCATAATATTTATAGGTGCTTTCTTTCCGGTTTTGCTGAACACAAGACATGGTGTTGCGAATGTTGAGATAAAATATATCGAAGCGGGAATGACGCTTGGTGCGAATAAAGTAGAGATTATCAAAAAGATCATAATCCCCGCAGCAATGCCATCGATATTGACTGGAATAAGGGTTGGTTCGGGAGTTGCTTGGATGTGTGTTGTGGCAGCTGAACTCTTCGGCGTTTCAGCATATGGGCTCGGTTATCAGATAGAGATGGCGAGACTTTATCATGCTCCAGAAATAGTGATTTCCTACATGCTCTGCATAGGTCTTGTTGGTTTTTTGCTCGATGGGATATACAGGTTAATAGAACGCAAAATTTTGAAATGGCGGAGGGGACTTGTAGTTGAGTGAAATTCTTAGGGTTTCGGAGTTGAGGAAGAAGTTTGGAGATCTTCTGGTACTAGACAATATAGATTTTTCTGTAAAAGAGGGTGAATTCTTCTGCATCCTTGGCCCCAGCGGTTGTGGAAAAACAACGCTGCTACGAATTCTTGCAGGCTTAGAAAGTTATGAGGGTGAAGTTTTACTTAGAGGCAAAATCATTCGTAAACCTAGTGCAGATAGGATTATGGTTTTCCAAGATTATGCACTTTTCCCTTGGAGAGACGTGATCGGTAATGTGATATTTGGACTAGAAATGAAACGAATTGCGAAAGATGAAGCTCTAAGATTGGCCAAGGAAATGCTAAAAGTAGTTGGACTCGAGGGCTTCGAAAAAGCTTATCCACACGAGCTTTCCGGAGGAATGAAGCAAAGAGTTGCGCTTGCAAGAGCTCTTGTTTGTGATCCGGAACTCCTCCTCATGGATGAACCACTAAGCGCGCTAGATGCGCAAACAAGGATGGAAATGCAGGGCGAGCTTGTAAAGATATGGCAAAAGACGAGGAAAACAATAATCTATGTGACCCACAGCATAGAGGAGGCAGTTTTTTTAGCTGATCGCATTCTCGTTTTATCGAAGAGACCTGCAAGAGTTAAGGAGATCGTTGAGGTTACCTTGTCTAGGCCAAGAAATAGATTTGACAGGAATTTTGTCGACCTCTGCCTTAAATTGTACGATTTGTTGAAAAATAGCGGGCTCGGCGGGATTTGAACCCGCGACCTGCAGCTTAGGAGGCTGCCGCCATATCCGTGCTAGGCCACGAGCCCTAAAGAATGTAAATTTCTAGGTTTTATGAGCTTTTTGGTTTTAACTTTTCGGATTCTCTTAGAACATAGGAAGCATAGAGCAGGAAAAAGGCTACCATCATTAGAAAAAGATTGAAACGCCATTCGGCTGAAAGTTCAACTTCGAAGGGGCGAGGATGGAGGGGGGAAAAGAAGGCAGCAAAATAGCTTAGAGGGACAGTTAAGTATGCTATTATCAAATAAATGGCTGAAATCCTCGCTTTATCAACTTCAACAAGGTTTCGAAGCGAAAAGTAAATGGCATAAACGAAGAGCATCAGTAGAACTATGACTTCCCGTATCTCATACCATGTAAAATAAGCTCCCCAAGTTTCCTTTGCCCAAATAGCTCCACTTAGAAATGCGATTGCAATCATTATAAAGCCAAATTTTGCGGAAATGTTTGCCATCGCATCCTTTTTTAAATCGCCGCTCCTCAAATAGGATATTGAATAGAAGAAGGAAACTGTAAATGCTAGGTAAGAGGTTATTGCAGAAGGAATATGCAGAAAAGCGATTCTGTATATCTCTATTTTTGCTGGCAGCGTCAAAGCGTTATAGATTCCAAATGCGAGCATTAGAAGTCCAATTGGAAGAATAAGTTTGAACATGAAATGAGTGATCTCGAAGATTAAAAAATTTTTTAAATTGAGAAGACAATAAACTTTGTGCTGAAACTTATATACTCTCTGCTAACGTTTCTTTTTCTAATCTCCTGTTATCTTGGATATTATTTGGCAGAAACTTATCCGGAAGTAACTAAAAGAGAGATGAAGAATTTAGAAGAGTTCTTCAGAAGCTTCGCACAGGCAAAATTATCCTTTATCGAGATCTTTGCTCTTATATTCATAAACAATTCTGTTAAATCTTTCTTTGCCATGCTCCTCGGAATTTTCTTTGGGATAGTTCCAGTTCTTTTTCTATTCCTCAATGGCCTCATAATCGGTTTATTTGCAAAGTTCATCGGCGAAAAAATTGGGCTTTTGAAGTTCATACTTTTACTCTTACCACATGGAATTCTGGAAATACCTGCTGTAATTTTGGCCTGTAGTTACGGTTTTCAGCTCGGTGTCGAATTCGCAAGGAATAGAAAGGGGATAGTAAAACACGTTAAAAAAGCAGTAAAGAATTTCTTCAAATTCGTCATTCCAATGCTGCTCGTAGCTGCGATGATAGAAACTTTTCTAATCTCCATTAGCTAATTTTTGATTGCGAAAAATTTTTTAAGCCTAGGATGTCTCTTCCATTTGCATAAACTTCCTCATCTATTCTAAAACCTCTGTTAGTTTCCTTTAAATCCTCAATTCTAAGAAACCTCCAATTCTTTCTCGGAAGTTTCAGAGCTATGTAGGCCTTTGCTCCAAAACTTTTGGAAAATTCTAGGAGCTTTTTAACTTCATCTGAGGAAATATAGAAGGGCAAAGAGCTCCTCATCTTTACTTCGAAAGCGAAGAACTCATCACCATTTCCTGCGACAACATCTGGACAGGGATAGCGTGATGCCCCGCTGCCAGCAACTCTTACCGCGGCAAAACCATTTTTCCATAACTCCTCTATTAGCTCCCTCTCAAACCTTGAACCCTTCCCCTTCATCAAAAAAATTTTAAATTCCCCCACTTATCTCTTTCCAAAATAGACCGAAAAGCTAATATCGTAAGAAACTCAAAACCTTTGAGCGGGGGTTGCCGAGTGGCCAAAGGCGCTGGATTCAGGGTCCAGTCCCGTAGGGGTTCGAGGGTTCAAATCCCTCCCCCCGCATGCTTGGATCAAATCTTTCTTTATGATCAAAGTTGATCAAAACTTGAATTCCAGGGTCAGGAAAATACCTATATGGCTCGGAAACGTAATCGAAATTATTGGAATCTCTATTGCTTTCTATTTTCTCTTTCTTTCCCTAAATTTTGTTTCTTTCAAAAAGCTTCTGTTTCTTCTTATCTCATGGACCTGCTTTTGGTATTTTACTCACTGTCTAGCGCATTACGTTGTAGGAAAACTCTTTGGCATAGAGTTTCTTTATTACTATATCGGAAAATCTGCAATTTTAAAACTTAAAATTCCAATTTTTAAACCTTTCAAACTGATTCCCGTTCTTGGTTTGAAAACAAAACCCGAAAGTGTAAAAAGAATTTCAAAAAAGAAAGTTGCGATTTTCTACGCCTCAGGTGCATTATTTTCAATGTTTTCTCCTGCAATTACTCTCTTATTTGCAACCGAGTTTTTTGTTTTTCTTTTTCTGCTTATTCTAACGCTTTCAAACATTTTTTTCACTTTAATTTTTAGCCCTAAGATAGGGGATTTCTGGAAGGTAAAAAACATTAGAACTCCTGAAAAATCATGAAAAGCCACGGCCGGGATTTGAACCCGGGACCACTTGCTTACCAAGCAAGTGCTCTTCCAGGCTGAGCTACCGTGGCATAAGCTAATTTCATCATTCTGGATTTAAAGATTTCCTTTTTGTTGGACATTTATAAAATTTAAAAATACTATCCAATCTCCAAGGACTTATCTTCCTGTTTTTTAATGAGATTCTCAACATCGTATTTTTCCGCCTCGCTGTACGGTGTTGTCATCAGAAGTCTTATACGTTTTGCTGTTTTTTCCCCAACTTTCGGTACTTTCATCAGCTCTTTTTCATCTGCAGTAGCTATTCTTTCGATTGTCTGGAAATACTCGAGTAAGTTCTTTGCTATAATCCCTCCAACTCCGGAAATCGCGGATACAACGTATTCCTGTTCATCCTTCAAGCTTCTCTTTGTCTTTCCATAGTGCTCCACCACTACTCTTTTCCTTTCCTCCTGTTCTCTTCTAGCTATCGCCATCAGAAATTCTGCAGTCTCCCTTTCATCTCTTGTCCTTATTATTGGAATTCCGAAATCCACCGCTATCGCAGCTATTGCTCCACGAATCGCATTTGGATGTAGACGTTGATATAAATTATCTCCTTCAACTATGATCACTGGTCTCTGATACGTTTTTAATTTCACCAGTTGTTGGAAGAGTCTGTCCTCTATTATGCTTTCGCTGAAATCCTCAACAGTCTTTCTTTCCACAGCAACTCTGTCACTTAGAACGTAATCTGCTACATCTAGATTTTTAACCTCTATCATCGCACCCATGTCGCGTAAAAGCTTAACGACTTCACTCCTCAATTCCCTAGAATCTACAATTATCTTCACTCCAGAGACCTCCGTCAGCTTTAGCTGTTCTATAGATTTTTTCTGCTTTTCCAGCATCGCCTTTACTTCTCTAACTCTCTCATACATCATTCTTTCCTTCCTCAGACTTATGAAGTAGTATGCTTCATCTCTTGTCCCTTTAGCCATTAGGACAACAATTCTCCCTTTCTTTCCTCTTCCAGTTCTTCCCTTTCTCTGTATGGCCCTGATTTCGGAGGGAATCGCTTCATAGAATACGACGAGATCGGTTGCAGGTATGTCAAGTCCCTCTTCGCCAATTGAAGTTGCGACTAGTATTTTATAGATACCATCTCTAAACTTTTCCAGAACTTCTATCTGTTCTCTCTGCCTCATACCCCTCTCCTCTTCCCTATCCGCTTGTCCAATGAACTTTGAAGTCGGGGCAATCTTTGATAACTCGGAAACCAAATAATCGGCGGAATCTCTATAGTTTGTGAATACGATTATTCTAGAATCTGGATTGCTTTTAATTTGCTCAGCAATTATCTCCTTTAGTTTTACAATCTTCGGATGTTCTCTGTTTATCCTAAGAGAGAGCATCAAAGCATCTCTGAAGTTCGAATCGTTGGCGATGTTTTTTGAAGCCCTGCTACAACCTCTAGATGTCCCCTCTTTCAGTATTTTACTCGCATAACTCCTAAAACTTTCGATACTCTGCGTCTCTATGAGCTCTATAGCATGTGAAAGCTTTAGAATTTCAGCAAGAATTGAAATTGCTTCGAACAATTCTGTTTTTTGTGATTTGGCAGCTTCTTCCTGAATTAACTGCTGGAATTCCAACAACTCTCTTTTAGTCGCCTTTTCAGGAATTTCGAATCCGAGTTCTTTTAACTTCTTCAGCCTGATCTTTATACTCGTCTCCAACTTTTCTCTAATCGCAATTATTTCCTTAGGGACTTCAATGCTGATCCACTCAATTTCTTTTTCACTTATATACGGTTTTACGTCTTCATCAAACTCTGTTCTGAGTTCAATCCCTTCTATGTATAAATTTTTCACTATCTCCATTATTCTTTCCGGATCGCTGCCGGGTGAGGCTGTTAGGGCCAATATTAATGGTTTTTTAGCTTTTTGCATGTATTCTTTGGCGATGAACACGTAGCTGTAATTTCCAACAGCTCTATGCGCTTCATCAAAGATTAGAAGGACGAAATCTTCGAAAGAAAATCTGTTCGCTATGATGTCGTTTTCGACAACCTGAGGTGTTGCAACCACTATCTTTGCAGATTCCCACATTTTAACTCTCTTTTCTGGCTCATCATCTCCACTCATTGCCACTATCTTTCTTTCATCAATCTTCAAGATTCTCTTTAAGAAATTTGCATGCTGCTCGACCAGAGGTCTCGTTGGAGCAAGAAATAAAGCTTTCCCCTCTTCGTTTAAAAGTCTTGAAGCCAAAACCAAAGCGGCAATTGTGGTTTTTCCAAGTCCAGTGGGAATTACAACGAGTGTGTTCTTGAGTAAAGCATTCGTAGCTATCGCTAGTTGATAAATTCTTCTCTCTATTACTCCTTCTTTGATGAGAGGATGTGTTACACATTCCACAGCCTTTTTTTTCCTTTTTAAATAAATCGTTTTCTCTCGATTTAAACGATACCTTTATTTGCGAAAAAACTAAGAAATTCTATGTCTGGTCAGTTTGGTAAAGAAGAAATTGTACATATACATCTCCTGCTTTTCCAGATTAAAAAGTTTTTAGAGAGTTTGGGTGTCGAGAATGAGTATTTCAGGGAGTATGAAATGATGAACATATCTCCAGTCCAGATCTTCAAGCAGAAGATAGAACACAGGGAAGCGATAATAAAGCTATGTTATGGAATAATGAAGGCAATAGGCAGAGAGGAGGAATTGGAAAGAATCTGTTATATGGTTAAGGGATTGATGAAAGAAGAGGAAAGTTAGAATAATATCTGAATCCTCCCTTTTCCTTATACTTCTCCCACTCAGTCCTTCTCTTTTCTCCACCTATGATCTTACTTAAAACTTCTATCGCTCCATCCTTTCTCAGCGGTCTGTTGTTGTTGCCACACTGATAACTATAGGTACATTTGGGACAGCCATCTATTCTTTTGCAGTCGCAATTTTTCAAAATCTCATAGGAAATTCTGAAGGCTTTTTCCAGTCTTTTAAATAGCAGTTTACTTAAGCCACTACCACCTATTATACCATCGTATACAAAAATATCTCCTTCAGCTGTAGAAATTCCACCAATTTCCCTGCTACCACCACCAGTTAATGCATTGGTCGACTCGATCAGAACGTGCTCTACAGCATGAAAGCTTCCAGCATAAAATTCTTCATCACCCTCATCTGGAAATGGACATGAAAAAATGAACCCCTTTGTGCGGAAGGAGAAATTTATCGGCTTTTCAAGGTAGAAAATTTCCTTTCTTTCTCTGAAGATATCTCTTTTTACATAACCATGAACAGAAATCGATATCTCAAGCGTTGTATAATATGCTTCCACAGGATTGCAAATAGAATCTTCAACGCTGACTATCTTCGGAATCGATGTGTAAAGGGGATCCGTTATCTCTTCCCCCTCATCCGCAACCTCAACCTCTGCACGCAAACTCTCAAGGTCGAGTTCTTTGCACCTGTATCTAACACCATTGTGTATTATTACAGCCCCAGGAAATAGCTCTTTCACAGCTATTGGCAAAACTCTTTCCCCAATTTCCTTTCCATTATGAAAAATTTTAATTCTTTCCCCAATTCCTCGCATCGAGAATTGCTCTAAGTATTTCAGCCCTTTCTCGGTTAAGTTGAGAAATATTCCAGTTTTCACAAGTCCCTCATCAATCAGTTGTTTTAAAACTTCAGACCTTAATTCCTCAGGTTTAGTGCTTTTTTCAGCTATCATAGAAAGGAACTGATACTTTCTAACTTCTTCATTCTCCTTCTCAACGTATCCATTTGTCTGATCTTTGAAGTAATCTTCTGGATTTCTTTTGTAGTAAGCGGAAATTGGATCATCGGTTCTCAGCAAAAGAATTCCAATGCTCTCCTGTCCTCTTCTCCCCGCCCTTCCAACTCGCTGCAAAAATTGAGAATACGGAACAAGCTCGGATATAACGATGTCTACATCCCCTATGTCAATGCCAAGTTCCAGTGTTGGTGTAGAAACAACAACTTTTATTTTCCCTTCTCTAAAATTCCTTTCAACCTCATTTCTCAATTCTTTTGTTAATCCGCTTTTATGCACTGCAGAAGGAATCTTGGATTTTCTGAGAACCCAATTGATTGTCTCGACAACCTTGTAACTGTTTCCAAAGATCAGAATTTTTTTGTTTGGAAAGGCGGTTACGATTTCCTTCACCGCAGAATAGATGTTGCTACACTCTCTCATTACAAAGTTTAAAACTGTTTTTCTGTGCTCTCCATGTACATGTACGAATTCCCTTTCAAATAGCTCTTCTGCAAACTCCTTTGCATTTGCAAGCGTAGCAGAGGCGCATGCAATTTGAAAATCGGAAAATCTGTCAAGTCTTTTAATGAGATAGTGCATGTTGGAGCCAAAAAAGCCAGTGTAAACATGTAGTTCATCGATTGCTATGAAAGACACTTCTCTTACAAAGTTTCTGAAAGCGGGAGTATTTCTCAAATGATAATCGACCATATCTGGATTTGTTAGAACAATATCGGCTTTCCCAGACAGTACAGCTGTTCTTTCTTCTAAGCTTGAATCTCCGTCAAATCTCACTACTCTGATTCCCAAATCTTCTGCATAGTCCTTTATTTTTAACTCCTGATCCTTTGCTAAAGCCTTTGTAGGGTAAAAAACTATCCCTTTCCCCTCTTTAACCTTTTCAAGCATAGGTATAACGAAGGCCTCAGTTTTTCCAAAGCCTGTTGGAGCTGTGATCACAACGTTTTTTCCAGCGATTAGTAGCTCCATTGCTTCTTTCTGAAACGGATATAGCTTTTCTATCCCTCTTTTTCTGAGCACAGATGCGAGTTCTTTTGGAAGAAAATCCAATGACTCAGTAGGGACTTCGTTGAAAGGTTCGAAGACGCAAAAGTAGACTATTTCATCCTTGGTTTCAAAGATAGGTCTTAGGAATTCCTTGTAATTTTGCATTAGAATCTTTAGGTTTTTATCCAATGTACTGCTGCATGAGCATCTTTTTCTGAGCCTTTTGCATTTGGGACAGAAAAGATCTTCAAGCACAAAGTTAATCTGTCTGGTAAAATAAGAGTTTTGTAAGTTGCAAAGCTTGAATTACTTTGAAAGACTAGAGATCATCTATGCTTAACTCATCCATGCTAAAAACTGGACCATCTCTACAAACTCTCATGCCATTTTCAAGAACACAAGACCCGCATACACCAAATCCGCAGCGCATATATCTTTCCAAAGAAAATTCAACAATCTTTTTCTCTAATCTTTCTTTAAAAATTTTATATAGCTTTTTCAAAAACTCACTTTTTCCACAGCAGTATATAGCTGAATATGTTTCCAGCGGTTCTTTTTCAACCAAGTCAACTGCAGTTCCTTTAAACCCAAAGCTACCATCTTCTGTTGCATATGCTGCGTTTTTGAAATCTTTCCATACTAGTTCATCAGAACTCCTTGCCCCATAGATAACTCTAGCACTGTAGCCATTTTCTAAAATCTTTTTATACAGGAATCTTAAAGGGGCAATTCCTATACCTCCCGCGATTAAAAGCGCGTTATCTTTAATTCTAAAAGGTCTTCCAAAAGCTCCTCTAACTCCAATCATATCCCCTCTTTCCAATGCTACAAGAGCCCTTGTAGTTTCACCAACGGCTTTAACTGTGAAGGAAGATTCAGAGGAAAAACTAAGCGGAATTTCTTCATAGCCGGGAACATATACCATTGCAAATTGTCCGGGAAGAGCGTTGAATTTTGCATTTATGTGTATTGTTGCAACATCTTTGGCAGCTTTTTCAACTTTCAAAACTTTCACGAACATGATGTTTAGTATACTTTTTGATATAAAATTTTTGCTATTATTGAAAAAAGATTTAAATTTATAATTTAATTAAAAAATAAAACTTTTTCATATATTAATTTTTTAAGATTAATAGACATTGGTTTTCTTAATAACATTTAATTAAATTTATGAATAAATTTATTACAGAAATCTCGTAATGAATCGATTTAGATTAACCTAAAACCTTGAGATTTAGCGACTCGATTATTCCAAAAATTATATGAATAAAGCGATTTTCGTGAAAGCAAGGAGGGTGAATTGCGAAAAAATCGTTGGGAGTTGGAGGTCTATTTTAACAAAATTCTCTTTGTTACATTAATTTTGTAACAAATAAGATTCAACGAAATATTAAAAATTTAAAAATTAAATTTAATTTTGAAATTGATTATATTTTATCAAAAAATTTTTTATTTTCAAAATATTTCTTAAATAATATAAAAAAGAAAATAAAACATCATTAAGTTTTATTAAAAATAAAATTAAAATTCTCCTCACAATTTTTTAACCTTCACAATTTTTTAAAAAGTGAGTAAAAGATCTCCCTGGAAAAGTTTAAAAAAAGACTTTTCGTTAAAAATTCACTTTTTTATAACCGGAAAAGTTCTAAGCCAATTTATGTCCGGCAAATAAAGTTTTCTTAGGTCCTTCAGCCCCATTTTGAGCATTGCAAGTCTTCCAATTCCAAGTCCCCATGCAAGGACTTTTCCCTTTATGCCAAGTGGTTCTGTAACTTCTTTTCTGAAAATTCCTGCCCCTCCAAGTTCTACCCAGCCAAGATCTTCGACGTAAACTTCAGGTTCTACACTCGGCTCCGTGTATGGGAAATAGCCTGGTCTAAATCGAACGTTTTCAAATCCCATCTTTGTGAAAAAAGTTTTGAGCAGACCTAAGAGATGCTTAAAACCAACTTCTTTATCTAGAACAACTCCCTCAAGTTGGTCGAATTCTGGTAAATGTGTTGCATCGATACTCTCTCTTCTATACACTCTATCTATACAAAAGGCCTTTTGTGGCGGATCAGGATTTTTTGCCAAATATTTAATTGTTATAGCAGTTGTATGGGTCCTCATAACAAGTTGTTTGGCCTTTTCTAAACTCCATTCCCCTCCCCACCCTGTTGAACCCGTGATCCAGCCATTTTCATGTGTCTCCTTTACTCTCTCAACACCATCAAAATCTATCTCCTCGTAACGATTTAGATAGAAAGTATCCTGCATATCCCTTGCTGGATGATCCTGTGGCTGGAAGAGAGCATCGAAATTCCAGAAAGCAAGCTGGACGTAATTTCCCTTTATTTCTTTGAAACCCATGTCTAGAAAGATTTTTCTACACTCCTGAATTATTCTCTCATATGGATGGCTTTTTCCACCATAAATTTCAGTCGAAGGAACTTGGATGTCGTATTTTGCAAACTCCTTCCCTTTCCATGTACCGCTTATTATCAAATCTTTTGTTAGATCACCTATAATTTCCTTCAATTCGAATTCCGGTTTTTTCTTTATCCTAAAATTCAGCGCTTTTTCTTCCACAACTTCAATTAACTTTCTCCTTTCCAGAACTTTTTCAATTTCTTCATTTATTTCCATTCCTCTATCAACGGAAATTAACGCATCCTTTTCTTCCAAAAAAACTCTTCCAAGCAACTTTAATTTACCATTCGATATCTCTAGCAACCCCTTCTTTTTTAACCAGCCAACAGCTATTTCAAACTCTTTTCCCAACTTTTTTCTCAGCTCATTTATTTCGTTTGTTTCCGAAAGAATTCTGATTAGTTTTTCCTCAGGAAATCCTTCTAAAAGATATCTTTTTCCTTCTGGGGTCACTTTTAACCTCTTTTTCTTTCTTTCAAATACCTCTGCAAATCCCTTTTCCTTTAGCAAAAAGATAGCCTTCATAACGGCATCTCTGTTCATTCCTTTAGCCTTTGAAAACTCGTCTAAGTCATAGATGACTCCAACTTCAGCGTTTCTAAGCACTTCCATCTCGATCCTCGAAAGCATGATTGCACTTTGCAAAACTTTTAAAAAAATTTTTACTTAAGGTGATGATATGGAAAGTGCTGTTGAACTGATTGAAAAGCTTCGTGGTGGAGAGATAAGAGCAGAAGAGCTCGTTGAAATTTGCTTTGAGAGAATAAAGGAACTAAATCCGAAGATAAATGCATTTGTAACACTAAATCCAAATGCTATTAAAGAGGCGAAAGAAGTGAAGGGAAAGCCTTTAGCTGGACTTCCCGTCGCTGTTAAAGACAATACAGATACGAGGGGGTTAAGAACGACTTACGGTTCAAGATTGAAGCTGCTGCAGTTGCGGCTGAAATGGTTCCAGTTGCAACTGCGAATGATGGAGGAGGAAGTATAAGAATACCTGCTAGTTTTTGTTCGCTTTACGGATTTAAACAAACTTTTGGGGCATTCATTCTTTACCAGACGATGGATTCAGTTATCTGAAAGGAATTTGAAGAAGTTGTCAGAAGGACTGCCTTTAAACTTGAAAGGTTTGGAGAGGTTGAGGAAGTTAAATTGAAGGTTCCATGTCTGGAAAGAGAGCTAACTATTAAGGTTGTTTTGGAATTCACTTCTTTCATCTCGGATAAACTTAAAGAGTGGAAAAAAGTCACATATCTTCCTTATCTTGGATTTCTACCGCTTTCAGAGATGTTAAGTTATAGGGATTACATAAGGATAGAGGAAAGGAGATTAGAACTTTGGAGGGCTTTAAGGAAAGTCTTCGAGAAATACGATTTCCTAATAACTCCTACCACGGCTGTAAAGCCATTTGAGATAGGAAAAATAAGCCCTGAAGAAATCGATTAACTTCACTGGACAGCTATCTGCTTCAATTCCCCGCTGGTTTCAGCAGAGATGGTCTGCCAATTGGGATGCAGATAACTGGTAGAAAATACGAGGATCTAAACGTGCTCAGAATTTCCAAGACTTTTCAAGAAGTCTCCCCTTGGCAAAAAATGAAACCAAAGATCAAATGATGAGTCTCAAAATTGGATATATTATTTTGATCTTCCAAGGAATCTCACAGTGCAGGATTTTTTCCAAATCTTTTGCACTTGCGAATTTCATCAGTTTTAAAAATATTTCCTCTCTTTCAGCTAAAAGATCCCAGAGTTTTCTGAAGAAATAAGAAGTCAAAAGACGACTCCTCAAATATCTCTTCCAAAGCTCATCGTACTCTTCCAACCTACCGTTCTCTAATAAATATCTGCTCACGACCTTTCCGGCTAGATCTCCTGCTATCATCGATATTGGAATCCCACCTCCAGTATGGCTTATTATCATGCTCGCAGAATCTCCTGCAAAGACGACTTTATCATAAACGGCTTTCTCAAAAGGCTTATCAATGGGAACGATTGCCCCAACTTTGCTGACAACTTCTGCCCTCCTCAAAAACTTTGAGGAATGTGGATATTCCTTTACAAACCTATCAAGGACTCTATGCACACTCTCACTCGAGAATTTTGCCCTGAATCCAACGCCAACGTTTGCAATTCCATTTCCCTTTGGTATTATCCAAGCATATGCTCCGGGACTGATTTTTTTTCCAAGGAACATGTAAACTGTTTTTTCATCGCATTCAACATTTCTCATCACATACTGCTTCGCGGAGGAAATCTCATAGTTCCATATACCGAGAGATTTTGCAATTCTCGAATTTGCACCATCGCTCGCTATTATAACTTTTGAAACTCTCTCCCCTCTGTTCGTAATTAGCTTTCCATTTCGGTAATCTAGTATAACTTCTCTCTCTATCCTATGCCCCGATTCTTTGGCAATCGTTTGGATCATTTCATCCCTTCTCACAACGTGAAATTCAAATTCTATTTCGTAGCTTTTTCCATTTGGAAGGTTAAAGGAAATGATATTGGTCCTGTTGCTTTCAAATCTCTTTGGTATTTCGAATAGATCGTAATCGTAGAGGTTTGGAAGAAGTCTTTTCATTTCCTTCCTACTAGGAACGATTTCTCCACATTTAACAGGGTATCCCAACTTTTCCCTCTTATCTATACCCAGAACTTCTAGAGATCTGGACAAACTTCTCAGCGCGAAAACACCTGCAATTCCAAGTCCTGCAACGATTACGTCCACGCTAGAAATCGTATTTAGATTTTAAATTTTCTGGAATTCAGTGTAGTATGCATTTATCTCATCGTAGCACTTCAAAAGCTTTGCAACTTCTACCGCTATTATATGTGCGCAGGGCATTCTGCCTTTTAAGTTTATTTGAAAATCTGGACAAGTGCAAAAGAACTCTTCAACCAGATACTCGTTCCTTCCGACGACGATGAAGAAGTCCAAATATCTCTTAACTCTATGCTGCTGGAGATAAAAGAAGGCTTTCTCACCCCTTTTACCATAGTTTAAGAAAAGAGCTTTGTATAGCTCGTAACCCAATCCCTTCTTTGCCGCCTCGATGACTTCATCATTCAGAATCTTCATCAGTTTCTTGGGGAGAATCTATTTTGGATAATTCCACAATCATCGAAATCGCATCAATCCCATCGAGCCAATTGAGCACGATTCCATCCTCAGGCGGATTGAAGTCTGGCAATTTTTCTCCTTTGATTACCTTTGCACCTATTCTTGCAACCGTGTCAAAAGCTAAGTCTAGCTTACCCCTTTTCTCATTCTCTATCGCATCTTGTATTAGCTCTTTAATGCTTTTCTTACTCAACTTTCCTTCCAAATAATACTCAAATGAGGCGAGAACAGCTTTGATAGATTCCAGTGTCAGGAAAAACACGTCTTCTTTTATATCAGAATTAAACTTATAATCTTTATTAAAAATATTTTTTATCTTTTCTATCTCTTTCAAAGCCTCCGCTTTTCTTATCTCTCTATCCTTTACCGCATTTACGATGTTGAAGCAGGCGATTATGACGTCTTCAAGCATTTGGTCGAAGACGATCAAAGTGGTTGGATCATCTTCACTAACTTTGCTCTCGTTTATCTTGTTGATCCAGTTCTGGAGTCTTGTCTCGCTATAAAATTCCATAAGTCTAACTCAAAAACAAAAATATAGGTAAGTATTTAAGTATTTCCAATCTACTTCGCATCCTCGATTCCCTTTTCAGTCACCCTGAAAACAACCTCGCCTTCAGGCAAATGTGGGGAGTCGACAAGTCTGGCAATTCTAAGATCCCCTTTACTCTTTTTTAAATAAATTCTGTAAGTAGCCGTGTGAGCAACTATATGCCCTCCAACAGGTTTTGTTGGATCCCCAAACATTATATCTGGTCTAGCCATTACTTGGTTTGTAACGACGATGGCAGCGTTGAAAAGTTCTCCGAACTTCATTAGATCATGCATATGTCTGTTCAATTTTTGCTGTCTGTCTGCCAAAGTACCCCTGCCAACGTATTCGGCACGGAAATGAGAAGTTAGAGAATCTACGATGAGGAGTCTTACATGCTTTCCTTCTTTTCTCAGCTTCTCCGCAAGCTCTCTAGCATTGTCCACAAGAAGCATCTGATGGTTGGAGTTGTAAGCTTGGGCCACGTAAATGTTTTTGAGAACTTCATTTGGATCGAGATTTTTCGCTATGGCCATCTGTATTATTCTCTCAGGTCTAAAAGTGTTCTCAGTGTCTATCACTATAGCACAGCCGCCTAAACCTCCTTTATCTTCAGGTAACTGAACATTCACAGCCAGTTGATGACAGAGTTGAGTTTTTCCACTTCCAAATTCGCCAAACAACTCTGTAATAGCCTGCGTTTCAACTCCGCCTCCTAAAAGATTATCTAGTTCTTTACTTCCAGTACTTATCTTTTTTACATTCCTTCTCCTTTCAAGAACCTTATCCCCACTTTCAAAACCGCCAATGCTCGCCATTTTCCTTGCATGCTGTATGATCTTCATAGCACTGGATTCTCCAATTCCAGCAATGGATGAGATTTCGGCTGGAGATGCAATTGCTATTGCTTCAATTGTTGTAAATCCAGCCTCTCTTAGCTTTCTAGCAGTTTCCGGACCAACTCCGGGAATATCTTCGAGGTCTAGCACTTCATCTTTCATGTCAACACATCTCTATATAAGAATTAAACTTTTTGCTTCGCCAGTTTACCTTCGAGTGACTCTCTTACAGACTTGTTCAATGCAATCTCCCCAATCGACTTCATATGTCTACAAATACTGAGAAGAGCTTCAAGGCTCAGATGATATTGTGAACTTGTCTCAATTTTTTCGATCATCTTTTTCTCTATCTCTTCAAGCAACTGGATCGAATCTTCAGACATTTCCAGATTCGACTCAAAATAGGCCTTGGAGACCATATCAAAGGCGAAGTTTAGCTCTATCAGAAAAGTCTTTAGAACTTCGAGCTCTTCTTTCTTCTCCAATTTCGACACGTAAACTGCAAAGTTTTCAAGATTGTCGATTATTTCCTCAATTAGCTTTGCCACAGTCCTTATTCCAAGGATAAGTCGAAGCTCATTCCACTTCGCTGGACTGGAAAATTCTCTCACAAGCCTATGCTCCTGTCTTACGGCTAGTAAATAAAGTCGGTCAGTATCGTCTTCCAAGTTCTTTAAATCTGAAAGTTGAGTAAGATCGGATTTGTTTATGGCTTCTATTATGTTCTCTATCATCGTTTGCACTATCTGGCTCATTCTCCTTACAACTCCATACACGTCAAAGTCCGTTACAGTCAGGCATCTTAGAACGACTTTATCTCTAGCATCGACTATTTCAACTCCTATGAGCGTTTTTACAATCTCACTTATTTTTGCTATAAGTCTGGGGGTTATGTTTTTGTCCGTTATAACGATCTCGTCAACTCCCTGTATGTAAAGTGCATATAGAAATCTTCTGAGAAATCTTTCATCATATCTCTTGAAGTTTGAAATCTCAACTTTTGATATTTTTATATCCTCCTTAAATCCCTTCGGATACAGAGTTATCACACTATCTTCCACTTCTAAGATTATCTCATCACCCTGTTTTAACTTGTTCGCCCTCACCCAATCCTTTGGGAGGCTAACCATGTAGCTTGAACCCCCTATAAGCTGAAGTCTTCTCGTTTCCATCATACAAAGAAATCTATATGAAGTAAAAATAACTTTCGATTGTGGATCAAGGAATACAAAAAAATTCTTAATTCTACGATTGTTTTCGGCGAAGTTTTTTTAATTGGGAGAAGATTGGAATCTGTGATCGTAACGTATTCAAAAAATGTCTTTCTACCTTTAACGAGAAATTGTAGAAATAAATGTTGGTATTGTGGATTTAGAAGTGATGAGATTTATCTTATGAAAAAAGATGAAGTTGAGAAACTTTTGTCGATGGCAAAAAATGCAAAAGAGGCTCTTTTTACATTTGGAGAAAAACCCGAAGTTTATCCGGAAGTAAGAGAAATGCTTAAAGCCTGGGGTTACGATACATTCTTGGACTATGTCGTGGAAATGAACAGGCTCGCAATAAAACATAAACTTCTTCCACATACAAATGCCGGAGTTTTGAGTAGAGAGGAATTGAAGAAATTGAAACCTTTTAATGCAAGCTTGGGTCTTATGCTCGAGCAGGCCGTAGAACTCGAATGCCATTCTGAAAGTCCAGGAAAAAAGCCTGAGAGAAGGATAAGGACAATTAAAGATGCTGGAAAGCTTCAAATTCCATTTACGACAGGTATACTCATCGGTATTGGGGAAAGGGAATATGATAGAGTGTACTCGCTTGAAGTGATTGCTGAAATACATGAGCAATATGGACATATTCAGGAAGTTATAATCCAGAACTTTAAACCAAAAAAGGGTACAAAGATGGAAAACTGGAAAGAACCGACAATGGATGAAATGCTCAGAATCGTTAAGATTGCGAGGAAAATTTTACCCAAAGATGTAGCAATTCAAGTGCCGCCAAATCTCGTTGCAGATGTTTACCCATTCTTAAAAGCTGGAGCAAACGATCTCGGTGGAATTTCTGAAGTTACACCAGACTACATAAACCCGGAAGCACCTTGGCCATCTTTGGAAGAGTTAAAGAGAAAATTGAGTGGTGAATTCACACTTAGGGAACGTCTGCCTGTCTATCCAAAATTCGTAAAGCTTAAATTGTTTGGGAGTGCTGTGAATGAGCTAATAGAGGTGTATTCTGATGAAAATGGATACGCTCGCTCTGGATCCATTTAAGCTTGTGGCAAATCCTTACGAAACCTTTAAACTTGCAGATGAACTCAGAAAGAAGGTTGTTGGTGATATTGTAACCTTCGTCGTTAACAGAAATATAAATTTCACCGACATCTGCGTCAACGATTGCAAGTTCTGTGCTTTTAGAAACAGCAGAGGATTTAAACTGTCTATTGAGGAGATAAGGAAAAAGGTAGAGGAGGCTGTGGATTTTGGTTGTACGGAAGTCTGCATACAAGGAGGATTATTGCCAGATGCAAACGTGGATTTTTATGTATCGATCCTTGAAGCTGTTAGGGAAGTCTCGAAGAAGATTCACATTCATGCCTTTTCACCAATGGAAGTCTACCACATGGCAAGAAATAGTGGAATAACGACTTTGGAAGCTCTAAAAATTTTGAAAAGAGAAGGTCTAAATTCAATGCCCGGAACGGCTGCGGAGATCCTAAATGATTGTATTAGGAGTAAAATATGTCCAAAGAAGCTGAAGACAGATGAATGGGTTAGAATAATAAAGGAGGCTCATAGCATTGGTATTCCAACAACGGCTACAATGATGTATGGACATGTGGAAAGCTGGAAGGAGAGGATAGAGCACATTCTTCTAATAAAGAAGATCCAGCAGGAGACTGGTGGATTTACGGAATTCATACCTCTTTCCTTCATGTGGAAGAACAACGAACTTGGTCAGAAAGTGAAGGGGGCGAGTGGATTTGAGGATTTACTCGTTATAGCTATAGCGAGGGTTTTACTTTATCCAGAGATAAAGAACATCCAAGCTTCTTGGGTCAAATTGGGTATTAAATTAGCCCAGGCTGCCCTTGGATTTGGAGCAAACGATCTTGGTGGGACTTTGATTGAAGAAAATATATCCAAATCTGCTGGTGCAACTTCTGGAGAATTTTTGAGTCCAGAAGAGCTTAGAGAACTGATAATAAGGGCTGGAAGAATTCCAAAACAAAGGGATACTCTTTACAGGATATTGGACTAGATTCTTTTGAAAAAAATCAAGATGCAGAAAAAGAGGAGAGAGAAAATAAGAATAAAAACTAATAAAAAAGCTGTGAAACTCTTTAGCCAAGTTTTGAAATCTACAACTTCAAAACTTATTTTTTTAGAAATTTTTCCCTCCACGAATCTAACTTCAGCCAAATGTCTTCCCTTTTTTAAATTTGGAAATTCGAAGCAGAATTGACCTTTCACTTTATACTTACCAACACATCTTTCGTCTAAAAAAAGGAGAATCGTTCCCTCAATCGGTTCAAATCTCTTGTTTATTCTCTTCCTCAATTCCCCTTTCAATTTTACCCGATTTCTTAAACCGAAAATTCCTCCATGTGCTGCTAATGAAACTTTAAAACGCTCTTCTTTAACTCCTTTTTCTTTTTCCTTTATCGATAATAGGGACTTTTTGATGAGAATCCATCCAAGAAGAACTAGTGTCAAACCTGCATAAACGAAATTAAGGGCAATCGATGGTTTACCTATAGCTAAAAAGATTCCTGAAGCGATGATCATATATCCCAGGGTTTTTATGATCACTCCAATTGCCAAACTTCGCCTTTTCCTAAATTCATCCGCAATATCGGTTCTCATAATTTTTTAAAAAAAACATAAAAAATGAAGTCCCGCCTCCCGGATTTGAACCGGGGACACCGGGATCTCCGCTTGCGCGGAGGCGCAAACTACAGTCCCGCGCTCTCCCAGGCTGAGCTAAGGCGGGTTTAATTGTATTCTTACTTTTTGCTTAAAAACATTGCGGTTCAAATTGTGGGAGCGAGGTAGGGAGAAGTACTGCAAATAGCGGGGCGTGGATTTGAACCACGGATCTGCGGGTTATGAGCCCGCCGGGATTACCTGACTACCCCACCCCGCTCTGTAACATCTTTCTCGTCTCGATATTTCAACTTTTCTCTCCACAAAAGATTTAAATTTCAGGATTAATTTGAGTTATGAAGATTTTGGAGGAGGGAAGGATTGGAGATTTGAGAATTCCAAACAGAATAGTCCTTCCCGCGATGGCTTTAAATCTAGCAAGGGATGGATATGTGACGGATGAATTAATACAGCATTATAGAAAGTTTGCTAGGAATGGAGTTGGCCTTATCATAGTTGAAGGTGCAGCCGTTGATAGTAGGGGAAGAGATTTGCATGGAGGTCTTGGAATTTATTCTGACAAGTTTTGCATAGGGCTGAACGAATTGGCTGAAGAGATAAAGTTCAATGGATCAGTTGCAGGAATTCAGCTTTTGCATCCAGGAGGTTGTGCAAGTCCAAGAATTGAGGGTAATGAGCCGATGGCACCATCTCCTGTAGAATTCACGATGTTCATGCATGGAAGGCACAGCTTTAAAGTGAAGGCGAGAGAGTTGAGTAAAGAGGAGATCAAGAAAATAGTAGAGATGTTTACAGAAGCTGCTGGAAGAGCAAAAGATTGTGGATTTGATTTAGTTGAAATAAACGCAGCTCATGGCTGGCTTTTCAGTCAGTTCCTTTCTCCGAATACAAATAAGAGAAACGATGAGTACGGTGGAAATTTTGAGAATAGGATTAGATTATCGTTAGAAGTTTTGGAATCCGTTAAAAATGTTGGAATAAATGTGATTTTCAGAATCGATGGTTCATTTCCATCATATGGAGGCGTTTCTGATCAGGAAATTCTGAAATATGCTTTAGAACTGGAAAAGGCTGGAGCAGATTGTTTGCATGTTAGTGGAAGTTTTGCAATTACTCCAATGCTTATTCAGAGAGGTATTTTGCTTGAAGGAGCTTTTAAGGTTAAATCGGTCGTCAGGATTCCAGTAATAGGCGTTGGAGGAATTTCGCCAGAAATGGCGATCAAGTTAATTGAAGATGGAAAGATAGACTTTGTAGCTCTGGGCAGGGCGTTGATTGCTGATCCGGAGCTGGTGATAAAGATAAGGGAAAATAGAATCCAGGATATCCGTCCCTGCACAAGATGTAATGACTGCATCGACAGACTTTTCAGTTTAAGGCAATTCAAGGCGAAGTGTTCTCTGAATCCGGAAGTTGAAATAAAGAAAGCGGAAAAAGGAAAGAGGATTGTAGTCATTGGTGGAGGAGTTGCAGGAATGGAATTTGCAAGAGTTGCGAAGCAGAGGGGACATGATGTAATAATCTTGGAGAAGAATTCTGAACTTGGTGGCAATTTAATTGCCGCTTCAGCCCCATCTTTCAAGGCTGATTTGAGAGACTATCTTGAATGGCTCAAAAGGCAAGTGAAAGACGTGAAGGTTTTTTTGAACTGCTCTAACGTTATGGAGAAAATAGAGGAGTTGAAGCCAGATGCAGTAGTTATAGCCATTGGTGCGGAACATGAGATGCCAAATTTGGTTGGAATTGAAAAAGCAGTCACAGCTGTGGATGTTTTGATGGGGAAGGTAGAAGTTGGTAGGAGAGTTGTAATAATCGGAGGAGGGAGAATAGGTTGCGAGACCGCATTGTATTTGGCTGAAAAGGGTAAAGACGTCACAATTTTGGAGATATTACCAACAATAGCTTCCGATGTCGAAAGGAACTATGGATTTGCCTTGATGAGGGAGCTGAAGAACAAAAACGTTAAATGGATCTGCAACTTCAGAACTGAGAGAATAGAGGATGGAAAAGTTGTGGGCTTTAGCGATGGGAAAATGGAAATCGAGTGCGACAGTGTCGTAATTGCCACTGGAATGCGCTCGAGAAAGATTGAATTAAAATTAAAAGTTCCCTGCTACTACATTGGAGATTGTGTCAAGCCCAGAAAAATAAGAGATGCCGTATACGAAGCTGTTTACTTGGCATCAAAGATTTGAGGTGAGAAAATGATAAAATTTGGGCAGCTTTTACCAATCCCAGTTTCACCGGTGGATTCTCTGATAAAAATAGGTGTGAGGACCGAGAAGGTTGGTTTTGATTCTGTTTGGGTTGCAGATCATCTTCTTATGATCCCAACTGGAATAGTCCCAAATGTATGGCCTTTGCTTTCAGCCATAGCCTCACAAACAGAAAAAATTGAAATAGGAACCTGTGTCTCAGATCCTCATAGAATTCATCCAGCAGTTTTTGCCCAACTTTCAGCAACACTTGATCAAATTTCAAATGGCAGACTGATTGTCGGCCTTGGTCCTGGAGAGGCGATGAACGTTGAGCAATTTGGAATCAATTGGAATAAACCTGTAGCTAGGATGGCTGAATTCACGAAGATTTTGCGAGAATTTTGGTTAAGAGACAGAGTCGACTTTGATGGAGAATTCTGGAAGTTTAAAGATGCCTTCTTACAAATAAAGCCAAAGAGAAATCCTGTACCAATTTATTTTGGAGCAAATGGAAAAAGAACTCGTAAAATCACCGCTGAACTTGCTGATGGCTGGTTACCAGTTTCTGTTGGTCCTAAAGTATATAAAAAGCATTTGGAAGAGATCAAAGAACACGCAAAAAAAGTTGGAAGGAATTTGGAAAAATTTGAACCTGGAATATACGTTTACGTTGCCGTTTCGGAAAAGTATGATGAAGCTTTTAATCAGCTTAGGAAAGTGAAACATCAGGTTGCTTTTTCTCCAAAAATGGTAGAAGAAGCTGGCTTCGAAGTTCCGGAGAAATTCTCTAAGAATCTCTATTCGGAAATTCTTGTAACAAATGATGGAATAAAGTTTTATGAGGAATTCGGAAAATTCGTCCCGGACGAAGTTGTAGAGGAATTTGCAATTGTTGGCACGCCGAAAGATTGCGAAGAAAAGGTTGAAGAGTTTGTTAAGGCAGGAGTTAAACATTTCGTTCTCATAAACATGGGTCCAGATCCAAAATTTGTGCTAGAATTTTTTGCAAAGAAAATAATACAATCATACAAATAATTTTTAAATTATTCCTATTTCTGAAAGTTTTTCAGGTAGATAAACATCTGTCACATAATCCAGCCCGTATTTGGCCAAAGCCTGTTGTTCTGATTTTTTATTAATCTCAAGCTGCAGCTTTACTTCTTTTTTCCAAAAATCTGTATTAAACCTTGGATCCGAAAGAATGGAATAGAGAGCTTTTATATCTTCATCGTTTAGCTTGTCAGCGGGCAAATCGTAGCGAATTATGTCAGAAGGTGTTATGCCTAAGAACTTTGCATCGGGGGTTGCTAAGTATTCTGAAAGGTGGGCAGACTTTATGCTCCCATAAGCGATGCTTGCATAGATTCTGTAACTCCAGGGATCTCCATCTGTAAATACGACGACAGGTAAACCTAGCTCAGTGTTTAACCTTTTCAGCAACCTCCTAGTACTTCTCGCCGGTTGACCTTTTAGATGCACTATTATGGCATCAAATTTCTCATCAAAACCATTCTCCACAAGCCTGTCCCTCATACCACCAGTCTCTATTGCTATAACGAACTCAGCATCGCATTCGATGAATTCAAGTTTGTCAACGTTCACGGGAATCTGGTAACCACCTTCTCCAACATCGTCTTGGCAATGAATTTCTTTATACCCTCTTCTAGTTTCCTCACGAATCTTTATAGGACCAATTATTGTTGCCCCATCTTCTTCAGGACGAATGTGAAAGTGCTCTCTTTGAAAATTTGACAGTATTTCAAGATCCTCAATTAACCTGTCACTCTCATCCTGATCCTCAAACTTCGCAAATCCCCAACTCTCGCTGATGTAGTATAGCTCCCTTAGCGTCGAAGATTTATTTGCTAAAAGCTGTTCTTTCAAAAAACCTATTAGATATGCAATTTTTAGTATTTTAAAAGCACCTTTGATCGTTTTTGCAGAAGTTGTTGACTTTCTATCTCCATAAACCCAAACTCCAGAATTTTCGTCGAATTCTATGTTTTGTTTTGTCCTCGTGGATATATCTATCTCAGGTATCTTTCCAGCTTTCATCTGCTCGTATAAATTCTCCAGAATTCCAAGCAGAGATGAAAGACATTTTTTATCCACTTCATTCATAAAGACTCTAAAAGTTTGAAAAATTTTAAAAGATTTGCCGCTAAATTTTAAATAGTTTCAAATCGAAAGACTTTATGCGAAAATCGATAATCCTCATTGGCAGAGAAAATTCTAAAATAGCGGAGGAGGTTGCTAGAGATTTTGGATTCGATCTGTTCTTCATTGACATAAATACAGACTTGGAAAGCTTTACAGAATCGCTTGGGGAATATGAAAAGCTTATAGTAATCGCAACTCTAGGTTCTTGGGAGGGAGAATTATTGATAGAATTTGTAACGAAATGCAAGTCAAAGTTGATTCTATTTTGCTTTTTGAGATCTAGAACTATTCAGGAGATTATGATTAGCAGAAATCAGGCTGATGAAATCCTGAATTTATTTCCGGATTTTCAGGGTGCGATGATAAGTAATGAAATGCCTCCAGATGTGAAAATAGAAGCTTTAAAACTGCTGATGGATTAAAGGAATCTTATAGTTTCCATATTAAGCGGAGCTCTGGTCTCTATTTTGTATGTTTTGTATATAGCTGAAGCTAGTTCAACGCACTTCGATTCATCTCCATGGACTGTGATTATCTTTGAGGGTTTGGGATTTAGGAACTTCACATAATTTAATAGCTGTTTTCTATCAGAATGCCCTGAAAATCCATCTACAGTTTCAACCCTCATTTTCACATCTATCACTTCTCTTCTACCCTCTATAGTGAACGGGATCTCTCTCCATCCCTTCTGAATCTTCCTTCCCAGAGTACCCTCAGCCTGGTAGCCGACGAAGATCATCGTATTCTTTTCATCTTCTGCAAGATGTCTGAAGTACTCCATCACAGGTCCACCGTTGAGCATTCCGGATGGAGAAAGGATCACGGCTGGAGATGGATCGTTTATAACGCTCTCCCTTTTATCAGCTGAGTCTACTCTGACAAAGCTCTCGCTTATAAATGGATTTATTCCGTTGTAGAGTATCATATCCCTAAGTTCGGCGTTTAAGTATTCAGGATATGCCGTGTGTATTGCCGTAGCCTCGTAAATCATTCCATCGATGTAAACGGGTACTTCTTTCAACTTCTTTTCTCTTATCGCCTCCTCTAGAACTATCATTACCTCCTGACTCCTTCCAACGGCAAATGTTGGAATCAAAACTTTTCCACCTTTTTCTATTGTCTCGTTTATTATTTCTATTAACTTCTGTTCAGCCTCAGCTCTTGATGGCTGTAAATCGTTTGCACCGCCATACGTTGCTTCCATAACCAGAGCTTCAAGTCTGGGAAAGTTTGTTGAAGTCTTATCGAATAGCCTGGTTTTCTCGAACTTGAAATCCCCTGTGAATGCGATGTTGTAAAGACCTTCCCCAACGTGGAAATGGGCGATTGCTGATCCAAGGATATGGCCAGCGTTGTAAAAAGTCAGCCTCAAATCCGGGCTTATGTCTGTGACTTCTCCATAGTTTAGGGTTATTGTGTGCTTTAAAGCTTCTCTAACCATAGCAGAGTTATAAATAGCTTCCTTTTCTCTTCCAGTAACTTCTATGAAGTCCAGCTGTAAAAGAATCATTAGATCTCTTGTTGGTGGGGTTACATAGATCGGACCCCTATAGTTGAACTTGTAGAGTAGCGGAACGAGTCCGCAGTGGTCTAGATGGGCATGCGTTATTACGACCGCATCCAGAGAATCGATGGGTTGAACTTCGGGAAGGTATAGATAAGGTGTTTCGGAAACATTGCTAACGTTTACACCACAGTCGATTAAAACTTTGCTGTACCTCGTTTGTAAGAGATAGCAGCTTCTTCCAACTTCCCTGCAACCACCCAAAAATGTCACTCTTACCCAGTTCCCGTCGGGAAGAATTTTTCTGTGAATTCTATCTCCTATTCTCCTCAATTCATTTTGCCTCTCCTCTTTTACACTTGTTAAATAAGTTCTTATGCTCTCTATCGTCTTTGACTTTATCGGTGGAGTTCTTATAACTCTCGGACTCCATCCAGTCTCTTTCATTATTTCTCTGAAAGTGATACCCTGTCTACCTATCACAATTCCCGGCTTCTCCGCCTCTATTATTACTTCTCCATTTTCCTCATCGAATTCTATGCTCGATATCTTTGCCTCTTCAGGCACTATTTTCATTATTATCTCTTTAGCCTCTGCTTTTGGCTTCAAAATCTTGGGGTCTGGTCTGATTACTATTCTCTTTCTGAGCTCTTTAGCCAGCTTCTTTACTATATCTATTCCAACTAGTTCCTGTGGATTTTCGATATAAACAACTAACAATGGCCCTTCAAATTCAACGTTTTTAATCCTTATATTGGGAGGAACGAGCTCCTTAACTCTCCTCTTTATCTCATC
>JAWAQR010000014.1:0-32563 GCA_038893835.1 Archaeoglobaceae archaeon
TCATCGCTTTGTCAGCACCAAAGCCATTTGCAATCCCCATGAGGAGTAAGAATGCACCTATTATCCAATTCCTGCTTGACTGTAAGTTCCAAACATTCCCAGCTTTATCTCAACAGTCGAAGATAGGACGAGTCTTTTTGGATCAATACTGGGACTTTGAAAATTCCCGGGAAGTAATCACTGAAGATGCAGTAAATGAAGAGGAGAAGAAGTTTCTATAACTAATTTACTCTTCCATAATCCCTTTTCCTTTAAGTACTTCGCTAAGCCCGGATGTATTGAGACAAACTTGGAGCCAATGGCTCTAGTCCAGCGTCAACTTGGTATCACCAGCCCCTCTTTACAGATTGGTTAGGATTGATAAGTCTCATAAAGCTCTTTTCTCCTCGCTTCCAGAAGTTCCTCCTTTACTCCGCAGAACTCTGCAGCAGATTGGACTTCTGTAGAGAATTGCTTTGCATAATTAAAAACTTCTGAAATCGCACTTCTCCAGTTTAAGTCTCTTACTAAATGATGATCAAGGACAAGCTTTTTTGAAACTTCTGAAATTTTCTTTAGATTATTTATTGCCTTCTCCATTGAGCTCTTGGAAAATCTGTATCCGAGCATATAACTCATCGGACCATCTATGAACACTATTTCAGGTTTCCTTTCTAAGATAAAGGCAGTTTGATCCTCATGCAATGGCCCCTCAACGTCTGATGAGAAAAGAAAGCTCGTCTTTCCATTTGAAATGAAGACTTCTAAAACAAATCCCAGCTTTTGATTTGCTCCATGAAATACGGGTTTAGACAGCTCGATCAGAGTATTCCCAATTTCATATCTTTTCCCATCACAGAAGTCTATCTCGACATCTATATTCTTTAGTTTTTCAAGAAAGTAACCAGCCCTTCTCAACTGACTTCTGTTTATTTTTTCCTTTGGATGCTTAATCAACAGTTTTTTACCTTCAAAAATTTCAACTTCTTCTGGATTGTGGTGGTCGTAGTGATAGTGAGTTATTATAACGATTTCGCTTTCTTTCACGAAATCTTTTATTTCTTTCCACTTTTTATTCATCCTTTCAATTTCGATCCTGTGTGGAGGAAGGCCGTATCTGGAGGGGGCTAAACTCACGCTTGGGTCTATCGTTATACTCACGTCCTTCGTTTTTACAAAGGTAGCCATGCTCCTAACGCCCATGGAGTCGAAGGCTATGGGTATTATAACCATGAGAGCTTATTTTCTCACAGTCTCTATAAGTTTTTACCTCCAACCGCAAAATTCTTAAGTCTTAGAACTAAATCTAAAAGGGGGCTCGTAGTCTAGCGGTTATGACGTCGCCTTGACGAGGCGAAGGTCCCCGGTTCGAATCCGGGCGAGCCCATTTTTAAAATATCTAAAACATGTTTGGAAAAGTTTTTTAAATTCGTAGTCTATAGCATTTGCTCTCACCATCCCAAGCGCTGAAGCTGGGCGAGCTATGAGGGATGGTTCCCCTTTAAAACAGATCATTAGTTTCATATACTGCGAAATAACTTCTTTCTCATGGAATTTGGTACAGTTGCACCAACTTTTCCACCAATCAGCGAAGTTCAAAAGACGGCCAAGAGACTTGAGGAGAAAGGATATGATGCCCTGTGGTTTGCTGACCATTTGATGGGCTGGTATCCACATGAAATTTGGAAAGAAACGGTATTTTCCCTGAGATATCCTTCTTGTCACATGTTCTACGATGCCTTTTGCGAAATCTGTTACGCAGCTTCAGCAACGGAGAAGATAAAGTTTGGCATATCTGTTACTGAAATTATTAGGAGACATCCAGTTGTGATGCTTCAACAAGCCGTAACTGCAAATCATGCAACGAATGGTAGGTTCATTCTGGGTATTGGAGCTGGGGAGGCTGAAAATATAATTCCATATGGTTTCGATTTTGATAAGCCCGTTGCAAAGCTTGAAGAGGCGCTGGAATTGATAAAGATTCTAATTTCTTCAGAATATGGGGAAAAAATAAACTTTGAAGGTAAGTTTTTCAGACTCAAAGATGCTGTTTTTGATTTGAAACCAGTCGGAGAATTACCGATATGGATCGGTGCACATGGAGATAAAATGCTAAGGCTCACCGCAAAATACGCAGATGGCTGGCTTCCCACAACTCTTCCACCGCAAATTTATGCGGAAAAAGCTCAAAAACTAGAAAAATTTGCAAGAAATATTGGAAGAGATCCGGATGAAATAAAGAAAGCTATTTTTCTTAGCATAGTTGTTGATGAAGATAGAAAGGAAGTTGAAAGATTGTTGAGGACAGAAATCCTAAAAATTCATGCACTTTTGATGCCTTCAGAATTTTACGAAATGCTGGGCTACAAACATCCCTTTGGAAAGTTTTATGGTCTTTTAGATTATATACCAACAAAATATTCAAAAGATCAAATAATTAAAGCGATCAACAATGTACCAGATGAAATTACTAAAATAGCCTTTGTAGCTGGTACAAGGGATGATGTGATCTCCGAACTTGAAAAGTATGAGAAAATCGGTGTAGAACATGTTGTGTTATGGAATCTAACATACTTTGGCGATGTTAGTAAAATAAAATCTTCCTATGCACTTATAGATGAAATAATAAAATTATTTAAATAATTTTTAGCTTTGAACTAAAATTATCAATAAAATTATTTAATAACTTTTTCACAGTTGAGGAAAAATTAAAATACAAATACCAATTCAAAATTTCTGGGGATTTAAATGAGTTGGAAGTCTCACGGTTTCAGGTTCAAATCTGGTAGGAAGTTGAAAAAAAAGGTTAGGGAGAAGGGAATAAGGTTAAGAAAATTCTTACAGGAATTTGAGATTGGACAAAGGGTCATCATAGACATCGAGCCGGCATCGCAGAAAGGAATGCCCCACCCAAGATATCAGGGTAGAAGTGGAATCGTTGTTGGAAAGAGAGGAAGGGCGTATCTTGTGCAAATAAAGGATGGTAGTATATTGAAGACGCTCATCTCTCGCCCGGAGCATCTCAAAGCTGCCTAAAAGGTGTTAGAATGTTCAAAGAAGTAAAGAAATTTGAATATATAACGATTTCAGAGGCAAGGGAAATAATGGAAAAAATAGCCAAAGAAAGACAGGAAAAAGCTGAATTGCTTTTTGAAACGCGCAGAGCTTTGAGGCATTTGAGGAATTTTTCAAAGTTAAATGCTGAGAAAGCAAGGATGTTGGTTGAAGAACTTAAAAAACTTCCTCAGGTTGGTAAAGAAGATTTGGCTGTGAAAATAGCTGATTTAATGCCTAGGATTCCAGAAGAGGTTAGAATAATCTATGCAAAGGAGAAAAATCTCAGTAACGAGGAAATAGAGCAAATTCTGGAAATTGTTAACAGATTTAGAGAGTAGAAAGTTATTAATATAGGCAGATATTTTTATAGGAGAGCGATATGGAGGCTGAGGAAGCAGAAAGAGTTAGCAAGATGGAAAAGTATGAAGACTACGCTTATGTGCTCGATTTTCTTCCTTATGGTCATGTAGATGATAAAAGGCCAATTCACAAAAGAGAGCCATTGGCCCAAGTTGTTGGAGAAAAATTTTTCACACTACTTGAATTGAGCATCAAGAAGGACAAGAATCCACTTGTCATGGATAGACTCTACATTGGAAAGGGGGAAAGGGATGTTGTGAACAGGATTAAGAGAAAGCTTAGATATGAGGATTTAACCCCCTCTGCAAAGAAGGAGTTGCCGTTTGTTGTGGAAAAAATAGTTAAAATGAGAGAACCTGAATTTGTGGAATTTTTTAACAAGGCTGGACCGATAACTACGAAAATGCATCAACTTGAGCTTTTGCCTGGTGTTGGAAAAAAAACGATGTGGGCTATAATTGAGGAGAGAAAAAAAGGACCATTTAAAAGCTTTGAGGATATCTCAACAAGAGTTAAGGGAGTTCAACCAGTAAAACTGATCGTTGGCAGGATAATATATGAGCTTCAGAATCCAAATGCAAAGTACAGAATTTTTGTAGAGAGTTAGTGCTGACCAAAATAACTTTTGTCATAAAAATTTATTAATACTGAGGCATGTAGTTTTTATGGAATGGAATGAATTCGGCAAAAAGATAGTGGAAATTTTGAAACTCAAAACTCCCCCTGTTGGGGTTAAGTTTTTTGAAAAAGAAGTGGAAATTGAGGGATCCTTTATTCCATCAAAGCATGGACTAAAAATGGCCGTTTGCCAGGCAATGTCTTTTGCTAGGTTTAGTGGGAGAAGCGTTTTGTTAAAAGCTGAAGATTTTGCCTGTCCGCCAGCGATGCTTTTGTATGGCATTGCTGATTACGAAAGCATAAAAGAAATTCTTATCTCTGCGAAATGGTTGAAAGATTCCAGTTGTGAGTTCGAAGAGAAAAGATTGCCGCTAGGTAAATACAAAGCATTTCTCTTTGGAGATTTGACGAAGATGAAAGAGAGACCAGATGTTATACAGATTTTTGCAAATCCCGAACAGGTTGGAAGGTTAATCCAGGCAAAAACTTATTTCGGTGGAACTGTTAAAGCCTCTCTTACAGCTAAGATGGCCAGTTGCGCTGAGGCACTTTTACCAGCGTTAAATGGGGAAGTTACTGTAGCAATTCCAGGAGCTGGAGATAGAGTTTTTGCCGCAATTGACGAGAGCGAACTCGTTTTTGCAATGCCATATGAATGGCTGGAGAGAATTGTTGAAGGTTTAGAAAATGCTGGAAGAGGTGCAAATATAAGCTATCCAGTTCAACGCTTCCTCTTCTTTACCCCAAGGTATCCGAAAACATACAGGGAAATTGCGGAAAAATTCAGGAAGCCTTGATTTTTTTGATCTTTTCTACAAAATTATTTATGTCCTCTGCCATTGCCTGGGCTTCACCAGAGGAGTGCCAGAAGTATTCGATTCTATCAGGATTTACGCCAAATTCTTTTAAGGCCAATCTGAGCATATCTATTCTCTCCTTTGCCTTGTAATTTCCGTATCTGAAGTGGCACTCACCAAGTCTACAACCGGCTACTGCAACCCCATCTACTCCCTTTTCCAACGCCTTAAGAACCCATACAGGATCAACTCTGCCAGTGCAAAGGACTCTTATGACTCTGACGTTTGGTTCATACTGAATTTTAAGGGTTCCAGCCAGATCCAAGGCTCCATAGGCGCAATACCAGCAGGCAAAGAGAAGTATTAATGGATCTGCATTCTTTTCCTCAACCAGGGCTTCGATCATGGCTTCTATACCTTCATCGCTGAAGAAACCCATGTCTATTGCATCCGCAGGACATGCGGAAACGCATATACCGCACATAACACAGGCTTTCGGATTTATCTCAGCCTTCTTATTCACAGTTATCGCTTTAAAGTTGCAAACGCTCTCGCAAATTCTGCAGCCTATGCATTTTTCCTTGTTCACAAAAGCGTAGAATGGTTCAACTTCTGTCACTCCTCCAAGAATAAACTTCGCAGCCTTCGCAGCAGCAAGACCTGCAGTAGCTATGCTATCTTGAATATCCTTTGGTCCGCTGGCACATCCTGCAACAAATATTCCGCGAACGTTTGTTTCCACAGGACGTAACTTTGGATGTGCAATTTCTACAAATCCATCCTCTCCTATGCCTATTCCGAGCTTTTTGCAAATCTCCGTGTTTCCTTCAATTCCCACTGCCAGTACTACTAGATCGAAGTCTTCGGAGCAGATTTCCCCAGTTAGAGTGTTTTCAAAAGTCAAAGTAAGCCCACCATCTTCTCTTTCCATTACTTCTCCAACCTTTCCACGAATAAACCTAACACCTGAAGTCTGCACTTTTTTGTAATATTCTTCAAACATTCTACCGAAAGCTCTGATATCGATGTAAAAGATCGTGACGTCTACTTCTGGATATCTCTCCTTTATTGCATATGCATTCTTTATGCTTGCCATGCAGCAAACTCTGCTGCAATACTTGTTTGTACTTTCATCCCTACTTCCAACACATAATATGAAGGCAACTCTTTTCGGAACAGTAGAATCCGAGGGGCGAAGAAGTCTTCCTCTCGTTGGTCCACTTGCAGAAAGCAATCTTTCGAGTTCCATTGTTGTAATAACGTTTTTGAACTTTCCGTAACCATATTCAGGTTTTCTTCTCGGATCAAAAAGCTTGTAACCCGTTGCAATAATTATCGCTCCAACTTCTATTTCCATTTTTTCAGGCTGCTGATCAAAAGTTATGGCTCCTGGTTTGCAGGCTTTTTCACACAGTTTACATCCAATACAGCTCTGCCAGTCCACTGCAGCGTAAAGGGGAGTTGATTGTGGAAATGGGATGTATATGGCTTTCCTTACACCAACTCCAAAGTCGTATTCACTCGGAACCTCAACTGGACAAACGCTGCTGCAATCGTTTATGCAACCTTTGCATTTTGAAACATCAACAAATCTCGGATATTTTATTATCCTAAGCCTGAAATTCCCGGCGCTACCTTCCAATTCCTCAACTTTGGCATTCGTTATGACTTCGATGTTCTCATGATTCCAGACCTCACTCATCTTTGGTGCCAATATGCAAATGGAGCAATCGTTCGTTGGGAATACTTCGTTTAGCAGAGCCATGTGTCCTCCTATGCTTGGATTTCTTTCTATAAGGTAAACTTTTAGCCCCATGTCTGCCAAGTTAAGAGAAGCCTCTATTCCAGCTATGCCCCCACCTATAACTGCTACGCTTTTCTTTACATCCATCTTTTCCCTTTCCAGCGGCTTTGCCTTTCTCAACTTTGCCACATGCATTCTTATCAGATCTTTAACCTTTAAATTTGCTGATTTTGGCTTTGATTGATGAACCCAGGAACACTGTTCTCTGATATTTGCGATTTCAACCATGTATGGATTCAGTCCAGCTCTTTGAGCAACTTTGCGAAAAGTTTGTTCATGCAGCTTTGGTGTACATGCGGCAACCAGTATTGCGTCGAGTTTTTTTTCTTTTATCGTACTCGCAATTTTTTCCTGTGCATATTCAGAACATGCATAATCTAGATCTTCAACATGAACTACTTCAGGAAGTCTTTTTGCATAGGAGACGATTTCATCAATTTCAACAATTCTCGCAATGTTGAGACCGCAATGGCAAATGAACACTCCTATTCTCATTCGTAAAAATTGGAAACCTTAGTTATAACTTTTTCCAAAAATATTTAAATAAAAATTAATTAATTTATATCTTTAAAGCTAATTCAAAAGCTTCCAAAGTTGCATCCAGAGCTTTTCTTGGCTTTACACAGTCTCCTATTCTGTATATTTCTTTAACTTTACCTTTTAGCTCCTCATATAGCTCATCTTTTGATCTCGTTCCAACTGCGAGCACAGCAGCATCGCAGTAAAGTTCTCTCAAACCACTTGGCGTCTCTACAACTACGGAATTTTTCTTTATCTCCACCGCTTTCGTCTCCGTTAACATTTCTACACCCTTCTCCTTTAGATATAGCAGAATTGTCCATCTTGTGCTAATTCCAATGTCCGCGCCTATCTTTGGGAGCATATCTATCAGAGTAACCTTGCAATTTTCAGCGAGTTTCGCAGCAACATCGCAGCCAACTCCCCCGCCACCTATTACAACAACTCTCCCTTCAACTTTCACTTTACCTCTTAGAACATCAAAGGCAGTAAAAGCATTCTCAACTCCAGGAATTTTTGGAATGAGTGGCTCAGCTCCGATTGCTATTATCACGACATCCGGATCTTCTGCCAAAACCCTTTCAGCGGTTGCAACAGTTTTATAATGAATCTTTACACCAAGCTTTGGTAGAACGTTCATGAAGTATTTTCCAACTTCGGCAAATTCATATGCAACTGGAGAAGCTGCTGCTAAGTTCAACTGTCCTCCCAACTTGTCCTCTTTTTCAAAAAGAACAACTTCATGTCCCTTTTTTGCCAAAAATTCTGCTACAGTACATCCAGCTGGCCCCCCTCCGACTATGACTACTTTTTTCTTAACTTCAGCTCTCAGATTTCTTAATTCTATCTCTCTCCCAACCGCTGGATTTACCAAGCATGTTATCGGTAATCCCTGCATAACTCGATCCATACATCCTTGGTTGCAGGCAACACAGATCTTTATTTCATCAAATCTTCCCTCCTTAGCCTTTCTTGGAAATTCTGGGTCAGCTAATAGAGCGCGAAACATTGCTACCATATCTGCTTTTCCTTCTTGAAGAATTTTCTCTGCTATGAATGGATCATTTATTCTATGCGACGCGATTACTGGGATCTCAACACTTTTCTTTATTTCCTCCGCCAAATAAGCAAAACCACCTCTTGGCACGAGCATCGTTGTTAGAGGTCTTCTCGACTCGTGCCAGCCAGCCATGACGTTTATTGCACACACACCAGCATCTTCGAGTATCTTGGCTATCACCTTCATTTCTTTAACCGTATTTCCACCTTCTATGAACTCATCTCCGGCAATCCTTATCAGAACTGGAAATTTACCGCATTTCTCCCTTATTCTTTGAATTATCTCAACAGCAAATCTCGCTCTATTTTCTATGCTCCCCCCATACTCATCTTTGCGTTTGTTTGTTGCTGGACTGAAAAACTGTGAAATGAGATATCCTGCTGAACCTATTAGCTCTACAGCATCAAAGTTTGCTTTTTTAGCTCTCAAAGCAGCCTCAGCAAATTCCTCTTCAATTTTTAGAATTTCCTCTTTTGTCAATTCTTTTGGAGTTCTTCTCGTGAATATTGGTGGAGCGATTGGAGAGGGGGCTACAGGAGTTCTATTTGGGTCTAGTGATATTTCATATCTCCCCGGATGCCAGAGCTGGACCGCACATCGGACATCGTAAGAGTGAAAAACCTCTGCTATTTTCGCCAAATCTGGAATAAAGCTGTCATCATATATAGAAAGACCTCCAAAGAAATGTGGTTCGATCTTTGCAATTCCAACTATCGCAAAGCCTATCCCTCCCTTTGCCCTTTCCCTGTAGAATTCGAGAAGTCTTTCGGTCACTCTACCTTCGGGGGAATGGTAGTTCGTTTCCCCAGCAGGCATCACGATGCGATTCTTAATTTTCATTCCTTCAATTTCTATGGGTTCGAAAAGTTTCATAAAAACCGTTTGGCAGGGTGTTATATTAGTTTCCATCACCTTATCACTTCTAAGATCACAGAAGGACAGACTCTTTTAACACCTTCCATCTTTGATATCTCCTCATGGAAAGATATGAGAGATTCCATAGATTCACATATGACTTCAGCAATTATTACATGATCTCCCGAAGTGAGATATAGTGAATAAATTTTATCCATCGATTTTAATTTTTCCACTACATGCCAAAGTTTTTCGGGTTCAACGTCTATTCCTGTGAGGGAAGAAAATAATCCAAGTTTTTTGTAATCAACTACTGCCCTATAGCCAAGAATTATTCTATTTTTCTCCATTTTTTCTATCCTCTTTCTTATTGCAGCCTCTGTTACATTCAAAATCTTGGCTAATTCTATTTTTTTCATCCTTCCGTTCTTGATCAATTTTAGAGCGATTTTAAGATCTTCAATATTATTTTTTACCATCTTAATAGTTTTTACTTTACTTTTATAAACATTTTGGTTCGTTTTTCGAAAGAAAAATTTTTAAATCAGGAGTAAAATATTTGATAAGGTGATGAGATGGTACTGTTGGGTGAAAAGTTTCCAGAAATGGTTGTAAAAACAACACATGGAGAGATGAAACTGCCAGACCAGTTTGCTGGAAAATGGTTTGTATTATTTGCACATCCAGCAGATTTTACGCCAGTTTGCACGACTGAGTTCGTTGCATTCCAGAAAAGATTTGAGGAATTCAGGAAACTTAACTGCGAATTGATAGGCTTGAGCATAGATCAGACTTTCAGTCATATAAAGTGGGTGGAATGGATAAAGGAAAAGCTAGGCGTAAGCATCGAATTTCCGATAATAGCAGACGATCTTGGCGAGGTTTCAAAGAAGCTTGGACTCATACATCCTGCCAAAGGTACAAATACAGTAAGAGCAGTTTTCGTCGTAGATCCAAATGGGGTTGTGAGGCTAATACTTTACTATCCACAGGAGGTTGGAAGGAACATAGATGAAATTCTTCGAGCTTTAAAAGCCCTGCAGCTCAGCGATTCAAAGGGAGTTGCAATTCCGGCAAACTGGCCAAACAACGAGTTGATTGGAAACAAAGTTATAATTCCACCAGCAAGAAATGTGAAAGATGCTATAGATAGGCTAGAAAAGATAAAGAAGGGAGAATTGGAGGGTTACGATTGGTGGTTTGCCTATAAGAGCATTTAAAATTTTTATTATTTTACTTTTTGCAAAATGAATGGAGAACATTACACCGAAAATTCTTTAAATTGCGCCTAATTCTCAGATACATGTCCCAAACGATTAAAAAAAAGTTACCTTATTTGCTAATCTTACTCATTTCAGTAATTTTAGCGATAAAACTTAGAATTTTCAATCCATGGGATAGTGTATTCACGTTTACCGTTCGCTTGAGCGAAAACGATCCTTGGTATTATTACAGACTTATAGAAAATTGCATTCACAACTTTCCGGAAAGGATATGGTTTGATCCGATGACTCAATACCCGTACGGTACTTATACACACTTTGGACCATTTCTGGTTTATTTAAGTGCAATAATCGCCATTTTAAGTGGTGCAACTAGTGGAGAAGCTTTAAGGAGTGTTTTAGTCTTTATTCCCGCATTTGGAGGAATTTTGGCAATATTTGCAACCTTTCTTTTAGCCAGAAATGCATTTGGGGTAAAAACAGCTCTATTATCAGCTTTGTTGATCTCAATAATTCCTGGACAGTTTCTGCATAGAAGCATTCTAAGCTTTAACGATCATCATGTTTGGGAAGTCTTTTTCATGTGTACTTCTTTGGCCTTTTTCATCTCAATCCTTAAAGGGGAATGGAATAGAAAAGGGTTATTGTTAGCAGTTCTTGGCGGTTTGAACTTTGGAATGTACATACTCGCCTGGGCTCCAGGTTTTACTTTTGGCCTTTTTTTAGTGGCAGCCATATTTTTTGCACTGATTTTTAAGTTCAAAATTCCGGAGAACGCGTATAAACTCGCCATATTATACTTTATTACCGCAACTCTAATTTATCTACCATTTGCCTTCAAAGCGCCAAGCAGTCCGGCGCTTTATTCGCCAATGCAACTTTTAATGCTTCTTTTTTATACGACTTCAGTTATTTTTCTCTGGCAATTCGATTTGAGGTTTGAAAAATTTGCTAAATATGTCAGAATTTCGAAAGAGACAACTTTGACATTATTCGCAATTATTGGGCTTTTTTTAGTCTCGACAATTTTTCCTGAGCTATCTTTAACCATTGGAACAGTTACAGGCTATCTACAACCAAAAGGTGGAGCTTTAACGATTGGAGAAGTCCAGCCTTTCTTCATTTTGGGTGGCGGATTTTCTCTAGCCCCTGCTTTCTACCACTTCGGTACAACCTTTTTCTTTGCAATTCCTGGAATGATTTATCTAGCGTTCTTGGTCTATAAAAAGAGAGAATTAAAAGATCTTACAATGTTTCTTTGGGCAATTTTAATTTTTATAGCCCTTTGTGGTCAAAACAGGTTTGCCTATTACTTTGCTGCAGTCTCGGCAATATTTTCTGCACTGTCTTTAAACTTCGTGTTTGAGAAACTTCACTTCTACAAATTGCTGGTAAAAGAAAGGGGAAATTTAAGCTTATTTAGAGTTATTTTCGCAATTTTAATTGCCATATTTTTGATTTATCCGACTTATTCGCTTGCAGAATCTCAAAGTCGTGCTGTTGGTGCTTTAAACAAGCAGTGGTTTGATGCAATGGTCTGGCTTAGAGAAAATACGCCTGAGAATGGTTATGAGGAATATTACTTCAAGCTCTATGAACCTGGAAAAGTTGGTGAAAAATACGAATATCCCTTTGAAACCTATGGTGTAATAAGCTGGTGGGACTATGGGCATTGGATTCTAGCAATTGGTAAAAGAATGGCCATAGCAAATCCATTCCAGCAGGGAATTGGAAACTTTTACGATGAAATTCCAGGTGCGGCCCCTTTCTTTGTTACGAACAATGAGAGCTATGCTGAAAAGATAGCTGAAAAGCTAAACGTTCGCTACGTTGTGAGCGACATAGAAATGGCGACAGGGAAATTTTACGCAATGGCAACATGGGCTGAAGGAGATTTGCCCCTCGCTGCTAAGTATTACGATGGAATTTTATATCTAACACCACAGGGAACCCTTGGAATCGGTGAAATTCCTCCACCAGGATCATTTGGACTTGCGAGAATTCCAAGCAGGCTTTATTATGAAACAATGGAGGCCAGATTCCATATCTTTGACGGTTCTGGGCTTAAACATTATAGAATGGTTTACGAGAGCGAGCCAAGCGATGAGTGGAAATTCTATCTTAGCTATTTGAACCAGACAAATCCGTTAGAAATCGCAGTTTATGAGACGATTCAGAGGGCAAGATTTATGGCTCCTCCAAGCTTCAGTGCTACAGAGATATTTATAAAGTTTGTCTATCTTTATTTGTATCAGAAGGAATTCGGAATACCAATAAATCTTACTGCAACTGGATATGTTAAGATCTTCGAACGGGTGAAGGGGGTAACTGTGAAGGGAAAGGCGAATTCTGAGTATGTTGAGGTGAGCGCAAAGATAAAGACAAATCAAGGGAGAATTTTTGAGTACTATCAAAAGGTAAAAGTTCAGAACGGTGAATTTGAAATCGTTTTACCATATTCACACGATGCAAAATATGAAACAAAGCCAGTCACACCTTATGAGTTTAGAAGTGGTGAAATCGTTAAAACTCTTCTCATAGAAGAGAGACAGGTTGTCAATGGAGAGGTTATACAGCTGGATCTACTTTAAATTTTTTATCTAGATACTTCATGCTCTACATACTCATCCTTACTCCAAAATGCAACTCAAACTGCAGATACTGTGGCGGCTTTGACGAGGCTTTAATGCCGGAGAAGATTCATTATGAGATCGAGGATCTAAAAAAATTTCTAAGCAAGGATCCAAATCCGTCGATTGCATTTTATGGCGGCGAACCTTTGCTGGAGCTTGAAGAGATGGAGAAAATTATGAAAGAGATTGAAGCAGAGCATTATATTCTGCAAACAAACGGCCTTCTCCTTCATAAACTTCATGATGAGCTGTTGAATAGATTTTCAACAATACTCGTTTCCTTTGATGGGAGAAGGGAAGTACATGAGTTTTACAGGGGAAATTACGACGTAGTTCTAAGAAATGTTAGAGGTTTGAAAGGTTATAGCGGAGAACTGATAGCTAGGATGACTGCAAGCCAAGAAACTGATATTTACGAGGATGTTATGAGCGTACTATCTTTAAAAACGTTCACACACATCCATTGGCAGATCGATGCCGTTTGGAGCAAGGAAGGAGTTTGGAGAGACTTTGAGAAATGGGTTGAGAAGTACAATAAAGGGATCAGAAGACTCGTGAAGTTCTGGATCTCGGAAATGCTGAGAGGAAAGATTCATGGAATAATTCCTTTTCTCGGCGTTTCTACTGCAATATTTGAGGGTTTCAGTTATCCTCCATGTTCTTCGGGCTTTAAGTCTTTTGCAATAACAACAGATGGCAGAATCCTTGCATGCCCAATCTGTCCGGAATTTGAATGGAACTATCTCGGGAACATTTGGGAGGGGATAAGATTTGAGCCAAAAATAATGGAGCCCTGTCCGAGCTGCAGTTACTTCAAATTCTGTGGTGGTAGATGTTTGTTCTTTAACAGGGAAAGGCTTTGGGGTGAGAAAGGTTTCAAATTGGTTTGTAGCACTGTTAAGAATCTCGTGGATTCTTTGCTCAGCTATCGAGAAATTCTTGAGAAATTCAGGGATAAAATAAGGTATCCAAAGTTTTTGAACACAACCGAGATCATTCCTTAGTCTTTCTTTTCAATAAAGACGGCAGATGTATGATGTATCTTCCATCTTCTTCTAGCGCAATTATGATTTCTTCCCTTTCCAAGAGTTTTTCTAAGTTTATCTCATACATGCCTGGGGCCAGAATTTTTATGCTCTCTATTCCAAATCTCGTCAATTCCTTCTTTACTTCCTCAATTTCAGTTCTCTCAACCTTCTCCTCTTTTGGGACATAGAGAAACCTGTTGTTTCCACATTCACAACCTTGCAGTAGTCTCAGATCTCCATCCATGTATAGTTTTCCGCAGGCCGTACAGCGATGGGGCATATCAGGTAATTAGAGCTTTTATCAAATCTTCTCTTTTCTCAATCGTTTTCAACCTGTTCGCAGGTCCTATGATTGTCAGCCTTCCCTGCTTTTTTCCGAGCAATCTGGAAAAAATCGACTTCTCCTTATGCGGATAGCTCTCAAGTTCTATTCCCACGAAATTCTCGTGATCTATCTCGAGCATCGTAACTTCTATTAACTTCGCCTCCTCTTCAGGAGTTAAACCAGTTTCAAGTACGACTATTTTTCCCTCTTTTACACTATCGAGAATCATCCTGATCTTTTCCATTGAACCCATCTTGCTTAACTTCTCCTTTGATATCAAATTTACCTGCACACCCATAAGATCACCCAAACTTTTCAGCCATCGCTTTGTAGAGAGCATCGATATTTATCCCTTTAAGCGCAGAAACGGGGACAACCTGATGCTGTGGAAAAGCTGACTTTATCCTCGCAGGTGAGGCTGTTGGGAGATCTATCTTGTTTGCAACTATTATGAGTGGGAGCTTCCTAGCCTCTATATTTCCAACTATGGTCACATTCACCTGCGTGAATGGATCCTCTGTCGCGTCCATGACTAGGAGAATCCCATCTAGGTCATCGAGCCATTTTATCGCCTCTATAACTCCCTCAGTTGCCTCTTTTGCCCTTCTTTTTGCCTCTTCTTCACTCAAACCATACTTTAGAAAGTCGTGGAAGTCGACTTTTGCGGCTATTCCAGGTGTGTCGACAACGTCGATTGTTATGGTTTTACCATTCACTTGAATCTTTACACCTTCTCTGAGCTTAACCCTTCTAGTTTCATGCGGTATCTCGCTTGGAGTCCCTATTATCTCTCCAACCCAATCTCGGAGAATTCTGTTTGCCAAAGTTGTCTTTCCAGCATTTGGTGGGCCATAAATTCCAATTTTTAGTTTATCTTTTCTGAAGAACAGTTTATAGAGAAATCTGAGCCTTTTTTTGAGAGTTTTAAGAAATCCCATGTAGACACCTCAGAATCTTTTGGTATTTTATGCTATTAAAAATTTATCCCAAAATTTGGATTCCAATGCGATTAAGATATATAGCAGTTTTGTAACTTTTCCCTCGATGATAAGAGAATTGGGAAGATTTGAAAGGATTAGTGCTCATTCCCACATCCGTGGCCTAGGGCTTGACGAAAATTTAAGAGCAAAAGAAGTTGCCGATGGACTAGTTGGGCAAAAGAAAGCTAGAGAAGCAGCGGGTGTTATAGTGAGACTTATAAAAGAGGGGAAGATGGCTGGTAGAGGAATTCTTCTCGCAGGACCGCCGGGGACTGGAAAGACTGCGATAGCGGTTGCGATAAGCAAGGAACTTGGCAGAGATATACCATTTGTTCATGTGTCTGCAAGTGAATTCTACAGCGCTGAAATGAAGAAAACAGAAGCCTTGATTCAAGCAATGAGAAAGGCAATTGGAGTAAGGATAAAGGAACAGAGAATAGTTCTGGAAGGTGAAGTTGTTGGATTCGATTATAACATGGTTCCAAATCCGTATAATCCAACCCAAAAGATTCCTGAATCTGCAACTTTAACTCTGGCTACCAAGGATGAGAAAAGGACTTTTAGCGTTGGCACAAGAGTTGCGTTGAACTTTCTATATCAGGGTATAGAAGTAGGGGATGTAATATTGATAGACAAGGAAACTGGAAGAGTTAGTAAGCTTGGAAAGAGTGAGAGAGCGAAGAAAAAGTACGACATAGGCGAGGATGAAGTGGTTCCAGTGCCTTCAGGAAGGGTTGAAAAAGAGAGGGAATTTACATACGTTTTAACCTTGCATGACCTAGATGAGGCAAATGCGAGGAGAACGAGCATCTTTAGCCTATTTGGCGGATCAGGAAGGGAGATTGATAATGAAGTTAGGCAGGCTGTGGATGAGCAGGTTAGAAAGCTAATTGAAGAAGGGAGAGCAGAATTGCTTCCTGGCGTTCTCTTCATTGATGAGACGCACATGATGGACATAGAGCTCTTTGCATTCATGAACAGGGCAATGGAGTCAGAAATGGCTCCTATAATAATCTTGGCCTCAAACAGAGGATTCTCGAAAATAAGGGGCACAGATATTGTTGCTCCACACGGAATTCCACTCGATTTACTCGACAGACTGCTAATAATAACGACTGAGCCATATACGAGAGAAGAGATCAAGACAATACTCGAAATCAGGGCTGCAGAGATGGGAGTTATTGTTGCAAAGGAAGCGATTGAAAAGTTGACGGAAATAGGGGAGAAGATGAGTCTAAGATATGCGGTTCAATTACTTGCTCCAGCAAATGAGTTTGCAAAGTTGAGAAAAGCAGGGAAGATAGAGCTTCAGGATGTTGAAAGAGCGGCGAGCATATTCAGCGATGTGAGTCAGAGTACCGCTTATCTCAAGAAATGGGAAGAAAAAATGCTTGGAATGTGAATTTTTTGAGCATGGAAAAAAGCAAAAAAGATAAATATTTTTCATCCTTCGCTCTGAAGAGGTGATTCGAATGGCAGTCGTTACGGTGGATCAAGATAAATGCACGGGATGTGGAGAGTGCATTTCAGTCTGCCCTGGAAGTGTCTTTGAATTTAATGATGAAGGAAAAAGCAATCCCTCTAGACCGGAAGATTGTCAGGAGTGCTGTTCTTGCGTAGAAGTTTGTCCAGAGTCAGCCATAAAAGTTGATGTCTGTGAATAAACTTTTTTTGCCATTTTTGTGATCTCTTCGAGAACTTCCTTTACCCCTTCTCCATTTTTTGCCGAAAAAGCCATTCGATCTCTGAAGTCGTGCATGTCAGCCTTGCTGTAAACTTCGAGAATAGGTTTCCCAAAGGTTTTCTTTATCTCCTCCAAAAGCGAAATTTGGGATTTTAGCGAATATCCACAGGTCTCAGTTGGGTCGATGATGAAAAGAATCACATCAGCAGCATTTTTTAGACAAAGAATAGCCTTTCTTTCGATCTTACTCCTCTTAGCCAAAGGACGGTCAAGAAGACCAGGAGTGTCGATTATTTGCAATTCTGGAGTATAGCCTATTGTTATTTTTTGAGTTGTGAATGGATAATCTGCGATTTCAGGCTTTGCCGTGCTCACCAAAGCTACAAAACTTGATTTTCCAACGTTTGGACATCCAGCGACAACAACTGTTGGCATATTTCTTAGAGAAGGGATCTCTCGCATTTTCTGTTTTGCCTCATTCAGTAACTTGAGGTCCTCATCTATGTCTTCTATGATCGATGCAATCCTTCCACAAGCGCTTTTAAAAACGTTTATCGGATCTTTTCCAGTCTTCACATCTCTTATACTTCTTGTAACAATTTTCTGTATCATTTCATTTGCCCAATTGAGCGATGAAAGTGCTTTTTTTAGCCTTTCTATTCCAACGAGCAAATCTACTAGTTCCCTGTAAAAGGTCGGTAGTGATTCGTAATTTGGATGTAAAGAAATTATTCTTCCAAAATAATCTCTGGAAACATTCGAAATCGTTGCGAGTTTGTTGATAATTCTCTCCCTTGCACTCCCCCCTCTTATTTTTGCACTTCTGCTGAATATCTTGTTTATCAATTCCTCTGCTGTTAGTACGGTTGGAAGTTTTTTTAAGGATTCCACGAAAATCGTTGAGCATAAGTCAATAATTAGATTTTGCTTCGAAAGATATTTATTTCCAACTGATAAAATAAAATGAATGCGACAGCGATTTGTGCTTGATACGACTGCAATAACAGATTCCGCACTTAGGGAGAAGGAGAAATATGGTTCTATTTGCGAATCTGCTAATGAAATATTAGACCTTATCGCACTCGCAAGACTCAAGCTTGAGATAAGCTGCTACATCCCTTATCCATCAGTTTACTCAGAACTCATGAGTTTTTTGAGAAGAAACGAGTGCAGCGAAAGTACATTTGTTAAACTCGACACTTGGCTTGTAAAAAAGACGCCGAACAGATATGAGGTAAAGATCCCCGCAGCGATTTTTTACGAATACATAATTTCAGTTCGACAAAAGATGAATAGAGGGAGAAGATTGGCTGAGGATTTCATTCTAGAAGCTTCTGCAATTGGAAAATCTTCGGAAAAACTAGAGGAAGATACAGCAAATCTGATATCGAAGTTCAGGGATAAGTTCAGAACCGTAATGCGACAGGGTTTACTCGACAGTGCTCCAGATCTTGATGTCCTTTTACTTGCGAAAGAGCTCGAAGCGGGGGTTGTTAGCAGCGATGTTGGAATAAAGAAGTGGAGTGAAAAGCTTGGCCTTCGTTTTGTTGAAGCTTCAAAGTTTCCGAGAATGCTAAAGGAGTATTTAACCCTTTTAGGCGTTAAGGAGAAAGTTGACACCACAATCACTCAGGAAAGCTGGCCAGATAAAAAAGAAAAAGAATAAAAACTATTGAGAGATTTTTCTTGGGTGATAAGATGTTGAGCGTAAACGAGCTTGCACTGGAGATAGTTGAGACGATGTTGGATTATGAAGAGGAGTTAAGAATTCAGTCTAAGAAGCTCGAAAACGATGCAACGGTTATAGACTGTGGAGTGAATGTGCCTGGGAGTTATGAGGCTGGAATAATGTACACACAAGTTTGCATGGGCGGACTTGCGGATGTTAACATCGTCGTTGATACGATAAGGGATATCCCATTTGCCTTCATTACGGAATACACAGATCATCCAGCAATTGCATGCCTTGGAAGTCAGAAAGCTGGATGGGCGATAAAGGTTGAGAAATACTTTGCAATGGGCAGCGGACCAGCTAGAGCTCTGGCTTTGAAGCCGAAGAAAACTTATGAAAAGATTGGGTATGAGGATGATGCAGATGTTGCAGTAATAGCTTTGGAAGCGAACAAACTTCCTGATGAGAAGGTTATAGAATACATTGCAAAGGAATGCGAGGTTGAGGCTGAGGATGTTTATGCATTAGTAGCTCCAACAGCTTCTATTGTTGGTAGTGTGCAAATTTCCGGTAGAATTGTTGAAACGGCGATATATAAGATGACGGAAATTGGCTACGATCCAAAGCTGATCGTTAGTGGTGCTGGAAGATGTCCGATAGCACCAGTTCTTGAAAACGATCTCAAAGCCATGGGTGCGACAAACGATAGCATGATGTACTATGGAAGCGTTTTCCTAACGGTTAAGAAGTACGATGAAATCCTGAAGAACGTTCCGAGCTGTACAAGCAAGGATTATGGTAAACCTTTCTATGAAATATTCAAGGCTGCAAACTACGACTTCTACAAGATCGATCCAAACCTCTTCGCTCCAGCACAAATAGCTGTGAACGATCTTTCGACAGGAAAAACATATGTCCATGGAAAGTTGAACGCCGACGTCCTGTTCCAGTCATATCAGCTTGTTCTTTAATTATTTTTCCCTTATCTCAGCCCATTTGTCGAAGTTCTCTGCAACTCTCACTCTAACGACGTTCAATCCTCTTTTTTTCAACTCTTGGAAAACGTAGAGTGCTATGTTTTCTGAAGTCGGATTCTCTATTATTTCATTGAGCATGGTGTGGTCAAATTTTTGTAGAATCTCTTTCAGAATCTTTTTTAAATCGAAGAAGTCCATGACCATCCCATTCCTCAATTCCCCCTCAACTTCAACGCTTACTTCGAAGTTGTGTCCATGAACTTTTCCGCACTTCCAGTGACCTGGAATTAAGTGGGCTGCACTAAAGCTCTCTTTAACCCCTACGACGAACTTCATTATTTCACCCCCATATATTTGTGAACTTGTGGGATTATCCTTACATCCGCAAAGTCTAGCATTTTCTTCTGCAGTTTAAAAATATTCTCCAGCTTACTGCCAAAGACTGGTTGAAGGACGAAACAAAGAACGAATTTTCTGATTTCCAAGGCGGAATTAAGAACTTCTTCTTCATCGAATTCTGCTGGAAGGACAATTTTGCAAAATGTTAGTCTTTTCTTCGTATTTCTTAGAATTTTGAAGCACTTGAAAGTTCTTTCCAGCACATCTTCATAATCCTTTATTCCTGCTTCTCTAACCTTTAAATCACCAGCTACGAAGTCTACAAATCTCAACTTTTTTGCCTCCTCAGGCAGAGTCATGTTGGTTTCAAGGTAAAAAGGTCTTGTCTTTTTTAGTGACTTTATAAAATCGGCCTGTAGCATCGGTTCACCGCCTGTGAAGCTGACGGAGTGAACCTTGCTGGAATCTATTATTTCTTGCACATACTTATCATCTACAGGATTTCTCAAAATTCTATTCCTCACTCCATCTTTGCAAAAATCCGATTCCTTAATGGTGTCACAGTAATAGCAGTTTAAGTTGCATCCACAAAAGCGGATGAACAGCTGAAGGACTCCAACTAAAATTCCTTCTCCCTGTACAGATTCAAAGATCTCACTTATCATTGCCTTCATATTTCTATCATTTCTCCTGTTCTTTTGTAAATTTTTAATCCACCTATTCTTTCAAGCTCTTCTGCAAATCTTTCACTTCTAAGCACTTCCAAAAACTTTTCCACTGCCCTCTTTTTAAGTCTGTCTTTTGGAATAAGGAAGTCGTATTCTTCACTTCTAAGCGGTATAAAATCGAGCCCATAAACGTTTGCAACACTCTTTATTCCGATTCCTACATCCGCTTTTTTCGTTGCTACAGCAACGGCTATTGCATCATGTGTTTTTGCCTCAATTTCATAACCCTTTATCTTTTTTGTCAAACTCGAAAAATCAACCCCTAGCTTTTCGGCAAGCGCTCTTAAATGCATGTCCAGCAAAAGTCTAGTTCCCGAACCTTTGTTCCTGTTTATGAATCTAACGTCATCTCTTAAAAGATCTCTGAAATCTCTTATCTCCTTCGGATTCCCTTTTGCCACAATAAATCCCTGTTCACGTAAATAGCCTTTTACAAGAACGGCATTCTTGATTCCAAGTCTCCTTATGATTCCCTCATTGTAAACTCCGTCTTCATCTAGCAAATGCGTTCCGGCTATGTCGGCTTCACCCCTTTTAACTGCAAAAATCCCCCCCATGGATCCGACGTTTATAACCTTTGCCCTTATCGCGGCTAATTTTAAAATGACATCCACTCCAGTACAGTGGCTGCCAATAAAGACGAGATCTGCTAGATTTATTCCGCTAAATAGTTTAACTTTTACTCTTTCATTCTCTTCAAGCATTAAAACGTTTTCTGGGATCTCTATTATTCCATCGCTAAAAGCGAGAGCTGTAATGGCACCGCTATAACTTCCAGTTACAGGATACGCTGAATATCCTTCCTTTCCAAGAACTAAGTGGACGGGTAAGAACTCTCTCCTACCAATTTCGGAAAAAACTTTCACCGCCAATCTTGCATCGATCCAATTTTCAAAATCGCTGAGACCAACTAAATTTCTGATCATTGGCGCTACAATGACCTCGAATACTGTCAAAGCAGAAACAGGATAACCTGGCAAACCAAAGATTGGCTTTCCATCCTTTATAGCTATTACAGTTGGTTTTCCGGGCTTAATAGCTATTCCGTGAACTATAACCTCTCCAATTTCCTCGAGAACTCGATAGATTTTATCACCAAAACCAGCTGAAGTGCTTCCACTCGTTATAACGATATCCGCAGATTCCAGAGCTTTGAGTATTGCATCTCTCATAACGCCCTCATCATCTCCTACAATTCCAAGTCTTTTCGCCAATCCTCCGTTTTCTATCACTGCAGAGCAGAGTGCATAGGAGTTTACATCGTAGATTTTTCCAGGTCTTAATTTTTCTCCGGGCTCGATTAATTCATTTCCAGTGGATATAACTGCAACTCTTGGCTTTTTGTAAACCTTAACTTTCTCTATACCACAAGCTGCGAGTAAACCTATTTCTCTATGTGTCAGCAGAGTCCCCCTTCTTAATATCAGCTCTCCAACCATGATATCGCTTCCTGCAAACATCAGATTCTCCCCCGGAGAAACGGGTTTGAAGATTTCAACGAAACCCTCTTTTTCCCTTGTAAACTCAACCATTACCACAGCATTGGCACCTTTTGGAATAACAGCCCCAGTTGAAACTTCAATGGCCTCACCATTTTTCAATTCAACTTCTGGCCAATCTCCAGCCTCTATTTTTCCAAGAAGCTTAAGCTTTACTGGACTGTTCTCATCTGCTGTAAATGTATCCTCTGCCTTTACAGCATAGCCATCCATTGTGGCCCTATCGAACGGAGGTACGCTAACGGCCGCATGAACATCTTCCGCCAAAACTCTGCCTGTTGCATCCAAAATTTTTACCTCTTCAACTTCTCGATTAAGCTTGCAGCGCTTTTTTAAGATCTCCAATACCTCTTCAATTGTAGAAATCTCCCTAAACACTTTTCTCATTCGAAAACCTCCGTTAGATCTCTCAGGAGATATACTTCCACTTCATCTCCAGCCTCGTAACCCTCAACTTTTTCCGGAACTATGAGCAGAGCATTTGCCTTAATTAGCGAACTAAAAATTCCAGATCCAGAAATTCTGACAGGATAAACTTTTCCATTTTCCCAGTAAACTCTCACAAAGCTTTTAATCCCTATCTCTGAAGCAACTCTTGATTGTAAAATTCCCCTCTTTTTGCTCCCCTTTCTTTCCAGAATTCGAACGTTCATCATTCTGAAAAGTGCAGGAACGACAAAGGTTTGAAAGGATAAAAATGAAGCTGTTGGAGTTCCAGGAAGCATGAAAATAGGCTTATCTTTAACAATTCCAAAAGCAGTTGGCATTCCAGGCTTCATAGCTACGCCGTGAAAGACTATTTCTCCATGTTTTTTCACAACTTCTGGAACGAGATCGTGAGAACCAACAGAAGTTCCTCCTGTAAAGATCACAGCATCAAATTTCAGCGCTTTTAAAAGCATCTTCTCTATTTCATCCGGATCATCTTTTGCAATTCCTAAATAAAATGCTGGAAATCCGAGCTCTTGCAGAGCATTGCAGAGCATTGGGGCATTTGAGTTATATACTTTTCCAGGCTGAATCTCCTCATAAATCGATACAAGCTCGTCTCCAGTAGATATGACTGCAATTTTTGGTCTTCTGTATACTTCCACATATTTAACACCGATGGCAGCAAGAATTCCTGCATCTTGGGGTTGTAAGATCTCCCCTTTTCTAAGAACAACTTCTCCCCTCTTTACATCTTCTCCCCTTTTTATAACATTTTTAAATGGTGAAACACCTTTGAAAACCTGTATCATTCCATCGACTTCTTTTGTATGTTCTAGCATAACCACAGCATCTGCACCCTTAGGAATGGCTGAACCCGTAAAAACTCTGACCGCTTCACCACTTTTAATTTCAATCCCACATTCCTTCCCTATTTCTACTTTTCCAACTATTTTTAGAAAGGCCGGATTCATTTGAGAAGCTCCAAAGGTATCTTCAGCCTTCAAAGCGTATCCATCTACAGCAGAGCGATCGAATTCTGGAAGATCGACCTTAGAAATTACATCCCTAGCCAAGACTCTTCCGGCGCAGTTTTGAATGTCAACAAGTTCGACTTCAAGAACCTTCAATTTTCCCATCATTTTTTCGATTGCCACATCAACTGGTTCCAATTCTTTGAATCCGCGATCCTTTACCATCGTCGATAAAGTTTGAAGAAAGTTTAAAAATTTTCTCAGCGGCTCAGAACTCAAAACCATCATCATGATTCAGTGGGGTCCTTTCATCATCGCCTTGCTAAGTTTAGTTTCAAAAATAAAAAACTTTCATTACAACAACTTTCGATCGAAAAACGTTTATGCAATAGTCGGAAATTTCATGAGATGAGAAGAGTTGTAGCAACTGGAACCTTTGACATAATCCATCCAGGACATATTAAGTTCTTGGAAGAGGCTAAGAAGCTTGGAGATGAACTAATAGTCATCGTGGCTAGAGAAAAGAATGTAAAACACAAACCAAAGCCCGTGATTCCTGAGGAGCAGAGAAGGAGGGTTGTTGAGGCTATTAAATTCGTAGACAAAGCAATTCTCGGTGATGAGAACGATATATTCAAGCCAATCATGGAGCTGAAGCCGGATGTTATAGTTCTTGGCTACGATCAACATTTCAGCGAGGAATGGCTTAGAGAGGAATTGAGAAAGCGCAATTTAAATTGTGAAGTCGTTAGAATAAATGTAAAGGAAGATTGTGAGCTCTGCAGCTCGCATAAAATTATAGAAAGAATAATCGAAAAGTATGGGGTGAAATGATGCTTTTGATGATCCCTGGACCAGTACAAGTGCATGAGAGAATTATAAGGGCGATGTGTAGGCAGATGATAGGACACAGATCTGCAGAATTTGGTGAGATTTTGAAGTTTTGCGCAGAGGTAATGAAAGAGGTTTTTGGAACAAAAGGAGACGTATTTTTTATTTCTGGTTCAGGAACGGCTGGAATTGAGGCAGCTATAGCTTCTTTTAGCAAAGTTGGTAAATTTGTAACGCTTGAAAACGGAAAGTTTGGAGAAAGACTTGGGGAAATTGCTGAGAGATACGCTGAAGTGGAAAGAATCAGCTTTGAGTGGGGTAGACCTTTAGATTTGGAAAAGCTAAAAGAAGCGCTGGAAAATGGTGCAAGAGCCGTTGCTTTCGTTCACAATGAAACTTCTACAGGAATGTTGAATCCAGCAGAAGAGATTGCAAAGATCGCTAAAAAATATGGAGCCTTAACAGTAATGGATGCGATAACGTCTGCGGGAGGAGATTATGTTAAAATGGACGATTGGGGAATAGATGTTGCAGTTGTCGGCTCTCAGAAATGTCTTGGTGCTCCTCCTGGACTCGCAATTGTTGCTGTAAACGAAAGAGCATGGGAATTTTACAATCCAAGATGTCCGCTATACCTCGATTTAAATGCGTATAAGAAGAAATTTGCGGAACTTCAAACTCCATATACTCCAGCAATCCCCCTCTTTTTTGCCTTAGAAGAGGCTTTGAAGATGGTAAAAGAAGAAGGGCTTGAGAAAAGAATTCAGAGACATAGAAGGATGAGCAGAGCTGTTAGAGAATGGGCAAAGGCTATGGAACTTGAACTATTCCCTAAAATCGATGGAAAGGCAGAGTATTCGAATACTGTGACAGCAATTTGCATTCCAAATGGGATAACAGAAAAGGAGCTGAGAGACACGCTTAGGAGGGAATATGGAATCTTGGTGAGCGGAGGGCAGGAAAAAGTTAAGGGGAAGATATTCAGGATTGGAACAATGGGTAACATTGGTAAATTTGAAGTCATCTCAACACTCGCTGCAATTGAAGACGTTCTGAGAAGAAGAGGATTCATGAATTCAGGACTTGAAACGGCTATGAGAGTTTTGGGGGATTGATTTGAAAGTAGGAATTGCAGATACGACTTTTTCCAGAATAGACATGGGAAGAATTGCAATAGATGAGCTTAGAAAAATCTCTTCGCTGAAATACGAGCGGTATACAGTTCCGGGAATAAAAGACCTACCAGTTGCGGTCAAAAGACTTTTCGATGACGGTTGCGATATCGTGATTTCCTTGGGATGGGTTGGAAAGACACAAAAGGATCTTGTCAGTTACTTAGCTATGAGCATTGGATTGATAACCGTTCAGATCTTAACGGGGAAGCATGTGATAGATGTAACCGTTCACGAGGATGAGGCTGAGGATGAGAGAGAACTTTTGGCAATAGCGGAAAATCGCATAAGAGAACATGTGAGAAATGCAGTGGATCTACTTCTGAATCCAAAGAAGTTGCAAAGATTGGCTGGAACTGGTCAAAGACAAGGTTATCCTGACGTTGGACCGATTTTGAGATGAGAATTTTACTAGTAACAGGAAAACTTGCAGAGAAGATTGTTAGGGAAAACGCGTTAAACGCAGAAGTTCATGTCTGTGACATAGACGTAGCTGCCTTTATAACTCCAAAACACCTCGAAAATCTTAACTTAAAAGATTATGAACTAGTCCTTGTTCCAGGATTAACAAAGGACTGCAACTGGGAGGAATTTGAAAAGAGGAAAGGGGTAAAGATAAGACTTGGCCCCATACATGCAGCGGACATAAGTAGGGTTTTAAAGTTTGTTGATAAGATCGAGTTCTCCCATAAAATTCCTGCTTGCAAGCTAATAGATGCTATAAGAGCTGAAGAGGTTTTTAAAGAAATTGAAGAGCTGGAAAGGACTGGTGTCTTCAAAATTGGAGACGTTTCGATAGGAGGAAACAGCAGGATGAAGATAGTGGCGGAGATAGTAAAACCAAGAATTGAAGAATTGGCTGAAAGAATCGAGTATTTTTCGCAAAACGCAGATATAATTGACATTGGAATTCCAATGGAGTTCGATAGCGATGAAATAAATAAGATAATAAAGTTTGCAGTGGATTTTTCAAAAAAGCCTGTGAGCGTCGATACTTTTAATAAAAAAGCAATAGAGATCGCTGTAAAGCATGGAGTTGACATGGTAATGAGTCTTTCTAGTTCCAACGTTGAAGTTCTTGAAATAATCGAAGATCAAGCTCTGGTTGTGGCTGAGAGAGATTTGGAAAGGCTTTTAAGACTCGTTGAAGTGGCTAAAAAAAAGACAGAAAAGGTGATTGCAGATCCTATTCTCGATCCCCCTCTTAACGTTGCGAGGTCGATTGAAAGATACCTTGAATTTAGAAGAAGGGATCCAAATACTCCACTTTTGTTTGGCGCAGGGAATGTGACCGAGCTGAGCGATGCGGATAGCGTTGGTATAAATGCTCTCCTAGCATTCATCGCAGAGGAAGTAGGTTGCAATTTGCTTTTCACGACAGAAGCAAGTCCAAAGACTTTCGGAAGTGTTAAAGAGCTTAAAATCGCATCTTATCTGGCAAAGATAGCAAAAATCAGGAATGCTCCACCAAAAGACGTTGGGATAAATCTTTTGGTGCTAAAAGAAAAGGTTAGATATGAGTCAGAGAAAGTAAGAGACTTTTTAAAAGCAGAGGAGAGCAGGGAATTCCACAGAGATCCCTTTGGCGATTTCATAATATTCCTTTCAGATGGAAAAATCTTTTGCAAACATGAGAAGGTTACAATTGCTGGAAAAAATGCTAAAGAAATACTGGACACAGTTCTAAGGCTTAAGCTAGTTTCAAGACTTGATCATGCGGCTTATCTTGGTAGAGAATTGATGAAGGCAGAAATAGCTCTGAGACTCGGAAAAAATTATATACAGGACAGAGAATTAAATTTTGGAATTTATTAAAAAATATTTTTATATATTTCATTTAATTTACAAAGAACTTCCCTAGCAACTTCAATCTCCCTCAAATCAACCTTTTCTCTATTTGTATGGCAATCTTTTAGCTCTCCTGGACCCCAAACGACAACATCGAATTTTTTAGACAGATTGCAAGCATCTGTCCAAGAGGGCATTGTGGTAAACTCTGGAACTTTCCCGCAGAGTTCAACAGCTTTTGCGAGAATTTTCGCAACTTCTTTACTGTAAAAACCATCCACAGCCTCTACTATATTTATTTCGGCATCCAGCTTTTTCAACTCATCCATAGCCATCTGTAGTTCACCAGGCTCCAAAAGAAAGTCAAGCCTTATGAAACAGTGCTCTGGAATCACGTATTCGTAGCTTCCGCCTTCAATTCTTAAAATGCTAACTTTAAACTTTCTCGATAGATCAGAATAAACCTTAAAGGCTTTTTCGATAGCGTTAACACCATGCTCTGGCATAGAAGCATGACAGGAAAAACCCTTAAATTTTAAATCCACCTCTATGCAGCCAAGATGCTTTGAAGCAATTTTTAAGTTCGTTGGTTCCATTACGATCGCGTATTTTCCATTCCAGTAGTTCAGAAACTCTCTCGATCCTTTGCCACTCTCCTCTTCTTCACAGAAAAAGGCTAAAGCGTAATCTAATCCTCTTTCAGCAGCTTCGAGAATTGCAGCAATGCTCGCTTTAGCGTCTGCAACTCCGGTTCCAAATGCGTAATTTCCTTCGATTCTGAAGTCAGCTTTTAGGCTAACAGTATCAAGATGAGTTGCGACAAGCAATTTTTCCCTTTTATTTGCTAATAGAAAAAGTTCTTTTTCAAATATTTCATAACCACAATTCTCCAGAAAACTCCTAACGAAATCCTTCAGTTCTCCCTCTCTTCCACTTGGAGATTGGATTTCCATGAGCTTTTTCAACAACACTTCAAAGAATTTAAAAGCAGAAATTAAATCTTTCTCATTTGTGGAGATTAGGAAGGTTAGAAAAGAAGATATGCAAAGTTTTGTTGAGGTTTACATTGCTAGCTATAAAGGACTTGAAGAATACGCTTACAGAACTCGTAGGGAAATAAGGAATTACTTTAACTGGTTGTTTAAAAGAGACCCGAACGGATTTTTTGTTGCCGAGATAAATGCGAAAGCAATTGGTTTTGTTGCCTGCGATACAAACTGGTTTAGCATTTTTGAGTTAAAAAGAGTCGGTGAAGTCCATGAGATCTTTATACTGCCAGAGTTCAGAAGGAGAAGTGTAGGATCGAGACTTTTATCTCACGCAATCGACTACGCTCTGAGGAATGGTAGAGATGTGATGGAGCTATGGGTTGGAGAGAAAAATGAGATAGCAAAACTATTTTATGCAAGAAATGGTTTTATGGAAGCTGGAAAGGTAGGAAAATGGGTTAGAATGGTGAAAAAATTAGAAGAACTGTAACACATAGTTTGCGGAAGTTGCTAAGACTACTGCAGAGAGAATTATTCTTATCATTTTTTCTGGCATGAACTTCTGAATTCTCGCGCCTATGTACATGCCTATGAAACCACCTATGCCAAGAGCTATGCCAATTTTCCAATCTGGAGGATGGCCGAGTGAATAATAGCTGAAAATTCCAAAAACTGAAGTTAAAAAAGTGCCAAGAAGGGTTGCTCCAGCAGTTGTATAGACTGGAAGACTGAAGATGCTTGCAAGTATCGGTGCCAGTATGGCTCCTCCCCCTATGCCATAAATTCCGCCAATGATCCCGATTATGAATGAAATTGCAAAGATGGTTACAGGATTGAAAGAGAAGACTTCTCCCCAAAATTCATATTCTATCCTAGAAAATCCGATTTTTCTAGTCTTAACAGTCGCATTAACTGGAATTCCAGCGGCTATTTTTTTAATTCTCTCTCTCTTCATGACTTCCACTCTTTCCTTGAACTTTCTCTCAAGTTCTGCTATTTTTGGATTTGGCTTTATCGCTGAAAAAAGAACTCTTATACCGAGATAAAGTAAAACAAGACCAACAAACAGCTTGAAAACTTTTGGATCGAGGAAGTATGTCACCCTTAGATGTGCGCCGATGAAAACACCTGGTAAAGTTGCGAGAATCGTTATTGAAGCTATGGGCCATGCCATTCTTCCTTCACGAATGTATCGATAAACACCGCTTGGTATGGCTATTAAATTATAAACCAGATTTGTGGCACTAACAGCTGGAGATGTAAAGCCGAGGACGCTTACTTGAAAAGGTAAAAGAAGGAAAGCACCGCTGACACCGGCAGGGGATGTGAATATTGCAATTAACATCGAAATCAAGGGTAGAATGAGAATGTCTATCATAAAGTTATTTAGGAAAGAAAAGTTAAAAGATTTTCCCTTTTATTGGATTCTGTCCTCAAAAAGTTTTTAATTAGATTCGTGAAAGCTAATACATGAAAATGAAGATTTCATTTTATCCTGAAAGCTTTGAAAGCGGCATTTCGAGGAAGGAGGTTAAGAACAAGACTGTGGAGTTTAGGATGAGCATGTTCTCTGTTTGGAAATCAGTTATTTCCGATTGTAGAAAAAGACTTGTTGCAGGAGTTCCTGAGATCGTTAGAATTAAACCGATAAGGATTCCAAAACACAGTTTTTTTAAGCAGGTTACAATTCCCAGACATCCAAATTTGATCCTTTTATCCCTTTTAGAACCATTTCATACTGGAAAAATGGTAACTCATGCTGCGGTATTGCCTTTGAAAGATACGGAAATTGAACCTGATGATCTGCTAGGGGTTTTTGAAATTCAGTTCATTGGGACAGGAATTTTTAAAAATTTAAGGTCTAAAAAAATTCCAGAGATAATCGGGATGGCGGAGCTTACTTATTTAAACCTTGTTTTTCCAGAGGGAAAAAAGTTAAGGCTAAAAGTATCTAACTTTGAATACAGAGCTGGAAAAATGGCTTATTGGTTACCGATAATAAGTAAAGAAAGTAAGGAAGTTGAGAGAGGAAAGATTGAGGAAATAAGGATAAGGGAAATAAACTTGCCACAGAAAACCATAGTAAAGCCGCTTTGTGGAATAAATCACGCATTAGGTTCGGTTTTAGCATTATTGGGAGATTTGAAACTCGTTGAAGAAAATAGAAAGGTTAGAAAAGCAATATTCATGCCGCTTGAGGATGGTAGGATTGAAGATGGGGATCTCTTGGGAGCTCTCAACGTTTATTATCTTGCAGGTGTTAGCCAGTTCGACTTTGATAGGGAAATGAAGGTGATGATGAGCTACAAGGAGGATGGGGAAGTTAAAAGGGTTGAAACTAAGAGAACTGCTACTGGCTATCTCAGATCTTTTTCGGGCAGTTTTACAGGTATAGTGGCAAAAGAAACGAGAAGTTTAAGAAAGGGGGAGCCTGTTCTGTTGAAGATAAGAGAACTAATTATTCCAGCGAACGCCATGCCATCTTTAACAATATATCCAACGCATGCCTGTGGCTGTGTTCTAGATCTTAGAATGAAGAAGCCTAAGAGAATAGAGGAGGAAAAGAAAGTTGAAGAGGTTTTATTCTTTCCATTTTTTGACTGCGAGATTCAAGCAGATGACTTTCTTGGATTTCTCTGCGTTCATGAATTGCTTTGCAGTTGGAATGCGATGGAAGTAAAACCTGAATACTTGGATCGTTATTTGGTGGAGTAGTTTTTGATTTCCTCTTTGCTCAACATTTTGAGGAAAAACGTATTAATCCTTGGACTCAACTCATTTTAGCCCCCGTGGGGTAGTGGATATCCTTAGGGGCTGCGGACTCCTAGACCCGGGTTCGACTCCCGGCGGGGGCACTAAATTTGTAAGTATATTTCACATCATAAAATATGCATTTTATTTCTAGAGAAAACTTTATATACTCGTTTCACTAACATTTTGTTAGTGAGGTGAGGTGTATGTGGAGGAGGGGATGGATCGATCCCTTTGAAGAGTTGAGGAGAACTGTCGATAGGTTGAACAGGATGCTATTTGAAACGTTTGAACCATTTAGAGAATTCAGAGAATCAGTTGCAGTCGACGTCATAGATGAGGGGGATAAGATAAAGGTGCTAGCAGATTTACCAGGATTTAAGAAAGAGGAAATAGAAGTCTTCTTTGAAGGCAACGACCTAGTTATAAAGGCTGAGAGCAAGGAGGAGAGTGAGGAGAAGGGAAGAGATTTCATAAGAAGAGAAAGGAGATATGGCAGGGTTTACAGGAAGATTGCTTTGCCAGAAGGGCTAAAGCTTGAAGGAGCGAAGGCCAGTTATAGGAACGGAGTGTTGGAAATCGAGATTCCAAAGGAGAAAGTTGAAAAGAAGATTATACCTCTCGAGTGAATTCCAATATTTCTTTTGCTGCTTTTTCCGCACAGGCCAGGGCTACAGACATACCCTTTCTTCCAAATCCGTTTAACTGGTAAAGCCCTTTTATCTTAGAAAATCCAACAACTGGTTTTCCATCGATACCTTCATCGTAAATCCCTGCCCATTGCCTTAGGATTGCCAATCCTTTCAGTTTTGGCACAAGCTCTGTGACTAGTTTTGCATAACGGATCAGAAAGTTGAGGCTGCTGTTAATTTTATCGCCAACGTTTCCAATTATACCTCCAACTATCTCCCCACGCATCGACTGGCTTAGAAATAGGCCATTGGAAACGTGGAGAATGTATGGATCTATATATGGCTTTATGCTTTCTGTCACGCAAATCTCTTCTCTTATGATTTTTCTCTCATCCCTGATTCCAAGCTTTTCGTTTATCTCCTTACTCCAAGCTCCAGCTGAATTGACAACAACCTCTGCTCCATGAAATTCCCCTGATTTTACACCCCTGACTTTTCCATCCTCAACAACCACTTCTACCTTTGTAAAGTCGTATATTTCAACACCAAGATCTCTACAACCCTTCAAAAGCCCCCAAATTACCGCCCAAGGAAATATGACTGCTCCCTTTCGATAAAAGCTTGCCACTTTGAATGCACTGGTGTTTATGTCTTCAAAGATGTCTTTCACTTCCTCAGGGTTCAGGATTTTTACATTAATCCCCATCTTTCTCTGAACATCAACTTCTTTAAGCTCTTCAAAGCTATTTGCAAGTTTTAGATAACCATCTCTCCTTAAAAGAAAATTAAAGCCTATCTCAGATTGCAATCTGTCGTATAATTTCTCACTCCTTAACGCTAGCTTTATCAACTCCTCATCA
>JAWAQR010000015.1:0-29954 GCA_038893835.1 Archaeoglobaceae archaeon
GATGGAAAATACAAGGTAGATGAAGACAACATAAAACTCGAAAAACGCTATGGAGGTAGCGTTAAAGATACACAGCTTGTAGAGGGTATTGTCATCGATAAAGAAGTCGTTCATCCCGGAATGCCAAAGAGAATAAAGAATGCAAAGATCGCAGTTCTAAAGGCGTCTCTAGAAGTTAAAGAAACTGAAACTGACGCTGAAATAAGAATAACTGATCCAGAACAGTTGCAGAAGTTCATAGAACAGGAGGAAAGAATGCTAAAGGACATGGTAGATAGAATAGTAAAAGCTGGAGCAAATGTTGTCTTTTGCCAGAAGGGAATCGATGATCTTGCACAGTACTACTTGGCAAAGGCTGGAGTTCTTGCGGTAAGAAGAGTTAAACAGAGCGACATTGAAAAGTTGGCAAAAGCTACTGGAGCAAAGATCTTGACAGATCTCAGAGAAATAAGCCCATCTGACCTTGGAGAGGCTGAACTTGTTGAAGAAAGAAAGGTTGGAGATGAAAAGATGGTATTCGTTGAAGGTTGCAAGAATCCAAGGGCTGTTACAATACTAGTCCGCGGAGGGAGCGAGCACGTGGTTGATGAAGTTGCGAGGGGAATTGAGGATGCTATAAGAGTCGTTGCATGTGCTATAGAAGATGGAAAAGTTGTTGCTGGAGCAGGAGCTCCAGAAATGGAGCTAAGCCTTAAGCTTAAGCAATGGGCACCAAGCATCGGCGGTAGAGAACAGCTGGCAATCGAAGCCTTTGCAGAGGCGCTCGAGATAATTCCGAGAACTCTTGCCGAGAACGCCGGTATAGATCCAATAGACGTCATCGTTAACCTGAGATCAGCTCATGAAAAAGGTCAGAAGTATGCTGGAGTCGATGTTGACACTGGAAAAGTCGTTGACATGAAGGAGAGAGGAGTTATTGAACCTCTAAGGGTAAAAACACAGGCAATACAGTCTGCCACAGAAGTTGCCGTGATGATATTGAGAGTTGATGACGTGATAGCAGCCAAAGGACTTGAGAAAGAAAAGGAGAAGGAGAAGAAAGAAGAGAAAACGGAAATGCCTGAATTTTAATCAATTTTTTAAATCGTTTTTGGGTAAAATTTAATTACCGTGGCATACATTATGCCAATGAAGGAGCTTTTTCGTGAAGTAGAAAATGCTATCGAAACAGCAATTAAAAATAAGCATCGTTTTCTAGTCTTTTTATGCTCAAGTAGTTTAAAGGGAGCTCTCAAAGTTTGTGAAAAGATAATTGAAAGGAGTAAGGAGAAGACCGGTAAGAGCGATTTGTTGATAGTTGGAAGGGAAAATTTTCTGGAAATAGCAAAGCATTTTGAAGGAGTTCTCATACATTGGAAAGATTCCGCCCAAGTGCTTGGAAGAACTTTCTCTTCTTTAATAATGGACTTCTCTGAAGGTTTTCATCCAAACGATCTTGGCATTGTTGTGGAAACTGTTGAGGAAGGGGGGGCAATAGTTGCTATCTCTCCACCATTGGAAACTTGGTTTGATATGAAGAGCAGATGGCATGAAGACATAGTGAGCGAACCTTATACAATAGAAGATGTTGTTGGCAGATTTTATCGCAGATTTATAGAAAAAACACTTGAAGCGGAAGGAATAATTGTATATGATGTGGACAAGGATTTGCTGGTAAAAAAATACGAATTTAGGTCAGAAGTTCCTCCTAGGGAAGAAATAACGATACCGGAGTCTACAAAGATAAAGAAGAAGCTGTATAAACTCTGCGCAACACAGGATCAGGTCAGAGTTCTTACAATTTTCGAGAACTTCTTTGAAAGAAAAAAGGAAAGAAAGGCTATTGTAATAACTGCCGATAGGGGAAGAGGTAAGACAGCAATCCTCGGAATAGCAACTCCTCCACTGATTTCAAGATTACAAAGATTGCTGAAAAGACCAGTAAGGGTTATGGTTGTAGCTCCAACACCTCAAGCAGTTCAGACGTATTTTAAATTTTTAATTAAGGCGATGAAGAGGCAGGGAATGAGAGAATTTTTTGTGAAAAAGAGCGAGGAAATGATCACGGTTGTTAACAGCAAGTATGCGAGAGTGGAATATGTAGTTCCAAGGAGAGCAATTGAAGAGAAGGATTTTGCAGATATCCTAGTAATCGATGAGGCTGCAGGAATAGAGGCTCCTGTTTTGCTAAAAATAACTGAGAATGCAAGACACATGATTTTCTCGACCACAGTACATGGTTATGAAGGTACTGGAAGGAGTTTCAACATTCGTTTTCTGAAGAGACTTGAAAGTGATGAAAGTGTTGAAGTTGAGAAAATTCACATGTCGGAGCCGATAAGATATGGAAGTGGGGATCCGATAGAAAAGTGGCTTTATGATGTCTTACTTTTAAATGCACAACCAGCGGAAATTGATGAGAAGGACCTTGAAAAGATAAAGAATATGGAGCTTGAATTCAAAATGCTCGACAAGGATGAACTTGTTAAAAACGACAAACTTCTTAGAGAGTTTTTCGGAATCTATGTTTTAGCCCACTATCGCAATCGTCCATCAGATCTTGCAATATTGCTTGATACACCAAACCATATCCCTTTTGCAGTCTTTGTCAATGGAAAGGTGGTTTGTTCCCTTCACGTTGCAATCGAGGGAGGTCTTGATGATGAAGTTATAGAAAAGATCAAAGGAGGGTATAAGCCAAAGGGGCAGATAATTCCTGATCTTGCTCTTAAACATTTCTGGAATTATGAATTTGCGAAACAGAAAGGGATTAGGATTGTAAGAATTGCCACACATCCAAGTGTGATGAACTTGGGAATAGGTAGTTTTGCTTTAAAGAATATAATAAAATTTGCAGAGGAAAATTATTTAAACTGGGTTGGATCAGGATTTGGAATTTCCAATGAATTGCTCCGCTTCTGGCTCAAAAATGGGTTTATACCAATTCACATAACCCCACAAAGAAATGAAGTGAGTGGAGAATATACTGCAATCGTTTTGAAGCCAATAGGGGATAGGAGAAATGTAGAAAAGATGAACTCAGAATTCATAAGGAGATTCATCGAGTATCTCGGTGATGAACTCAGCGATTTAGAAGTTAAAACGGCGATAATGGTACTAAAAACGCTTAAAAGTGAAATAGATGCATGTATTCCAAAGTTCGGATACGTTGAAGTTGAAAGGCTTCAGAAATACTTCGAGGGACTTGGGTTCTACGAATACATCTCCGACCTTGCAAGACCTCTTGTGAGATTTTACTATTCAAAACTCGGTGATGCCAAGCTCGATGAAATAGAGGAAGAGATTCTGGTTGCGAAATGTCTGCAACTCTTACCATGGCGAGACATTGCTGTGGAAGGGAAATATAGAATTCTTCTAAACGCGCTGAAGAAAGTCTGGGATTGGTTTATAAACAGGCAAAATTTATTAATATCTCAGTAATTATGAGAGTCATGGAGCTGAAGGAGAAAGTCATCGAAATCGTTGAGAAAGAGATAAAACCACTCCTTTTAAGAGATGGAGGGAGTGTTGAAGTTGTGAGCGTTGATGAGAGAAGTGGGACTGTTCAAGTAAAGCTTCTTGGTGCATGTGGGACGTGTCCGATGTCTATGATAACGCTCACAGCATTCGTTGAGCGAATAATAAGAAATAGAATACCTGAAATAAAGAGGGTTGTTCCAGTTTAGATATGATTTACTTGCTGGAACCGATAAAGAAAGTTGTGATCGAGGATATAGCCTATTCTGGTGAAGAGGTAAAGGAAAAATTTTTTGGAGGTTTTTGTGATTGTGGAGGAATAATGCTTCAAAAGATCTGGCTGAACGTCGAGAATTTAAGGATTTTAATTTCGGAATGTGAGAAGTGCTGGAAAAACAGCGCATATTTCTTCAACTCGAGAAAGTTCATAAAAAAAGAGGAGGTTAAAGTAGTTGGAAGAGGAGAATTCGTGGAATATCTGAAAAACTATCTCAGCGATCTTGAGATAGAGGCGATAATAGAAAAGGCAAAAGGTAAACCTTATAGACCCTCTGATCTTTCGAGGGCTAAAAAGAAGTTGAATGACATGAACATTTCTTTGGAAGAAGTGATTGAGACCATAAAATGGTTCCAAAAGATAGGTTAAAAACTTATCTACATCTCACGGATGCTGCATCGATATCTAGGAGGTATTTTATAATAGGATTTTTCGATGGAATCCTTACAATGGCTGGAATGATAGTTGGCGCCTTCATTTCGGGTCACAACGATTCTAGGCTGATAATAACAGTTGGTGTTGCAACAGCTTTGGCAATCGGAATTTCGAGTGCTTGGGGTGCATTTGAAGCTGAGAGAATAGAGCAAAAGACTGTAAAACGTAGGAGAGAAAAGCACATGCTCTCAAAATTTGGAAGAAATAACATAATAGATGATGCGCATAAATTTGCAGTCTTTGTAACATCCTTAATACACGGAATTGCGCCAATATTTGGTTCCTTCATCCTGATAATTCCATATCTCATTTTTCCACCTTTCGAGGCTTTTGAAACTTCGATTGTGATCTGTTGCACTAGTCTTTTCATTCTTGGAGCAGTAATGGGTCGAATGATTGAAGAAAATGTGTTTTTAAACGGATTGAGAATGCTGCTGTTTGGGACCCTTGTAATGCTCCTAGTCTTAATCCTAAATCCCACTCACGTAATATGATTTTTAAACTCTCATAAGAACTTCATTTATGGGAAGAGCTTGGAAATTTGGTGATGACGTTGATACAGATGTGATAATTCCGGGGAAATATCTGATTTACAACGAACCAGAAGAGCTTGCCAAACATGCATTTGAAAATGTGAGAAAGGATTTTGCCATTAAAGTTAAAAAAGGGGATTTTATAGTTGCTGGAAGAAATTTTGGCTGTGGGAGTAGTAGAGAACATGCAGTTCTAGCGCTTAAAGGTACAGGAATTTCTGCTGTTATAGCAAAATCCTTTGCAAGGATATTCTTCAGAAATGCGATAAATACCGGACTGATGCTCCTAGAATGCCCTGAGACGGATAGAATAGATGATGGAGATGAAATTCAAGTAGACTTTGAAGCTGGGGAAATAGTGAACTTAACGAAGTGTGAAAGATATAAGATAAAGCCGATGCCAAGCTTTTTAATGGAAATAGCTAGGATAGGGCTTATAAACTACTGTAGGGAGAGGATGATGAAATGAGAATTGCAGTAATTCCTGGAGATGGTATAGGGAAGGAAGTTATGGATTCTGCAATCGCCGTTTTGGAGGAGCTTGACTTAAAACTTAAATTTGAATTTTACGAAGCTGGAGATGAAGCTTTGAAAAAGTACGGAAAAGCCTTGCCAGATGAAACGCTTGAAGCTTGTAAAAGAAGCGATGCTGTGCTTTTTGGTGCAGCTGGAGAAACGGCGGCAGATGTAATTGTGAAACTCAGGCAGGAGTTAGATACATATGCAAACGTTCGTCCAGCAAAGGCGATAAAGGGTGTTAAGTGTCTTTATCCAGGATTGGATATAGTGGTTGTGAGGGAGAACACAGAATGCCTTTATAAGGGCTGGGAGTTTGAGGTTAATGGTTCAGCATTTGCGATCCGATTGATCACTAAGAAAGCTTCGGAAAGAATAGCGAGATTTGCATTTGAACTAGCTAGAAAGGAGGGTAGAAAAAAGGTTACAGCTATACACAAGGCGAATGTGATGAAGAGGACTTGTGGAATCTTTAGGGATACGTGCAGAAGAATTGCTAAAGAATATAGTGAAATTCAATTTAACGAATACTACATCGATGCCGCTTGCATGTATTTGGTCATGGATCCATTCAGGTTCGACGTCATAGTGACTACGAACATGTTTGGAGACATAATCAGTGACCTTGCCGCAGGTCTCGTTGGCGGCCTAGGATTGGCTCCTTCTGCGAATATTGGGGATAAAGTAAGCATTTTCGAACCTGTTCATGGAGCAGCGTTTGATATAGCTGGAAAGGGGATCGCGAATCCAACTGCCATGATTCTAACTTCTTCCATGATGTTAAAACATCTTGGATTTTTTGAAGAGGCGAGGAAAATTGAATTTGCAGTGGAAAAAACGATTTTAGAAGGAAAGAAAACCCCAGACATTGGTGGGAACCTGAAGACTGTTGAGTTCACAAGAGAAGTAATAAGAAACTTGAAAGAGCTGAAATGAGGCTTTTGACAATAGGTATTGGCCTTAGAGGAGCTAGGATAGTTGAAAAACTTTACAAAAAAGGGGTTAAAGTAAACAGGGCTCCCCTTTTCAAATGCTTCGCTGTTCTGGGTAATGAGAATCAGATAAAAACGATAGCGATAAAGGATGAGAGAAAATTCTATGCTATAAGCAGAAAAAGCGTTCCAGGAATAATAAACTCGATTACCAAGATTTACGAACTTTGGGAGGGGGGTTTAACGATTTTCTCTCTTGAAGACGATTACGCTTTTGAAGTTGCAGTTGAGCTGAACGAGAAGATAAAAGAAATATTTGAAGATCCTGTGATAAGCCTTGTCTTGACTCCAACTCTTGGAAATATGGATTTAGCTGAGTTGAAAAGAAAGATGATAGAGATTAGGAAAAAGTCAGACATCTTACTCCTTTTCGAAGGAAAACCTGATGTTGAGGAGAAGATTTTGAGCTCAATGAATTTACTGGCATTGGCCGGGGAATTTGATCTTAAAAAGAAGGTTGCGGGAGAAGTTGTTATCGATACCTCCGACATCTTCAATGCCCTCAAATCGGAAGGATTCTCGATAATTGGTTTTGCTGAGAAGAAAATATCTTTTGAGATTTTCAGAAAAAAGAGCGAGTTAAAGGCAATGAGGACTAAAAGGATGTTGGAGCTATACGATCTCGCCTTGCAAAATCTCAGCATTTCAGGAAGACTTGAGGAGGCGAAGTCTTCTCTAATTCTTTTTGCCGGACCAAAGGAGGAAATAACGATGGAGGGACTTTTCGAAGTGATCGAAAGAGTTGAAAGAATAAACAGTTCTATTGAAATAAGATATGGCGATTGTCCATTGCAGGGTAGGAAAGTTTCTTTAATCTTGCTTTTCTCTGGAATCAAGAGTATCAAGTTCTAGGGATAAAATTCTGTAGATAGTTCCGTGATGGACCATTCTTTTCTTTATTCTGAGTTTAAGTAATTTGAGACAAACTTCGTCAACTTCGAATTCAAAATCATATTTTACATCCTTTAACAGCAAACCCTCTGCTGGGGAAGGTGGAACGCGAAATTTGAACTTTTCAGGCTGCAACATTTTTTCAAACCATTCAATCTCTTTTCCCTTTCCAACCAATTTCAGCGCAGTTACGATGCACCTCACCATGTTCCAAGTGAAGGCATTTCCCTCGATTTCGAAGATAAAAAAGTTTCCTTCCTTAGTCAGCTTCACGTCGAATATTTCTCTTTTCCCACCTTTCCAGCCTCTTGTGAAATTTGAAAAATCGTGGACACCTTTAAGAAGTTCTGCGGCTTTAAGCATTCTTTCAAAATCGTAATCTTCGTTGAAAAAAACGTAGGTGTAAATTCTGCTTTTTGCCTTTCTTGGGTTGAAGTTTTCTTCAACTTCCTTATAAGCCCAGGCGATTATGTCAGAAGGTAAAGCCGAGTTCAAAATCCTTGGATTAATTTTCTTTTCACATTCAAATGCCACTACCTGTCCAAGTGCACTTACACCAGCATCAGTTCTTCCGGCAAATTTAGGTTTTGAAAATATCCCAATTTCCTGAAGAGCTTTTCTTAATTCCCCTTCAACAGTTCTCAAATTTGGCTGATATTGGCTACCAAAAAAATTTTCACCAAAATAAGCTATCTTGAATGCATACTTCATTTTTTGAGTATTGCATTGACAAACTGGTTTACAGTTGCGAGTTTTCTAAGTATGACGTTTTTCACGTTCATCTGCCCTTGATAATATCCAACTGCAGCTCCGACGAGGAATAAGAACTCTATGTCGTCCAACTTGTATTTCTCTTTTAATTGCATAAGCTCATTAACCTTCGTTTCCGGTAAAACATCTGCCTTCTCTTCCTTTGTCATCAAGGTATTCTCATCTATTTCCCATTTCTTCTTCAATTCCTCAAATGCATCCATCAATATAGAAGTTCTTGTCTCGATGTCCATGTTACATCGATTACGTATCACTTAAAAACTTTTCCCTAATCGTTTATGCAGAGCATGTGGCCGAGTTTATCCCTCTTTGTTCTAAGATAGGCGAGATTTTCTTCAGTAGGCTTAACTTCTATAGCCTCTCTTTTTACTTTGAAACCATATTTTGCCAGTTCTTCAATTTTCAATGGGTTGTTTGTAAGAAGCCTTATGCTTTTAACTCCAAGATCCATTAGAATTTGGGCGGAAATACCATAGCTTCTCATATCTGGTGGAAATCCAATTTTTATGTTCGCATCAACGGTATCTACTCCATTTTCTTGAAGCTTGTATGTGATGAGCTTGTTTATCAGACCAATCCCTCTCCCCTCGTGTCCTCTCATGTATATTAGCACACCTTTCCCTTCTCTGTCTATCATCTTTAAAGCGCTCTCCAACTGCTCTCCGCAATCGCAGCGAAGAGAGTGGAGAACGTCTCCAGTAAGACATTCCGAATGAATCCTTACGAGAACATCTTCGGAATTCACGTTCCCCTTCACCAAAACCAATATTTCTCCAATTGGGCTTTTGTAGCCTATTGCTTTGAATGTTCCATAAAACTTCGTAGGTAACGTTGCTTCAACAACTCTTTCGACTATCTTTTCATTTTTCAACCTGAATTCTATCAGTTCCCTTATGCTTATTATTGGAATTCTATTCTCAGCAGCAAATTTTTCCGTATAATCCCTACCAGCAACCTCTCCTTTTGGATTGAAAAGGGGAGCATATACTGCAATGGCTTTAAAACCGGAAAGTCTTGCAAGATCTGAGCAAGCTTCAGCTATTCCTGGTCTTTCGAGAACACCCATTTCCTTGGTTTCTTCCACGAATATCCTTCCAGGAACCTTTATTTCTGCTGGGGACAATTCTGAGTGCACTATCCTCCTTATGAATTCCGCCCTGTCCTCAGCGGATATCTTGTCTTTCTTTGGATCTATCGGAATTTGGTTTCCGTTAAAGTAGTAAAACTTGTTTAATCCTAATGAAGAAATCTTTGTCCAAGGCAAAGATATTCTGATCTCATCGCAATTTCTCATGATGAAATTGATCTTCTCCGCCGTGACAAGCTCGGCGGGAATGCATAGAAAACTTGCATCATCTTGAACGATGACGAATTTTCCTTTTTTTAACTGAGAAATTAAGTCCTCCATGGTTTTAAGGAATCGATTGGCAATATAAATATTCTTATACTCAACAGTCCATCGTTTCACAAATGCGAATCGCTGTGGTGGATAAGGATAGATGTCAACCGAAAAAGTGTGGGCAGGAGTGTTTGAAGTACTGTCCAAAAGTTAGAACTGGAGATGAGACTGTTGTGATTACGGAGAAAGCAGTAATTGCAGAGGAGCTATGTGTTGGATGTGGAATATGCGTTAAAAAGTGTCCAATGAAAGCGATAAACATCGTTGGTTTGCCGAGAAGACTTGAGGGAATGGAGGTGCATCGATACGGAAGAAATGGCTTCATCCTTTATAACCTCCCAGTTCCAAGAGTTGGTGCTGTGGTTGGGATTGTTGGAGCGAATGGGACTGGAAAGAGCACCGCAGTAAAAATACTTTCTGGACAGCTTAAACCAAATCTTGGAAAGGATTATGCTGACTGGGATGAAATTCTTGAAAGATTTTCCGGAACTGAACTCATGGAATATCTGAAAAAGCTGAGGGATGGTAAAATAAAGGCCAGCATTAAGCCGCAGTACATCGAAACAATTCCGAAGGTATTTAGAGGGAAGACAAGAGATTTGTTGGAGAAGTTTGATGAAAGAGATGTTTTTGATCTAGCCGTTGAAAGGCTAAATCTTAAAAATTCTTTAGATAGAAACCTTTCTGATTTAAGCGGTGGAGAACTGCAGAGGGTTGCAATTGCCGTTTGTTATATGAGAAATGCGGATTTTTACTTCTTCGACGAAATTACTCCGTATCTCGATATATATCAAAGGATTGCAGTTGCAAAAGTGATAAAAGAGCTTGCGAAAGAAAGACCTGTGATGATAGTTGAACACGACCTCGCGATCTTGGATATGCTTGCAGATTACGTTCACTTAACCTACGGTATTCCCGGAGTTTATGGTGTGTTCACAAATCCAAAATCTGCAAGAGTTGGAATAAATCAGTACCTTTCTGGTTATTTGGTTGAAGAGAACATTAGAATAAGAGAAAAGAGAATCGAATTTGAGGTTTTAAGACCAAGAGAAAGTGTTTCGGAAAAAGTGCTCGTTTATTATCCATCCTTTACAAAATCTTTTGACGGATTCAGGCTGTTTGTTGAGGGAGGAGATATAAGGGTTGGGGAGATACTTGGAATTGTAGGGGCAAACGCGATTGGAAAGTCCACTTTTGTAAAAGTGCTCGCTGGAGTTCTTGAGGATGATGAGAAAAAGTTAAAGCTGAATTTGAAGGTTAGCTACAAACCGCAATATCTGAAAGGGGACATTGAAGAGATTGTTGAGAATTTTCTCAGAAAGATAAATCCGGCTATAAACTCCTCTTATATAAAAACGGAGTTTTTAAAACCGATGGAAATAGAGGGATTGATGGACAGGAACATCTCTGATTTAAGCGGTGGAGAACTGCAGAGGGTTGCAATAGTTGCATGTCTTTTAAGGGAAGCGGATCTTTACTTACTAGACGAGCCTACAGCACATTTGGATGTTGAGCAAAGAAATGAGGCTGCCAGAGTGATAAGGAGATTTGCTCTTAACAATTCGAAGAGCGTTTTGGTCGTGGATCATGATATATACTTCATCGACATGGTCAGCGATAGAATAATGCTCTTCGACGGCATTCCAGGAAAGGAGGGGATTGCTAGAAAGGCTTTGGGAATGAGAGAAGGTATGAACGCATTTCTCTCCAAGCTTGGAATCACTTTCAGAAGAGATGAAGAGACAAAAAGGCCTAGGGTTAATAAATTCGACTCCAGACTTGACAGAGAGCAGAAGGCAGTTGGAGAGTATTATTATTACCGCCTGTGATTCTCTATAATTCTTGCATTTCTCTCACTTCCAACTATTACCGCATCTATCAACTTGGATGGAAAAAGCCCAGTCTCTATGACTCCGGGAATAGATTTTATTTTCCTATCAACTTCCTCTGGATCCAATATGACTCCGAAATCGCAGTCAACGATGAAATTTCCGTTGTCAGTTATTATTGGCCCAACTTTTCCCTTTCCTTCTCTTAACTTCGGTTTGCAGAATTCTGAAAGTCTTCGAAAAACGAAACCATAGGCGAAGGGTAAAACTTCAACAGGAATGCTCATTGTCAGCTTTTCTGATAGTTTTGATTCATCCACAAGGATAACAACTTTTTTGCTGGCAGACGCAACTATTTTCTCCCTAGTCATTGCACCACCGCCACCTTTGATACAATTTAGCCGAGAATCAACTTGATCTGCCCCATCTATGCATATTTCTGGCTCCTTTTCTATGAGATCAACGATTTCGATACCATTTCTGGCTGCAGAAAGCATGGACTGATAGCTGCTTGGCACACCATAAATCTTTAGTCCCTCTTTCTTTATCTTTTCTCCAAGTAAGTTCAAGAAGACTTCAACTGTGCTTCCTGAGCCTATGCCTATTGTCATTCCATCTACGATCAATTCTAGGGCTAGCTTAGAGGCGTTGAGCTTCCCATTCATCTTCCCATCCTTCTAGGGTTTTTGAAGATGTTACATCCAAAGAAATTGGGGTGATTGAAACAAAACCCTTTCTGAGCGCATCAAGATCGCTCCCCTCTTCAGCCCTTTCTATTTCTATTCCATGGATCCAGTAGTATTCCCTCCCTCTGGGGTCAAGCCTTTTTTCAACACTCGTCTTATACATTTTCCTTGCAAGCCTGGTTATCTTTATTTTACCATTGAAGTTCTTGGGTACGTTTACGTTTAGAACATCCACTCCTTCTGGTAAACCATCTCTGAGCACCTTTCTCGCAACCCATTTCAAAACCTTCTTTGCATTTTCAAAGTCTCCCTCAAATGTTGGCTCAAATTTTTCTCTGTCATTCATCTCCATTGAAATCGCTATCGCTTTACTTCCCTGTGTTGCAGCTTCAAGTGCTGAGCAGACAGTTCCTGAAGTTGTCACAGCTTCTGTTGACAAGTTTTCTCCCAAATTTATTCCGCAAACGGTGAGTTCTGGAATTCTGCCCATTATCGCATAAATGCCCAAGATCACAGCATCTGTAGGCGTGCCATCGATGGCATAAGCCTTTATTCCATCTATCTTCATTTCGTAAATTCTAACAGGACGCATTATTGAAATACTCCTACCTACTGCACTCATTTGCGCGATTGGGGCTACTATTACAACTTCATCCAACTCGACCAGAGTTTCATAAGCTGCCTTCAATCCAGCAGAATGAATTCCGTCATCGTTTGTAAGAAGAATCATATTTCCCTCTCTTTCCTTTCTATCATCATCGCTATCTCATTTACATCTTCAGCCCTTATCTTTATCACCGCTTTAATCCCCTTTTCATCTGCGAGTTTTTTCAACCTTTCGGAATGTATTAAAAGCTGGGAAACGACATAGCTTTTAAGCAAAAAGAAGTTTCTTCTTGCAAAATCCTCGCCAATTTCTCCTTTATGAAATGATTCGATTATTCTTTCACAATCTCTCTCGAAAAGTCTTCTAACGTTCTCGTAATCCAGCAATTCCGGAATCAGAGAGTACTCACCTTTTAGAACTCTACCTATCATGTCCAAATAGGAGTTGACAAACATCTGCTTCACCATGGTTGATTTGTCATTCTGATTCAAAAGCTATTCGGAGAACTGCATTATTGTCCCCTTTTTTCTTGCTCTATCTAATGCCCATAGGTAAAGTAAGAAGAGGGAAATTATGGCTAAAAAGCTTAGGGAGTATCCAATTGCCAGAGGATTTTGGAAAGTTGTTTCAAAGCCATAGAAACTTCTGTAATACTCTAGGAAATGGGTCAGGGGTATGATGTAGGAGAAAATTCTGAAAAATTCTGGAAGCAAAGAAATTGGATAATAAATCCCGCACAAGAGCATGAAGATGGCAGAGAGAGTCCATGCAAATATTTCAGCTCTGTAGCCAAATATCAGGAGTAGGGAACAGGTTATCATACCAATTATCTTAGCCGAAATGAAAACACCAAAAAGGAAAAGGATGAGACTAGGAAGTGGTATTAGGAGATCGACGTTAAAAAGAATTCTACTAGCGATGAAAAGAATCATGAAAGTTATTACTCCTCTTGAAATTCCGAAAAGCCAAGAACCGAGGAGCATGTTCCAGCTGCTTATCGGAGAAACAAAAGTATATCTGAGACTTTTGCTCCAGATGTCAAAGAGTAAAACATAAGCAACATCGAGCTGCGATACTTGTAAAATGCTGAAAGTCACGGCCCCTATCAAAATGAAGGCAAAGTATTCTTTGCTGAGATTTATATAAGTGCCCATAAGCCCTACTGATATTAGCCCGATGACTGGCCAGAATAAGGTTTCAAAGATCGTGAAGAAGTTTCTCCTCGTTATTATAAAGTTTCTGTAAGCGAAGCCGAGAGTTTTGTAAACCTCACTTCGCAAGCTTGTTGAAAACGTCTTCAAGGTCAACTTCCTTCACCACCATGTTTTTAATCTTTCCAAAATATGAAATTTCTTTTAGAACATCCCAAAGTCTTTTTTCAATGCTGTCGACGTAAATTGAATAAATGTTTTCATTTTTTTCAACCAAATACACTCCCTCTATCGCTTTCAGTCTTTCCTCTGGAACTTCTGCATCAAGTTCAACCGTTATCTTATCTCTCATCTTAAGCATTTCCTTAAGATCCTCCTTCGTCCCATTTGCAACTATTTCTCCATTGTTTATGAACGCAATCCTCTTACACAACATTTCAGCCTCGCTCATGTAGTGTGTGGTTAAAACAACTGTTATTCCAAGATCTCTCTGCATCGTAAGAATCTTCTCTCTCAACCTACGTGCGATTGGTGGATCCAAGCCTTTTGTTGGCTCATCGAGAAAAACAAGTTCAGGATTGTTTACAAAAGCTCTTGCAAGTATCAGTTTTTGCTTGTTTCCTGTTGAGAGCTTGTTGAATTCAACGTTTCTAAACTCTTCAAGTTCAAACTCTTTGATCAAATTTTCAACAACCCTTCTATCTCTAATTCCATAAAGCATGGCATAATAGCGCAGATTCTCATAAACCGTTAAACTCCAAATTAGATTCGGATTCCCGCTGGCAATATTTATTCTCTTCCTTATCTCCCTAGCATCCCTGATCGAGTCAAATCCAAGAACTTCAACTCTTCCTTTAGTTTGCTTTAGTAAAGTCGCCATTATTGAAACTAGCGTAGTCTTTCCAGCTCCATTTGGACCGAGAAGACCAAAGATTTTACCCTTTGGTATTCGGAGATTGATGTCCTTTAGAGCAACTTTTTCAGAGAACAATGAACGGTATATCATCCAAACATTCTCACAGATTATGGCATCCACATTTAGCGTTGATCTTGTGTTTTAAAATTTCTTTCCAAATAGTCCTTTGCAAGCATTGCAGCACCTTTTGCAACAGCAAAATCATCCTTTATGACTTTAAACTCAGGTTTGAAGACTTCGGGAATCAATTTGGAAATTTCGGAGCTCAAAATTCTTTCATCTAGCCTTCCTCCTATTCTACCCCCAAAAGTAACGATTTCGGGATTCAAAAGCATTATAGCAGTTGCAACGCCATTGCAGAAAAATCTAAAGCCCTTACTCTCATATATACTCCTATCCTCAACTCTCTTTCTAACATCTCTAATTGCCCAACCACCAAAATAACACTCCAGATGTCCATAACCACCGCATCTGCACTTTCTTCTTCCACCAACAAAGGTATGTCCAAGTTCTCCGGCAAGTCCATCGCCTTTGTAAAGCTTCCCATCTATCACAATTCCCGTTCCAATTCCAGTTCCAACTGTAAATGCGAGCACGTTCTTCTTTCCAGTCATTTTTGATGAATAATATGCAAAGCACTTCGCATCGTTTTCTACGATTTTTGGTTTATCTGTCTCTATCGATGGGATTCTTTTGAGATTTGGAGCATGGACTATCTTTCCTTTTTTGAACCATGCTGCAATACTAACTCCAATCATCTCATAATCAACTTCTATTTTTTTTAAATCGAATTCTTCAGTTCTAAAGCTTCCTATAATTTCAAATTCTCCATCTCTGAGTATGACTACATCTGTATTTGTCCCACCTATGTCTAAACCCAAGATCATGAAAATAGGAAGCGTTATTAAATATAATCGCAACTCGAATTATGAGACTTAGTTTGAAGGAAGGTGAGAAGGCAGTAAAGCTTGCAAGAAAGGCGATTGAAGAATACTTGGAAACTAGAAAGGTGATAAAGGATAGACTTGAAGGGGTTTTTTCAGAAAAAAGGGGTGTTTTTACCACTTTGATCAAGCATGGTGAGTTAAGGGGATGTATAGGTTTTCCCTATCCCATAAAAAGGCTGGATGAGGCTATAATTGAATCGGCAATAGCTGCTGCTGTGGACGATCCAAGATTTGAACCTGTTCGAAGGTCTGAGATGGAGGAAATAATCGTGGAAGTCACGGTATTAACTGAACCGGAAAAAATAAACGCAAAACCAAAGGATTTACCAAAATTCGTGGAAATCGGGAGACATGGGCTGATGGTTAGAAAAGGTCTCTTTTCAGGTCTTTTGCTTCCCCAAGTTGCAGTAGAATATGGCTTCGATGCAGAGGAATTTTTAACCCAAACTTGCATAAAAGCAGGTCTACCACCGGATTGTTGGCTTACAGGGGCTGAAGTATACAGGTTTGAAGGTCAGATATTTAAGGAAGTTGAGCCTAAAGGGGATGTTGTGGAAGTTGACATAAAAAGTTGTGCAAGTCCTTAAAGAGAAATCAAGCCCAATTTGAACATTTCATTACTCGTAAAAATCTTTAGACCAGATTTTCTGAGAGCTTCAACAGTTCTAAGCGTATCTTCGATGAGTCTAAGCATTTCATCCTTTTCTTCAGGAATTCTGCCATGGACTCCAGTAAAGACAACACCGCGATCCGTAAATAGATAATTTGATACGTGGTCGCATGTGAAGTATGTCTCCACTTTTATTCCCTCTATTAATTTTCCAAGCTCTTTCAGCTGCTCTTCAGCGGTTAAAGGCTTAACAAGACTTTCCATTTCAGGATTCGTCATTGTGAGGTTTCTTATCCTTACAAAAGTAGGTCTGGCCTCGTTTATAACTTTTGCGGTATTCTTTGCATGTTCTTCACTTCTTTCCCTACCACCAAGTCCGGTTATTACGTAATAAGTTGTTTCAAAGTATTTTCTAGCCTTTTTCCCAGCTTTTATTGCATCTTCAGCTCTTATTCCTTTTTTAACCATTTTCAGGACTTCATCGTCACCACTTTCAAGACCCATATGAAGTCTCGTTAATCCAGCCTGCTTTAATTCCTTGAGTCTTTCTTCAGGTAAGTTTGCGATCGTTTTTATTCTTGCATATGCTGTGATTCTCTCAATTTCCGGTCTCTTGGCTTTTAAATATCTGATTATTTCCACGATGTCTTTATGTATGAGCGGATTTGAATCGCCGAGAAAAGCGCTTTTCTTTTTTGAAAAATACTTCGGAATCTCGTCTATATCCCTCATTATCTCATCCTTTAACCTCTGTTCAAACTTCATGTTCTTGTACATCGAGCAAAATGCACACTTATTCCAGTTGCATCCCCTTACAACGCGAATGAGGTAACTGAATGCCTCGCTTGGTGGACGATAAGGCGGAAGTTCCATATTCACCGCCTCAGGCTAAATCTTTTGAAATGTAAATTTGCCAGAGCTTTTAACCACATTTCCGCTTCATAGCTAACTTCTTCACTTAGTTTAACTACTCTATCGTCAACGTATCCATGGAACTCCTCATCTACGTAGAACTCGATTCTATCCTTCCCTATTACCACTTTGATCGGGTCATCGTATATCACGAGTTTCTCTCCTTCATTTTCGAGTATTTTGCTTAAACTTTCAAATGAGGCGAAGATTTTTTTGGCATAATCTGTTAGCATGATCAAAGTGTTCAAAAACATAAAAAATCTTTTCCTCAAATCGCATCTTTTAATCTTTCCAGATCTTTTATTGCCTCGTCAAGTATTTCCTTTTCCACAATTTTCTCTAATTCCTCTCTTCCCATTTCTTCAAGAATTCGGATATACCTTTTGAAGTCTGAAATTATCGCAATGGCAGAGTTTGGGTCTTTTATCGCATAACTCATCCCCACAATTCTGCCAAGTAAATAAGAGGCAAATACCAGCTCTAAATTTGAAAACCTCTGAGTAAGCATTTTTAACATATCATCATCTTTCAGCCTGTTCTTTATCATCCACACGATTTCAGCAAAGATCTTCGCAGCACTCTTTGCAGAGATGCCAATGGATTTGTACAAAGCCATGGATCATTTTCTTCTTCTACAAAAAACTTTTTTCCCACGAAAGGTGATGTATTAAAAATGGTTGAAGAAATTAAATGGCAAGATTTTGAAATAGAAGTTAGAAAGATTTGTGAAGAGCATGGATTTAGGACATCCTTCAGAGAAATATTTAGGGATGAAATTGGAAAGGCTGAAATCGACGTGATAGCTGAGAGAGGAAAAATTCTACTATGCATAGATGCAAAAATGTATTCGAAGCATCGTTATAGAGTTTCACAGCTTAAAAGAGAAGCAAAGAAACATGTGGAGCGTTGTAGGAGATTCTCAAAGATAAAGGGAAAGAAAGCCATCCCGGTTATAATAACGTTTATAGATGATTTTGTTTATTATTATGAGGGTTGTATAATTGTCCCTTTTAATTCTTTTAACCATTTTCTTACTGAAATATACTATTATTTATCTGAATTTGGTTATTTTCCATAAAACTCATTTTTTAATCCTTCGAAAACGAATTCGACCCCTATTGCTGCTAGAAAAATTGCTAGGACTTTTGCAATTATATCTGCGCCACTTTTTCCAAGCAACTTTATTATCGGTTCCGTATACAAATGACTGAGCCTTACAAAGATGTAAACGAGAACTGCGCTGAAAATTACAAGGGATTTTGAAATGACATCTTCAGCCTGGGAGAACATAACTATTCCAGCCGTTATTGCCCCAGGTCCGGTATAGAGAGGGAGAGCTAGAGGAAATACGGCTACGGAATCAACATCTGCACTCTCCTTGGCCCTTCTTTTATACCTCTCTCTCCCCATTCTGCCCAGAAGAATGTCGACGGAAATTATGAAAAGCAGAACTCCTCCAGCAACTCTCAAGCTGTTTATGGAAACGTGAAAGAGTGTCAAAATTTTTTCGCCGAATATTGTTGTGAAAAGTAGAATTAGGAGAGCGATGAGAGTTGCTCTCTTGGATATCTTTTGCCTCATCTCCTCATCAAACTTATCCGTGAGCGCTACGAAGAAGGGCAAATTTCCTGGAGGGTCTATGATGATGAAAAAAGTTATGAAGCATTTTAGGAAAAAGATCAGATAGTGTTCCATATTTCTTTCGCCTTTCTTATATTTTCCAGTAATTTCAAAGCTACTTTTTGTGATGGGAAAGAGAACATTCCACAGTCTGGGCCAATGTATTTAACTAAATCCCCAAATTTCTCAATCGAAACTCTTATCCTTCCGGCAATCCTTTCAGCAGATTCAAGTTCGTTTATGGCAAGTTCTAGAAGTTCTTCCCCCTTCCAAGCATTTACGCTGTATTTTTCATTGAATTCATTTACGATGCAGTCTATATCTGTTCTAGCAACTCCAATTCTCAATCCTTTTTCTGCAGAAAGAAGGAGCTCTTTATCGAGCAATGCAAGCTTTTCTGGATTTTTGGCACTCTCAACACCTATGATATCTATTTTCGTTTCCATAAACTTATCGTAAAAAACAGGTTCATGTAAGTGAACCTGAACATCAACTCCAAGTTCCTTGCTGTAAACTCTTTCAATAAGTTCTTTCTCTGGCTGTAAATCAGGCGCGATACCAAGACTTGGCTCATCGAAACTTATGCACTTTACATTTTCATATTTAAGTGCGTTCTCAGCAAAACGATAAATCGATTCGGCGATGTTCAACAGAACATCTTCATATATTTTTCCACCAAATTCTCTGTAATAGAGTTCAAAAGCCCCCGTTATGCACACTCTAACCTTTTCAACCTTCATTTTTTCAACGTATTCTAGCTCAGGAATTATGGCATGTTTTTTTGAAATCAGATAGGCATCCTCCTGAAATTCAGCATTCCTAATCGGTTGCATGAACATTTCTACCATGTCTCTAAATTGAGGATAATTCGGGATTTCAAGAAATTTCGACTTCATCAGAAATGTCCTCTGAACCATTTCTTCGTATTCCTTTGTCCTGTAATTACTTTCAACCCATTCTCTAGTAATTCCACTTGGCAATGGAAAGCTTCCTATGTCGTCGATGAGCATGTAAGGGATACATCTTAAGGTTTAAAAATATAGCAGCTCGGATCCCAGCCCCAAAGATTTCCATAACGTAGCGCCCTAACTCTGAATCCCCCACATACGGATTTAAACTTACACGCACCACATATATCCTGCAAGTACTTCTCTTTCTTCCTTAGCATGTTAAAAAGTGGATCCTTTAGCCATAGATTTTTGAAGCCATGAATTAAAATGTTTCCTGCAGTATAATCGAACCAGAACTGGTTTGGATGCAAATTTCCTAACTCATCTATACAGACCAGCCTTACGCCACTATTATCTCCACCCCTGAACTTTAGAAATTCGAGTATCTCCTCGTTTCTTGTTTCCAGATATACGTAGACACCATCCGCTGGATTATCAACAGTCAAGATCTCTATCTCATCCTCCCTCATCGCAGCCTTAATTAAAAAATCTATTATTCTTTTTCTAGTTGCGTTATCAACGTCATCTTCAAAAGAGGCCTTTCCAGCTGGAACTAGATGGTAAACACACAGTCTTGGGATTTCGAGCTCTTTTGCTAATTTTAAAACCTCTGAAATTTCGAGAAAATTGTATTTAGTCAGAGTAAACCTTATACCAGTTAAAGTTACTTCTCTAGCAATTTCCAATCCCTTCAAAGCTCTCTCAAACGAACCCTCTACTCCGCGAAACTTTTCATGAGCTTTAATGCCATCGAGACTTATACCAACATAGTCGAAAACCTTCAAATCGTTTACAATCTTCTCATCAATCAAAGTGCCGTTTGTGGAAAGAACAACTTTAATTCCCCTCTTCTTCGCGTGATCAGCAAGCTCGAAGATGTCTTTCCTCATCAACGGCTCTCCACCGCTGAAAATGATTAGAGGAACGCCGAAACCAGCGATCTCGTTTATGATTTTCTTGCAATCATCAGTTGAAAGTTCAACTTTTCTCGTATTGGCTTTTGCGTAACAGTGGATGCAGTTGAGATTGCATCTGTTTGTGATGTTCCAGACAACGATTGGAACTTGTTTCGAAGCAAAATCTTTCAATTTTTTTGGAATGAATCCGTCATCTTTCTCATAAATTAGTTCCTTCGAAACCGTTGCAGTTCCAGAAAGCATCTTACTCAGACTTATCACAGTGTTAGTTGTAAAAAGAATTAAAAAATTATCTCAACCTTCTACCTATTTTGCTAAACACGAAGTAACAAAGTCCACAGCCAAGAAAAGTTGCCCACCACCAGTATCCCCAGCCCCACTGGGCCACTGTGTAAACGTAGTAACCACCGAGCGCCGTCATCGCAAAGCCATAAAGCATGCATGCGATGGCTCCTAGCTTGTGTGCTCCTTTCCAGAAAAGGGATAACGCCAAGGTGTAAAAGAATATACATCCCAACCCTACCGCAGCTCCTGCCATGAGATATGCGAGCAAGTCTGGTGGGCGCAGAATGACCCAGGTTATTGGGATTAGGCTGAAGAATACGGTTAATATTCTGGCAATTCTCAGAAGAGCTTTATCGCTGAGATTTGGTTTTAAAATCTGTATTACATCTCTAGTCAGACTTCCAGACATTACTAAAACCATTCCTGCGAGCGTAGATATTGCAGCAGCGAACACTGCGGCGACGTAAAATCCGGAAATTGGAGCTCCTAGGACTAATGCAACCATCGGTCCAGCGGAATCTTGTCTAGCTACTGGAACGTTGAACAGCTCTGTTTGGAACAAAGCTCTTGCCGTGAGCCCTGTGAGTAAGTTGAACCATGGAACTGATGCCGTAATAAAGACTACAAGAGTCATTATCACCAGATCTCTCTTTGTTATCTTCCTCAATCCGATGAATCTGGCCACATTGTGCGGAAAACCTACTGCCATTGTAACGAAGAGTCCAAGAGTTGCTGTTAGTCCGATGATGTCCGCGGCGAATTGTAGATTTGGTTTAGACAAATCCGGTCTGAGGGGTTCTATTAGTTTTGGATCTTGATTTGCAAGAGCAGTATTTAGCCCCTCTGGCCCACCAACCAATGCGAGTGCCATGATGCTGAGAAGTGTGCATGTAAAGACTATGAAGAGCCCTTGAATTGCAAGTGCCCACTGCGTTCCTGTGTAACCACCAACGACCATGTAGGTGGCCATTATGATCGCTGAAATGAATATCGAGATCTCCCAGGGAGTTCCGGTGACAACATGCCAGGCAGTTGCGGCGGCTTTGTATTGTCCAACTGAATAAACGAGCATTAAAATTACGTAAATGATACAAGCCAGCGCTGCAACGCCTTTGCTACCATAGATTGCACCAACGAGCTGCGGTACTGTGTTTGCCTTCATCTGTTCAAATCTATTTCTGAGCTTTGGTCCGAAGATTGCAACTGTTGGAATTATTCCAACGAGTGTCCAGACTCCAGCCAACCACATTCCCGACCAGCCAAAGGAATAAACTATGCCCATTAGCCCAAGACATGCCCATCCGCTGAGCCAAGTGGCTGTTAGAGCTAGTCCAGTGATAACGGGTCCAAAATTCCTGCTACCAACGAGCCAAGCGTTAAAGGTTTCACTCTTCTTTTTTGACAGAAAACCCACGAAGACGCTCAATCCGAGCAGCAAAGCTAGGAAGATTGCTGAAGATAATAAATCCATCAAAGTCGGTTTTGGCAGCATTTTACCCCTCCGGCTTACTAAGGGCTAAGCTAAGAACTGCTACAATTACACTCAGCAGTATGGCTAGTAAAAAACATATCCAAGCATCTAACATGTGCTCATCGAAATCCCAAGAAATTTAAACTTTATGTTATAATATAGCTAATCAAAAGCATATTAAAGATTAAAGATTTAAGAAGTATTCGTGAATTCTCGTAGTCGTGAGTTCTGGATGAAATGCTAGCCCCAGAATTTTACCCTGCTGAACTGCAACTATTTTATTTTCTAACTTTGCCAGAATTTCTACTCCTTCCCCGACTTCCTCGATTATCGGAGCTCTTATGAAAATCGCTTCAACTTCACCAATTCCCTTCATCTGTAACCTTGTTTGAAAACTCTCCTTTTGCCTTCCGAATGCATTTCTTTTGATCTTGACATTGAGCAAACCTAGAAGTTTTGTTTTTGTTCTTTCCACCTGCTCGTCTCCAAATTTTGAAAGAATTATCAATCCAGCGCAGGTACCCATTATTGGCTTTCCTTCCTTGGCTAGCTGGAGTATTTCGTCAGCAATACCGTCTCGGAATATTAACTTACTGATCGTCGTACTCTCTCCGCCAGGAATTATTACAGCGTCGCTTTTCGAAACCATTCCAGCCTTTCTAACAGCTATCACTTCTCCATCGATTCCAAGATTCTCCATTGCTCTCTTCGCAGCTATTACGTGTTCTTCAACGTCTCCTTGAACCCCAACTACTGCCACTCTCATGTCCCCCTAGACTGTAACAACTCTCCAAGTTTTGAAATCTCCTGTCCTCTCATGGGCTCTCCTAGGTCTTTTGAAACTTCAGCAACTACTTCCGGATCATCATAATGCTGAACAGCCTCCACAATTGCCCTTGCAAACTTCTCTGGATTCGAAGACTTGAATATCCCGGAGCCGACAAAAACGCCGTCAGCGCCTAATTGCATCATCAACGCGGCATCCGCTGGAGTGGCAATTCCGCCTGCTGCGAAGTTTACAACTGGAAGTCTACCAAGCTTTCTAATTTCTAGCAAAACTTCATAAATTCCCTCGACTATCTCATCAAATGTAAAGTTCTCGTAAACTATCTCCCTTTCAACGGAAATTCCAACGTCTTCCTTTACCATTTTTGAAAGTTCTAGATACTTTGAGGCGAATTTTTCCGCTACTGAATATAATTTCTCCTCACTTGAATTATGCACCAAGTAAATTCCGTGATTTATTATCCTCATATGCCTGACAGCTTCGACAACATTTCCAGTCCCAGCTTCTCCTTTTGTCCTTATCATTGCAGCACCCTCCCATATCCTTCTAACAGCCTCACCTAAATTTCTGGCTCCGCAAACGAATGGGACTGTGAATTTTTTCTTGTATATATGGAAGAATGTATCTGCCGGAGTTAATACTTCACTTTCATCGATCATATCAACTCCAATTGCTTCTAGAGCTCTAGCTTCTGCAATATGACCAATTCTACACTTTGCCATCACAGGAATTGTTACAGCATCCATTATTTCTTCGATCTTTTTCGGATCAGCCATCCTAGCAACTCCACCGCTTGCCCTTATATCTGCAGGAACCTTATGTAATGCCATTACTGCAACAGCACCAGCTTCCTCAGCTATGATCGCCTGTTCAGCATTTGTTACATCCATTATAACTCCTCCCTTTTGCATTTTTGCAAATCCTCGTTTCACGAGTTCAGTGCCAAATCTGAGCTTCTCTATTTCGATCTTCATGCAAAAAACTGCCTCTTTAGGAATATAAAACTAGCTTCTGAGATACTCAACAACTTCTTTCGCATGGTAAGTTATTACGAGATCAGCACCAGCACGCTTTATTGCTGTCAATATTTCGTAAATGATCTCTTTCCCAAGCCAGCCTTTTTCAATGGCAGCTTTAACCATTGCATATTCACCGCTGACATTAAAGGCTGCAAGGGGAACGTAAAAGGTTTCCTTTACTCTCCTTATCACATCCAAATACGCTAGGGCTGGTTTAACCATGACTATATCAGCACCCTCCGCTATGTCCAGTTCAATTTCTCTTAGCGCTTCATCGCTGTTGTGGAAGTCCATCTGGTAGCTCTTTCTATCTCCGAATTTATAACCGCTTTCAGCAGCTTCTCTGAATGGTGAATAAAAGTTTGAAGCGTATTTGGCTGAGTAACTCATTATTGCAACCTCGTAAAATCCTTCTCTATCCAATGAATCCCTTATAGCCTTTACCATTCCATCCATCATTCCTGAGGGTGCTACAATGTCAGCTCCAGCTTTTGCATGGCTTACAGCTATTTTTCCCAGTATAGATAGAGTTTCATCGTTGAGAATTCTACCATTCTTTACAATTCCGCAATGGCCATGGCTTGTATATTGACATAGACAAACATCCGTTATTATCACGGCATCTGGGTATTCTTTCTTAATAGATTTAACAGCTTTCTGAACAACTCCATCGTCATTAAAGGCTTCGCTACCGATCTCATCCTTCCTTTTTGGAATTCCAAACAATATGAAAGCCTTTAATCCCAGATCCAAGCAATCGCCAACTTCTTTAGCAACTTCACTTAGAGGTATGCGAAAGTAGTTTGGCATCGACGGTATTTCTTTCTTCTGTTTTGAAACTTCATCTACAAAAATTGGAACAACTAGATCTTCAATTCTGAGCTTCGATTCCCGAAAAAGATTTCTTAAATTCTCCCTTCTTAATCTTCTCATTCTCACGGTTGGAAACATTTTTACCACCAAAGAGATCCATAACAGTTTCTACAACTTCTAGATTTCCATTTCTTGCGGCAAGCTTCAGTTTTTCAGTTGGCTCGCTCAAGAATTTTTTTATGAACGAAATTGCAAAAGCCCTAAAAATTGGTTTTAAATTTCCATCTATTCCATATTTCTCCAGCTTTTTGCACAGCTCTTCTATTTCCTCATCCAAAAATTTACCGGCAAGTGAATACATCGCATTTATAGCCTTTCTAGCTTCTAATTCTCTAAGATAATTCCTGAATTGTGCTAATTCTTTCTCTATTATCTCCTCAGCCTTCTTAACTTCACACAATCTCTGCTGAAGATTTCTTTCACTTATTTCCCTAAGATCGTCGATTGTGAAAAGCTCAACGTTCGGAATGAATTTGACCGAATCCTCAACATCCCTAGGCAGGGCTATATCGATGATCACTAGCTTTTTATCCCTTTCCTTCATAGCCTCTTCAACGCTTTCTCTTGTTATTACGATGTGTGGCGCGGAAGTTGCGGAAATTACAACATCGCATACTTTTAGAAATTCTGGGAGTTTATCGAATTTCACAGCAATTCCATTCAACTTCTTTGCCAGAATTTCGGCCTTATAAAAGGTTCTATTTGCGATAAAAATCGTCTCAGCATCCTTTCTTATAGCTCTTGCAACTAGTTCTCCCATTTCTCCAGCCCCTACTATGAGAACTTTTTTCCCCTTCAGAGAGCCTAGGACTTTTTCGGCAAGTTCAACCGCAGCAGAGCCTATGCTTAATGCCTTTCTAGATATTGCTGTCTCTCTCCTGACCTTACTACCAACTTGAATCGCTTTCGAGAATATCCTTTTCAGATTTTCTCCAACTGTTCCTAAATCTTCGCATTTGGCTAGACATTTCTTTACTTGTCCAAGTATTTCATTTTCTCCGACTATCATTGACTCTATACCAGAACAAACTCGCATCAGATGTTTAAGGCAATCCTCACCGTAATATATTTCCGCATTCTCTATTCCAAGCTCTCTGGCAAGTCTTTCAAGTCTTTCTCTGACGTTGTTACAATATACGTAAACTTCAAATCTATTGCAAGTCGTCAGGTAGACGAGTTCTGTAAATGAATAGGAGCGGAGAATTTGGTAAAGTTCGGGATTTTTTATGACTTTCTCTATTTCTTCAATTCTAGCTTTCTTGTGAGACAAAGAAAGACAGCCAAGTTCCACGTAGAAATTAATGTTTCAGTTTTTTAACCTTTTGTATACATAACAGGTGGTTGAATGAAAATTTAAAAAAATATTTATAAACATATCCGTTTGGATTTCTAGCATGCTAGGGGTTGAAGGAAAAACACTCATGGAAGTAAGACCTGAAGAGATCAAAAGGATCTGGGTAAAACACTATGATAAGGGAGTTAGAGATCACATAGATTACCCCGAGATACCGCTATACTGCCTGCTTGAGGAAAGCGCAAAGAAGAACCCAAATAAAACTGCCCTGATTTTCTATGGTAAGAAGCTCAGTTACAGAGAAGTTGATGAATTGAGCGATAGAGTTGCGGGTTATCTGTACAGCATTGGAATTAGAAAGGGAAGCAAAGTTGTTTTAGATCTACCAAACACTCCACATTACGTAATAGCATACTATGGAATCCTGAAAACTGGGGCAACAGTAGTTCAGTGCAATCCTCTTTACACTGAGAGGGAGATAAGGTATATAGTTGAAAATAGTGAAGCTGAGGCAGGCTTCTTCATAGAAATGGTTTATCCGAGGATTGAGAAAATCTTGAACGAAGGAAAGCTTAAGAGGGCGATAATATGCAAGATTGAGGACTTTCTCCCCTTCCCGCTTAACTTATTATATCCACTTAAAAAGCAGAAGGTGAAAATCGAGAAAAGAGGGGATGTGACATTCTGGAATGAAGTTGTAAAACATCCGCCATCTAAAGATAGACCAAAGATAGATCCAAAAGAAGACGTTGCAGTTTTCCTATACACAGGTGGAACCACTGGGGTTCCCAAGGCAGTTATGAGCACACATTACAATCTGGTGGCCAACACGTATCAAGTTCTTGAATGGCTTCCAGATAAAAATCCTGAGAGCGATGTTTTCATAGCTGTACTTCCATATTTCCATAGCTATGGAATGACAACTTCGCTAAACGTTCCAATAGCTTTTGGTGCAACGATAGTTCTAATCCCAGATCCGAGGGATATAAAGACGATTTTAAAGTCTATAGAAAAGTACAAAGTCTCGATTTTCTGTGGAGTTCCAACGATGTACACAGCAGTCTTGAACTATCCTGAAAGAAACAAGTACGACTTATCATCCATAAAGGCCTGCATAAGCGGTGCAGCACCTTTGCCAGTTGAGCTAAAAAGAAACTTTGAAAGTGCAACTGGAGGAAAGCTTGTTGAAGGCTATGGATTGAGCGAGACTTCTCCAGTTACGCATGCAAATCCACTTTACGGATTGAACAAGGAAGGGAGCATAGGAATTCCGCTGCCGGATACGCTTGCTGTAGTTGTGGATGACGAGGGTAACATTCTCCCACCGGGACAGGTTGGGGAGCTTGCAATCTATGGACCGCAGGTGATGAAGGGATACTGGAAGATGGAGAGCGAGACAGCGAAGGTATTGATAAATGGATGGCTTTTGACTGGAGACCTTGCAAAGATGGATGAGGATGGATACTTCTACATAGTTGACAGGAAGAAGGATTTGATAATCGCTGGTGGCTACAACATATATCCAAGGGAAGTTGAGGAAGTCCTCTACGAACATCCCGCCGTGCTCGAGGCAGCAGTTATAGGAGTTCCGGATCCATACAGGGGAGAAACTGTGAAGGCCTTCATAGTTCTGAAGCCAGAGTACAGGGGAAAGGTTACAGAGGAGGAAATAATAAAGTTCTGTAAGGAGAGACTCGCAGCTTATAAGGTTCCAAAGATAATAGAGTTCCGGAATGAGCTTCCTAAGTCTGCGGTTGGAAAGATACTGAGAAGAGTTTTGAAAGAGGAGGAGGCGAAGAAGAAATAATTTTTTATTTTTATGGGGGAGTGGTGGTAATAAGCCCCCTTCTGTTCCGGCGGCATCGGTCTTAGCGGCCTTAAGCCTTGCACCCAGTGGTGGGCGGATTTTTCAACCAGCAGAGGTGATCTCGGCTTTTCAGCTTCATCGCATTTCCCCCTGCCGGGGTTTTTCTGTTCCGCCCAATCCCCTCTCGGGGATGCTCCTTGCGGAGCCCACTTTTTGGGTGGGGGGACTTTCCTCCTCTCGGTCAGCCGCCCACCACCGCTCCCCCTTGGAAGTTATCTTCAATGCATAAAATCTTTAAGGCGTACCTTATACAAGGATTAGGTGGGTTTATGATATTCCAGGGGAGAAGTAGAAGAAAGCCTACAGGGGGTCTTTATAGGCCGCATAGAAAGAAAAGGAAATACGAGTTGGGTGGAGAGCAGGTAATGACAACAATTGGAGAAAGGAAAGTGAAGAAAGATAGAATGATGGGAGGAAACTACAAATTGAGACTTTTTGCTGACAAATTTGCAAATGTTTACGATCCTGAATCTAAGAAGGTTGTTAGGGCGGAGATAAAGGCTGTCCTCGAAAATCCTGCAAACGTTCACTATGTTAGACATGGGGTGATAACAAAGGGGGCAATCATAGCTACTTCAATCGGGAAAGCTAAGGTTACGAACAGACCTAGCCAGGAAGGGATAATAAATGCAATTCTAATTGAGAAGCAAATCGAGGGGGCGCCAAAAGTGTCATAGATGCATCGGCGGCGGGACAGAGACCAACATTATCTATGGCGCCCCTTTAAAAGTTAGCACAGAGATGTTAATAAAATTTTCGTGATATAGATTGTCAAGCTCGACTTCTGTCGAGTTCATAGTGGATGATGGTTATACACTGCTCTGCCATCAAAGAAAGCTTAGACACACTCAAAATTTTCTCGGCAAACTCGAGGATGACATCTTCCTCCTCTTTTTTAACACCAAGATGGTCTCCAAGAATAAAAAGGGGATTTTTTATCGATGCAATCTCTTCTCTTATATCCTTTCCGTCCTCTCTCAAGTAATAAATCTTAAACTTTTCAGAAAGTTCTTCAAGCAGTTCCTTTATGTTCTTCTTCGCTATAAAAATTCCGGAATTTGTTTCTGTCCAATTCTTGGAAACTTTAAAGCCGATAGCTTTTCTTATATGTCCAGCAATGTTTCTCTCATCTGGAGACATTCTTTTTAACTCGTTACTCGAAATTTTTAAAACCTTTGGCGGATCAGGTTTTCCTAGAAGAAGCAAATAAACTTCCACATCCTTTCTTATTGAATGTGAAAGGAAAAGAGCTTGAGAGACACACCTGCATAGTATATCCATTCTTCCAGCGCCGGGAATGTCGTTTAGGTTAAATGGCTCGGTTACGGCTTCATTTCCAATCACTAAAAAACCCCTCATACGAATTCACCTTTCAGAAGCTTGATCGCAAAATCTCTATTTTTCGCGAGATCGATCGAGTAATTGTCCCAGAAAACACAGGTTCCAAGGACAAGAACGTTGTCTTTAACTGCACCAAAAATTCCCTTACCTATTACAAAGCTTTTCCCCCCACTCACAGATGCCGAGCATGGCATAACAACTTCCAGTTCTCCACATCTTGCAATCGGGAACATGGGATCACCAGCATTTTTTTCTTCATCCGTTATTAGATCATAGTTTATTTTTAATCCAAAATGTCTTGCAACTCTATTCACGTTCTCCGAAACTTTATCCACGTTGGAGTAATAGCCAGTAAGGATTATCTTTTTACCCTTTTTGGTCCACTTCTTTATCTTCGCTATATCACTTGCGCTGAACTTTATCTCTGGATAGTTGAAGACTATAAGATCATATTCGCCCAGTTTCCCAAATATCTTCTCCTCCTCCATCTGCAAGCCAAACTTCTCAGCAATTCTTGTCAGCTTGGAAAAATAGTAATAATCTCCAATGCTGAACTCACCCCTACTCGCACTCCAGACTATGCGCATGTTTTGAGTAGCTAC
>JAWAQR010000016.1:0-29010 GCA_038893835.1 Archaeoglobaceae archaeon
GCAGGAATGGAAGGCTGAAAATATAATGAGAAAGTTAAAGAAGCCACATCTTCTTCAGACAAGTCATGTATGCTTTACGCCGGAACCCTCGTAACTTCTGATGGGGAAAAGCTGTAGTTGTGGTATTAATCGTTAAATTAGAGCGATTTGCTAGACAACTCTCGCTTGGAATTGTGATCGTCTCAATCTTTTCTCTTTGTTCTCGGAATTCTAAGAGGTTATGAAGCCTTTGGAATTAGGAAAATGGCGATTGTAAAGCTTATGACAAAAAGATGGGGAAATATATGCGGAATAACTATGAGCTCGTTTTTGAAAAAAGGGAGGGACTTCTAAGCTAAAACCTTTGCAATTCAATTCACCATAACAACATTTGGCGTTATGCAACTTGAGCCCATGACATTTTATGAATGGTTGCTTACAATTGCAGCAACCTTCAGCGTTTTCTTCGCTATAGAAATTGAAAAAAGAATTAGATTTTGATCAGATCAATTTAACTCCATTTTCTTCAAATTCTGAAATCTTTTTAGTCTAGAACACACTTTTTCAGTTCTTAAAGTTCAAAGTAATAGCTTCCACAAGAAATAAAGGGGGGCCCTCATTTGAGCCATGGTATCATCTTTCTAATCTCTCTTCCAACCACTTCTATCGGATGGTTTGCCTCCATTTCAAGCAATTTGTTATACACAGGTCTACCAGCCAAGTTTTCGAGTATCCATTCTCTTGCAAACTCTCCAGTCTGTATTTCTCTCAGAATCTTTCTCATTTCCTGTCTAGTTGCCTCGTTGAATATTCTCTTACCCCTCGTCATCCCTCCATACTTTGCAGTCTCACTAACAGCTTTCCACATGTTGAAGATCCCCCCCTCGTATATTAGATCTACTATCAGCTTTAGCTCATGAAGTACTTCGAAGTAAGCAACTTCTGGCTGATAACCAGCTTCCACTAGCACTTCGAAAGCCATTTTTATCATCTCAGCAACTCCACCGCATAAATCGACTTGTTCACCAAATAAATCTGTTTCAGTCTCTTCCTTAAAGGTTGTCTCTATTACTCCAGCTCTGGTTGCACCAATGCCCTTAGCATAAGCTAAAGCAATTTCCATAGCTTTTCCACTTGCGTTCTGCTTTACAGCAACAAGAGCTGGTACTCCTTTTCCTTCAACGAACATCCTTCTAACCAATGGCCCTGGTCCTTTTGGAGCGACCATTATCACGTCAACATCGCTTGGGGGAATTATTTGGTTGTAATGGATGTTGAAGCCATGTGCAAAGAGAATCGCAGATCCGGGCTTGAGTTTATCTTTTACGAACTTTCTGTAAACCTCTGGCTGGACCATGTCTGGGATTAGCATTGCTATCAAATCTCCTTCTATCTTATCAAGTCCAACAACATTCATTCCATCGCTTTCAGCTCTTTTCCATGTATCCTTATCCCATTCTGGAAGCGCAACAACCACGTTTAATCCAGAGTCGCGTAGATTCAACGCATGTGCATGTCCTTGGCTTCCATAGCCGACGATACAGATTTTTTTCTCCTTCAAAAATCCCAGATCTGCATCTTCATCATGGTAAATCTTGGCCATATAACCACCGATCTAAGTGTATTTGAGCATCATATTTTTTTCGCTATGATCCAAAAATCGAATCCTTTCCTGCAGTGCTCGATGTCAAACCCCTTCTTTTCTAGAATTAAAGCTATTTCTTCAACTCTATGAAAGTCTTTCCACTTCTTCGAAAGATTTGTCGCGTATTCTAAACCAAGTATGAAGGATAGAAAAGTTTCTGAGATCATCTTTATTGGCAAAGGAACTTCTGAGTTTAGATCTGCAATTGCAAGAATTCCATTTCTCTTCAAAATTCTTTCAGCCTCTTTTAAAGCTTTTTCAACATCGAGTTCATGGAGGGCAAAGCAAAAGACTGCAAGATCGAAAATCCCATTCTTAAATGGCAATTCTGTAGCATCAGCCAAAATACCCTTCGCAATTCTACACATCTCTTTTGAGGAATCTATGCACACGATTTCTGCTTCTGGAAAAAAATCTTCTAGCTCCTCCTTTAAAATTCCTGGTCCGCTACAAATATCGATGATCAATTTTGGATCAACATGCTTTGAAATCTCCCTTGCAAAAGCCCTGTAATACCACCTGTTGAGTTCGGCCCATTTTCTATATCTTTCCGCAATTCTGTCCCACATAACGTATCATTTACTTATCACCATTTTCGCTTCCGAAACAATTTCCATTCCTCTCTCTCCAAAAAGCCTCTTTATATCTTCTTCGTTTTTCACTATATCGCTACAAAATGCGAATCCATTTTTGAGCAACTCCTCAATTTCTCTGCTACTGATTTTTAAAATTGTAATTGGATAAAGACCTTTTCCCTCCAACAACGATTCTATACCCTCTTTTTCAGGATATCTCCACCCAGTAAGCTTTATTCCTTTGCATTCGGCAAATTTAATCGCATCTCCGGAGAACTTCGTGTTTGTGAATACCCATAATCCATCGAAGTCGTTCACTTCTACTATGTCGAGAAATCTTGCATAAGAGTAGAGAACTTCCTTTATACCAGTATAGCTTGGCGTATTGTGGAACTTGCACTCGATGAGAAACTTCTTTTCTTTCTCAGCAATAACGTCAACTTCATGGGTTACACATTTACCTTTCAAGATCTCGTTAGTCTTGGTTCTATAGCCATGTTCTCTGAGCAGGGCTGATACGAACTTTTCAAAACTATAACCCGCCGGTCCTAGGCGGAGGAGGGAGGATTTTAGAGAGTATTTTGCAGAAACTTTTTTCGAAAATTTTTCTATCTCTGCAAGCACAAGATTTAAAATTTCTTCTGTCGTAATACCATCATATACTTTTTTCCTAACTTCTTCAGCCACTTTTTTTGCCAAATCCAAGCTCAGCCCAGCTCGAATTACGGTTTTCACGATTTTATCTTCTCTAAAATCCTCGAGTTTTCCATCCCTTTTCCTAACTTTCATTTTCATAGATGATTTACTGCAAAAAATTTAAGCTTTTGGGTAAGAAAAAAAATAGAAATCTATTCGATCTTGATTTTCTTTCCGCTTCCAGCTTTCTTGATCAAAATCACTTCCAAGACTCCATTGTTGTATCTGGCTTTTGCAGAATCTGGATCAACTTCTGCAGGTAAATTCACGATCTCATGATACTTCCGCGTCTCACCTTCAGCTTTGATTTCGAGCGATCTTTCAGTTGCTTTTAGCTCTATATCCTCCTTTTTCACTCCAGGCATCTCCGCTATTACCTGAATCTCATTGTCCGTCTCTATAACGTCAACAAGTGGTTTTCTTTCCTCAACACCCATTTCTTTTATCAAGGGCTTTGTTCCGAACTCCCTTATTTCCGGTCTACCATCCGGACCAATTCTGATTGAGAAACCTCGAATTATTGGTCTCATTTCTCTAACTTCACCGAATCTGAAAGCGTTTTCGATGTCTCGCATCATCCTTCTAAAGATTTCATCGAATTCTCTAAATGGATCCCAATCCCAGAAATCCTCCTCATCCTCCTCTCTATCCTTTCTCCTCCTTCTCCAAACCATACGATCACCTCACACGTACATTTTTTGGAAATCCTTTAAAATACTTTCATACCTCCTCAAATCCTCCTTCGTCAGGCTAGGTTTGACCTTCTTCAAAGCCTCTTCAAGATGCTTTTTACTTATCTTTATCTTTTTTGCAGCTTCCTTTATCTCTTTTTCATCTTTTATCTTACTCACAACCTCTCTTATTGCAAGCATTCCAGCCTCTCTACAGACAGCTTCTATATCAGCACCGCTGTAACCCTCAGTCTTCTCCGCAAGCTCATCAAGATTCACATCCTCAGCCAGCGGTTTTCCTCGTAGATGAATTCTGAATATTTCCTTTCTCGCCTCCTTATCTGGTGGTGGAATGTAGATATGTCTTTCAATTCTTCCCGGTCTGAGAAGAGCTGGATCAATGAGATCTGGTCTGTTTGTTGCTGCGATCACGACAACGTCTCTGAGCTCTTCTAATCCATCTATTTCAGTCAGGAGCTGACTTACAACTCTTTCTGTTACATGTGTATCACCCAGAGCCCCTCTGCGTGGAGCTAGGCTGTCTATTTCGTCGAAGAATATTATACATGGTGCAACTTGTCTAGCTTTTCTGAACATGTCTCTGACATGCTTTTCGCTCTCTCCAACCCATTTGCTGAGCAATTCTGGTCCCTTTACACTTATGAAATTCGCATTACTCTCATTTGCAACAGCCTTTGCCAGCAAAGTCTTTCCAGTTCCCGGAGGGCCGTAGAGCAAGATTCCTTTTGGTGGCTTTATGTTTGTCGTTCTGAACAGTTCAGGATACTTCAATGGCCACTCAACAGCTTCCTTTAACTCCTGTTTCACATTTTCAAGCCCACCTATGTCATCCCATCCGACTTTTGGAACCTCTACTAACACTTCTCTCATTGCAGATGGCTCTATATTCTTTAGAGCCTCCATGAAGTCCTCTCTGGTAACTTTTAGATTCTCTATCACTTCCTGAGGTATTTCTTTATCTATATCTATTTCAGGTAGAACCCTTCTCAATGCGTGCATAGCAGCCTCTTTGCACAAAGCTTCGAGATCTGCGCCAACGAATCCATGTGTAAGATCTGCTAGTTCATCTAGGTTCACATCTTCAGCTAAGGGCATTTTTCTAGTATGTATTTCCAGGATTTCCTTTCTTCCATCTCTGTCCGGAACCCCTATCTCTATTTCTCTATCAAACCTTCCAGGCCTGCGAAGTGCTGGATCTATTGCATCTGGACGATTCGTTGCCGCTATTACTATAACTTGTCCTCTAGATTCCAGTCCATCCATCAAAGCTAGTAACTGAGCAACAACCCTTCTTTCAACTTCTCCAGTCACTTCTTCCCTCTTTGGTGCAATTGAGTCAATTTCATCGATGAAAATTATACTTGGAGCATTCTGCTTAGCTTCCTCAAATATCTCTCTAAGCCTCTGTTCAGATTCACCATAAAACTTGCTCATTATCTCTGGCCCATTTATCGTGAAGAAACTTGCCCCTATTTCATTCGCAACTGCTTTCGCTATCAAAGTCTTCCCTGTCCCAGGAGGGCCATAAAGAAGAACTCCTTTCGGTGGCTCTATGCCGAGGCGTTTGAAGAGTTCTGGGTATTTCAAGGGAAGCTCTATTATTTCTCTAACTTTTTGCAGTTCCTCTTTCAAACCCCCTATGTCCTCATAAGTAACTCCAGCCTTTCCAATCTTTTCAAATCCTCTCACTGGATGCTCTCTGTAGATGACTTTTGTCGACTCGTCCATTATAACAGGGCCCTTTGGATCCGTTTTTATTGCAACGAATACGATTGCTTGACTCTGTTGACCATATCTTCCGAATCCAGTGATGGCTGGTGAGCCTATTAGTGGAATTAAATCCCCCTCTACCAAAGGTCTCTTCAGAAACTGGTGCTTTAAGTATTCTCCAGGATCAATACCGTAAACCTTAAGTTCAATTTTCCTAGTAGGAGCTAAAACAACAGTTTTAGCAATCGAGTAGTTTGCCTTTCTAATTTTAACAACATCTCCAACACCTACTCCAGCGTTTTCTCTAGTGAAGTGATCTATCCTGATTATGTTCTTTCCCCAGTCTCTCTTTGGAGATCTCCAGACTTTTGCAACTGTTTTTCTTTTTCCTTCAATCTCTATGACATCTCCAGGAGATATTTGGAGTTTCATCATCGCATCTGGATCCAATCTAGCAATTCCTCTCCCTGAATCACTCGGATAAGCCTGATTCACTTTGAGCATGATCTCCATTATACCACCCTAAACAATTTTTATTTTGAGTATAAAAAGACTTGTGGTGATTTGATGAGAGTTGCGGTATTCGATGCTTTCAATGGAGCTAGTGGAGACATGATAGTAGCATCCCTCCTTGGAATCACGTTGAAGGAGGAGGATCTGAGAAAAACAATCGATGATCTGGAACTGGAAATAGAAATAGAGGTCAGAGAGGTTAGTAAAAGAAGTTTAAGAGCAAAAAAAGTTTTTGTAAAGGAAAAGAAAAAAGAAAGAAGTTTTTTGGAAGTCATAGATTTAGTGGAGTCCTCAAAACTTGAGGAAAAGGTGAAGGAGGATGTAAAGAAAATCTTTGAAATTCTTGCAAGAGCTGAAGGAGTTGTGCATGGTAGGGATTACAAGAATGCAGTTTTTCACGAAGTTGGAGGAGATGATGCTATCTTTGACATCGTTTGCTCTGCAATTGGAATTAGAAGGCTAATTGAGAAAGGTTATAGGATATTCTCGAAGCCAATAAGAGTTGGAAGCGGATTTGTGAGTTTTTCGCACGGCACTTATCCAGTCCCAACTCCTGTAGTCCTAGAAATCCTCAAGAATTCAAAACTGGAAATAATCTTGGAAGGGAATGGAGAACTTTTAACCCCAACTGGGGCAGCAATTCTAACTCATTATTGCGAAGGAGTATTCAGGTTTCCCATTTTAGTTGAGGAAATTTCTTATGGGGCCGGAACTAGAGAGAGTGAGGTTCCAAACGTCCTGAGGTTGATCCTTGGGCGTTCTGAGCTCTATGACAGCATTGCAGTTCTTGAAACTGTTATCGATGATCTGAGTTGTGAGGAAATAGGTTTTTCACTCGAAAGGATAAGAGAAAAAAGTCTGGATTTAATTGCAATTCCGGCAATGGGTAAAAAATCGAGACCGGCAATACTTTTGAAAGTAATAACGAGGATGGAAGATTCTGAAGAAGTGGCAATGAGTCTGATGAGAGAAACTGGGACTCTTGGGGTTAGAATAATTCCAGTATATCATAGAATGATTGCCGATAGGGAGATTGAGGAAAGAGAAGTGGAAATAATGGGTAAGAAGTTCAAAGTTAGATTCAAACGCTCCAGAACTCTTGGAACTTTGAAACCTGAATTCGATGATGTCGCAAAAATTGCAAAAGAACTTGAAATGCCAATCTTCAAGGTTTACAGAATTCTGGGGTGTTTAGATGTTTATTCCGAGCGGTAGCAGTTGTATCGACTCTTTGCTTGGTGGAGGAGTTGAGACGGGGACCGTTACTCAGATATATGGTGCTAGTGGAACTGGTAAAACGACGCTTTGCCTCATGTTTGCGAAGAATGCTGCAAAGATGTACAAAGTTGCTTACGTTGATACAGAGGGGCTATCAGCTGAAAGGGTGAAACAGATCTTTCGTGATGACATCTCTCTCTTTTCAAAGGTCTTCGTTCAGGAAGTTTTTACGTTCAAACAGCAAAGCAGCGCTCTCAAGGAAGCGGAAAAGCTTTGTAGAGAGGAGAATGTAAAGCTCGTAATCGTCGATAGCTTCACAGCATTATATAGAAGTGAGCTAGAAGATGAGGAGAGACAGGTAAAGGTTAAGAGAGAATTGACAGCTCAGCTAACTTTTTTGCTTGGACTTGCGAGAAAAATGGATCTTGCAGTTATAATAACAAATCAAATGTTCACGGATGTGAAAACTGGTCAGGATAGGCCATTAGGTGGAACGAGCATAGAGCATCTTTCCAAAACATCGATATTCTTGGAAAAAATTGGATCAGTCAGAAAGGCTACGCTGATGAAACATAGATTCAAAAAAGAGGGAGAAAGCTGCGAATTTATAATAACGGACAGGGGAATAGAGCCTTAAAGAAGTGGTAAACTTCCAGTCACTTTGTCTATCCTTTTACTCTCATCCGGTCCAATAACTAATGCCGTAATCGTTCCAGGAGGTATCTCAGTTAATCCAGCATCCTCCACTATTGCCGTAGTAAGCTTTTCTCTTTCAGCTTTGTTCTTTATCTCAAAGAGTTCCTCGAGATTCTTTACTTTTAAGACTATCTTTTTCTGCCCTTCTCTAAGCCAAGCTTCTCTTTTTTCTTTCTCACTTTTCAAAAAGCCAAGAATGCTGGCATGAGCAACCTGAACTGCAAGTTTTCCTCTGGAGAGATTCAGATCTTCTCTAACCACTATCACCTGTTTAAGCTCCATTCTCTTCACCGAAGCCAAAAATCTTCAGCTCTTTCTCATCAAAAGCCCTAGACTTGCTCATCCATTTCATTCCGATCTCTAAACCCTTCTTTTCGTCGAATTCTCCAATAAAAATCTTTTCTCCGTCGAAGCTTACAACCTTCATTGGCACTGCGATGAATTTGTCTTGAACCTTTACGATTAAATGATCCCCGAAAACGTCGATACTCTCTCCATATTCCTTTCCATCTTTATATACAAATCTACAGATCAGATCCATGTCTTTCGATAACTTCACGTATTTAAATCCTTTTACCCGAATCTCACTATTTCACAATCTCCTTCATAATTTTCCTCATAAATTCCTTTAAGCTTACCATTGCAAACAGGACAATTTTCCCTTTCCAGAACTGGAAATTCGAGGAACTCCATCTTACTCAAATCAAAACGAATAATTTTTCCAACTGTTAGCTTTCCATAGCCAGTGAGCAATTTAACAACCTCTAAAGCCTGCATACATCCAAATAAACCCGCAACTGCTCCAATTATTGCCCTTCCATGCCCTTCTTTTGCTTTTGGAATGTAGCAGCGATAGCATGGTTTACCGAGGAATGTTGATAACTCCCCTTCAAATGCATAAACAGCGGAGTGGATAAAGGGTTTTGAAAGTATTCTACAGGTATCGTTGATTAGAAAGCGAATTCTAAAGTTATCAGGACAGCCAACGATGACTTCATAACCCTTAAAAATTTTCTCTGAATTTTTCGGTGTTAAATGATAAGGATAGATGTCAACAACAACATCTGGATTCAGTTTTTCTACAAAAATTCCCGCAGATTCTGCTTTATTCATTCCAATGTTTCCAGCGTGAATCGTTTGCCTTTGAAGATTCGATTTTTCCACTGTATCTCCATCCACTATACCAATCCTTCCAACACCGGCACATGCCAAGTATTGGATTACAGCACTTCCAAGGCCACCTGCTCCTATTACTAAGACTGACGAATTCAGAAGTTTTTCCTGCCCCTTAATGCCGAGAAGCTCTATTTGCCTTGAATACCTTTCGATGTCAAACATCGAGATTTCTCACCTCTTTCGAATGGGCCATGATGAAGTTCTTTCTGCTCTCAACATCTTCACCCATGAGTATTTTAAATAGCTCATCCGCTTTTCTGGCATCTTCGATCTTAACCCGAATCAGAATTCTATTCTTCGGATTCATCGTTGTCTCCCATAGCTGTTCAGGATTCATTTCTCCAAGTCCCTTGTATCTCTGAACCTCAGCCTCTCCAATTTTTTCTAGAAGCTTTTTTAGTTCCGCATCGCTGTAAGCATAGTATATCTTTCCACCTTTTTTAACACCATAAAGTGGCGGCTGGGCTATGAAAAGGCGTCCTGCTTCGATCAATGGTCTCATGTGTCTGTAAAAGAAGGCAAGCAGTAATGTACGAATGTGCGAACCATCAACGTCTGCGTCCGTCATTATTATAACCCTAGAATACCTCATTTTTTTGAGATCAAAGTTCTCATCTATTCCAGCTCCAATCGCTGCAATTATCGCTTTTATTTCCTCATTCTTCAGGATCTTTACCATTCCAGCCTTTTCAACATTTATTATCTTTCCCCTTATAGGAAGTATTGCCTGAAATCTTCTATCTCTTGCCTGCTTTGCCGAACCACCTGCAGATTCGCCTTCAACTATAAAAAGCTCACGTTCTTCAACCTTCTTTGAAGAACAGTCTGCAAGCTTTCCTGGAAGGGTTATTGAAATTTCTTCTCTTCTCTTAACCAGTTCTTTTGTCCTCTTTGCAGCCTCTCTAGCCCTTTTAATGACGATTAACCTGTTTATCAGAGCTTCAGCCTCCTTTGGATTTTCTTCAAACCATTTCAGCATACCGGAATAAACAATGGATTCAACAGCGGTCTTAACTTCACTGTTTGTCAGCTTGCTTTTTGTCTGCCCTTCAAATTGCGGATTCGGAATTTTAACACTTATCACCGCAGTTAAACCTTCCCTAATCTCAGCCCCACTGAGAATTTCGAACTTCTTTAAGTTCTTCTTTCCATATTCATTTACAGCCCTCGTTAATCCAGCTTTAAAACCGATGACATGCGTCCCTCCATCCAAGTTCTTTATGTTGTTTGCAAATGCATGTACACTCTCAACTTCCGATTCCGTAAACTGTAAAGCAACTTCCACAATTATTCCATTTCTTTTCCCTTCCAAATATATTGGCTCATGTAAGACTTTTTTCCCTCTATTCAAGCTTTTTAAAAGACCAACTATGCCTTCTGTGAACAAAAATTCCTTTTCTTTCCCATTTCGCTCATCCTTTAAGATTATCTTCAGCCCAGCATTTAAATATGCTATCTCTTTTAACCTTTGTGAAACAGTATCGTAGTTGAATTCGAGGACTTCAAATATTTCTGGATCAGGTTTAAATCTAACCTTTGTTCCAGTTCCATTCGCTTCTCCAACGATTAAAACATCAGTTTTTGGCACACCTCTTTCGTATCTCTGATAGTAGACCTTTCCATCTCTTTTAACCCAAACTTCAAGCCATTCTGACAGTGCATTCACAACAGAAACGCCGACACCGTGCAAACCACCTGCGACTTTGTAAACTTTATTTCCAAACTTTCCTCCAGCGTGGAGTTTCGTCATGACTATTTCCAAAGCAGGTCTACCAAGTTCATGCATGTCCACTGGTATCCCTCTGCCGTTATCCTCCACACTTGCCGAGCCGTCTGAGTGGAGTGTAACGATGATCTCATTACAAAAACCAGCTAGGGCTTCATCCACGCTGTTATCTATAACTTCCCAAAGCAAATGATGAAGCCCTTTGCTACCTACATTACCAATATACATTCCCGGTCTTTTTCTTACAGCCTCAAGATCGTCGAGAACTGTTATGTCCTTTGCAGTATAGTCGTTCACAAATTTAATTTTTTCTTCGGTTAATAAGCCTTCTCAACTTATTCAAAAGCTTCTCTGGCAATAACAGCATTTTTCTCACAATAGCGCTTCAATTTTATGTATTCCTGATTCCAGTCTATCTTTTTAGCCTTATCAGCTAGAACTTTTGCAATCCCTGAAATCATAAATGGTTTTATTCTATATTTATCAAAATATAAAATGCTTTTCGTTTCTTTTGCCAAATCAACTATTTCCTCAAACCTCTCCCCTGGTATCATGGGTCCCAAAAATATCCAAGTCTTTATTCCTTCATCAGCTATTTTTCTTAGAGCTTTAACCCTCTCACTTGGTAAAGGTGCATTTGGCTCTATAATCTTTGCAAGATCATCGTTTAAAGTTGTAATCGTAAAACCCACGTCAACTTTCTCGGAATTCTCTCTGATTATATCTAAATCCCGCAGAACCAAAGGACTCTTTGTCTGAATGCTGACTCTGAATCCATTTTCAAGCAAAAACCTCAAAACTTCTCTACTCAACTTCTCATCTCTTTCAATGAACTGATAAGCATCAGTCGCTGTGCTTAGAGCGACTGTTCCCCTTTTAATCCTCCTTACTTCTCTAACAAGAACTTCCAAAATATTCTCCTTTACAACCACTATTTCTCCCCATCTCTCACCAATTCTCTTCTCGCAGTATAGCCTTGCGTAACAGTAAACGCAGCCATGCGCACAGCCAATGTAAGGATTTACAGTATAATCTAGCTCTGGAAGGTAGCTTTTTCTAATAGCTCTCTTTACTCTCCTTCTTTCCACTAAAAGCTGCATAAAGTTCTCTGCCTTTTTAGAAAACTGAGAAGCTTGGAATTCTTTTTCCACTCCTCAATCAAATTCGAAAATCCTGAAAGAAAGTTCAGAACCTCTTCAAGACTATCAAAAACCATTGGCTTCTGCGAGAACATCTCTCTTATACTTTCCCTAACGAACCAGACCCCTATTGGTATTTTGAAGCCGGAATATATTTCTCTCCATAGTATAGCAGAAGCCTGTCTTTTTATCTTAACCAAATACTCTGCAGTAGCCAGTCTTGCTGAATAATAGCATCCGCCAAGAGTTGCGTAATCCTTTCTACCACCATATCCTTCACTATCGCATTCTAACACAATTCTTTTCCCGAAATTCCAGGTTGTGTCTGGAAACCATGCTTCTCCCCATTCAAAGCTCCAAATTCTTGGAAGTAGTATCGCCATGAACAGATTCTTTGCTCTCCTGTAAACAAAGGCGTAATATTCATCTAAAATCTCGAATTCTCTGATTTCGTCGATTAAATATCTAGAAATTGTATCATCGACAGCTGTAATGGCCCATCTGGTTGGAACTAGCCTTCTTCTTCTACCTAGAGCTCCAGCTGACAGTAGTTTTTGAATATGTGATACAGGCACGTTTTCATCATACAAAAGCGTTATCGCATCGTAAGCTTTGAGATCAAAATCGTTGTAAACTTTTTCAATTGCAGCAGGAACTTTTGAACTTCCACATATCCTTACATTCTTTGCAGGTGCAAATGGGCCAAAAGGGGCATGATGCTCGTCTAACGCAACCTTTGGCTTTGGAGGTTTTTCGAACTTCATTTCAACTTCTACCGGTTTCTCGTAAAGGCTTAATTCTTGGATTATTTCGGCAATTTTTGAGTTCGGTTTTATGGTGTTTACTCTAAATTGACCAAGAATCAATGAATACCTGAAATTTAGAATTTCCTCGATGCTGAAGTTCTTCCAGAACTCTGGTTTGTCGTATATCTCAGTATCACCGACAAATGGTGGAACTGCTGGACAGGCGAAGGTATTTGGGTAGTTTTTTCTTCCAACGAAAATGGATGGAGGAGATGAACCATAGATTTCTGTGGAATATATTACCTTTACTTCCTGATCAAAAACTCTACAACTCTTTCCGCACAACATTCTGCCTCTGCAAATCAGACAGAGTTTTTCATCCACAACAAAAGATCGACGAGAAATTTAAATACTTTTGTTTGACTTTAGCTGTGGAGAAAAACATTCGCTTTATTGTTTTCATGGGTGTTGTCAGTCTTTTTGCAGACATGAGTTATGAGGGTGCTAGGAGCATTTCTGGAGCTTATCTTGCAACCTTGGGTATAAGCGCAGCTTTACTGGGATTTTTTATAGGATTGGGTGAATTTTTGTGCTACTCTCTTCGAATACCCTTCGGATATCTCACAGACAAATCCTCCAGTTATTGGTTCTTCACTTTTTCTGGCTACATCTTGATCTTTTCTATCCCTCTAATAGCATTCACAGAATCTTGGGAAATTGTAATAGTTCTTCTCATTTTGGAAAGAATTGGAAAGGCCTTGAGGACTCCTGCAAGAGATACGATCATTTCCTTTGCAACATCTAAAATTGGAACTGGAAAAGCCTTCGGTATTCATGAGGCTCTAGATCAGATAGGGGCAGTTTTGGGCCCATTGATAATCTTCCTCATCCTTTACATTGGTTATGGATATAAGGAAAGCTTTCTTTTCCTCTTCTTCCCATCCCTTCTAGCAGTAATTTTTCTTTATCTAGCAAAAAAGGAGTTTAAATTTGAAGTCTCGGAAAAAATTGTTTTGCTCAGGGGAAGTTTAAACTTCTATTTGCTTTTCACTTTATTCTCAATCTCTGGCTTGGTAAATTTTCAATTAATCGCATTCCATCTAGAGAATAAAGCTATTTTTGGGAGAGAAATGATTCCAGTTCTTTATGCAATGGCAATGGGGGTTGATGCGATCTCAGCACTTGTATCGGGGAGGATGTATGATAGATTTGGTCTAAAAACTCTCTTCGCAGTCCCACTCTTAACTCCACTTTCAGTTTCTCTCTCCTTTTCATTTCCTCCGCTTGGAATCTTTCTTTTTGGCATAATTCTTGGAATGCAGGAATCTGTTATGCGCGCCGCTATTGCGAGTGTAAGTGAGGCGAAAAAGAGGGCTACTGCATATGGGGTTTTTAACACAGTAATGGGTTTTGGATTCTTCTTGGGTGGAATTGCCTTTGGTTTTCTCTATCCAGATTTGCAGCTGATGACACTTTACTCCATTTTATGCGAGATCCTTGCAATCGTCTTTTTAATCAAAGTTATGGAAAATAAAAGTTAATTTTGAATGGGGCCGCCGAGATTTGAACTCGGGTCTCCGGCTCCCAAAGCCGAAAGGATATACCAGGCTACCCCACGGCCCCCTTGGAGAGTCTTTTTCTAGGATATAAAAATTTTGAGCTTTATGCTCAGCATTCGAACTCATCCACAGGTATGAACTTCGTTCCATAGTAAATTATACCAGTTTCACCATCCTCGCCATACTTTCTGAACACTTTCTTAACCCTAGTTCCTATTTGAACGTCTCCACAGACTTCTGCAAGCATCCTCGCACCATTATCGAACTCTATTAGTGCTATTTTCTTTCCATTCACGATCGTATAACTCAGAACTTTCCCATTTTCCTGAACTTTCACATCTCTGATTACTCCTTTTCTCCTGCATTTTGGGCAAATCTCTCTTTGCGGGTAATAATAACTGTTACAGTTCTCACAAAAACTGACCAAAACATCGTATCGATACTTTATCTTTCTCCAAAACATAGGAACCATTTTTTCTCACCTCGAGAGAATGCTAACAACAGCTGTAGCTCCACTGCCTCCCAGATTTAATGCTAGAGCTTTCTCAGCATTTATTTGCCTTTTTCCAGCCTCACCTCTTAACTGAATCACCAGATCGACTATTTGTCTTATTCCAGTAGCTCCAACTGCATGTCCACAAGCCTTCAGACCACCTGATGTATTTATGGGAATTTTTCCACCAATCTCTGTCTCTCCTTCTCGAATCAGCTTTGCACCTTCACCTTTTTTAGCAAAACCAAGGTCCTCATAGGCAAGTAGCTCAGCAATCGTGAAGGAATCATGTACTTCGGCAACATCTATATCCTTTGCTTCAATTCCCGCAATCTTGTAAGCTTCTCTTGAAGCTTTAACTACGGAATAGAATGTTAGGATGTCCTTTCTATTCTGAATTGAGAAGTAATCGCTCGCCTGCGTGCATGCGTCAATGTAAACTGGAGTATCGCATAGCTTTCTCGCAATTTTCTCATTTGCCAAAACAACCGCAGAAGCTCCATCACAAAGCGGTGCACAGTCTAGAACTTTCAACGGTTCTGCAACATATGGAGAGCTCATGACATCTTCTACGCTTATTTCCTTCCTAATCTGCGCTTTTGGATTGTGTACGGCATTTCTATGGTTCTTAACAGCGATCATGGCTAGGTCTTCTTCAGTCGTTCCAAACTTGTGCATGTGCAGTTTTGCGATTATGGCGTATATTGCTGGTAAATTTGCTCCGATGAACCTCTCCCATTCTTGATCTATCGCTGTGGATAGTATTTCCATTGGATCGCTCGCGTCTGTAACCTTTTCAACACCTGCTGCGATGACTATGTCATGCATCCCCGATGCAACTGCCATATAAGCTTGTCTGAAAGCGGATCCTCCGCTGGCATCCGCATTTTCAACTCTAACCGCAGGTATTCCGAATTCAGCAAGACCTGCATGGTCTACTATTAGCGCTGCAATGTGCTCCTGATCTACAAATTTTCCCCCACTCATGTTTCCAACGTAAATTGCCTCAACTTCTTTCCCACCTATCCCCGCATCTTCGAGTGCAAGCATTCCTGCGCTTAGAAAAAGGCTTCGAAAACTTCTATCCCATAGTTCACCAAATTCGGTGGATCCTATTCCTATTATGGCCACTCTCATTTTATCATCCTCCTGTGCTTTAAATATAGCGCATAATCGATGTAAATTCCCCTTTTTACCTTTTCCCAAACCTTAGTATTTCTCGGATATTCTAGAATATTCTCAGTTACTCTAATTGCAAACGCATCACTTCCAGCTCCGGAGCCAAAGGAAACCATGAGTATCCTTTGATCTGGCTGAGCCTTGTCTAGAATGCTGCAAAGGCCGAGCAAGGAGGATGCAGAGTAAGTATTTCCTATAAACTTTACCAGTAAACCATCCGCTATTTTCTCCTCACCGAATCCGAGCATCGAAGCAACTCTTTGCGGAAACTTTGCGTTTGGCTGATGAAAGACTGCGTAATCGAAATCTTTGACCGTGTATCCATATTCTTCCATTAACCTCTTTGCAGCTGAAATTACATGCCTGAAGTAAGCAGGAGCCCCTGTAAATCTCCCTCCATGACTTGGATATGGCTGAAGATCTCTCCTCCAAAAATCGGGAGTATCGCTTGTATAAGATACTGTTGCTTCAATCTCGGCAATCGGATCTTTCCCTATCAGTACAGCCGCAGCTCCAGCAGCTGCTGTATATTCTAGCGCATCTCCTGGCTTTGCTTGTGCAATATCTGAGCCTATGGAAAGTCCATATTCTATCATTCCAGCTTTAACCATTGCATAACAAATTTGAATTCCTGCCGTTGCAGCTTTACAGGCAAACTCTAAGTCCGCGCAGAAGTAATGATTCCCAACACCAAGCGCTTCTCCAACTATTGTTGCAGTTGGTTTAACAGCATATGGATGACTTTCTGAACCCACAAATATAGCTCCTATTCTTTCAGGATCAATCTTAACTCTAGCTATCGCCTCCCTACTCGCCTCAACTGCCATAGTTGCTGTATCTTCATCAACATCTGGTACGGATTTTTCGTAAACACCCAAGTTCTGCTTAATTGCATTCGCATCTTCATTCCAAATTCTGGCGATTTCTTCAACTTTTATCCTGAATTTTGGTATGTATGTTCCATAAGAGACTATGCCTATCATACAAAATTCCTCCTCAAATTCTCGATCATTTTGGGAATTTCAAGCTCAGTCTTGATTAAGGGAATCTTCTCAACTTCTGCAAGTTTTAAAGCAATTTCATCAACTTTCTGAATACCATGTAGAACAACTGTTGACGGCTTAAGACTTGAAACCCTGATGGCAACCATTGGTGATCTTCCGCTGCTAACTTTTGTGAATATAAGAGCTCTCTCGGTTGTAAGACCAAAGAGTTTGAAGAAGTCATAAGAGCTGAACTTTAAAATCGCTGAAAGGCTATCTATTATCGTGTGTCCATTGACATCTCTTTCAAAATCGTTTAACCTTACACCTTCCACAGCCTTGCAGAATTCATCGAGATCGACACTTCTAGAATACTCGACCAAATCGATTATTGCAGGTAGGAAATCGAAATCAACAAATTTTGTTACCGTTCTTCCTCCCTTTTCCATGTCCAGCTCGATCAAAGCGGTGACGAATTTTCTGATAAAAGCGACTCCTGGATTTCTTCTATTTGCCTCATAATCGCTTATAACAGAAGGGGATATTTTTAGCTTTCTTGCAAGCTCGCTTTGAGAAATAGAAAATATCCTCCTCCATTTTTTCATTGTCTCTCCACTGTTTTCTGATAAAACAATTTCACCACAAATTTTTTCAGCAAATCTACGCACATCCACAATAAAAGTTTACAGGTTGTTTATAAATTTAACTAATTGTCTAAATTAAAATCGACTTTTATCGAACTTTTTCCCATTTGTATAATTCTACCACATCCGCTAGCGTTCTCCCCTTCTCCTCTATTTCACCCCTTATCCTATCTTCTGCTTTCTTCACTTCAAAAGCCCTCTTTGCAATTTCATATGCTCTCTGTTTTGGTATAACCATCACTCCGTTGTCATCTGCAATTATCCAGTCCCCAGGATTCACTTCCAAACCTCCGCAAAAGATTCGAACGTTTATCTCACCAAATCCCTTGGGCTCGCCTGCATTTGGAACTTCCCTTCTCGCAAAGACAGGAAAACCTAGTGCTCTTATGTCATCAACATCCCTTACGGCTCCATCGATTATAACTCCAGCTATTTTTCTGTTTAGGCAACTCCTAGTTGCTAACTCTCCCCAGACAGCTGCAGTATCTCCGGAGCATTTTATTACGATCACGTCTCCTTCTCCAGCAACGTTTATAGCCTCAACAGGTTTTGCCCAGTCTCCATCCATTGTGCTTACAGTCACAGCTTTTCCAACGATTTTCTTTCCTCTAACAAGCGGGTAAATCCCCTCCATTGCCCTTGCTCTATGCATCGCATCGCTTACGTTTGGAGTTGAAACCTTCATCAAAAGTTCCCTTATTTCCTCATCCATACTCTTCTTTACATAGATCCCACTCCTTTTATCGATGGCTTCCCTTATCTTCCTTGCAGCTTCTGTAACGTTTCTCGATTTCACGATGTTGCTACCAACTATCACTATTTTGGCACCCAAGGAAACACAAAAGGATGCCTTTTCAGCATCAAGCCCACCAGCGGTAGCAATGGGTATGTTAACAGCATTTACAACTTCTTTCAGAACTTCTATTGGATCTAATCCAATCATTTGCTGATCTACACCAACATGAACGTTTATATAATCAACTCCTAGCTCCTCAAGCTCTTTTGCTCTTTCAACGGGCTTGGGATGGTTAATCAAATCAGCCATTATTTGGCATCCATACTTTTTTCCAGCCCTTATCGCTTCAGCAATAGTTGCGTTGTTGGACAAACCAAGGATTATGACTATTTCTGCCCCACTTTTAGCTGCCATTTCAACTTCAACTGCTCCTGTATCTATTGTTTTCATATCCGCGACGATCTTGTGATCTTTAAATTTTTTCTTTAATTCTCGGATCGCATTCATTCCTTCGCTCTTAATTAAGGGTGTTCCAGCCTCAATCCAATCAACTCCTCCTCTTATTGCCTCTTCAGCAATTTCAAGTGCTCTTTTCAACTCCACAAGATCCAAGGCTACCTGAAGGATTGGTCTATCCATAACAAAATTTCGAAGCTGAGAATTTTCATCTTTTCGTTGGAGCAAAAGTTATTAAGAAGGGGAGCAACGTTGTGCATGGTCGTTGGCGTGACACTTGTAAACGTTCTAGCAGGGAAAGAAAAGGAAGTTTATATAAAAATGAAGGAAATAAATAATGTAAAGGATGTTTACCACGTCTTTGGTGAATTTGACTTCGTCGTCATAATCCATGCGAGTTCTCTTTCAGAACTCAACAAAACGGTCGATGAAATACGCAGAATCCCTGGCGTTACAAAGACTCAGACAGTAGTTGGAGCTGAAATATGAGTGAATTAAAAGAGATAAGCGTTGCAGAATTTTTTGAAAAAAACAAGCACATCCTTGGCTATACGAATCCTGCAAAGGCATTGATAACGGTTGTAAAGGAAGCTGTGGATAATGCTTTAGATGCATGTGAAGATGCCGGAATTTTGCCGGACATCTTTGTTAGAATATGCTCCATTGGTGAAAGCTTTTTTAAAGTTGTGGTCGAGGACAATGGACCGGGGATAAAGAAGGAGTTTGTTGCAAGAGCTTTTGGAAAGCTTTTGTATGGTTCTAGGTTTCATGAGATTAGGCAAAGTAGGGGGCAGCAGGGCATAGGGATATCTGGAGCTGTGCTGTATGCCCAGCTGACAACGGGTAAGCCAACGATCGTTTTAACTAAAACGGCAGATTCTCCAAAGGCTTATAAAGTCCATCTTTACATAGATACGAAGAGAAATGAACCAGTAATAGAAAAGGAAAGTGAAGAAGACTGGTTCATGCCTCATGGTACAAGGGTTGAACTCGAAGTTCTCGGGAGTTATGTTAAGGAAAAAAAGCAGAGCGTTTTTGAATATCTCAGGGAAACTTCTGTGATAAATCCGCATGCAAGAATAACATTTGTGGATCCTGAAGGAAATGTTTACGAGTTCAAAAGAAGTTCCAATGAAATTCCCAAAATTGCAAAGCCAATAAAACCGCATCCACATGGAATAGAACTCGGTAAACTAATAGCCATGCTCAGGGATACGAGGGCGAATACGATTAAAAAATTTCTGAAAGAGGAATTTGTTAGGATTGGGGATAAAATAGCGGATGAAATATTAAAACAGGCCGGATTTTCAGGGAATGAGGATCCAAAGAGTCTTGGCAGAGTTGAAGCTCAAAGATTGTTAGAAGCTTTTAAAAAAGTTGAACTTCTTCCCCCTCCAACGGATTGTCTTTCCCCAATTGGTGAAGAATTGTTGATGAAAAGTCTTCTCCAAGAATATTCTCCAGAGTTCGTTTTCGCCATAACTAGGAAACCAAAGGTTTACAGTGGGCATCCGTTTTTCGTGGAAGTTGCGATTGCATATGGTGGGGAAATAAAGGGGGATAAAGTAACTCTACTCAGATTTGCGAACAAAGTTCCACTTTTATACCAGCAGAGCGGTTGTGCTCTGACAAAAGCGGTGGAGAGCATAAACTGGAAGAGTTATGGATTAGAGCAGAACAAAGATGAATTGCCAATGGGTAATGCAGTCATTCTAATTCATCTCGGTTCCACAAACATACCATATACTTCTGAATCGAAGGAAGCTGTGGCGATGATTCCGGAGATAGTTGAGGAGGTGAGATTGGCCCTGCAAGAAGTTGGAAGAAAGTTGAAGGAATATATAGAAAAGAAGAGCAAACTGCAGGATAGGAAAAGGAAAGAAGAAGCAATTTCGAAGATTCTTCCACTGATAGCAAAAAAAGTTTGTGAAGTCTTGGAAAGAGAGCCTATAGAAGTGGATAAAATCGTTGCTAGAATCATGGGCTACGTTCACTTTGAAAGAACTGTTGTTGAGAAGAATGGATTTAAAGAAGTTACCCTCAGAATTTCCAACTTTAGCAAGACGAGGAAGGAATTCAAGGTTATCGAAAGTTGTGAGGGAGAAGTTTTTGTTGAAGATGCAAAAGTTTTCGGAGAAAAATACCCTTCAATAAGCTGGAATGTCTCCCTTTCCCCGAATGAAGAAAGGATGCTAAGATACATCCTTAGGGGCAGGATTTTGAACAAAAATCCGATGGTAGAGGGTCTAGACTCCTCTATTTTGAGCGGAGCAATTGTTATTAATCAGAACCTGAATTCTGAATTCTAGATGATGCTGGAATTTGAAGTGAAGGCTGAATGTGGAAAAGCGAGAGTTGGAGTGGCTAAAGTTAGGGGTAAGAAGTTCAGAACACCGGCCTTTTTACCAGTAGCCACATTGGCGAGCGTTCGAGCCTTAGATTTTAGAGATCTGAGAGAAATTGGAGTAGAAATAATCATGGCAAACACTTTTCACTTGCATTTGAAGCCAGGAGATGAGTTGGTGAAGAAATTTGGAGGTATTCACAAGTTCATGAGATTTGAGGGGGTCATAGCAACTGATTCAGGTGGATTCCAGGTCTTTTCACTGGGTCTAGGAATGGAACATGGGATTGGAAAAATAGCGGACAACATATTCCTCGAAAGGATCAGGACGAATGTGACAAAAAAAGGGGAAAAATGGATAGATGTGGATGATGAAGGTATAACTTTCCGCAATCCAGTAAATGGGGCTAAGATACGTCTTACTCCAAGAAAATCGATGGAGATTCAATCTAATCTCGGTAGCGACATAGTTTTTGCCTTCGACGAATGCACTTCTCCCCTTTCTGATAGGGAATACACAGCAAAAGCGTTGGAGAGAACTCATCGCTGGGCAATCGAATGTTTGAAAAGCTATGATAGATCCCAAGCCATTTTTGGAATAGTTCAAGGGGGAGAATATAAGGATCTTCGCCTGAAATCCGCTGAGTTCATATCGTCTCTCGAATTCGATGGATACGGAATAGGGGGATCGCTTGGAAAGAGTAAGCAGGACATGCACAACATATTAGAATGGGTGATCCCAATTTTAAAGCCAGATAAGCCCCGGCATTTGCTAGGAATAGGGGCTGTTGAAGACATTTTCAATTGCGTTGAAAGGGGCGTGGACATGTTTGACTGCGTCTCACCAACCAGATGGGCGAGGAGGGGTCACCTTTACATTTCCCCAGCATCTGGGGGAAATGTGGAGAACAAGTTCAGGATACATATAAAGAATGCGGAGTTTAGGGAGGATGAAAGACCGATAGATGAGCAGTGCGATTGCTTTGTTTGCAAGAATTACAGTAGAGCTTACCTTCATCACCTTTTTATTTCAAACGAACTAACTTACTTCCGCCTCTCTTCATATCACAACGTTTACTTCATGATTAAATTGATGGAGGAAATAAGGAAGTCGATAGAGGGAAATTACTTTCAGGAACTCAAGAAGGAATGGCTTGGCTACTAGAGCTTTCAAGATGCTTCTCTATCATCACCTTTTCGAAGAATTCTTCAAAAAAGGTATCTTTTCCTGAACGCATCATTCTCATGGGCAAAACAATCTTCGCTGCCCCATTCATCGAAATATGATCCTCATGCATAAAAAATTATTTCTTTGGAGGCCAGTTCTTCTCCATCCATCCCTTGATTCTTCCCGAATCTATCGGACCAACTAGGACTTTCCAGCCAGTTTCATCTTCAATCGCTCCCTGAAGCCTTGCTGCAAGTCCGGGAATGATTAGATATCGATGATTTACTTTCTCAGCTATCTTCGTTTCATTTATCAATTCTTTCACTTTGCTTGCCGTGAACTTTCCACCTGCAACGCTAGCTTCAACGCATATTCCATCCGTGTTCAGAACGAGAAGCCAACCTCTTATCTTAGCGCTGTTCAAGTCGTTTTCGACTGTGTAATAAGTTAGGGCAAAGTTTGTGGTTATGAAGACTGGGTCCTCTGGAGTGGGATTGTTTATCTCTCTCAGCCCTGGAGAAACTTGCACTGGAGTTCGGGGATCTGTGTAAATGTTGAATCGGAGCGTTAATGTTGGCATCACAACGTGCTGATCTAGGCTGTGAAAGATCATGGCATCTGCGTATTTTACGATGAAGATGCTAGCTATAACTGCCTCCCAGTAAGATTTCGTGACCTCATCTCCTTCTATCATCCAAGCTGCTATTGGTGTTACCATTATTGGATAGGCTACATCCTTATCTCCATCCAGTATGGCCTTTCTCCTCAGCTGGATCACTCTCTCAAATGTTTTCTGCAAACCCTCTCCCATTGGCTCGGTAACCGGGTCTAGGACTATATCCTTAACTCCTGCAGATTTAAAGGTAACAGCAAGACTCTTAAGGAGATTCAGATCCTTTGCCCTTAAAACAACTGGAACTTTATAATCCAAGGCGAGTTTTAGGAAATCTCTCCAATTCTCCTCAGTTGCAGCATATATCAATGGCCTTTGCTCTGCGGAAACTTCGAGTGCTGCTTTCATGCATTCCGGATTCAGAGCTACTAAGACCATTGGTTTTCCATAGCCAGCAACTTTCTTTACAACTTCTGCAAACCTCTTTGGATCGTTTGAAGTGCAACGGATTGCAAATCCATCCAGAGTCAGATATTTACCGACGTAGAACTTTCTATAGCTCACAACTCTATCGCAGCGTTCATCTATCTTCTTATCATCAAGAGAATCCCAGATGTCGTAAAAGAAGGCTGTTGGATTGAAGAACGTGAGCTCATGACGGTGTAGAACTTCCTTACCACCTATCTTTATCGCGGAATCCCCAACCCCTATAACAACTTCAGCTATCTCAGGAGCTGTAAGTTCTAGCAGTTTTTCAAGCCTCTCTTTCACCTTTGGATCCTTTTCAGCATCCCTTACGAGTGGTTTACAGTCTAGAATTTTGGCTGATCGATCCAAAACGTGTGAAGCAAAGCTCATGCATGTTTCGTAACCGCATTCTTTGCAGTTCGTTCTGGGGAGCAAGTTGTAAATCTCGAGCGGACTCTTTACTTTCATTCTCACACCTCCGCAAAAATCCACTTGTTCTCGTCAGCAACTTTACCCTTAACTTTACCTCCAAGTGTGTTGAAGACTTCCTTGAGCACCGCAACTGCCAATGGGTGCATCATCATGAAAAGATCAACTCCAGCGAGCGAGAGAGTGAGACCTGTAACTATTTCCCATATGGGTCCACGAAGCTCTCTTGGACCCCAAGGTGTATCTCCTTCCAACGGCGATTCCGCCATCCAAGCTTCTCTTGCTCCCCATGCATTTGTAGTTCCGCTGGAAATCGGGAAATTAAGTTCGTCGTCTCCTTTCAGAGCACTTATCCTTATTCTTTCCATGTTAGTAAAAGCATAGTCCAGTCCATAACCAAGAGCAGCAGTAGTTGGATCCATGACAATACTATTTCTTGGCATGTTTGCTCTCCTTAGCAGATATCTGTTTAACATTTTCTGACTGTTTATATCCAACTGAGTCCAGCTAAGCACAACGTGTCCATACTTCTTCGCAGCCTCACATATTCTCTGCCAGTCCGTATCAAGCGTCGCACTTGCAAGCATAACTCTTTCTCCTTCTGCTACTTCTGCAGCTTTTTCAAGCACTTCTGGATCCTTTTCTTTATTACCGCTACCTCCAACAATTATCGGACATTTCACAGCCTGTAAAACTTCTTCAACAACTTTTGCTGCCTCTCTTGCAGGAGTATTTTCCAGCAGCGGATCTGTACTGATCAGATGGATCGTCACCATGTCGGCGTTGAACTTCTTTACACATTTCTTTGCCCACTCAGCCGGGCTACCTATCACATCTTCGTAATGAACTCTAACAGCTTTGGCCAATGCTGGTGGACGATCAAAGACATCGATTGCAATTGCTGGAAGATGAGGCTGAGATTTATCGAATATGTAAAACGGAAGACTTTTTTCTCCTCCAAGCTTTATAACATAATCTCTACTTCCCCCATCGGCCTTTGTGGCACCTAAGACAACTTCTTCTATATATCCAGTATACTCGACCTTGGGCGGCTCAAACTTCGCCTCTATCAGCTTTTCCGGTATTTTAACTTCAGGTATTTTCACTTCCGGAGGTGCTTTCACTTCTGGTACAGCGGGAATTTGTACTGGGGAAATTGGAAGTTGAATTCCAAGCATCGTCGATAGCCTTTGTAAATACGTTAACGCCATGTTTGCATGATAGAGAAAGTTTGCAAACTCATTCAACAAACTTTGAATGGCTGCAAAGGCTGTTAGATTCACTGCAGATCCCTCAAGCTCTATTTCGAGGTCTCCATCAATTCTTACATCTTCAATTACCTCTACATCATATTTCTTAAGCAGAGCTAAAAAATCCTCAAAAGTGAACCTCTTTGCCAAAATCTCACCCCTTCAAAAACAATTCCGCAACCTTTTTCATTCTCCTATAAACTTCCGAACTCTCATCAAGATTCACTATGGGTAATCCCCTCAAATCCAGCTCAACAACTTTTTCATCGTAAGGTAAAACTTCCAGCAGTCTTATTTTTTCCTTCTCTGCAAACTCTTTAATCCTTTTTTCAGCCTCTACATTTGATATTCTGTTCGCAATTAGAAATATATCCCTGAAATTCAGCTTAAGCTCTTTAACTAGCTCTTTTATCCTGCTTGCAGTCGAAAGACCCTTTTTTGACATGTCCGTAACGATCAAAACGTAATCTGCGCTCTCTATCGTTTTCCTGCTGAAGTGCTCAAGTCCAGCTTCGCTGTCAATTATCACGTATTCGTAATGCTTGGTCAACTTCCTCAAAATTCCACGTAGCAAAGAGTTTGCAAAACAGTAACAACCTTCTCCTTCCGGTCTGCCCATTACAAGTAGATCGAAACCGTTGCATTCGCAGATCGTTTCGTATATTTTCCCTTCCAGCCACTGCTCTTTGTTCAGAGTTCCCATTTCATCTCTGCTCACTTGGAAAATCTCTCTTATATCTCCAAGTGTTCTCTCCACTGTAACTCCCAGGGCATCGCTTAAATTGCTGTCCGGATCAGCATCAACTGCTAGAACTTTTCTAGACCTCTTAGAAATAAAATGAATTAATAAAGCTGAAACTAGGGTTTTTCCAGTTCCACCTTTTCCAGTTACCGCTATTGCTGTCATTCTTCTTCCTCAATTATGAGCTCCGGTATCCTTATCTCTGCTCCAACGAGGATTAACTTAACCTTTTTAACTTCCTTTTCCATCATTTCTCCCCCTTCTTCTTTAGCACTATCTTTCCAATAGTAATCTTTGCATCTTTGATAATAAGTTTTATGCCTGCTGGAGTTACTTGTTGTGTTGGCAATTGTAGGGCAGGTAGCATTGGTTGAATTTGCATAACCTGTGGTGCAACCTGAACCTGCGTCACTGGCGCAGCTGGTGCTGCTGGCACTTCGGGAACTTTCTCAGGTTTAACTTCGACCTTCTCTTCCTTAACACCGACAACTTCTGGCCATCCATTTGTTATCTTCTTTCCATCCACCTTCCTCACAACTCCTCTGACAACTGGATGATCCACTTTCTTAAGGAACTCCTTGAGCTCCTCGATTGTCTTTGCATTCTCTTCAGTCGCTATTTTATCTCTCACGTCTTCGGGAATATACTTTGCAACTCTCTCTTTTAATTCCTTGGGCATCCAGACTACTCTATACCATCCTCCATCTGCCTGAAGGAACTTCTTGCTTCTGAAATACGCGATTCCAATTCCCAGAAATCCTAGAACTTGTTTACCGCCACCAGTCTGCCCTGCCATCGATGAGAAGCTTAGACCATTTGGCGCTAAGTGTGGATAACCTCTGTGAACAAAACCTATTCCATCAACTTCTGGCATGTAAAAGCCAATCACTTCGAAACATCCGCAGCTTGTGTGTGGATACTCAAAGAAGCTATGTAATTTTATCCTTTCAACTTCTCCACCGCTTTCCTGCTTTGCAAACTCATTAACTCCAGAGTATTCACCTCCAATTGGATCTATCACTTCTCCTTTTGGCACAGCTCTGTTTGGTCCTTCAGGGTCAACTTTTGCAGCAGCTCTTCCATCAAACCAAGTTATCGCTCCGCAGAGAGAGGGGCGGTCTGGAGATACAATGCATACATTCGTTGGAGCAAAGCTCTGGCAGAGAGTGCATGAGTAAAACTCGTCCACGTCTTCATCGTGCAGAGTTTCAACTCTCCTATCCCTCTCCTCATATATGGGCATGGCGACTTCCTTCAAGATCTTTTCTACCAAGTTTCTATCTGTTATGTAAACAGCCTCTATTTTCTCGATGAATGGAAGTTCGTTCTTGTAGAGCATCATCGTCGCCTTTGCTATCTGTATCAGACTCTTCAGACCCTTCTTTACGCAATTTTTACCGATTCTAACCCATATGTCGTATCTCTGATTCAGGTGCATGTAACCCTCGATGTAGTTCTGGAAATCGTGGTTTCTCCTTTCTATAACCGGCTCGAGATCTGTTTCAACCATGCTTCCGGCAATGTAGTACAGCATGCCATATGGATAGCTTTCTCCCTCCTTCATTTCATCCAGATCTGGACCAACTAAAGTTACTTTCATGTCTTCAACTTGTTCTGCAGGTAAAGCCATGACCAATTCGAACTTTACTTGCTTTGGCCCTCCAAGTTCAACATACATGTCTTCTTTGCGAATTCTTTCCCCTTCATACATCGGAGAAATGTCAAATGGGAATTTATCTTCTGGCCCAACGCTTACTTTAACCTTTGCACCAGCGGGAATTTCGATCTTCTTTCTTTCAACCATAACTCCACCCCCATAGCTAGTACTTGAACTTTTTTTGTCAAACTCCTATTTGTATTTATCGGTTTTTTCGTTGAAGCATTTAACATTATTTCTCATCAAAACAAGGAGGGAGCGACTAAATTTAGCTGTTTAAGAACGTTGAAACTAAAATTTTAGCAAAATATTATTTTGAATAATTTTTTTATTATAAGTATCAGATTGTATTAAAAATAAAATAAGTAGTAATATCAGAAAATTTATATATCAGTCGAGCAAAACTTAAACATGGCCAAAGCTGCGAAAACAAAGGCGAGGACACCACCTTTAATGTCCTCCGCTGGGATAATGAGATATTTTGAAGAGGAAAAGACAAAAGTAAGGATTAGTCCAAAGACAGTCTTAATAACTGGAATTTTGACTGGGTTCATCGTAATAATCTTCAACGCCTTCTATGGTCTTTGGCCTTGAAGCGCTTTAACAATTGCTTTTTCCATAGCTTTTTTGTGAGCATTTCCAGCCTTATGTATTCCCCCTCCTGGCCCTCTTGAGGCGGTGCATGGAAATATTTGTGCGTAATAACCAGCCTTTTCCGGAGCCTCTTCAATTCTAATCCCTTTCAACTTTTCGGCGACAAAGTAACTTGCCCCGCAAAAAGCGGATCTTAATACTTTCACGTTCTTTATAACTCCATTTTCTATTTCAACTTCAAATTCTGGGGTTCCAAAGTATTTAAAGAATTCATGGTCTCCAAGCTTTGGAGTTGTGCAGCAAATCTCTTCCCATACAACTTTAATCCCAAATCTTTCTCCTAGGGATTTCAGTTGCTTGTAAGACCCGGCTTTGGATCCGCCAGAGATTATCACGATTTTCCCACCTTTTTTTGAAACCTGTTCTATCAGTTCAATGTTTATATCTGGATGGTTTGCAAAGGAAACAACGAGTTCCGGAACCTTCTGTGGCAACTTCAAAAATTCCGATGGGTTCTCGATGACTTCAGGTAAGTCTTCCGGTAAATAATAGCATTCCACATCAAAGTATCTTGAAAAAAGCTCCAATTCTCTTTTTCTTTGCCCTTTTCTAAGTAAGACTCCTATTTTCATCTCAAGATCTCCTCAATTGCCCTCTTTATCTTTAAAAATGGCTCTAGATCGCAGAGCTTGTATGGAGGAATGTTCTCTATGTCCGCCTTAATAAAGCATTCGCTGTACGGAATCACTCCGAGAATTGGATATCTTATCCTCGCAAGCAATCGCTTAGACAATTCGTTATCAACGAATTTGTTAACGACGACAGCAAGTTTTTCTATCCCTATATCTTCAGCCAATTTTTTTATCCTTTCCAAAGTCTCAATCGCCCTACTTCCAGGTTCAACAACTGCGATCAGCAGGTCCACTCCTCTAGCAGTCCCCCTGCCGAGATGCTCAATACCGGCTTCCATGTCGAGAATGAGGATATCCTTTTCCCTGAAAATTGCATGTCTTAGAATTGCTCTAAGAAATGCATTTTCAGGACAAAAACATCCCTCTCCACCCTTTTCTATCGTTCCAAGAACCAATACTCTTACACCATCCTCATTATAAACAGAATAAGTCTCAAATATATCGTCAACTTTTGGATTTAGCCTGTAAGTTCCTAAAGGCATTAAAACGCGC
>JAWAQR010000017.1:0-28854 GCA_038893835.1 Archaeoglobaceae archaeon
CTATTCATCGGATTCATCCTCTCTTTCTTCATTCTCAGCATGGTTTCAGTTCTAATCCTCCCATTCAAAATTCTTGCCTATATCCTGCTTTTTTTTCTAGCATATTATCTCATCGATGAAAGAATGGAGCTGTTTTTCAGTAGATTGGGATTCAAGTTTTCAAATCCTAGATTGCCTCCATTTCTCTTTGGCTTCTTTCTTCCATTTGTATGGCTTCCATGCATTTTTCCATTTCTTGGCCTAGCCATTTCTGAGGCGATTATAACAGAAAGGCCCATTTCGATATCCATATCCTTCACACTAGGAGTTGCGACTTCAACTTCTCTTTTGCTTTTCTTTGGGAAAAAAGTTAGGATAAATTTTGAAAGAGTTAGAAAGCTGCTAGGAGTAGCTGTTTTTATTTCTGCAACTTACCTTTTACTCTCAGCCATCTGACAAAATTTTTTAACCTTCTCAAAAATTTCAACAAATGAGACTATTCGTAGCTGTTGATATGGATGAAGGGGTTAAGAAAAACCTCGAACCATTGCTTTCTAGACTTTCAGCAATTCAGGGGTTGAAAGTCGTTGAAAAGGAGAACCTGCATATAACTCTGATGTTTCTGGGAGAAGTTGAGGAATCCAGGATTGAAAAACTGAAAGAGGCACTGACAAGAGTTAAATTTTCTCCATTCAAAATCCATCTCAAGAAAGTTGGAAGATTTCCTGAAAAGGGCGATGTGAGAGTTATATGGGTTGGAATCGAGAATGAAGATGAAATCCGTGAGCTTGCAGAGAAGGTTTACTCGGAGTTAAAAAAACTTGGGTTTAAGAGGGATAAGGATTTTGTCGCACATGTAACAGTTGCAAGGGTAAAGAAAAGGAATAAAGAGATAGATTCTGTGATTAGAGAATTCGAGGATAAAGACTTTGGAGAAATGCTCGTCAAGGATTTCAGATTAAAGCAGAGTATTTTAAAACCGACAGGCCCAATTTATAAAGATGTCCATGTCTTCCCAGGGAATTAAGGACGTTCTCGATGAAGCTCTGAAGATTGCTACACCAGATGAGGAGGAAATTGAAAAGGCTAAGAGAGCTGATAGGATTTTAAGAGAGCGTTTGGAATCTTTAAAGCTGGAATTTGTTTTTGTCGGTAGCTATGCCCGTAACACTTGGCTTAAAGGAAATCTGGAGATAGATGTCTTCATCTTCTTCCCAAAGGAAAAAACGAAGGAAATGCTGGAAGTCGAAATAATAGAGATTGGGAGAAAAGTTCTCGACGAAATGGAGCTGAGATATGCTGAGCATCCATATGTGCATGGAAAAGTTTTCGGAGTTGAAGTTGATCTTGTACCGTGTTACAAGGTTGAGAGCGCGGAGAAAATAATCTCCGCAGTCGATCGCACACCTTTTCACCACGAGTGGCTGAAGGACAGAATAAAGGGAAAGGAAGGAGAAGTAAGATTACTAAAGCTATTTTTAAAGGCAAACAATCTCTATGGAGCTGAATATAGAGTAAAGGGATTTTCTGGATATCTTTGCGAACTTTTAATAGTCTTCTACAATTCCTTTCTTGAATGCATCAAAAACGCAACCAACTGGACTAGGAAAACTGTTATAGATGTGAAAAATGGGACTATTAGGGAAGGAAAGAACTTCTTCGTCGTGGACCCGGTTGATGAAAAGAGAAATGTTGCAGCAAATTTAAGCATTGAGAATTTGGCAAAATTCGTCCATCTTTCAAGAGAATTTTTGAAAAAACCAAGCATCGAATTTTTTATACCAAAGAAAAGAAAAATAGAACCGGAAAAAGTGCTAAAAGCTATGAAGTTAAGGGGAACTGAAATTCTCTGCATAGAGTTCGAGAAGCCAAATATAGTTGAGGACAATCTCTATCCGCAGCTTGAAAGGGCTGGAAGAAAACTCTTTGAGGCTTTGAAAAGAGAAGGATTTTCTCCACTAAGATTTGGCTTCTTCGTAAAGGAGAAATGTTATCTTGTGCTCGAATGCGAAGTCAGAGAGCTTTCAAAGATAACGAAAAAGATTGGTCCGATTTTTGAGGATAAGGAAAACGTGGAAAAGTTCTTGAAAAAAGAGAGACCCTTCAAGCCCTTTATAGAAGATGGAAGATGGTGGGCATTCGAATTTAGGAAACACACTAGGCCAGAAGATGTCATAGCTGATTATGTAAGGAAGAACTATCAGGCATTAGGAAAGAATGTTGGTTTAAAACTAGCTGAAGGTTTTAAGATCCTGAAATGTGAGGAAATTACGAGCTCTGGATTGATTGAAGAGATCTCCGAATTTTTGGGGGTGGTGGATTGAAGGTAACATTTCTTGGAACGGGGGTTTCTGTTGCATATGAAAAAAGAGCTCAGAGCTCTATTTTGATTGAAAGCGGTGTGAAGTTTCTCGTTGACGTCGGATGTGGTGCTTTTTTAAGATTGGAGCAAGCAGGAGTTTCTCCAGATGAATTAGACGCTGTTCTGATAACCCATCACCATCTAGATCACAATGGAGATCTTTTGAACATCCTTAAGGCGAGATGGCTCCTAGAAGCTGATGAACTTGAAATTTATGGCCCAGAGGGGACTAAGTTCTTCATGGAGTCTTTACTCAATGCCTTTCCGTATCTCAGGGGAAAGCTGAAGTATCGAATTTTTGAAGACCAGAAGTTCAGAGTCGGAGATGTTGGAATAAAGGTTATAAAGACCATACACTCGATAGAAAGTAGAGGCTATGTTATCGACGATTTTCTCGCTATAAGTGGAGATACTAGAGCTTTCAAAGAGTTCATTTCTCTGGATTGCTCTTTTATGATTCACGAGCTTTCTTTGCCTTTTAATTATAAAGCTGATTTCCACACTACTCCAGAAAATCTGAAAGAATTCATCAAATTCCTCAAGGCCGAGAAGATTTTCCTGACCCATCTGTATCCAATGACCTATGCAGTTAAGGATAAAATCCTCGAGTATCTGGAAATCGATGCCGAAATTGTGAACGATTTGCAAAGCTTCAAGCTTAGGTGATTTCCGAAACTTTTTTTAACATTATGAGCATTTCATCGCATGCAATTTAACGTCAAAGAATACGTGGAAAGAAGGTTAAGAGAGCTGAGAGAGCAGCTGTCTAGTGTTGATGCCAGAGAAATCCTTGCAGCATGCTCTGGAGGTGTTGACAGTACAGTTTCAGCAGTTCTAGTTTCTAGAGCCATTGAAAAGCCAATAAAAGCTGTTTACATCGATGATGGATTGAGAAGGATTGGCGAAGGAGAAAGAGTTGTTGAAATCCTTAGGAATCTCGGATTTGATGCCTTCATCTATGATGCAAAACAGAGGGTTCTTGGAGAGTTAAAAGGAAAGTTGGATCCTGAAGAGAAGAGAAAAGCTTTCAGAGAAGCTTTTTACAGCGTTCTGGGAGAAATAGTTGTTAAAAATGGTGCCAAATTTTTGGTGCAAGGAACAATTGCAGCAGATATCGTCGAAACCGTTGGTGGCGTTAAAACGCAGCATAACGTTTTAGAGCAGCTAGGAATAAACACGGAAAAATATGGATTCAGAGTTATAGAGCCGATAAAGGATCTATACAAGTGGCAGGTCAGATTGGTTGCAAAGGAACTGGGATTGCCTGATGCAATAGTCTATAGAAAAGCTTTTCCCGGACCAGGACTTGCGATAAGGATAGTTGGTGAAGTGACATGGGAAAAGCTAGAGATTTTGAGAAGAGTGACTAAGATAGTTGAAGAAGAGACATCTGACATAGACTCATTCCAGAGCTTCGCAGTTCTCTTGGATTCAAAGGCAACAGGTGTAAGGAATGGAAAAAGAGTTTACGGATACATAGCAGTCATAAGAATTGTTGAATCAGAAGATGCTATGACAGCAAAATTTGTAGAAGTTCCGTATGAAAGGCTCAGAAAAATATCGCTAAGGATAACGAAAGAGGTTCCAGAAGTGACCAGAGTTCTCTACGATGTTACCGACAAGCCCCCGGCAACGATAGAATTTGAATGAGTCACTTCAACCTTTCCCTGATCATTTTTAGCTTTTCATTTCCCTTTTCAAAATGCTCTAATGCCTCCTTTAGCATTTCAGCAATTTTCGGGTCGAGCTCTTTCATCCATTTCCTGTAACTTTCCAAATGCTCTTCATTATGCTCTATCCAGTGTTCGAGCAATTTTTTGAACTTCTCCATAATCAGAATCGCTCCTCTTAAAAAAGTTCTTCTCCAAGATCGAAAACATTTTAAATATTTCGAAAAATTTGAAATATGGTAAAGTTAGAATTCATGAAAACTTTCATCGAAGTCGTAAATTCGGGTAGTTTAAAAAAAGCTGCAAAAAATCTAGGAACATCTGTTAGTACAATCAGCTTCCAAATAAATGCGCTTGAATCACTTTATGGTGCAAAGTTGCTAAAAAGGGGGATAAGAGGTGTGGAATTAACTGACGAGGGAAAACTGGCATTGAAGAATATGGAGATGATAATAAAGAGCGTTGAAGAAGTTAAAAGATTGATTGCGAACATCAAGGGAGAGAAAATCATTCTTGCCTCAGGAATGGTCGGACTAAACATAGTCCATGCACTCCAAATTCTGCTTAAATCCCGCTATCCGAATCTGGAGATAAAGCTGGAATTGAGAGGGGCACATGAATGTGTTCGTGGAGTTCTAGATGGCAATTACGACTTCGCAATTGCAGGAGATTTGCTCACCGAACATCTAAACGATCCCCGCCTTTTTGTTAGCGAGTTGGGGGATGACAAGCTGGTGTTAATAACTTCAAGAAACCATCCTCTGGCAAAGAAGGATAGGGTAACGCTTGAAGAAATTAAAAACGAGCCACTCATAATGCTGACAGAGGATTATGGAATAACTACCAGCACGAAAAAAGCTTTGGAAATGAGCGGTTACAAGATTTCCGACTTCAATGTGGCTTTTGTCGTTGGAGACTATTATTCAAAACTCCATGCAGTTAGCAGCGGAATAGGCATTGCAATAACATCTATGTTAGCAGCCTTCAGGGCATATGAAGTTGAAATGATCGAAATGATTGAAATATCCGATTTGATGGCAAATAGAAAGATCTATTTTGTAACATCAAAGCTCGCAATGGAAAGCGAGAAAATGAGAGAATATGCTAATTTTATAATTTCAAAGGCGAGACAGCTTTTTAGCGATTTTACAAGCAGATTTAAATTTAAGAGATAAAATTATCTTATAAATCAATTTTAAATTTGTTTGAATTTTTCGAAACATGTATTCATTAATTTTACATCCAATTGTTTTTTTGAAACTTATTTCGAAAATTTAGATATTAAAAATTTTTTGAAACATATATAAAAAATTTCGAAAGAGTTAAATATGTTTACACTTAAATTAGTTATGCTAACTTCGGAGATAATTCTAGATGATGCAAAATTTGCCAAAACGATGCTAGAAAAGGGAGAGCTGAGCAAAGCGGATGCAGTATTTATCTTAAGAAACCTTCTTAGACTGAAATACTATCCAGTGGCTATAAAGTTCTTTTATAAAGATTCGGAAATCGAGGAATTCAAACAAAAGCATGACTATTTTGTCGCATGTCATCCATATACATTTTGCCACTTTTCAGCAGCTTCTAGGCAGAGAGGGGACATTCTTTTTGGGGACAAAAAAACTTTGGGTTGCAGCAATGCCAAATACCTCTTTGGCTGGAAAGAATTCGATGAAGGTGAAGTTAAAAGCCATATGAAGTATACAAGAAACAAAGAGCAAGCAGAGAAATTTGTAAAAACAAAACCAAGATTGCCAAATGGATTACTGGCATTTGCAACTGCCCCATTCCATAAAGCAAACTTTGAAGTAGACGTTGTGCACATAATTTGCGATGTTCTCCAAAGTTACCATTTGTACAACGACTACTCTTCAGCCATGGACGTTCATCCGATAAATCCGAACTTGATGATGAACTCCGCCGTCTGCGGAGGAGCTGTCTGGACTTATAATAATAAGATGATAAACATCGTTCCAATGTGTAGCAGTAGTTACACTGCCGGAAAAACGGAGCAGGGTGAGATAAATGTTTTTATTCCCGGTGAGCATTTTGAAGCTCTAATCCTAAGACTTCTTGAGAGGACTGCTGAACAGGGTGGAGCAAGCTTTCCAAGGACTGGAGAAACTTATCCTGGTTTTAACATCTGTAAACTTTGTCCATTCCTAACATTCAAAAAGGAGGAGGTATAATATGTTGGACGTTGTTTGGGCGGAAATAGATGGTACAGAAATAACGGTAAATGCAATCATTTATTTTATATGGTTTATATGGGTGGGGTGGATTTTTTCTACTGTCGGCGCATTTGGAGGAATAATGGCAGGAGTTGGACATCTTTCGGTATTTGGAATTGGAGATTGGGCTGCAAAAATGAAGGGGGTTAAAGTTAATATCGCCGGATATACAGATGCTGGAAAATACTTAACAGATACGATCAGATTTGGAAATGCTGTACAAACCTGGTTCAATGCGATAGCTTCGACAATAAATTGGTATATGCAAAAAAGACTTGTTTGGCCAGCTGGAATTTCACTTGGAATAGGAGGAATTATAGGTGCACAACTCGGAGTTTGGGGGACTGGTGGACAAGTAGCGCCTTTGGTTTACATGGGTATCTTTGGTCTAGCAACTTATTTGATCGCAGGTTACATGTTGTATCAGTTGACTCCTAGAGCTAAGAGAAGCAAGAAGGCTGGAAAAGAGGCTGCACAGAGATTCATGCAAAGGGTTAAAGAATTAAAGGAGCAAGGTAGGCTTCATGAGCTTGAAGGAATTAAGAATTTGAAGGTAACACCATCGAAGACCACTTTTGAGTTCTATGGAGAGAGTTTTGCAATTAAAAATTATTCTCCACTAGTCGTTGGTTTTCTCATCGGCTTCTTTTCTGCAGTAATAGGAATAGGTGGGGGATTCCTATATGTTCCATATCTAACTAGCTTGGGTCTACCGTTCTATATAGTTCCCGGTGCTTCAGTTTTGGCAGTACTTTTAACACAAACTTCAGCTGCAATGGGATGGTTGATGAAGGGTGTCCTATATCCAGTGGTTCTGTTGATAGCTGGATGGATTGGGCTTTTCATTGGAAGCTATATAGGTCCGAGAACGCAGAAGTACATTCCACAGGACTATCTCTTTATCCTATTCGCAGTGCTGGCAATCTATGTAGGAACTGGCTACGTTACTAGAGGCTTCTTTGGAATAAGATTGCCAGGAGTATGATTTTCTATTTTTTAACATTTTTTGCGATTTTATTTTCTGAAAAAGCTACAAAAATAGTTTCAGAAAAATTTTTTAGTAATTACATCAGAGAGATTGAAAAGGAAGAAGAGAAAATAGTGGAATTTGAAGAGTTATCAATTCTAGCGCTAATTTCTGGAGAAAAAGAAGCGTACAAAGGCTTCCAGCAAATGATGGGTGAAATCTATACCAAAATCTTCTTCAAAAGACTTGCCTTTTTAACACCGCTCTTCTTCCTAATCCTGAGCCCTTACCTTATTTTAGTCGAGTTATTTGAAATCGGTAATCCCACAACTGTAATCGCGATTGCACTCTTGTACTTTTCCTTTAAAATCGCCCTTTCTTTCCTTAAACAGAATTATGAGCTTTGGAAGGCACAAAAATTGGGAAAACAATTAAAATATTGACAGATCGCATATACTGAAAAGACATTGCAGTCTTAATCTTCAAATCCCTTTATAAAAGCCCTTACATTCTTACCAAGCACTCTGTGATTGTATCCTCCCTCAAGAGCGGCAAATCTACCAACATTTCTACTTTCCGAAAATTCCTTGAAGATTTTACCAAGTTCTCTGTAATCATCTGTTTCTAAAATTCCTCCCCAGTCCTCTTTATGCTTGTCAAATCCAGCAGAGATCGCTATTATGTCATACTCATTCTTTTCAAGAAATTCCACCACACCTTCAATGTTTCCCCCACTCATGTGGTGGTACTTGACTTTCGGATCATTTCTGAAAGTGTTTGCAGTTCCATCGCCAAAGTGCAAGTCAAAGTCAACAATTACAGCTTTTTCAATTTTCCTTTCTACAAGCAGTTTTTTCACAGCTATCGCAACATTGTTGAAATAACAGAATCCCCAGGAGCTATCCGGGCTTGCATGATGGCCTGGAGGGCGAATAAGGGCAAAAGAAGGTTCTTTGAATGCTATTTCTGAAGCTAAAATTGCTCCTCCAACTGCAAGCAATGCGATTTCGAAAACTTCTTCCTCACTCTTTACGTATTCATAGTGCATCCTCGTATGAACGAGTAAAATATCCTCTTCCTTCGCCTTTTCAGGCTGTATAAACTCGTAATCCCTCAACTCTTTCACTATACTCTCCATTCTCCCCGCCTCAGCTGCAGGGTCGGAGGAGTATACTTTATAAAATTCCGGATGGAAGACGATTTTCATAGCATCAGTTTTCGAAGAACTCGAAAAACTTTTCTATTTTAAAAGTTCAAAGTACGCCTCAATGTTTCTATCGTTAAGCGAGTAATTCACCCTTCTGTACTCTCTTATCCTATTTAAATCAAGATTTGCCGTAACAGCCTCTTCTTTATCCTCAAACTTACTCTTTGCAACTATTCCATCAAAAGTGGATATCAAGCTCCTTCCAACAGCTTCATTTCCAGTAAAAGTCCTCCCAAATCCTCCTGCTTTAACTATCGCATAGCAATTATCAAAAGAGCGTGCAAAGTAAAGACAATGCCTCAACTCAGTGCCTGGCAGTTCAGAGTGTTTGAAGGAAACAACTGGGTTCAAAGCTATTTCAGCCCCTTTCAGAGCTGCAACCCTGCAAAGCTCGGGATAAAGAATGTCTGCACATATGAGCACACAGATCTTTACGTTTCTTACTTTGAAAACTCTCAAATTTTTTCCTGGAGTTATTCCGAGAAACTTTTCAGTCTTCGTTGGATGAACCTTGTCCTGATACGCAATTGCATCTCCAGAACTAAAGATGACAGCCCTGTTAAAAATCGCATCATTTTCCTTGCATACGAAGTTTCCACAGGTAATAACTCCAAATTCCCTGCTAATCTTTTTAAGAAATTCAATCGTTTTTTCCCCAATTTCTATCGAAAATTCCGAATAGGAGAAATATTCTGGATACAAAAGTATTTCAGCACCCTTTTCTATTGCCTGTATTGAAACTCTCTCAGCACTCATCAAATCTCCTATTTTGCATTGAATTGCTGAAACTATCAATTCTCCTCACCCCACAACAATCAATCCTCGCTTTAAACGGTTTTCCAAACTCCTTGAGGGCTTCGAACCCTTTGTATGCAAAAACAGTTTTTCCAAGCATCGCCATACTTGCAAAACCACCGCTGCTTTCCACAGCTTCTATTATATCTTCCACCGGTTCTATTAAGCCTGTTTCCTTTGCAAAGGCTTTTGATGTTCTGAATAGATTTTCCAAAGATATATTTCTTATGAATTCCTTTAACCATTTCCTTCCAATTTTCGCTATTCTTTCTTTATCCTCCAAAAGAACTTCTCTAGTCGAAATCTCGCCTATAGTTATGAAATCTAGCTCATATTTCCAAGCATAGCGTTCAACTATCGCCCTTGACGGACATGAGGCATTTTTTCTTATTACCAATCCAGAGAATGCCTGGGTTGTTACGGTTCCTAGGCCTGTGAGATTAACGACTTCCGCCTCATGAGCTATATCGAAGTTTTCCATTGCAGGTCTTTCCGATAAAAATGCCGTCGCAACAGCACAGGCTCCGCTTAATCCAAAACCGCAGCCAAGAGGGAGATCGCTTTCAAGTTCCACTCCCGGAATCCCAAGCTTTTTAAGAACAAATTCAACAGTTGGGAAGGATATCTCCTTTCCATTGAACTTTAAACTCGTCGAAGGTCTAGCTTTTACTCCCTTATCGATTGTAAAAGCGACTCCAAGGCTTCCAGAATTTGCAGCATCTTTTCCAATTTCTGGAATGAAAATACAGCTTATCGCCGAAGGGCAGAAAATCATAAGCAATCCTGCAAGTATATTTCAACTATTCTCCTCGCAACTTCGCTCTTGTTTCCTTCCAACCATTCAGATCTCTTCCTCGTTACAACAACAACCCTTGTATCCTCAGTACCCATTCCTTTTTTAAGCACATCGTTTGCAACTACCATAGAAAGTCTGTCACATTCAAGCCTCTCCTTGGCAATTCTTTCAAGTTCCTCATCTTCAACACCAGTCTCAGCTTTGAAGCCTATTATATCTCCATTGTAAACTTTTCTCACTTCCCTGATAATCTTCGGAGCCTCTTTTAATCTTATCACAACCTCTTTCGCCGTTTTTATTTTCTTTTTCTCCATATCCACAATGAAATCCGATGGTGCAGCTGAAGATACGAAAAGGGAGCAGTTTTCGATCTCTGCCAATACTGCCTTCAACATGTCTGTAACTGAAACTATTTTTATTTGCTTGAAGTTTGGCAAGCTGATTTCGAGCTCTTTGGAAGTTATGAAGACGACTTCAGCACCCCTGCGCCATAATTCCAATGCTATTTCCTTTCCCATTCTTCCAGAACTTCTGTTGCTTATGAACCTTATTGGATCTATGAACTCAAAGGTTGGCCCGGCTGTGACAATGACCTTTTTTCCAGCAAAATCTTTTGGATAAAGAGCTCTCTCGACATGTAGACAAATCTTTTCAATATCCGCAAACTTTGCCTTCCCCTCTTCAATTTTTGGCTCTATTATCTCAATTCCCATCTTTTTCAACTTTTCAATGTTCTGGATAACAGCCTCATTTTCCATCATCGTTTCGTGCATTGCTGGAGCTATGAGGATAGGCTTTTTTGCACCTAAAGCTGTTGTTGCAAAGGTCGTAACTGGAGTATCGTCGATTCCATTTGCGATCTTTCCAATCGTATTAGCAGTTGATGGAGCTATTAAAAATAGATCCGCTATTCCATCTATTCCAAAAAACTTCACATGTTCAAGCCCTCCCGTTATTTCGGTAATAACTTTGTTTCCAGTTGCAAATTCGAGTGCATAGGGATGTATTATTTTTCTTGCAGACTTGTTCATGACTGCAAAAACTTCTGCACCTCTCCTTATCAATTCTCTTGCAAGTTTTACAGTCTCAACTGCCGCAATGCTACCAGTTACTCCCAAGACTATCTTTTTCCCCTTCAATCTACTGCTCTTCGTCCCCCTTATCCTTTCCACGTGCACGTTTAACACCTCTCATAAATACATCCATCTCCCCGAATTCCAAAGCCTTTCGATATCTAACTCTTTTCAACAAATCCTCAATCTTCTCCAGACCTTCTATTTTTCTAAATTCACCTACCTCAACGACTTCTTCAACTTTTGGCAACTCTTCTTCCATTACAAGTATCCTCTGCGGAATTTTTACTCTTTCCTTCTTTACAACTCTCTCCAAAGCCCTCTCCCAAGCGCTTCTCCATGGAAGATCATAGGCAAGTTCTTTTGTGAAATAATTCTCCCTTTTAACTATTATTAGATCATAAGGACAGGCGTTTTCGCAAGCTCCGCAGTATATGCAGAATCTCTCGTTGAAAAAGACCCTCTTTCTATCCGTGAACCAAACTCTGTTGTATCTACAAATTCTAATGCATGCTCCACATCCCACTGGGTCGCACCTCGCCATTCTAGCTTCAAAAAGCTCCAACTTTCCCTCTATTGGTTTAACCGTTTTTGCAGCATCATAGGGACAAACTTCTTCACAGTATCCACAGTTCGAGCACAGATCCTGATCTATCCATATTTTTGCTATCTTTTCAGGAATTTTGTAGGAAATCCTTTTTCCCTCAACTTCAATCGCATTCTCTGGACAAATTTCTTCGCAAAGCTTGCAATAATCGCAGATTGTATCATCTATAAGGATATCACTGTAAGGCATGACATCATTTGGAAAAACCTCTTTTTCAACCATTCTGAAGACTTCACAAAACTCGGCACAAATTCCACAGAGGTTACACTTCTTTTTATCAACTTTTACAAATCCCTTCACTCCTTCATTTTTCTCAGCTATCTCTCTTCTTCTGACAAACACTTCTCTCTTAATAGCTCTTGTTGGGCAAACTTTGTAGCAAAGCGTGCAATTTCTGCAGTGATCGTATTTATAAGTAAATCTAACAGGAGAAAGTGGAAGCTGGGCTTTTTCTATAACCTTACCATTTATTCGAAACTCGTAGGCGTTGAATGGACAAAAAGAATAACATATTCCACAATATGCGCACTTCAAATGGTCTATTATTACAGGTGGCATGTCCAAGCCTTTTGCAATCTCATGAATTGGTCCGAGTTCAAGAGCATTAACTGGACATGAAAAAACGCAAATTCCACAGCCATTACATCTCCTGTAATCAAAGATCAATTCCCTTATTTCTCCATCAACCTTCTGGACACACCTAATTTTCTCCCCAACCTCTATTTCTCTCTCAATCATATATAACTCCTCGGTATTAATCCCTGGAGCATCATACAGTCTACGATTACAAGAGCAGCCATGGCTTCAGCTACAGGCACTATTCTCGGCACAATACACGGATCGTGTCTGCCCCTTACTCTTATTCTTACCTCTTCCATTTTTTCATAATCCACGCTCCTTTGCTCTTTTGAAATCGATGGAGTGGGTTTCACAGCAATCCTCATGACTATATCTTCACCATTTGTGATCCCTCCCAAGATTCCTCCAGCGTTGTTCGTCAAAAACTTAATTTTTCCATTTTTTAGGATAATTTGATCGTTATTTTCACTCCCTCTAAGCTTAGAAACTTCAAAACCTCTTCCAATTTCAAATCCTTTAACTGAGGGAATGCTCATCAATGCAAAAGCCAAATAAGCACTTATTTTTCCAAACACTGGCTCTCCCAAACCTGGTGGTACATTTTTTGCAACTACTTCAACAATTCCTCCGACACTATCTCCTTCCATCATCGCCTCCCTTATTTTCTCCTTTGCCTCCTCTTCCCTTTCTGGATCCGGACATCTTATTTCGCTCTTTTCAGCAATTTCAAATGCCCTTTCATAATCTACAATTTTAAAACTGACTCCTGCTATTTCTTTAGCATAACCAAATACTCTGACTCCATGCTTATGTAAAATCTGCTTCGCAATAGCTCCAGCAGCAACTCTTGCAGCAGTTTCTCTTGCAGAAGCTCTTCCACCTCCCCTCCAATCCCGGATTCCAAATTTTGCAAAATAAGTGAAATCCGCATGACCTGGGCGGAAAACATTCTTCAATTCTTCATATGGCCTCGAATCAACGTCTACATTTCTTATCACCATTGCTATCGGAGTTCCCAAAGTTACACCGTCAAGAACACCAGAAAGAATTTCAACCTCATCCTTCTCCATTCTTTTTGAAGAAAAAGGCCCTCCAGGTCTCCTTCTTTCCATCTCTTTTCTTATGAACTCCTCATCTATCTTTAAACCCGCTGGACAGCCATCAATTATGCATCCCACAGCCTTTCCATGACTTTCACCCCAAGTAGTTACCCTGAACAGGTAGCCGAACGAGTTCATCATTTTCCATCCTATAGAAATTTTTATAAGTTTTCTTCAAAATGAAAAGATTGATTAGCCAAGATTGCAAGGAAGAATTCGATGAAGGCGAAAGACATAATGAATGCCAAAGTCATATACGCAACTCTACCCAGCAACAGACAGACTGTGCTCCAGCTTTTTAAAGAATATGGTATCTCAGCAGTTCCTGTTCTAAAAGAGGGGAAACTTGTTGGGATTATAACAAGAAAAGACTTGCTAAGGAAGATTGACGAGGATCAAGTGGCTCTTCTTATGACACCGAATCCTGTAAGTGTAAGCGTCGATGATACTGTTGAAAAGGTCGTGAAAATCCTCAGCACAACGCCTTTCCGAAGACTTCCAGTGTTGGAAGGTGAAAGACTTGCAGGAATAATTACGGTAAGAGATATAGTAAAGAAGATTGCCGAAATGAACATAAACGTTCCAGTGAAGAAATATGTAAGCCCACAAATAGTTTGCGTTTGGGAGGAGACTCCTTTGAATGTGGTTGGAGAGATAATGCGTCTCAGCAATGCGGAAATATGTGGTGTGCTTAACGAAGATGACCAGCTAGTTGGAATTGTTGATGAAAAGATAATGCTTGGAGAAGCGCTTATTGAGGATTTTCTTTTACGATCCATGCACTCCTCCTCAAGCGACACCGATGACAAGTGGAGCTGGGATGGGATGAGAGATTTGACTGTAAGGTATTTTGAGGTGAGCGTTGTAAAGCTTCCAAGAGATCCTGTAAAGAAGTTCATGAAACCAGCTGACTTTGTTTATCCACAAACAAGCATTTCGAAGTGTGCAAGAAAGATGGTTAAAGATGACCTAGACTGCATACCTGTCCTCGATTCCTTCAACAGAGTTGCTGGGATTGTGAAGGATAAAGATCTGATCAGAGTATTGCTCGATGTTCAAAAGTAAGGAAGAGGTTAGGGAATACGTTTGGAGGAAAATAGAACCCTTCAGCAAATTTCCACCATACGGGAGAATACCGAATTTCAGAGGTGCTGAAAAAGCTTGTGAAAAATTGAGAAATCTTGAAGAATACTGGAGCTCCGAATGTATTTTTTCAGCCCCGGACTCCGTTTTACTTCGACTCAGGGAAATTGTCCTTGAAGATGGTAAGATGTTGCTCGCAGCTTTGCCAAGGATGAAGGGTTTCGTTTTGTTGAGGCAAAAAGTGAAGCCTACGATTGAAAATTTAAAAATTGGTGAAAAAGCTGACTTTGGAAAATTGAGAAAAAAGGTTGGCATTTTTGCCCAGGGATGCGTTGCAGTGGATTTAAAAGGGAATAGAATAGGAAAGGGGAGCGGTTTTGGGGATAGGGAATATGAGATTCTCAAAAGGGAAGGAGTTTTAAAGAATGAAGCACTTTTCATCGTTATAGCTCATGAGATTCAGATATTCGATGATCTCAGCCATCTGATTGAAAAGCACGATGCAAGAGCTGATGTAATATTGACTCCGGAAAAAATAATAAGAACTAAAGCTGATCGAACGTCATGATCCTCACTGAAGTAGGCAGTTTAACGACGTTTCCAAGCTTTACGCCAATTATGTAATCTATGTCCTTCTTAGCAGCAACATCAACGAGTCTCTGTGTTATTACTCCATCGAATATCACTATAGATCCTTTTACATTATCGTTCTTGAGTGTCTTGACGAGATCCCTTACCGGAACTTCCTTGATAAGATTCAAGTTTTTGTCAAGGATCCTTGCGAGCAATTTGCCCTCAACTCTCTCCTTATGACTCTTAAGAGATTCCGGAGACTGCTGCTGTTCCTTGCTTTCCTTCTTAAGAATGTGCAACTGCTCCACAGGTATCTTGTTTCTAAGAGCCTTTAAAATCTCTTTGAGTGTTAAATCTTCAACGCTCTTTCCTTCCGGAGCCCTTGCAACATAATCTATTTCCGCAACCTGCAGCAGCTCCTTTAATATAAGCTCCCCACCCCTATCACCGTCGACAAAGGCTGTTACAGTCTTTTTCTTGCTAAGCTCTATTATAGTTTTTGGAATGTTTGTCCCCTCAACCGCGATCACATTCTTTATACCATGCTTCAGCAAGTTGATAACATCAGCTCTGCCTTCGACAACGATTATCGCATCAGACTCATCAATCCCGGGTCCTGCAGGTAACTTTTCCTCACCATACTCCACGACTTCACTAACTCTGAGCGATTGTTTAACGATTTCAGAGATTTTTTCCGACTCTATCTCAGGCTCTTCAAAGAGCTCTTTCAATATTTCCATCGATCTTTCAACGATTTTTTTCCTCTTGCTCGCTCTTATATCTTCTATTTTTTTCACTTCTATCTTTGCCGAACATGGTCCAACGCGTTCTATTGTTTCAAGAGCCGCTGCTATTATTGCTGTTTCAACTTTGTCTAGACTAGAAGGTATCTTTATTTCTCCGTAGCTCTTACCACCCCTGCTTTCAATCTTCACCTCTATCCTTCCAATTCTTCCAGTCTTCTGTAGCTCTCTTAAATCCAATTCGCTTCCAAGTAAACCTTCTGTTTGACCAAAGATGGCACCAACTACATCTGGACGTTCGATGACACCATCCGCTACTATTTCAGCATGAATGAGATACTTAGTAGTATCCGGAATTTTCATCATAGAACCATCCTCTGTTGGCATTCGATCCTTTATATCCTTACAATTTAAATAACTTTTTCAGCTCTTTGTGAGCTCCTCTATTACCCTTATTACCTCCTTTCTTGTAAAAGGTTTTTTCAAAATCAAATCAGCTCCAGCCTCTAAAGCCTTTCCCCCTTTAGAACTAGCATAAGCTGTTATCGCAACGATTTTTGCATTTGGATTTATTTTCTTTATCTCCTTTATCGCATCTATCCCTCCCATTATCGGCATCATTATATCCATCAAAACGACGTCTGGTTTCACTTTTTTGTAAATTTCAATCGCTTCCCTGCCATTTGATGCTTCAAAGACTTTGTAATCTTTGAGTATGATCTTGAGTATTTCTCTCATCGCTACCTCATCATCTACGATCATAACGCTTTTCATCATAACCATTTTTTTCACAGAAATTAAAAATTTTTCATTGACAACTTAAAAATAATAATGAATATATAAAAAATTCATGGTATAGGGCAATTTTAGAAAAGCTTATCAATGATCGCATATTGCGAACTTTATGGATATTCAAAACTTATTGATCTCCTTGCTAGGCGTTTTAGCAATTGCATCAGCAATCGGCGCTTGGCTTACAAGAGACAACTTGTATTCAGCGCTTTACATGGCAATCACAATGCTCTTCTTAGCAGGGATTTATGCGACATTTAACCTACAGCCAGCAGTTGTTCTGATAACCCTCGTTTTTGTTGGCGCAGTTGGGATTGTTACGATTGCTGTCGCTGCAACTTATAGGGCAAAAGCTGTGAGAAAAATTAGTCTGCTCTGGACTATACCAGTCGTCATAATAATGGCAATCCTTGCCTATGCTTATAGTAAAAGCGGAATTTTGAGCGTAAGATCGAGTGGACTGGAATTTGTGGGCGAATATTTTCTTGCGATCATCTTCCTGATATCCATGATTGTTCTGGTTATGCTTTCTGCGATTAAAATTCTACGGAGGGTTGGGTTGTGATAGTTGCATTTGCGTTATCTCTTTTAATCATAGCATATCTAATGGCGATATCGGCGAAAGACTTGGTCAGATTACTAATAAGCTTGGAACTCATGTTCTCAGCTGTCTTTCTTGCAATAATCCCTCTCTTTTCCATAGCCCCAGCAATGGCTTTTACGTTCTTAGTAGTTACAATATTCACAAGTAGCGCTGAATTGCTGGTTCTGATAACGGCAATTGTGATCACCGACAAGTTCAGAAAAGGTGTGGAAATCGAGAAAATTTCAATTGGAGGTGATGCGGTCTGACACCATATTTTGCCCTTTTACTAATCCCTTTGATAATAACCCTTATATCCCCGATCCTTGAAAGAAGACTTGCAACATGGGTTTCAGCAATCGCATTCCTTTTACCAATGTTCTCCGCATTATATGGACTTTTGACAATGCATAAAGGTGAGGAGCTTCTCTTCAAATTACCAGAACCCATAGGGGATTTCTATCTCCTCTACGACCCTGTTAGTCATGCGTTTGGTTTCACGATCTGTCTAGTTTCTGCAATGGTTGCTCTATATTCACTACCATACATGGCCCATAGATTTGAAGAAATGCATGTAGATGAGAAAAGGGAATTCAGAAAGTACTGGTTCCTCTATAACTTGTACGCAGTTTCGATGCTCTGGCTGGTTTACAGCGGAAACATCCTTTTGCTTTACATATTCCTCGAAATCTCGCTGTTGGCATCTTTCATGCTAATATATCTTTATGGCTACGGTAACAGACAATGGGTTGGAATTCTTTACTTCGTCTGGACACACATAGCAGGAGTTTTTGCCTTACTCGGTTTCTTGATGATTGCTTTTGAAAACCAGAGTCTTGCCTTGAATTCGATAAAAGTCGTCGGATTTCTACCTTGGCTTCTTATATTCATAGGGATGGTCGTAAAGCTTCCTGGCCTAGGACCACATATTTGGCTCCCATGGGCTCATGCTGAAGCTCCCACCCCTGTCAGCGCTCTGCTAAGTCCTCTAACAGTCGGACTTGCCGGTTACATTCTTTTAAGAATTTACCTCATCGACAGCTCCTTTATCACAGATTTTAGGGATTTAATAATTTGCTATGCCCTCATTTCTAGCATTTACGCTGGATTATCAGTTTTCAAGCAAAGAGATTATAAGAGGTTACTGGCTTATTCAACTGTTTCACAGATGGGCTATGTTCTGATTGCAATTTGCCTTGGCTCCTATGGATTGATAGGGCTTGTTATCCAGTACATGAGCCATGCATTTGGTAAGGCTATCCTTTTCATGACAGCTGGAGCAATAATAGCAACTTTCCATGGACTTAGAAGCTTGGATAAAATGCGCGGAATGCATGAGTTCATTCCAACAATTGCAAACGCAGCACTAATAGGTTTCATGACTTTGAGTGGAATAATAACCATAGGGATGTTCGCAGAATTCTACATCCTCGTCGGCTTAACGCAGATCTATGGATTAAACCTATACTTAATCTCCGCCGTAGTTTTGGTCTTCATCATTTCTGGATTATACAGCTTTTACACGATGCGCTCAATTTACTACGGCACTCCGATGCACTATGAAAAACCAAAGTTCAGCAGATTGCTTGACGTTCCGCTTTACGCAATTGCCTTCTTCAGCATAGCTTTCATCTTCCCCCCACTTGCTCCAGCCCTGCTTGATGGAATAAGGTCTATAGTAGGGGTGATACCATGATTGAAGTCTTTCTTATAATGCTTTTAGCTCCAATAATTGGTGCCTTACCAGTTGCCTTTGCCTGGCTTTTAGATCCGAAGCCAGAATGGGCTAGGAAGTTACCAATTCTTGCAGTCCTTGGATTATTCATCTCCTTAATATGTGCCCTACACCTTCTCTTCGCTTCACCTCTTGATAAAACTGTGAAAATAACCGTTCCATGGCTTCCCGAATTCAACATAAACTTCGTCTTCATTCTAGATTACCTCAGCAAGATCATGGGGGCACTAACTGCATTGATAGCGTTTCTCATAGGTATTTATGGACTGGAATACATGAAGCACGACTACAGGCTTGGCTGGTACTGGTTCTTCTTCAATTTGTTCACAGCTTCAATGCTCCTTGTCGTTTATAGCGACAATCTACTCATGCTACTCATCGGCTGGGAAGGGCTTGGATTAGCTTCCTGGGGACTAATAGGGCATTGGTTCAGAGATGACGATGAGCTCAGCTATGTTGGAGTAATTGGAAGAAAGATTGCGGGGCAAAACTATTTCTGGTCCCCAAGCCTTGGTGGTTGGAGAGCCATTTCGACAATCCGAATTGGAGACATGCCAATGTTTTTTGCAATTGCAGCGATTTTCTTATTCACAGGAACTCTGAACATAAGCGAAATACACTGGGAAGAGTTTGCAAAACAAATTGGCCCATTTGGGATCTTCTTAATCCTTTTGCTCTTCATGCTCGGTCCATTTACAAAATCTGCACAACTGCCATTTAGCGAATGGCTTATGACTGCAATGACCGGTCCAACGACGGTTAGTGCATTGCTCCATTCAGCAACAATGGTTGCCGCTGGAACTTACATCTTCATGCGTTTAAGCTGGTATCTGGAGCCTTGGCATGTGCATTCTGAGGGGATTGAGGCCATTTATATCATAGTACTATTCCTTGGATTAATCTCAGCTTTTTATGGCGCTTCAGTTGCCTTGGGCTGTCTTGAAAGGAAAGTCTTACTCGCTGCATCAACGATGTCAAGCTTAGGACTTATGTTCGCAGCAACGGCTGCAAGTGCATGGGTTGGAAAAATTGCAATTTTGGTCGGTTTCTGGTACCTCGTAACTCACGCTTTTGCAAAGGCAACCTTATTCCTTGTTGCCGGGCATTTAATCCATGAAACTCATGACAGATTTTGCGTTGGTGGTAGAGAAGTTGCAAGACATCTAAAACTCGCATTCATTGCAACCATAGTTGCAACGCTTTGCCTAAGTGGAATTCCACCATTAACAGCTTATTGGGTAAAATCAGCGATGGATGGAGTCATGCATGGACTCGAACACCACTTTGGCTACATACCATTGATACTGCTCGTTATAACCTCAGCAGTTTATTCAGCCTTCCTAGCAAAATTCCTGAGTCTCAACTTCTTGAAAGGAAAAGAAGTGCATATTCATCCGCATGGCGGTGAGTTGATGAGTTTTGCCTACATCACAATGGCCTCCATGCTGTTCCTATTGCTTTACTTATATCTAACAGAACATGGCTTTACAAAGTTACACGAATTTGAACATTTCGTTGAGGAAGGTTTTCTTACGAGCTCTTTCGCAGTTGGGGTCATCGTTTTCATCAGTTATGTTGTGACTCTCTACAAACCGAGATTCGAGTCTTCAATAAGTAGAGCGCTGGGAGATAGACTTTACATGCCTCTGCTAAACGACTTAATAGTGCCTAAAATAGGCTGGGCTCTAGCAAAAATCGCAGACTACGGAAACAGATTCATAGATTTCACATTCCATCAGGCAGTACCATCGTTATTCGAAGTTTATTCCCTAGGAATAAGGAGTGTCCAGAATGGCAGCGTTGAAAGATACGTTAAGATTGCCTTAGTCGTAGTTTTGGTTCTCTTCATAATTTCCGCCGGATTTGGGGTGATGTTATGATCCAAATACTCATTGCGTTGATAATCTTAACAATAGCCGCAGTTGTGAGTTACTGGAATTCCAAAATTTCAGCTGTTCTCAGCGTTCTCGCAGCCCTATTTGCAATTCAATTCTCCCCTCTAGCTCCATTGATCCTTTTCGTAGCGATGTTAAACATAATTTCTCTCCTTGCAATCAGAAGGAACCAAATCGCTGGTGTGGATTATGCGATGATATCCTTGATGGCAATTGCAACGATCTACGCACTCATGACATCTGACCTAGGAGAACTCCTAGTTCTATTTGTGGTCGTCTCAACTCCCACTTATCTCCTAGTTATGGTAAACGAGGAGAGGTTAAATGTAGAAGTTGGTATAAAATACGTAACCTTCATGGTCCTAGCCACTGTTCTTTTCATCATCGGCGCCGTAGTTCTTTACAACGCCCATTCGATTCAGGACTTCAGTTTGTATGCAATAGGCTTTACAGCTTTAATTCTAGGTTTGGCCTTGGAAGTAGGAATAGCTCCTTTGCATGAATGGGTTCCAGATGTATTTGAATCAGCGAATCCGATTGCGATATCAGTAATAGCATCGCTGGCGAAATTCGTTCCTTTTATAGTTGCATACAAAGTCCTTCTCGCTACAGCCACTTTGGCTACTGAACAAATACTTTTAATCCTAGCGACAATTTCCGCAATTTCGATGTTCATCGGAAACATTGGCGCTCTCACTGCAAAGACTGCTAGCAGAATTTTGGCTTACTCAACAATAGCAAATATGGGTTACATTCTTGCAACCTTCGCAGCTATAACAGCGCCAAAGGAATTGATCTACTTTGCAATAGCCGGAGGTCTTCTACAACTATTTGTCAACGCTTTTGGAAAGATAGGGTTCTTCAACGCTGTAAAGGATGGCTCTTCGAGTTTCAATGCATATCTGCTAAGCTTCTCGTTCATAGGCTTGCCTCCTCTTATGGGATTCTGGAGTAAACTCTTCATAATCTATGCACTCGTTTTTTCAAACTTTGTATGGCTTGCGGTACTGCTAGTGCTCAATTCAGCTATATCTGTGCCCTACTACCTTAGACTTGTGAGAATGGTTGGAGTGGGATGGAGATTCACTATAACAAATGCCGTGACTTTATTCTGCGCCCTGGCCATGCTTATAACGCTGATTCCACCATCTTGGTTTGTGGAAATTGTTGCGGGGGGATTTAAATGATCGAAAGCGCTCTCGTCATTGCAATAATTGTTGCCGTTGCATTGATAACGGATGCAATAATCCTAATTTTGATAAAGGTGCTACCAAAGTACAGACCAACGGAGGTCAAGGTATCGCGTTTTGAGGCTGGGAACATACCAATTGGCATTCCAAAATGGACCCTACCAATGCAGTATCTGGGCTTCGTTGTAATCTTTATGTGCTTTGAGCCCGTGATTGTGCTAATCCTTCTAATCTCAACTCTACCTTTATTCGAGAGTTATCTTTTAACTTTGATAGCCTTCCTATTACTTCTTCCAGCTCTTTATGTTGGCTATAACTATTCCCTTGAAATAGCTCGTCTTAGGAGGTGATTTGATGGAAGAATTCACGAAATTTGTGAGAAGCGGAATTCTGGGACCAATAAAGAAATGGGGGACGAAATGGAGTCTCTGGCCTGTTCATCTTGTCACAGCTTGTTGCGGCGCTGAACTGGCGCATGCATTTGCCTGTGGTTACGATGGAGAAAGGATTGGAGCTCTAAACTATGGAATTGCGAGACAAACGAATTTGATAATAGTAGAAGGGGCAATCACGAGGAAGATGGCAAGAGTCTTAAAGATAACTTGGGAGCAGATGCCGGATCCAAAGTTCGTAATTGTAATGGGGGCCTGTGGATTAAATGGTGGAATATTCTGGAATGGATATAACCTAGTTAAACCATCAGAAGTCGTACCGGTGGACTTCTTCATCCCTGGCTGTCCACCAACTCCAGAAGCGCTACTTCGTGGAATAAGACAGTTGCAGTTTAAGTTGGATAAAGGTGTAGCTGAAAATTCCCTTATAATTTCAGAAGTGAAATTTGAAAAGGGAAAGAAGCCAAGAACTTTGCCAAGAAGTCCAAAAAAGATATCAAAGGCTCCAAGTATAGTAGTAGATGCTAAAAAAGAAGTTGATTGGAAATTTGGAGAGGAGCTGTGTGAAAAACTGAAGGAAATTGGCAAAGCTGTGATAACCGCGAAAAACAGAATCGCTGTAAAAGTGGAAGCAGATAACATTAGAAAATCAGCTATGAAGTTAAAAGAGCTGGGATTTGACCATGTTAAATCCGTTAATGTCATAGACGTTCCAAACGAGGGTAAGTTCATCGTTGAGTTCCTCTTCTCAAGTTACAGTGTCAAAGAACTCATGCCAGTACTTGTTAACCTCTATACAGATATTTCAAGAAAGGAGCCAAAGATAAGCAGCATTTCAGACATATTTCCAAGTGCTGATTATCTTGAAAGAGAAATGCAAGATCTTTTTGGTGTAGAATTCATAGGAAATCCATGGAAGGGCAAATTCCTTCTAGCTCCAGATACTCCGGAATTTCCGCTTAGAAAGGATTTCAAATTGGAGGAGGAAGTTTACGTAGGTGATTGAAATGAAGGAATTCTCCCTTGAAGTCCCAGTTGAACCGCCAAAGGAGCTCGAGACTCTTTTCTTGCCCATTCCAAAAGAATACGTGGAAGATGCTTATAAAAGGGATGAATTTCTAATCCTCGTCGGCCCACAGCATCCGGGTAGTGGGCACATGAGACTCATCGTTAGAGTTAAGGGAGATATAATACAAGAAGTTATCCCCGATCCAGGCTACGTGCATAGATGTGTAGAAAAGATTGCTGAAAACAGACTTTACATTCAGAACATTCCCCTTGTTGAGAGACCATCTATAATGGATTCTGCAAACTTCAACCTTGGCTACGTGAGGGCAATAGAAATGGCACTTGAAATTGAAGTTCCTGAAAGAGCAAAGTTCATCCGCACGATATTGGCTGAACTTTGCAGAATTGGAACACATTTATACGATGCGGCAATTCTAGCAGTATTTCTTGGTCATACAACTGGTTTCATGTATCCATTCGGAATTAGAGAGCTGATATGTGAAGCTCTCGTAAGAATGACAGGTGCAAGGTTCACTTCATCCTTCATAATCCCTGGAGGGGTAAGAAGGGATGTGGATGAAAAAACGCTTCGCTGGGTTTATGATGCCACATTTGCAATAGAAAAAAGGCTCAAGTCGTTTGAAAGGATATTCATAAGGAATCCAACAACAATTGCTAGATTGAGGGATGTGGGAATTTTAAGCAAGGAAGAAGCCATTCGCTTTGGTGTTGTTGGCCCATTCTTAAGGGCAAGCGGGGTTGAGTATGATACAAGATTGGTTGAACCATATGAAGCTTATGAAGAAGTAACCTGGGACATCGTTACTGCTGATGAAGGAGATGGTTATGCTAGATTTCTAGTTCGAGTAAACGAAATTGCACAGAGTTTGAGCATAATAAGGCAGTGCATAACTTCTATGCCGGAAGGCAAATACATAAGTGAGCAGATTTGCGATGATGTGAAAGGACAGCTATTTGACAAGTTCTCCGATCTAGTTCTTCCAGCTGGAGAATATACAACACTCACTGAAGCTGCTAGGGGTACTTTGCTTTTCACAATCGTCAGCGATGGAGAAAGCAATGTTCCCTATCGTCTCAGAATCATAACTCCAGGTTGGCTTTATCTTCGAGGCTTCATGGAATCGCTTAAGGGTGAAAGACTTGCAGACTTGCAGGCAATTTATGGTAGCTTTGGCTACTTCCCTCCGGAGGCTGATAGGTGATGATCGAAGAGATCCCGAATTTAATGAATCTACTTAAGTCGAACATGATGGAAATTCCATTTATTCAACCTATAGTCGATAATCTGATGCAGATCCCACTAATTAATTTTCTCGTAGCCCTAATCCTCTGGCGCCCCTTCTTTGCAGTCGTTATAATACCCGGGCTAACCGCGCTAATGATCTATCTGCTCTACATAGTCTGGTTTGAAAGAAAGTTAACAGCAAGAATTCAGTGGCGTGTAGGGCCTTTGGAAGTTGCCAGACCGATAAGGGGAGCAATACAGGCACTAGCAGATGGTCTACGTTACTTCTTCCAAGAAGCTATAGTTCACAGAGATGCCCATAGACCATATTTCGTCCAGCTACCAATTCTGGCCTTCATTCCAATACTTTTACCAATAGCCTTCATCCCTGCTGGAAACGTTGTTGGCATCAAAAGTCCTTACGCGATCCAGTTGATTGTGGCCTTTTTAGCTTTGATTCCAATAACCATAATAGCAATTGGTTGGGCATCCAACAACAGATTCGCCTTTGTTGGAAGTGTCAGGGAGGCTTTGATGTACATAGCCTACGAGATCCCGTTCATAATAGCGGTAATTTCGATGATCTATCTTTACGGCAGCGGAGATCCATATGTGGCTGTTGAAAAACAATCAAATGTTCCTGGAGCAATTCTAAATCCAGTTGCTTTCCTGATCTTTCTCATAACCATGCTGATGGCTACCTCCCGTTTACCATTTGAAATACCAGAAGCTGATCAGGAAATCGCCTTTGGACCATTTGTAGAGTATTCCGGAATGCTATTCGGTCTGGTAATGGTTTTAGCTTACGAAAAACTCTACATAATGGCATTACTCTTCGTAATTCTATTCCTTGGTGGATGGAACGGATTTTACATCGAAATTCTCGGAGATTTAAATGCTCCTATCTGGCTATTCATAAAGGCTGTGATCGTTATTTCGATAGTTGCGATGGTTAGATCGATGTATGCGAGGTATAGAATAGATCAAACTCTACGTTACAGCTTCTCTTGGCTACTAGCTCTTTCGATTGTAGCTCTAGCAATTGGTGTATGTGTGGGGTGGATTGTATGAAGGTTGAAAAGATCTCACGATCTCCAATCGCTGAAATTAGAAGACATGTAGAAGTGATCCAAGAGGCGTTTAAACAAGCCATATTACCAGATCGGATCACGATTGAATATCCAAGGGAAAGAAGAAGATATCCAGACACTTTAAGAGGTTTTATTGTGCTCGATAAATCTAGGTGCATTAGCTGTTTTCGATGCGCACAGATATGTCCAGCGAATGCTATTCAGATGAGCTATTACGAAAACTTTTATCCTGGAATAGACTATACGAAATGCATATTCTGTCACTTCTGTGTTGACAGCTGCCCAACTGGAGCACTTGCTTCGAGTACATTGCACGACATGGCATTTAAGAGTCTTGAAGAAATGAAGCTAAAAGCTACGCAGATAACTAAGGTTCCAAAGATTATAAGAGAGGATGAAAGGACTGTTGAATACTGCGTTAGTAAAAAGGACTGGAAACTCCTGAGAGTAGCTGAGCTGGAAGATATCAAGGTGACAAGAATAATTCCAAAGATCAAGCCAAAAAGAGCTGTTTGCGAGGAGCCTGAGAGCTGTGTTGGCTGCAGACAGTGCATGGAAGTTTGTCCGCACGAAGCGATAGTTATGGAAAGGTGTGAGATAACCCTTGAGGGAGAAGTGATTGGAAAGGGATGCATTTTAAAGATAACAGAAAGCTGCGTTGGCTGTGGACTATGCGTGAGACAATGTCCGATGAAGATACTAACTTTGAAGGAGGTGGAGTAATGCAGGAATGGCGGTTTTTGTTACCGGAGAAAAAGCATAAAAAGAAATATTTTGGGAATTTAAAAGCTGAAGTAATCGATGCAAAGCTTTGCTGTCATTGCGCAGCCTGTTCTGCTATATGTCCCGTCAATGGAATCACGGCTGGAGATAAACCGATCGATTTTCCTGAATGGGTTAAAGAGTGCGTTGACTGTGGAGCGTGCATAAAGGTATGCCCAAGATGGGAATACAAGCCTCTAAGTGGAATAGGAAATTATATCGAAGCGATATCTGCAAAATCAAAAAGATTCAAAGGTCAGGATGGTGCAATGGTTACAGAGATAACAGCAACAGCTCTGGAACTAGGTTTGATAGAGAAAGCGATATTCGTAGCTAGAGATGAAGATTGGAGAACGACTATTGTCACAATTCGCTCCACCTCGCAGCTTTATGATAGGAAAGTCACAGGGACAAAGTACTGCTATGCCGACGTTCTTCCAGCTTTAAAGGATGCAGTTTTGGAATCAAAGGCAGTAGCATTTGTTGGCACACCTTGCATGATTTCTGCATTGAGAAGAATGCAAAAGAGCTTTAAAAAATTCGAAAGGGTGAAGCTTGCAATTGGTCTCTTCTGCACTGAGAACTTCTACCATCACCAGCTTTCCGATTTTCTGCAAAAAAAGGGGATAGATCTCAGACTAGCAACAAAAACAGACATAAAGAAAGGTAGGTTCATAGTCAGATTCATAGATGGTTCAAGAGTTAGCTTTCCCGTTAAGGAACTGGAAGAAATAATTCCACCTGGATGCAAGGTTTGCCAAGACTTTTCAGCAGTAGAAAGCGATGTAAGCGTAGGCAGCGTTGGCAGTGAAAGCGGTTTTTCAACCGTTTTAATAAGGAAAGAGATAGCTAAAAATATAGTGGACAAAATCAGAGAAAGAGGGACTGCGGAAATAAAAGAACCAGATCTGCAAGCCGTGCAGAAACTTTGCGATTATAAGGTAAAGATTCACCCATATCCGCCGAAAAAAGGTTGATCAACGAATCCCAGTTTTTTCCTTTATTATTTCCATGGCTTCCTTTTCCCTTTCACCACCACATTTCTCGATTATTTCATAACACTCTTTTATCTTTTCCACAAATCTAGGATTCATTTTTAGCCTCGTTGCAAAAATAAGTGCCTCTATTACCGCATTGAACCCACGATTTACAGCTCTCAATTCTTTTCTCAAAACTTTTCCACCTAAAAGCTTTAACTCAGCAAAAATACCTTTTATTTTTGCTTCAAATTCACAAAAAGCAAGAGAGCCCTTTATTATCGGTGGATCCAGACTTTCAAAGTAATCTTCGCTGAGATCGTCAAAAGTTGATATTGCAAAAATGACGGGGTCATGTATTACATTCACTATGAAAAAGCTACCTTTTTCTACATTCTCTCTTGTGTGTGACGGAAATATCTTTGCCTTAGCAATCGTTCCATCTTCATCTTCAACTATTATCCCTATCGGAGCCGTGTTCAGCTTTTTCCCTTTTGTGATGACCACGACTTCATTTATCCCATTCCTTAATCCATAATCTCTAAGCCTCAACTTTCCACCCCTCCAACAACGCGAGATAAATGGAACTGGCAGTCAAATCAGCTATTGTTCCCGGATTCGCATCTTTCTTCAGCAAAAATTCGTCAAGTCTTTTTATCTCATCAAATCCCTTTTGCAAAGCTTTTTCAGCCATTTTCATGACTTCAATCGCAAATTCCATCCCCTTCTTTGCAATTATGAGCGTATCGGGATAGCTTGCAAGAAGCTTATGATATAGGAGAACTATTGACTCATTAGAGCTTTTTTTCGATTCGAGAAGGAATTTTGCCCCCTCAACACTTATCTTATAACCATTTGTAAGCTCTGAAGCGATTAAATTCTCCTTGGGGGCAAGTTTCATCCATTCATAAACGTTTAGTCTTTTCTTCACTATCTCAACCATCGTTTTTCTGTCTTCCAGAGACATTTCTCCAGTCTTTAAAACCTTTGGAGCACAAAGCTGGAAAGCTTTAAATATTCCAATGGAATCAATGTGACTTGTTTTTCTTAAAAACTCAGTTGCATTTTTCCCAGCCATTTCACAGTTTTTGGATTCCCAGACGGCGACGAGTGGAAATAGTAAAAGGAACGCTCCAAAGTGGACGTTCGTTCTAACACCATATTCCCTAGCCTTTGCTATTGCTTCGAATATGTACAGCTTTTTTCTCTTGGCGCTTTTCAGAAAATATGGAAAAGCCGAGCTAGCTGAAACTATGAAATGTTCGAATTTAAGCTCTTCAAAGTCATGTTCTCTGTCAACGTTTCCAGCCTTGGGATTGCTTGATACTTCAAGCATCAGGGCCATTACAGCTGAAATTGCCGAATCCTCTGCAGATTTAAACATAGCTCATTTTATCTTACTCTCAATTATTTTAGAA
>JAWAQR010000018.1:0-27824 GCA_038893835.1 Archaeoglobaceae archaeon
CTCTATTTACCCTGGCAAAAAATCCTCCTATGAATTTCAATGAGACTATTTTAGCAAATAAAGCCCTAAAACCGCTTTTTTCAGACTCTCTGAGTAAGTCACTTCTGAAATAGAACCATCCTTCTAAGAAAAGAAAGAATAACTCGAGAACATAGAACATTATCATCCAGTACATTACACTTGAAGGATTCGCGTAACCAATTAAGGCGTAATTCGCTCTTTCAATTCTTTCAAGGTCAATTCCTATGGTTATTAGACCCACTGCTATTGTAACGATTGCGATTATAATGGCCTCCTTAACTATTTGCTCGATTTCTTTGATCCCAAGTATCTCTCCCGCAGAAGCTATTAAAGCTGTGCCTATTAAAACGAGAAAAACATATAGCACGACAAGAAGACGCCATGGATGACCTAGGGCAGACTCATATGGTTCCGTTGGGATTAAGGGGTGAAAATGCATCTGATAGGCCGCTAGAAATCCTAATGCGGTGAGCAATAACAATACAGCGATGAAAGCTAGCTCTTTGAACCTCAAACTCTCACCTCTGCAGATGAACATCCGGCTGCTTTTTAAGTTTTTCCAAACGCAACAGCTTCGAATCCAATTTTAAAATAGGAAGAGTTAAATAGTAGTAGTGAGATTTGTGAGCATGAGCAAGGTTAAGGTTGGAGTTTTAAAAATGGGTGCAATAGGCACTGCAATAATTTTGGAATATCTTTTAGATGAGAGAGCAGATAGAGAGGATATCGATGTTAGGGTTATAACGAGTGGAGCAAAAATGCAACCTGAGGAAGCTGTTATTGCGGAGAAGTTGAAGGAGTTCAATCCAGATTTGATCATTATAGCATCTCCGAATGCCGCACTACCTGGGCCGAAGGCGGCTAGAGAAGCTTTTACTGGAAAGCCTGTAATAGTGATCAGCGATGCTCCAGCGAAGAAGGCGAAGGATGAATTAAAGGAGAAGGGCTTTGGGTATATATTTATAAATGCGGATTCGATGATTGGAGCTAGAAGGGAGTTCCTTGATCCAACAGAGATGGCTCTGTTCAATGCCGATGTTTTGAAAGTTCTTGCCGCTACTGGAGCGCTTAGAATTGTACAAGAGGCAATCGACAAAGTTATTGAGGACATAAAAGCTGGTAGAAAGCCAGAACTGCCTCAGATAATCATTACAGCTGAAAAAGCAGTCGAAGCTGGAAGGTTCAGCAATCCATATGCTAGAGCAAAAGCGATGGCTGCCTACTACATTGCTGAGAAAGTTGCAGATCTAACAACTCGTGGTTGCTTCGTGGAAAAGGACTACAACGTCTACGTCCCATTGGTTGCTGCTGCACATGAAATGATGAGAGTCGCTGCAATCCTTGCTGATGAGGCGAGAGAAATAGAAAAATATGGAGACAAGTTATTCAGAAATCCGCATGCAAGAGATGGCAAGATTTTGTCAAAGATTGAGCTTATAAGTAAACCTCAATAAATTTTTTCATGGAAGTTGAAGCCAAATTCAAGCTTAAAGAAGGTGTTTTGGAGAAAATAGAGAGGATTGCTAGATTTTTGGAGGAGAAAGAGGAATTTGATCTGTACTTCAGTCATCCCTGTAGGGATTTTGCAGAAACTGATGAAGCCCTTAGGATTAGGGTAGAAAAAAAGATAAAGATGACGTATAAGGGACCGAAAGTTGATGAGGAAACGAAAACGAGGGAAGAGGTAAATCTTATAATTGACAATTTTGAAAACGCTGTAAGATTGCTGGAGTTTTTGGGTTTCAGGAAATATAAAAGTATTAGAAAAAAGAGAAGGATTTATGAATTAAACGGGGCTATTATATGCGTTGATGAAGTTGAAAGCTTGGGAAAATTCGTTGAGATAGAAGTCAAGGGATTGAGTGAAAAGCAAAAAATTTTTGAAATAGCGAGAATTCTAGGCTATTCTAAGGAAGAGAGTATTCGTTTATCTTATTTGGAATTGCTGGAAAAATTAAATGGGGAAGTATAAAGCCATTGTTGGACAAACTTTGATGCAAGTGCTGCAGTGAATGCACTTTTCGCTCCTAATTTCCACCTTCTTTTCTTCATTCAACCAGAAAACTTCTGTTGGGCAAATACTTATGCAGAGTCCACAGTGAATGCAATTATCGTTTCTGGCGATCGTCTTAGTAACTTCATGAACCTCAACCCCCATTTCTGCAAAGAGCTCCTCAACTTCCTTTACTTTATCATCAGGAACCTCAACGATTATTTCTCCCTTCCTAGCTCCCACGTCAGCTTTCAGGATGTTTATCAAAATCCCTGTTTTTATAGCAACTTTTGATATCACTGGTTCTCTTACCGTTTTAGAATTGAAGCGTAGCTGTAGCAACATTCTCACACCCCCAGCATCTTGCTTATAGTTTCACTAGTCACAATTCCAAGAACTCTCCTCTTCGCATCTATTACAGGTAAGGCTGAAATGTCGTATTTTTCAAGTTTTGAAATTGCCAGAGCTATTGGTTCATCTGGAAAAACTGTTATCACTTCTCTTGTCATAACTTCTCTGACTTTCTTCGCTCCCTTTGTCACAGCTTTCGCAATGTCCCAAGATGTTACTATACCCTTTAAAACACCTTCCTCATCCACAACTGGTAAATGGTTCACGTTCTTATTTATCATCAGCATGGCAGCTTCTTCGATGCTGAGATCCTCGCTTATAGTTACCGCTTTTGTCATGAACTCTTTTACAATTCTTATCTCCCTTTGCTTCATCGGTTTTAAAACTTCTGAGGTCTTCAATCTTTCAACTGGAAGTGTCAAGAAAAATTCCCCCCTTTCTATCATCTTCTTTAATTCCTTCATAACTTTTTCCGCCATGTAATAGCTTGAAAGCGGAGAAGTTCTAACTTCTTCCCCGTTAATTTCGACTTTTCCACTCTTTAGCTCTGCATAACTCACTTCCCTTAAAACAGGTCTAACCCTTCTAGCAACACCAAAATCGATAATCCTAGTCTTTATTTCACTATCCCTTATCGCAGTGGCTTTAGCGATCTCAGCATCTAGTATTGGAATTGGAACTCCTATACCAAGGAATATGGATGGTGCATAACCAGGGAAGTAACATGCCTTTAGAAATTCGGGTCTCATCTCTTTTAGATTCCCCTTAACCATCAAGGTTCCGAAGGGGGGTGAATGCTGAGTCCCCTCTCCAATCACGTATCCCTTAGCCCCACAAAGAAAAATTCTCGTCCCGACACCAATCGTTCTGAATTCAGGATCGTTGTTCATGGGAGATATTTCTCCAGTCCCGGCAAAAGTTACATTACCATAATTTGGCAGAAGTGTGCCCATATAAGTTCTTAGAAGCTTATCGGAAGAATTTGTTGCAGCGTGGTATCTCTGATAAGCATTCCTCGGATTCACCATTATAGCTTGATTTACATCTTCAAGCGATAAACTCGTTTCGATTTCCCTTCTTGGATAACAATCTGTTCCAAATCCTATTGCTCTTAGTTCAACCTCTTTTCCAAAAACCAGTTCTTCAATTACATGTGCTCCACCGTAATATTCTCTAGTCTCAGATGGTTTTGTTGCGCCCAGAAAAGCATCAACAGCAGCCAATCCTGTGTATGCTTCAACATCGTTTAGCCATACTTTTTTGAACTTTATCGGTGGATCTGAATGGCCGAAATTTATAAAAACACCTGTTGAACACATCGCCCCAAAAGTTCCAGTTGTAACGACGTCAACTTCTTTTGCAGCTTTTTCTGGACCAAGCTCAGCAACTATTTCTTTCATTTCCTTTGCTGTAACTACGTAAACACTCCCATCCTTGATTTTTGCGTTTATTTCTTCTATTGTCTTCATGCATTGTAGCGTTCAACTGAGTATTTAAACTTTTGGAAAATTTAACATTGTGAATATTCCATATGTTCATACAGGTAAAAATTCGAGAAATGTTTTGAACGGACAAAACAGATGAAAAAGCAGAAATCATCCAATCTTCCTTACAAACAATTTAAATGCAAAAATGAAGTAGAGTACACATGTAGTCAATTTCTCTGATCTTAAAAGAGCTTTTTAAAAGAGATTAAATTCAAAAAGAATTCGAAATTTATTTCTTCGCTCTCCTTTAGAATTCGGATTTTTGATAGTAATCCCTCAAAAGTGTTGGAAAACAAAAACATGGACTCGCCGGGATTCGAACCCGGGGCCTCCGCCTCGCAAAGGCGGCGCTCTACCGCTGAGCTACGAGCCCTTGTTTTTGGGTTATGATTATAAATAACTCAAAGCTTTTTAAGTTTTCGAATCATTTCACTTTAAACACCTTGACACTTTTCTCCTCAAAAACTTTTTGAAAACAAGTCTCAAAGATGTCATCATCGATAGGGAAAAATTTTCTTTCTTCGTATCCAAGAAAAACATAGGTAACGTTGTATTTTTCTGCAATTCTCCTCATTTCTTCGCAGCTCCTTGAAGAATAGAAATCTCTGACATCTTTCACTCTTTCTAGAATTATTTCATAATTTCTTCGCCATTGGAATTCGTGGTTTGTCCAAGCAATTATCGCTGGATTACCCGTAAATGTAGCAACTCTTCCACCATAGCTATATCCACAGAGAACTCCGTGAGTGCACCCCTCTTCGATTACCACCCCACTTTTATCTCTAAGCCATTTCAGAGCTTCATATTCTCCAAATGCCTTTGTAAATCTCATTCCATCGAGTTCAAAGCTTGCTGAATGATATCGGACAGGTGTTGCAACTGCTGGATAGACGAGAGTCATAGCTAACAGAATTGCGAAAAATATCTTTATCTTTCCAGAAATTTCTCTCTCTTTAAACTTCAGCAGAGATCCAAGGGAAAGAAAGAGCCATGAAATCAGATAAAACTTAAAAACTGTGTTCATTCTCGAATCTATGGCTACAAAGTCTGGAATCATGAAAGAGAGGGAACCGAGGAAGATTAAGAGATTTCCAAGATCCCTTTCTTTAGAGATCGCGGTTATAGCAATTGGTAACATCAGTGGAAGGATTGGAGATAAAAAATAGAAGGGCAATGAGATTGGTATTGAATAGAAGAGCAATTTTTTGTTCAAAGCAGCATATGCCAAAGCTAGAAGAGTTGCGGAATAAGATAGAAACTGGATGAAGTCAGTTCTTTCCGCAATGAAGAGAAGTTCAGCCTTGGGCAGTTCCATGATTTCGTAGAAGATTGCAACGGGTATTAGGGAAAGGATGGAAAAAGCGAAGATTGACAAGTTCCTCTGAATTAGAGAAAAAATTAGGGTTAGTATAAATGCGAATGGGAAGTCCCAGGAATTCGTGGCAAATATCGCAAAGAGAACAATCGTTATAACTAAAAGTGCTCTTTTTTCGATTAGAAGTGCAATCAGGAGAACTTTCATCGGAATAGCGAAAACGTGAGCATGAAGATCCGCGTGGATGAAGCTGAAGTATGGAAACTCGTTGATAGTCCCTTCAATAACTCTTGTGGAGTTCCAGTAGTAGAGATAGTCGATTGAAAAGGGACGAGAAATGAAATCGATGAAAGAATACGCGTTTCCTGAGAACATTGTTAAGAGAATAGCCAAAATTGCCATCCTTTTTTCTTTGAAAATACCATATATTAAAGTTGCCGTGTAAGCCGCAATTGCGGCGAGTGCGATGTTGTAACCGATTTCTGGAGGGGAAAAGGAAAGCAAAATTATCGCCGCTCCAAGAACGTGGCCGAAGTAATAGTAACAATCTAACTTTTCATTTGCTAGGAATGGATCATTTGGGGGAAAGGATTGAGATTTAAGAATTGAATTTATGAAAGCCATGTCCATGAACTTCTCGGCATCGAATATACTTGGATCTAAAAATCTAAGAAAAATGAAGAAAAAGTAAACTGGAGCAAAGAATAGCTCAGATTCAAGCTTTACTTCAATTTTTTCATATAGGAAGGGAATAAGGAGAAGAGTTATTGTTAGAACTGTGAGAAAGGCGAATTTGAAGCTCATAAAATGTGCTAGAATGAAGGAAAAGAATGTTAAAATTAGGAGGGATGCAAATCTTGCGATTGGGAAGCTAAGGAATCTGAGAAATGGAAAGGTTATTAGGAGAGAAGTGATATAAAATGTCAGCGGATATATCAACCTTTCACCTCTTTCAGGCTTAGATTAGTTGCTGAAAGCGATGCTATGCCAAGGAGGATCGTTACAAGATTTTTTAAAGCATGATCTGCGAATGCAATTGCAAATGCTGCAGACGGATTTTGAAGCGAAATAATTGCTGTCATAGCTAACTCATAAGTCCCTATGCCACCCGGAGTGATGGGAATAGCTTTAACAATGTTACCGATGGCAACCGCTAGTGAAATTATCACAAAGTCGATTTCAAAGTTTATGGCTATTAAAAAGCAGACAAAAATATCGCAGAACCATAGAAGGATCGAAAGAAGGAAGATGACGAGAGAATCCCTCGGATTTAACAGCATTCTTGCTCTTTTCATGATCGTTCCGATTATATTTTGCATTTTAGAAAGAGCAATTATTGCTAATAAGATCAGCAGAGCAAAGAGAATTGCGTAATAAGCTTCAACGTTTCTGATTCCAAGATAAATTGAGCTAAGCAGGGCGATTAAGGCAATGGAAACGATGTCGAATAGCCTTTCCACAGCAATTCCGCTGAGAGAAGTTGTATAGGAAACACCAAATCTCTTGAAAACGTATGCTCTGGCCAAGTCACCAAGTCTAATAGGGGTTAAAACGTTTACAGTCTGTCCTATGCTCACGGCAAAGCTTGAGATTTTCAGAGAACTTTTTTCTCCAACCTTCGAAATAAGATATTTGAACCTATATCCACGTATCGTGAAGGAGAACAAATATATTCCGAGAGCGAGCAGCAGGAATTCCAATCTTATCATCGAAACGCCAATCAGAAAGTTGGAAATACCCGTTGTGATGACTAAAAAAAGGAGAAGGATTATTGCGAATATGGTTGCGAATAGGTAAAATTTCCTGCTCCTTGCAAGATCTTCAAGAAAGATTCTAATTACTTGTGAAAACATGTATAGGACATCTTTTCTGAACCTGACTTTTGTCTCTCCACCATGTTCCCATTTTACCGGTATTTCTTTCACAGAATATCCCATTCTTTGCGCGAGCAAGAGAACTTCAGTATCCCAGAACCAGTGGGTGTCTTTAACCTTTTTACATATTTCTATAATTGCATCTTTTCTGAACGCTTTGAAACCACACTGGTGATCATGTATTTTGGAGCGCAAAAGAAAGCGGACGAGAAAATTATAGGCTCTGGAAGCAAATTCTCTTTTTAGAGGTCTTTTTGCTTTACTCTCCTTCATCAATCTCGAACCTGTAACGATGTCATATCCCTTAAGGACCTCATTTATTATCTCCCCTAGATGCCTTAGATCTGTGGACAAATCAACGTCCATGTATACGATGATGTCTCCTTTACACTTTTCAAATGCTCTCATTAAAGCCCTCCCACGTCCAAGTCTTTCATCGGAGTGCAGATGTCTAACTCTTGGATTATTTTCTGCAATCTCCTTTGCTATTTTATCAGTTCCATCTGTAGAACCATCTTCGGCGATTATGACTTCATAATCGTAGCCCAGAGCTATGAGTTGCTCTTCAACTCTTTCAACAGCCCTTCTTATTCTTCTCGCCTCATTGTAAGCTGGGAGCACAACACTAACCTTTACTTGGTCTGTAGATGCAGCAGGGTTCTTCTGCAAGGTAATCCCCCGTTAGCGCATAAGCTCTTGCCCTACTACCCCCACATATGAAGCGAAACTCGCAGATCCCACATTTTCCCTTTAAATTGTTTGGATCTCTAAGCTTTACAAAGATTTCTGAATCTCTATAAATTTTTTCAATTCTTTCCTTTCTAACATTCCCAGCGGGTATGTTTAGAAAACCGCTCGGATAAACATCCCCGGTATGGCTTATAAAGAACATACCCCTTCCATCAGTTACATAAGCCCTCTTTTCTGAATCGCTTCTTTTTCCCGCTTTAAGATCACTTATTTCCCTGAGCAATTCATAGTAAAGTTCGCTAACGCTTGGCATTTCCCCTTTTTCTCTCATCTTTTCTATTCTCCTAAAATGCACCGCAGCAGAACTCTTAACGTTTATTAATCGTTTTAAATCGTATAGCCAGCAAAGGATATCCTCGAATTCTTGGGCACTCGGCATCATTTCCACTTTAGCTCTTCCAGTTGGAACTAGGAAAAAGACGTCCCACATTTCAGCTCCAAGTTCTATGCATAATTTTACTATCTTTGGAAGTTCCGAAATATTCTGTTTTGTTACTGTCGTGTTAATCTGGAATGGTAAACCGACCTTTTTTGCGTTTTCAACGATCTCTAGACTTTTTTTGAAAGTCCCAGTTATACCTCTGATCTCGTCATGCGTCTTTTCCATTCCATCGATGCTTATTGCAATTCTTGAAACCCCTGCTTCCTTGAGTTCTCTCAATTTTTCAACTGTTGCAAGTTCAGTTCCGCTGAAAGCTATGGATACTCGAAATCTTTCAGATGCGTAGGAAACTATTTCGATCAAATCATCCCTCATCAGCGGATCTCCGCCGGTAAAAACTATCATTGGTCTTGAAAAGGCATATATTTCATCTATCAATCTAAGACATTCTTCGGTCGTGAGTTCTTTTGGATTTCTTTTCGTTACAGCTTTTGCTCTGCAATGTTTGCATGCGAGTTTGCAGGCTCTCGTTAGCTCCCAGAAGACTATAAAGGGATCCATACAATACCACTCTGTAAAGTTATATATGTGGCGATAAAGTTTTCTCTGTGAGTGTGATTGTTGAGAAACTCGTGAAAGACTTTGGAAATTTTCGCGCAGTTGATGAAGTTAGCTTTGAAGTTGAGGAAGGTGAAGTCTTTGGCATTCTTGGTCCAAATGGAGCTGGAAAGACGACGATCATTATGATACTCGCAACTCTCCTAAAGCCTAGCAAAGGTAGAGCGATTGTGGCTGGGCATGATGTTTTGAAAGAACCGGCAAAAGTCAGAAAGAAGATAGGAATCGTTTTTCAGGAGACAACTCTGGATTTGGAGTTAACAGCTAAAGAAAATCTGGATTTTCATGCTAGACTTTATGGAATGGGAAAAAGGGAGAGGGAAAGAAGGATTAGAGAAGTTTTAGAACTAGTAGAACTTGAAGATAAGGCGGATGTTGTGGTTAAGAAGTTCAGTGGAGGAATGAAAAGACGCCTCGAAATTGCTAGAGGATTGATGCACTTTCCAAGGGTTTTGTTTCTCGACGAACCAACGCTTGGACTTGATGCGGTGACTAGGAGAAAGATATGGGATTATATATTTGAAGCTAAGGCAAACACAACGATAATTCTTACAACTCACTATATAGAAGAGGCTGAAAGATTATGCAACAGAGTTGCGATAATGAATAAGGGAAAGGTGATTGCAATGGATAAGCCCAGTAAGTTAATTAATTCCGCGAAAAGCGTTGTTGTTTTGGAAGGAGGAGATTTTGAGAGAATTAAGGATTTTTTAAACGGCTATGAATATGCGATGTCAGGAAGTGGTTTGAGGATTTATGCTGAAGATGGGGAAAAGGTTCTTTCGGAATTGATTTCGGTTGCAAAAGAGAAGGGTGTTAAAATAACATCTGCCAGAATAGAAAAACCAACGCTTGAGGATGTTTTCATTCAACTGATGAAAAAGTAGAGCAAAATTTTTATATTAAGCATGGCCAATAATTGAGGGGAATCGTGATGAAAGTTCCGGCAAGAAGTCTTTCAAGGAAAACGGTCGTCTTGACGGATGGAACTGTAGTTGGCGCTCTCTACAACATAACGGTCGACTTCAAAACGGGAGCTTTGTTGAATCTCATAGTTAAACCCCTGAACGAAATACCCGAGTTTAGGAAGGAAGAAAATATGTACATCATCCCATTTTCCGCAGTCTCATCCTTGAGGGATTACATAGTAGTAGATAAGGGGAAGATAAAGTCGTGAGGGATTATCTTTTTCCACCGATCATTCTCCCCCTATTTTTGATTTTGATAGTTCTACCAGCCCTCATCCTCTTTCTAATCTTTACAGGCTCGACCGTCTTTAGAATAGTTTTTGGCATCGACAGCAATGAAGCTCTTTTGCTTTTTGCGATGATCGTGATCGGAAGCTTCATAAACATCCCTCTTTACGAAAAAAGAGGTTTGGAAGTTGTTAGAAGGTATGAAATCTTTGGTCTCATCTACACGGTAAAAAGAAGAAAAAGGCTTACAGTCGCAGTTAATGTTGGTGGCTGCATTTTACCCGTGATTCTTGCAATGAAGCTCACATATGAAGTTTTGGAATTCATCCAACTCCCGATATTTCTCGGAGCCTTTGCTATATCTTCTTTAATCATTTATGGATTTGCCAAACCGATTCCGGGAGTTGGAATTGTTGTCCCAATGATTTTACCGCCAATTGTGGCAACTGCTTCGAGCATAGTAGTTCTGTTTTTGTCAGAATCTCCTTGGATACTGCTCCCAAAACTTTCATTTTCGATTGGTGTTCTCTCAGCTCTATTTGGAGCTGATATATTGCATCTCCGAGACATTGAAAAGATAGGCTATGGAGTTGTGAGCATTGGGGGTGCTGGCACCTTTGATGGCATATTCCTAACGGGAATATTTTCGGTCTTATTTTCAGTTCTATTCATCTAGTAAATCTCTCACAGCTTTTCTAACTGCTTCCTCACTGTTGTATCTCGGTCTCCAGCCAAATCTTTTCAACTTCTCTATAGACAGCAACATCACGGGCACATCTCCAATCCACCCTCTCTCACCACCAGTAAATTTAAAGACGGGATTTAAACCCATTTCACTGCACACAATTTCTGCAATTTTTTTTACCTTTATTTGGTCCTCACTTCCTATGTTGAAGATGTTAACATTTTCTTCAGCCTTCAAGCCAGCAAACATAGCATCTATGCAGTCATCAATGTAGATGTAAGACTTGTTCTGCTCCCCATTACCGAGTATCTCGAGCTCCTTTGGATTTGCTCTCAACTTCCTAATGAAATCGTATATAACTCCGTGCGTACTCCTTCTACCAATGACGTTTGCAAATCTGTATATGTAGGCAGTCATGCCAAATGTGTGACAGTAAGATTCAATTAACGCCTCGCAGGCTAACTTGGATGCGCCATAAACGCTTATCGGATGTGTAGGATGATCTTCAGGAGTTGGAATAATTTTCGCCTCACCATAGACGGTGGAAGTGGATGTGAAGATCATTTTTTTCACTCCAGCTTTTCTCATAGCTTCAAGTAATCTGAAAGTTGCTAGAACATTGTTTCTATAAATCTCCTCAGGTTTTTCGTATCCAATTCTTACATCAGGATTTGCAGCGAGATGCCAGACTTCTTCAGCTCTTCTGACAAAATCGTCAAGATCATCTCTTGCCAAGTCAACTAGAAAGAATTCTGCATTCTCATTTACAAATTCCCTTTTACCACTCGAAAGATTGTCTAGAACAACTACTCTGTCCATTTCGACAAGTCTGTCTACTAGATGGCTCCCTATGAATCCAGCTCCACCTGTAACGAGAATCATCAGCAAAGCTTTTATATATGTAGTTGATATACTTTTTTCCACTTTGGAGGTGGACAACGATGCTCCCAAATCAAATGGTTAAGTCTTTACTTGGAAAGACGATCAGGGTAGAAATGAAGGGTGAGGAGCACGAACTAGTTGGCAGATTGGAGGGAGTGGATGAATACATGAATCTCTTTCTCACGAACGCGACGGAATGTAAGGGAGATGAAAAAATAAGAAATCTGGGTAACATAATTCTGAGAGGAAACAATGTCGTGCTTATAAGACCAGAATGACTGACTTCCAGCTCGTTGATACTAGAGAAGAGATTTTGAAGATATTAGAACAGAAAGGAGAAATTTTGCAGAAAGATCTATGGAAGGAGTTGAAAATAGACAGCAGCAAGTGTTCGAGAATTTTGAGAAAGCTGGAAAAGGAGGGATTAATCAAAAGGGTGGAAGTAGTAGTCGATGGTGTAAAGACGTTCAAAATAGTTTCAACGAAATTCGAGGGAAGGGGAGCAGAGGAAGAAAAACTCGATTTAAAGGCAGTAATGGACAGAATGGAACAAGTTACAAAGCTACCTCCATGTTATGGATGCTTGGATTTGGAATGTGAGGCAGAGAGATGTTTGAAGTTGGAAGTCTGGTTTTTGAAGTTATGCAAAGTGGGATAAGTATTTAAGCTGGAGGAGAATAATAATTTAAAAATGGAAGACGTTAGAGAGTTATTGGGTGGATTGGATTTTGAGGATACTAGCCAGATTAAGGTGCCTGAGAGGTTGATAGATCAAGTTATAGGTCAAGATCATGCAGTTGAGGCGATAAAGAAGGCAGCAGTTCAAAAAAGACATGTGATGCTCATAGGTTCCCCGGGAACTGGAAAGTCAATGCTAGCAAAGGCGATGGCCGAATTACTGCCAAAAGAAGAACTTGAGGATATTTTGGTTTATCCAAATCCGCAAGATCCAAATCAGCCAAAGATAAAAGTAGTTCCAGCAGGAAAGGGAAAGGAAATAGTTGAAGCCTATAAGCAAGAGGCGATGAAGAAAGCGCAAGCGAGAAATTTCCTAATTTTCTCACTTGTGATGCTCGTAATTCTTTACACAATACTGACAAATCCAGCAAATTTCATCTGGGGATTGATTGCGGCAATTCTGCTTTTGATGGTAGCCAGGTACTTTATTCCAAGGGAGGAGAGAAACATTCCAAAGCTGTTGGTTGACAACTCTGAAAGAAAAACAGCTCCATTTGAAGATGCAACTGGAGCACATGCTGGGGCCCTATTTGGAGATGTTAGACATGATCCCTTCCAGAGTGGAGGACTTGAAACACCGGCACATGAGAGAGTTGAGGCTGGAGCAATTCATAGAGCACATAAGGGGGTTTTATACATCGATGAAATAAACACACTTACAATTGAATCTCAGCAGAAATTGCTTACCGCCTTACAGGATAAGAAGTTCCCGATAACTGGACAAAGTGAAAGGAGTAGTGGAGCGATGGTTAGGACTGAGCCAGTTCCTTGCGACTTCATATTAGTGGCTGCTGGAAATCTGGATGCACTTATGGGAATGCATCCCGCACTTCGTAGCAGAATTGAAGGTTATGGTTACGAAATATACATGAACGATACGATGCCAGATACGCCGGAGAATAGGCAAAAACTGGTTAGATTCGTTGCACAGGAAGTGGTTAAGGATGGTAAAATACCACACTTCGACAAGTATGCGGTAGCTGAGATAATAAGGGAAGCGATGAGGAGAGCGGGGAGAAGGAATCATCTCACTTTAAGACTTAGAGAACTCGGTGGATTGATAAGAACGGCAGGGGACATTGCAAAGAGTGAAGGTTCAAATCTCGTACGACTAGAGCATGTTCTTAAAGCCAAGAAGATTGCAAAGACGATTGAAGAGCAACTTGCGGACAAATATATCGAAAGAAGGAAGGATTATCGACTCTTCATAACCGAGGGTTATGAAATTGGAAGAGTCAATGGACTTGCAGTCATTGGAGAGACAGCTGGAATCGTTTTGCCGATAATAGCTGAAGTCACACCAGCGATAAGCAAGTCGGAGGGGAAAGTAATAGCCACTGGAAGATTGCAGGAGATTGCGAGAGAAGCTGTTATGAACGTTTCTGCGATAATAAAGAAGATAATTGGAAAGGATACTTCAAACTACGACATACATATACAGTTCGTTGGAACGTATGAAGGAGTTGAGGGAGATTCTGCAAGCATAAGCATAGCGACTGCTGTTATTTCAGCTATAGAAGGAATTCCTGTTGATCAGTCCGTTGCAATGACTGGAAGTCTTTCCGTTCGCGGCGATGTGCTTCCAGTTGGAGGTGTCACGCAGAAAATAGAGGCAGCAATTCAGGCAGGGTTGAAGAAGGTTATAATTCCTAAAGGAAACGTTGACGACGTTTTGCTTGATGCGGAACATGAGGGGAAGATAGAAATAATTCCAGTCTGCAGAATTGAGGAAGTTTTGGAGCATGCATTGGCTGATAGTGAAAAGAAGGCAAAGCTTATAGCGAAGTTTAAAGAATACGCCTACGCTTTGGCAAGCTGATCGAACCATCTTTTCAGCATTTCGAACTGCTCATAAGTGTTCATCACATCGCAATCCATGGGGCTCTTGAAGAAGAAGGCTAGTTCTTTTACAACTCCACCTATTTCGTTTTTCTTTGCAAAAAGTAGAAATCTGGCAATGTCGAGAATTAAAGGAGATGCTAAAATCGCATCTATCGCATCCCAGATGAAATAGAACTTCATAAGTTTACCCAAAAAACCTTTAAAGTGAATGAAATCGAATGCCGTTTTGTTATCCACAAGGCTCGGGAAAAAGGCTATGTCTGTTATGCTGAATGGAGAATAACCTAAAATTTTCTCCAAAACTTTGTCCTTGCTCACTATTTTGCTTTCCCTATTTTCCCTAGCCGATAGAACTTTTCCATCGTAGTCGCCTAGAATGTTGTAACTCATCCATCCTACTACCTTTAAATTCCTGTATACAAACATTGGGGCTATCGTTGTCTTAACCAGAGTCTCTCCAGTTTTGCCATCGTTCCCAGCGTGAGGGACATTTTTCTCCTTTGCCAATTTTTTTAAAGCTGGAATTGAAGAACCAACACTCGGTGTAAAATTTGCGTAGGGTATTCCCAGTTTTATCGCTGAATACGCATAAAGCATGCTTGCGGTTGCAAACTCCTTTGCATCCAATTCTATCATTTCTTCAAAGCCCTCTATGCTGCTGTGAAATCTTTCATTCAGCTTTGGCAGAGGTTCTGTGGATGCAACGTTTATCACAACTGTTTCATCATCTGCAAAGTTCTTCATATCCTTCATCAGTCTGTTAACTATTTCTTTCAAGCTCAAGCCTTCATCCTCGAGCGTTTGGATTTTTCCTAGCTCTCTTATTCCAGGCCCACAGTTCAATGCAGTTCCCTTAACAGCAGAAATTTTTTCAAGTTCTTCCTTGACTGCTAGAAGGATTTCGAGATCGAAGTGTCTGTTCATCTCCCAATGTTCTCTGCTCGCAACGTATGCGTTTGGTAATAATCTTATCTCATGTCCTCCGAATTCAAACTGGAAAGGAACGATGTTTTCTATCTCCCTGAATGGTTCTAGTTCAGTTACAAGTCCAGTTTTTTCAGCGATCCCCTTTTCGATTGCCTTTGCCCCGACCATCGCAGTTGTTGAGACAATCCCATATGAACCTATCAACCAGATCTTCATTTTTCCACCCTAAAATATTCATTCACGTTTTCCATAGCCTTTTTCACGAGCTCGACAGCCCATTCGACATCTTTTAGATCCACAACTTCCACAGGGCTGTGGATATATCTAGCTGGAATGCTCACAACTCCAGCTGGAATTCCTTCTCTAGTTAAATTTATTGCAGTGGCATCCGTTGTTCCACCTTCCGCAACTTCCAATTGATACGGAATCCCATTCTTCTCCGCAGTTTCCCTAAGCCACTCTAAAACCTTTTGCGATACTATCAATCCCCTCCCAGATGCGTCAACTATTGTTATCACTGGTCCTTTTCCAAGGGAAACATCCATGTGCACAGCTTCGCTTCCAGGAAAGTCTGTGGAAGGACAGGAATCTACTGCTATTCCAACGTCTGGATTTAGGAGATAGGCTGAACATTTTGCCCCTTTTAATCCCACCTCCTCCTGCGAGCTTGCCACTAAATGTATTGTTGCCGAATTCTTGCATCTCCTGAAGCTCTCTATCGCAACAGCCAATCCAACTCTATTGTCGAATGCTTTACCAGTTATCCTGTTATTTTCCAGCAATGCAACTTCTCTGTCAATCGCAATCGGTGTTCCAACGTTTATCCCCAATTTTATGACCTCCTCTTTACTTTTAGCCCCGATATCGATGAACATATCGCTAATCTCTATCGCCTTCTTTCTTTCCTCTTCCTTCATAACATGCGGAGGTTTGCATCCAACAACTCCATAGAATTTCTTTTTTCCATAGAGTATTACTCTCTGTCCGACAACTATCTGCGAAAACCAACCACCAATTGGAGCAAATCTGATAAATCCTTTCTCATCTATCTTCTTTACAACAAAGCCTATCTCATCCATGTGAGCTGAGAGCATCAAGCTTAAGTCGTTTCCATTTTTCGTTGCAATCACATTTCCCATTTTATCAACTTTTACCTCATCCGCAAAATCCTCGACTTCAGCCTTAACGATTTCCCTTATTTCATCCTCGAAGCCACTTATTCCGTGTGCATTGCTGAGCTTTTTTATCAACTCAATCATAAACTCACCTCATTCTCTATGCTATGTCTTCTTGCTAAATCTTCTTCATTGATATTCTTTTTTTCCATTATTTCAGCAACGATTCCTTCGAGGAAAAGAAGTGCTGTCAGCTCAAAAATTGTGCCGAGGGGAGCAATTTTTGAAACTTCTTTCCCAAACTTCCTTTTAAGAACTATTGTAAAATCCGAGATCTTCGAAATCCTGGATTCTGGATTCGAAGTTATTGCAACTGTTTTTGCTCCAAGCTCTTTTGCTTTTTTCACAAGTCCTAATACGTATGGCGTTTCTCCACTACCACTAATTGCAATGAGTAGGTCACCATTTCCTATTCTTGGTGTTATCGTTTCTCCGATCACAAAAGCTGTGTATCCAAGATGCATCAAGCGCATTGCAAAAGCTTTGGCTACAAGTCCACTCCTTCCGATTCCGGCTGTATATATTCTCTTAGCTTCCTCAATCATCTTTAAAAACTCCTCGATTTTTTCCTTATCATACAAATCCTCGATGCTCTTGCTTATGACTTCGATGAACTTTTGCATACTCGTAACTTCTCGAAAAGCTTAATAAGAATATCCATTAAAACGTTTATGGAACCTTTGATAATCATTGCCATTCTTGCATCCTTTTATGTTGCTTGGAACATCGGAGCCAACGATGCAGCAAATTCCATGGCAACTTCATATGGTAGCAGAGCTTTGTCTTTGAAGCAAATCATAATCCTATGCTCAATTTTAGAATTTCTTGGAGCATTTCTTTTTGGTAAAAACGTTGTAAAAACAATAGCCAAGGGAATAGTTCCAATAGAAGTTCTAGATCCGCATCTTGTAGTTTATGGCATGGTAGCTGCATTGTTTTCGGCTGGTATTTGGATAACGATTGCAACGTATCTTCATTTACCCATTTCAACAACCCACTCCATAGTTGGCGCAGTTCTAGGTTTCGGGATAGCAGCAGCATCTCAGGGGCATATTACGATAGATTCAATAAAATGGTTGGAAATATATAAAATAATGTTAAGTTGGTTGATCTCGCCGATATTTGGGGCAATTCTCGCTTTCACACTTTTCTCCGTTATAAAATTTCTCTTCATCCGGCGTTATGGGGCTAAAGTTGAAAGAGTTTTCCGTTATCTTCAAATCTTTACAGCCTGCTATGTCGCCTTTGCCCATGGGAGTAATGATGTTGCGAATGCAGTCGCCCCTTTGGCCCCTATATTGGGTCATAAATTGTATGGATACTACGAGATACCAAGGGAAATTTTGATCCTTGGGGGAATGGGAATAGCTTTTGGTGTCATGACTTGGGGATATAGGGTTATAAAGATGGTTGGAGAGAACATAACCGAATTGACTTTCACCCGCGGTTTTTCAGCAGAATTTGCTACAGCCACTACTGTCATTTCAGCATCTGCTTTAGGTTTACCAATTTCAACGACACACACACTTGTTGGCAGCGTTATAGGAGTTGGATTGGCTGGAGGATTGGCGAGCATAAATTTAAGTGTTGTACAAAAGATTATATTTTCTTGGATTCTAACACTACCGATCGCCATGCTGCTTTCAATAGGCATGTATACACTTATGGTGGTATTCTTATGAAGTTCTTCAGATCGGTTACGGAGATCTTTGGATATTCTCCATTTAAGCGTCTGATAGAGCATGCAGTTCTTTGTGGAAGAGCAGTTGGCCTTCTCCAAAAGCAGTTTGAAGCTTATAGAAAAGGGGATTTTCATCTGGTCGAAAAATTGAGGGACGAAATCGACAATTTGGAGAGCATTGCAGATGATATCAAGGAAGAAATAAGGACAAAGGTCACAAAATCTCTTATCTTACCCGTTGACAGGCACGACTTGCTGGAGTTCTTAAAAGTTCAGGATGATATAATAAACAATTGCGAACATGTTGGACACATGTTGACTTTTAGAAAGGTTAAGATAGAAGAAAAAATATTTTTTGAATTCGATGTCCTCTTATCAAAGATCATGGAATGCATAAATGAATATGAGCACATGATCACACATGTTAGTAATTTGCTCGAAACATCCTTCGATAAAAAGGAGATAGAAAAAGTTGCGGAGCATGCTAAAGAAGTGGAAAGACTTGAGCATGAATGTGATGAGATACAGATAGGTCTTCACACGATAATTTTAAACTCCGAAAACCTTCATCCACTCGATATTCACATAATGGAAGCTTGGGTCGTCCATCTGGGCTATATAGCCAACTCTACTGCGAGAGCGGCGGACAGGTTTAGGATGATGATATATGGAAGGTGAAGTTACCTGAAGCTTCAATGTTTGTTGAGATGCTTCCGAAACCAGATTTTAGATATATCTTGCATGTGGTTAGCCTATTTTAGAGTTTAAAATTTTTGAGGATTGGAGGGAAATGGTTAAATTCTATTCGCTAAGCAAAAAAAGCATGAGGAGGTCGTTGCTGGACATCCTTGCATGTCCGAAGTGTAAGTCTGATCTCGAACTCGAGGTTTTGGAGCAAGAAAACGATGAGATTATCACTGGAAAGCTAATTTGCAGGAAATGCGAGACTTCTTATCCAATTGAGGATGGAATTCCAAATCTTCTCCCGCAGCTATGAAGTACATCGTTGTCACTGGAGGAGTGATGAGTGGACTTGGTAAGGGAATAACAGCGGCTTCAATAGGCAGACTTCTCGTCGATCTCGGTTACAGGGTTATCCCGATCAAGATAGATCCCTACATAAACATAGATGCCGGAACAATGAATCCTTTCCAACATGGAGAAGTCTTTGTTTTGAAAGATGGTACCGAAGTCGATCTCGATCTTGGGCATTATGAAAGATTCATAGGAATAGAATTGACTGGAGAACACAATATAACTACGGGTAAAATTTATAAGAGAGTTATTGAAAAAGAGCGTAGAGGGGAATATCTTGGTCAGACCGTTCAAATAATCCCCCATGTGACTGACGAAATAAAATCGTGGATAAGAGAAGTTGCTAGAAAAAATAACGCTGAAATCTGTCTAATCGAAGTCGGAGGAACTGTTGGAGACATAGAAAGCATGCCTTTCCTTGAAGCTATAAGACAGATCAGGATGGAGGAAAAGAAAGAGGATTTTCTTCTAGTCCACGTTACTCTTGTCCCCCTAGATGCTGGAGGGGAGCAGAAAACGAAGCCTACACAACACAGTGTAAAGGAATTGAGAGAACTTGGACTATACCCAGACATAATTGTCGGAAGATGCAAAGAAAAGCTTAAAGAGTCAACAAAGAAGAAGATAGCATTGTTTTGTGACGTTGAAATTGAAGCGGTGATAAGCAACGAGGACTGCGATATATATGAGGTTCCGATCAAGTTCAAAGAAGAAAAGCTCGATGTAGTAATAATGGAGAAATTGAAACTCGAAAGGAGAAAGAGTAGCGATGAGTGGGAAAGCTTTGTAAAGAGGATGAGGGAATTAAAGGAAGAAGTTAATATTGCGATCGTCGGTAAATATGTGGATGTCAAAGATGCCTATTTAAGCATAAGAGAGGCTTTAAAGCATGCTGGAATAAGCTTGGGCTGCAGAGTGAACTGTATCTGGATCGATGCGGAAAGGTTGGAAAAGGAGGATGTAAATCTCGATTACGATGGCATTTTGATTCCAGGTGGCTTTGGAAAGAGAGGGGCAGAGGGAAAGATAAGGGCAATAAACTATGCAAGGACTAGAAACATCCCGTTTCTTGGCATTTGTTTTGGTTTCCAGCTTTCAGTAGTTGAATTTGCAAGAAATGTCTGCGGGTTAAATGCGAACAGTGCTGAAATTGATAGATCTGGTCATTGCGTCATAGATCTCTTGCCTGAGCAGAGAGATGTGAAAGAGCTCGGTGGAACGATGAGACTTGGAGAAATAGAAATAATTTTAAAGCCGAGAACTTTAGCTTACAGTCTTTATGGAAAAGAAAGGATTTATGAAAGACATAGGCATAGATATGAAGTGAATCCAGATTACATTTCCTTATTGGAAAGCAAAGGCCTCGTTTTCAGTGGATACTCAGATGGTGGGAGAAGGATGGAAGTTTTGGAAATTCCAAATCATCGCTTCTTCCTCGCAACTCAGTTCCATCCAGAATTCAAATCCCGTCCTCTCTCTCCATCTCCAGTTTTTGTCGGATTTGTAAGGAGTGCCCTTGAATACAGTAAGGAGAAAAAGGCTTAATTGATAATAAGAAACGAAAATTTTTTATGTTTTAAATGAAAAGAAGATCTTATGAAAATCCTGATCTGCGGAAAAGGAGGGAGTGGGAAGAGTGTAATCGCAACATTGTTGGCAAAGGGGCTCGCAAAGCGGAACTTTAGAGTCTTATTGCTCGATGCAGATGAATCTAATCATAGTTTGGCTAGAAACTTTGGAGTATCAGAGATCAAACAGCTTATAGAATTTCTTGGTGGTAAAAAAGATGTCAGAGATAGACTTTTGAGGTTTATACAAAGTGGTGGGAAAGAAAAGGCGAAACTATTTGATGAGATTTCTCTTAAGGAAATTCCAAAAGATTTGGTGATTGAAAAAGATGGAGTAATTTTACTCGCAACCGGAAAAATTCAAGATTTTGGCGAAGGATGCGCCTGTCCAATGGGATTTGTAACAAAAGAATTTCTTGGAGCTTTAAAGCTAGAAAATGGCGATTTTGTTGTAGTAGATGCTGAAGCTGGTGTTGAGCATTTTGGGAGGGGAATTGAAGCCAATTGCGATCTCATCTTAATCGTAATTGAGCCCAGCTACGATTCCCTGAAACTTGCGGAGAAAATAAAGGATATGTGTAAGCCTATAGGAAAAAAGGTGATTGTCGTTGCAAATAAGTTCGATGATGAGTATAGAAATCTTTTAAAGGCTGACGTATTCATTCCATTCAAAAAAGAGATCTTTGAAGCATGTTTGCATGGAAGGGAGATTCCTTTGATTGAAGAGGCAGGAGAGTTGGTCGATGCAGTTCTACGTTAAGCCAATAGGGATCATAAGATCACCCTACAAGACCTTGGAAGAGGCACCGCATCAGGGTAGATTTTCAAACGAAATCTTTGAAATTCATGTTTTTGAAGAATATTCTGAAGGTTTGAAAGATTTGGAAACCTGTTCTCACCTAATAGTGCTTTACTGGCTCCATTTGGCGGATAGAAACAAGTTGATCGCAATTCCTCCTCATGATAGAAAGGAACACGGTGTTTTTGCAACTCGCTCTCCTCATAGGCCAAATCCTATCGGTTTTGCAGTCGTGGAGCTTTTGGAGAGAAAAGGTAATGTTTTGAAAGTTAGATGGCTAGATGCAATCGATGGAACACCTGTTTTGGACATAAAACCGTATTCAAAGGAGCTGGACTGTGTTGAAAATGCGAAGATTGGTTGGTTTAAAAATTAATCGATCTTTTTGTTGTTAAGTAGTAATAAGAAAGATAAGTTTTTTATACTCAAAGTTCTAAGTTTTTTGTGAATCGTAAAAATGATTTAAACATGAGGAATTTGGACGTAATACACGTGCATACGAGTTACGATAAACCGTTTTTCATTTCTGGGAACGAATTTACGATCCTGAGCTTGTTGCAGTTGTTTACTATTCATGAACTTCTGGAGGTGGGAGGATGAGAAAAATCGCAATTCTTTTTATTTTTCTGACAATTTTGGCCTTTTCAGGCTGTGTTCAGCAGAGTGAGATGGGAAAGGAAATGGAGAAAGTGAAAGTAAAGGATCTAGCGGGAAGAGAAGTTGAGGTGCCGAAAAAGGTTGAAAAAATCGTCGCAATTGGCCCTGGTGCTTTAAGGCTAGTTGTTTATCTACAAGCTACTGATAAAGTTGTAGGGGTTGAAGATGCGGAAAAGCGCTGGGAAACTTATACCCGTCCATATAGATTAGCAAATCCAGGACTTGCTGAGCTACCAACAATAGGTGTTGGTGGCCCTGATGATCCGAAACCGAATGTTGAGGAGATCATGAAGCTAAAACCGGACGTAATATTTGCAGTTGTCAGCGCGCAGTATGCTGAAAACTTGCAAGAAAAAACAGGAATTCCGGTTGTTGTTATAAATTACGGAACTCTTGGAAATTTCAGAACGAGGGAACTCTTCGATTCTATAAGGTTGATGGGAAAAATCCTTGGAAAGGATAAAAGAGCTGAGGAGATAATCACGTACATAGAAAATGTTGTCAACGATCTCAACAAAAGAACTGCGAATGCCGAAAAGCCTGCAAAAGTTTATGTTGGTGGATTGGGATTCAAAGGACAGCACGGAATAGTATCTACAACCTGCAGATTCCCGCCCTTTGAAGTTAACAACATATTCAACGAGAACATAGCCTGCAAAGTAAACACGACTGCGCACATCTTCATAGACAAGGAATTTCTCATTACAGAGCAGCCTGAGATAATTTTCCTAGACCTTGGTAATCTGCACTTAATTAAGGCTGATTATTCAAAAGATAAGACTTTTTACAGCTCACTGAAAGCTTTTAACGATGGGAAGGTTTATGGAATTTATTCTTTCAACTTCTACAATACGAACATAGAACAGGCCCTTGTTAACAGCTATTGGGTTGGAAAAGTACTTTATCCAGAGAAATTCGCGGACTTGAACATTAGAGATAAAGCAAATGAGATCTACGAATTCTTCGTAGGTAAAAAGCTATACGATGAGATCGCTTCAAAGTATGGAGAGCTGGGGAGAATAGATGTCAGTAGCTGGTGATTACAGACGTGTCATTTGGAAAAGGACCTATTTTACAATTTTTTCACTTTTATCCCTTCTACTCCTTTCCCTAGTTTCTCTAAGCCTAGGCTCCTACAGAATTTCTATTTTTGAATTGATAAACGAGATCTTTAATGGAAACCAAGTTCTTTGGAACGTTCGAATACCGAGAATCTTTGCGGCAATCTTCGTCGGTTCAAGTCTCGCAATTGCTGGGGCTGTTATGCAATGTATCCTCAGAAATCCACTTGCATCTCCCTTTACACTCGGAATCTCTCAAGGTGCGGCATTTGGAGCTGCAGTTGCAATAGTCTTTTTTGGCCTAGGACAGTTGCACAGAGTTGGCGAATCTTTGACAATCTTCAATCCTTATTTAGTCCCAATTTTTGCCTTTCTTGGCTCTTTGATCAGTGCTTTCGTAATTCTACTCCTTTCTAAGCTTCGCGATTTGACTCCTGAGGCGATTATTTTAGCAGGAGTTGCAATGTCTGCATTATTTCAGGCAGGAGTTATGCTTATACAGTATTTCGCAACCGACGTTCAAGTTGCTTCGATCGTTTTCTGGACTTTCGGCGATGTTGGTAGGGCTAGATGGATCGAAATCTACATGATCATTGCAACTTTCTTTGCCAGCTTTCTTTACTTTTTCTACCGTCGTTGGGATTACAACGCCTTACTTTCTGGGGATGAAGTTGCAATATCACTCGGAGTTAATCCAAAGAAGATAAGGCTTGAGGGAATGTTCGTGTCTTCTTTTCTAACTGCTGTGTGCGTTTCTTTTACAGGTATAATCGGCTTCATTGGCCTTGTCGCTCCGCACGTGGTTAGACTTGCGATTGGGGGAGATTACAGGTTTCTAATACCTGCCAGTTCTATACTTGGAGCTTTGATTCTTCTGGCATCTGATACGGTAGGTAGAACGATTATATCTCCGATCATAATCCCTGTCGGTATCATTACGTCCCTTTTAGGGGCGCCGATGTTCATATACTTGCTCCTGAGGAGTAAATATGCTCGAAGTTGAAAAATTGAGCTACAAATATGGAAATAGAGAAGTATTAGAAAACATAGCCTTTTCTGTAAAGAAAGGAGAAATGCTATTCATTCTTGGCCCGAATGGCAGTGGAAAGACGACATTGTTGAAGTGTCTTAACAGAATTTTAAAACCCAATGGGGCAGTTTACATCGAAAAAGTAGATTTGAGAAAAATTCCACAAGCTGAAATTGCAAAGATATTTGGTTACGTTCCACAAAGGGGAGAGATAAACTCTTTAACTGTGTTTGATGCGATTTTGCTCGGTAGAAGGCCATATATAAAGTGGAATGTGAGTGATAGGGATATCGAAGTAGTCGAGGAAACAATAAAAATGCTTAAAATCGAACATCTGGCTCTAAAAAGACTTAATGAGCTGAGCGGGGGTGAATTGCAGCTTGTATTGATAGCTAGAGCATTTGCACAAGAGCCAAAATTTCTTTTACTTGATGAGCCGACGAACAATTTGGATATAAGGAACCAGATTGAAGTTATGAGACTTGTGAAGAAGGCTGTAAAGGAGAGGGAGATTTCTGCAATTGTAACTATGCACGATTTGAACCTCGCTTTGAACTATGCTGAAAAGGTCCTCTTACTCAAAAATGGTAAAATCTTCGCCTTTGGAGGTAAGGAAGTTGTGAACGAGGAAACGATTAGAGAAGTGTATGGAATAAAGGCTGAGATTATTAAGCTTGATGGTAAGATGATAATAATTCCTGAAATGTAAAAGCTTTAAAAAGCGATCTGCATTTCCGAATGTGATATACCTTGGCGGTGAAGCGGAAGTGAGGATAGGGGAAGTTGTTGTAAAGAAAAGAAAACCGAAAAGATATAGAATAAAGGAGATAGATGAAATTTTGAGGCTGAGGAGAACAAGAACTGAGGCTAAGCTAATTTCTCTTGCAAGAAGGTATGGTGTGCCCACTCCAATAATTCTGGATGTTGAAGGAGATACAATAGTCATGGAAAGGATCTACGGAACTCCAGTTAAAGAATGCATGAATGAGGAAATAAGTAGAGAAATTGGTAGACTTGTCGCAAAGTTGCACTCTGCAAACATAATCCATGGCGATATAACGCCGATGAACATGATCCTTAGCGAGGGAAAAATATACTTCCTCGACTTCGGCTTGGCTTTTATAGACAACAGAGTTGAAGCAAAAGGTGTGGATGTGCATGTTTACTTGGAATCGCTTAAGGCTGGTTTTGAAAACTGGGAAAGTCTTAAAAAAGCATTTATTGAGGGATATCTCGAAATTGGAAAAGAGGAAGTGATAAAAAGAGCCGAAGAAATTGAGGAGAGGGGAAGATATGTTGAAAGGAGGCTAAAGTGATCTCTTCATATTCTCAAGATATTCTATTATCCCATCTATAGCCTCTGCTAGCACCTTTTTATTATCATAATTTCTCAATATTTCTTTAAGTTCCTCTTCTTTCAAATTCTTCATTTCCTTTGCGAGTTCTACCATCTTTGGAATTGCTCTTGTCACATTGTCTACTATCGTTATGTCTGCCATCCTTGCAGTTCTGGAAAGTGGATTTAGATCGATTGCCACAACTTTCTTTCCATGTCTTTTCAAAACCTCACATCTGTCTCCATCTTCCAATGGGACAAGAACGACGTCAGCAATTAAAATACCCCTGCTATCCACTATTCTCCTTGCAGAGCTTAGACCTTTTAACTCAGCATCTCCAGCGCATAGGGCATTTATTCCAAAACTAGATAAAAATTCAGCTATCCTAGCAACCCTTTCCTTGCTGTAGTGAAAGACGTTTATTTCTACTTTGGCATTTAAAACTTCAGCCAACTTCTTTATCTCTTTTGGAACTAAAACAGCTGTATTTCCATTTACGCTTATCACAGGATGCCTTGCTAGCAACATCATTGCAACTGCAGCTTTTTCAGCTTTTAAAGCGAACTCACGAGTCCTTTCTCCTAAAATGTAGTCAAAAGCCTCCCCCCTTCCATGTGCTATCAATCCCTGAATCGCTGTAACCCCCATCTTTACACCTTCGACCAGTTTTTCTCTAATCATGAGAGACTCGTATCTGGGATGATCCTTTGGAATCATTTTTATCCCCAAGAAATTCAGCCAACTCCTTTAGGGAATGAAAGATGTAGTCGGCATGAGGTTTAAAGATTTCGACCATGCTATAATTTTTACTATGAACTATAAGCGCAGTCTTCGCTCCAGCTTTCTTTCCAGCGAGTAAGTCAAAAAGAAAATCTCCAACAACTAGAGTTTCATCGCCTTTAACCCCAAATCTTTCGATGACGATTTTTATAGGCTCCTCAGATGGTTTTGGTTTCGCATCTTCTCTGGAGATTATAAAGTCGAACTTCAGTCCAAACTTATTTGCGACTATTTCAACGCTTCTTCTACTATTTCTCGTAACAATTCCGTGAATTATTCCAGATCTGCGAAGAAAATCTAGTAATTCCTTTGCGTAGAAAGCTAGCTTGGAACTCTTTGCAGACTCTATTTCGAACTCTTCTAGGATTTGAAGCATCTCTCTCCTTTTTCTTTCATCGGTCTCTTCCATTATTCTTTCTAAGATGAACCTATTCTTAATTCCAAGTCTCGCCCTGATCAGATCGAAGGGTATGTTGAACTCCACGATCGTCCCATCAAGGTCAAATACTATGAGCCTGAACATACTCCCTTATTTCCTTCGCAACCTCTCTTGGCCTTTCAGCAAGGTAAATGGCCCTACCAACTATGAGACCATCAGCATATTTTATTGCTTCAAAGCTTCCTCCTTGTGCTCCAATTCCTGGACAGAAAATCTTCATGTTTCCTGCAATTTCCCTAATCATCTTCAACTTTTCAATCCTCGTTGCAGGTGCTATTAAGCCATGACAACCGATTTTCATAGCCTTTTTTGCAATTTCTAATGAGACGCTTTCCATGAACTCTCTTCCCCCCTCGCTGCTGAGTTCAGTTACAACGTATACCTCTCCATCGTATTTTTTTGATACGTTTAAAACCGCTTTTAGGGAATCGCTTCCAACAAAACCATGTACTATCACCGCTTTCGCCTCATTTCTAAATGCTATGTCTGCTATTTTAGCACTTATATGCGGGACGTCGGCGATTTTTAAGTCCGCAATTACTGACTTAATTTCTGACAATTCAGACAAGATTTTGACCCCAGCTGATAAAATAAGCGGATAGTTTACTTTAAATCTGTCGACGAGATCTGAAAGATTTTCAGCTATCTTCAGTGCAGCTTTCTTGTCTTCGATGTCAAGTGCTAGGATTAGTTCTTTCATAAATTGCTTTTATACCAGAGAAGATAAAGTTTCCCAACCTTTAAAGAAAGACTTAAATAATCTTGAATACTCTGCAGCGCATGGTCTGGGATCTATGGATAGTTCTCGTAATCCTCTTTTTGGGCATAGTTTACGGTTATAGGAGACCTGGAAAGGAAGATAGGGTTGCAATATTGAAAAAAGCAGTGCTCATAGGTGTGATAATTGGAGTTATTTTGGGGATACTGCTGGGAATTCTGAGTCCAGGTGTTTCTGTGATAGGTGCAACGATAGGTACAACTATTGCAATGTTGGTAATAGCAGTAGTATTTGCTCTCTTCTTCATAACCGGTACCGTGATCGGCGATTTCTTGGAAAGAACTAAAAATAAATAATAATAAATTTTTAATTTTTTTAGAATATTGTTGGTGGTATATATTTGTGCGTCCCCTCAACAACCTCGATTCCAACTTTTTCCTTCACAGCCTTTAGGATATCATCTTTTCTTGGACAGAAATTCAT
>JAWAQR010000019.1:0-26653 GCA_038893835.1 Archaeoglobaceae archaeon
TGCTTTGACGAACAAGCAGCTCAGATCTCTTGCGGATTTGGAGTTCAGACATTACATTTTATTCATTTTCCTATCCACTCTTGCTCTCTCAATAATAAACCTGAAAAGCTATGATTTTGGCAATTCTATACGCTTCTCAGCTTTTCAAGTTGTATCAATAATGACAACAACGGGCTTTACAACTGCTGATTTCAGCAGATGGGAAAGTTCTGCAAAAATGATCCTTTTAATTTTAATGCTGATCGGTGGCTGTAGCGGTTCTACAGCTGGAGGATTGAAAGTTATAAGAATCGTGATCTTGATGAAATACATTGTTTATCAGATGTATAAATTCATCGAGCCTAGGACTATTAGGACGATAAAATATGGCAATTTTGTGCTAGAAAGGGATATGGTGGAAGGAATTCTTGTCATATTTATTCTTTACATATTCCTTTTCTTCACCTCTTCCCTGATACTTTCCTTACTTGGATACGATCTGGAAAGTTCTTTCTCCCTCTCAGCCTCAAGCCTTGGAAACGTAGGACCAGCTTTCGGAATTGCTGCAAGAAGCATCGCTGAATTAAGTGAAATTGCAAAAATTGTTTTGATAATAAACATGTGGACTGGAAGGCTAGAAATAGTCCCTGTTCTTATGCTCTTTCTTTCACTAACTCAGAGAGAAAAGTGGTAATTTCTTCTGCCTTGACATCTAGTTGTTCTCCAGTTTTCAAGTTTTTAACTCTAAAAACTCCTTTCTTTACTTCCTCTTCCCCAATTATAATAGCATAATTTGCTCCAACGTCATTTGCATAACTCAGCTGCTTTTTCAGATTCCTTTCCATAACATCTACGAGCACTTTTAGTCCGTTTTTCCTCAGCTTCAAAGCCAGCTCGAAAGCTAACTTCTCAAAACCGGGAAAGTTTGCAATGACGATCACAGGATCTTTTTTAACATCTCCTTTGAAAAGTTCGCAGACTCTATCAAAACCTATGGCAAATCCAGTTGCTGGAGTCTTTTCCCCTCCAAAGAGATGGGCAAGCTCATAGCTACCCCCTCCGCATATCTGCTTCTGTGCTCCCAAGTCCTTAGCGTAGCATTCAAAAACTATTCCGGTATAGTAATCAAGCCCTCTAGCAATTCCAAGATTGAGCTTGTAATCGATACCTAGATTCTCTATTAAATTCAGGAGCTTTTCAATTTTTTCAAAATCGAAGTCGATCAAATTCTTTGCCTCCTCAACAACTTCTCTCCCACCAACCAGATCCATGAATCTGAAAACCTTTTCTTCAAGCTCTCGATTTATTCCGCGTTCTCTGAAAAATTTTGCCAATCCTTCCTCATCCCTTTTATCTATTAGTCTCATGGCTTTTGAAGAATCATCTCCTAAGGGCTTGAGAATAGTTCTAAGAATACCAACGTGGCCTATGTGCAGTTCAAAGTCTATGTTGAGACTTTCAAGCATTTTGTATGCGAGCAGAATTACCTCAGCATCGGCGAGATAGGAATCAGAACCTATTAATTCAACTCCAAACTGCCAGAACTCTCTATACCTTGCTTTTTGTGGTCTTTCATAGCGGAAACAGTTGGCAAAGTAGTAAAACCTTATAGGCTTTGGAAGTCTGCTACACTCGTTTACAAACATTCTGATAACAGGTGCAGTTAATTCTGGACGAAGGGCTAGTTCTCTTTTGGATTTATCTTCAAAAACGTACATCTCTTCTACAATACCTTCCCCAGATTTTCTTTTAAAAAGCTCTGAATGTTCAAAGGTTGGAGTTGCAACTTCTCTATATCCAAAGCTCTCTGCAATCATTCTAAGCCTTCTCTCCACTTCCCTTCTTTTTTCCATTTCCTCCGGTAAAAAGTCCCTAGTTCCTCTGGGTCTTTCAATCTTCACGGCAAAAGTATGTGAAAGGATAAAAAGTTTTTACTAAAAATTTAGGAAAAAGCCTTTTCAAGCGGTGGAACGACCTGTTTCTTTCTACTCATAACTTTGTCTAACCAGATGCTTCTGCCCTCCAATTTCTTTCCAAAGGCTTTTTCAACGATCTTCGGATCATCTGTCACAACTAAAAGCTCTGTCCCCTCTTTCATTATGTCTGTGAGCATCAGGAAAACGCTGTGATACCCTTCAGCCTTCTTCTTCACAAGTTCGTTGTATATTTCATCTTTCCTGTTCTCGATCAAGGATAGATCTAGCAGTTCAATTTGTCCTATTCCAACTTTCTTCCCAGCCATGATGAAATCTTTAAAGTCTCTCATCACTATATCTTTAGCGCTCATCCCATGGACTTCAGAGAGCTTTCCTTTTACTTCAACTCCGAATTTTACCAAATCGGTGATCTCCGCTATTTTTGCCAGCTCTTCAGCAACTTTTTTATCAAGCTCCGTAGTCGTTGCAGACTTGAAAATTACAGTATCGCTCAATATCGATGCAAGCATTATTCCGGCCAAGTCCTTTGGTATGCTTATGCCAGTTTTGTCGAATAGAATCTTTAAAACAGTTGCGGTCGAGCCTGCTGGAAGGTTGAGGAAGAGAATTGGATTTGGAGTCGTTATATCTCCGATTTTGTGATGGTCTACGATTGCAACTATTTCAGCTTTATCTATGTTTTCTAAGCTTTGCGCTTTCTCAGAATGATCTACAAGAGCGATTTTCTTACCAGAAGCATCTGTTAATTTTTGTGGAGGTGCAATTTTGAATTTTTCAAGCACAAATTTTGTTTCAGCATTCAATTCACCCTGAACTGCTGGAATCGCTTCGTCCTCTATTTTCATGACTTTACTCATCGCCCCAGTTTCCTTCCATTTATTCCAAAGGTATGCAAAAGCTATTGCTGAACATACCGTGTCCGTATCGGGATTTTTGTGCCCAACAACATATATCTGTGCCATAATACAATTTGGATGAGACATAGATAATGTTTTCGAAATTTTTTCGGTTCTTTGTTTCTGATTAAAATTGAAGAATTAAATTTAAAAATAACAGCATTTTCGCATGGTTAATAGCTTTTTACTAAAATCTTCATTTGATAGCTTTAATAAAAAGCCAGGGCCCGGATTCGAACCGGGGTCAGCGGATCTGCAGTCCGCCGCATTGCCCCTCTGCCACCCTGGCTATAAGATGTTAGTAGTAAAAATTTAAAAAACTTTTGGTTTAGCTTGTGAGTGGAAAAGAATATTTAATTCCACGCTAAATATGAGCGATGTTTAAATGCCACGTCTATGATTGGAAAGATATCGAGAGTCTATGTAGGAAGTTAGCAAGAAAGATAAAGTCTAGCGGTTTTAGAGTTGATGCAATCGTTGCCATTGCAAGAGGCGGTTGGGTTCCAGCGAGAATTCTTGCAGATTTTCTGGATGTAAAAGAACTCTACAGCATAAAAACGGAGCATTGGGGAATTGTTGCAACTATAACTGGAAAAGCGACAATAACCCAGCCTTTGACAGTAAATCTCGAAGGGAAAAATGTTCTTATAGTTGACGACGTTGCGGATACGGGAGAGACGATGAAGATAGTAAAGGAACACATAATTTCTTTAAAGGCGAAAGAAGTTAAGACTGCTGTTATTGATTACAAGAAAACTTCAGCTTTTGTTCCGGATTACTTCGCCGCGGAAATGGAAAGCTGGAAATGGATCGTTTATCCCTGGAGTATAAGGGAAGATATAAAAGGGTTGATTGCTAAAAAGGGGGCTAGAAATTTGGAGGAGGCTGTAATGGCTTTGAAGGAGTTTGGAGTTGAAATTGAAAATGATCTCCTCAGAGAAATTATCGAAGAGTGATTTGAAGAGATTAATATTAGTTGCAGGAGGAAAAGAAAGAGCAGATTTGGTGATAAAGGGAGCGCAGGTTGTCAACGTGCTAACTGAGGAAATATATACTGCAGACATAGCAATTTGTGGAGATAGAATCGCAGGAATTGGGAAATACAGTGGTTTGAAGGAGATAGATGCAAGAAATCTTTACGCAGTTCCTGGTTTAATAGATGCACATACGCATGTTGAAATGAGCATGCTAACCTTGTCCGAATTTTCAAGAATCGTGGTGCCCAGGGGGAACACTTGCATCATAGCCGATCCACATGAAATTGCCAATGTTCTTGGTAAAAAGGGAATTCTTTACATTTTGGAAGAGGCAAAAATTGCTCCTATAAGATTTTATTGCCTAATCCCATCCTGTGTCCCATCTTCCCCATTTGAAACAACTGGTGCAGAAATAGGTTTGGAAGACATAGAGGACCTCATGAAAATGGATGGAGTAATCGGTTTGGCTGAATTTATGAACTATCCAGCAGTGATAAACGCTGAGGATTTGGCTCTTGAAAAGATTTTAAGAGCTAAGCTAGTCGATGGGCATTGTCCAAAGGTTACGGGTAAGGATTTAAATGCCTACGTTGCAGCAGGCATTTCTTCGGATCACGAGAGCACTGAAATAAATGAAGCTGAGGAAAAGCTGAGATTGGGTATGAGGATAATGATTAGAGAAGGCTCAGCTGGAAGAAATTTAAGAAACTTGAAGAAAATTGCAGGAAAAAAATACACGATGCTGGTTACAGATGGTGATAGAAGTGTGAAGGATTTAATTCGCGAAGGCTATTTGGATAGTGTTTTAAGAAAAGCAATTGCGGAGGGAATTGATGAAATTAAGGCTCTGCAGATGGTCACAATAAATCCGGCAGAGTATTTTAGAATTAATGCAGGACTACTCGCTCCAGGTAGATTTGCTGATTTGGTCTTGGTTAGAGATTTGAGGAGTTTTGATGTTAAAAAAGTTTTTGTTGGTGGAAAAGAGCCTGAATTTAAGTTTTATCACTATCCCAACGATGCCAAAAGTACGGTTAATGCTAAGATTTTAAAAGAGGAGGATCTGTACATCGAAAAGGGTAGAGCTAGGATTATAGAGATATTCGATGGCGAAATCGTTACTGGCGAAACAATTGAATTCGTGGAAGGAATCGATGTTAAAAGGGACATATTGAAAGCTGTGGTTGTGGAAAGACATCGTAAAACTGGAAGATTTGGAAAGGCATACGTTAGAGGGTTTGGATTGAAAAAAGGAGCAATTGCGCAAACAATAGCACATGATGCGCACAACATCGTTGCAATTGGAACAAGTGATGAGGGAATTTGTAGGGCTGTAAACAGATTGATCGAAATAGGTGGAGGAATAGTTGTTTACGATGGAGAATTTTTTGAATTACCTTTAAGAATTGCTGGATTGATGAGCGATGAAAGTGCTGAAGAAGTTGCTGAGAAGCTGGAAATAATAGAGGAGAAATTGAAAGAGCTTGGATGTAAGTTGAAATCACCCATAATTACTCTGTCCTTTATAGCGCTACCAGTGATTCCAAAGTTGAAGCTTACAGATCTTGGATTGATCGACGTCGAAAGGTTTTCAGTTGTGGAACCTGTTTTGGTTTGAGTTTGATTTAACGAAAAAACTTATTACCACTACTCTCAAATTTTCTCAATGATCGAAGAAGAAATACTAGATATACTTGCTGAATTTGGTCCATTGAGCTCTCAGGAGATTGAAAAAGAGCTCCAAAGTCGAGGTTTTAACATAACATCAAGAACTGTTAGATATCATTTGAGAAAACTCGAAAAAAAAGGTTTTGTAGCCAAGGGGAATTATGGAAAGACTCAGATAACTGTTGAGGGTATAGAATTTCTTAGAGGATCCAAAGCTTCTGAAAGACTTGGAGAGTTCAGTGAAAGAATTGAAATAAATGTTTATACGTGTGATTTTGATGTTTACAAAATGAGGGGAAAGGTTCCGACGAATTTGGCGATTATAGGTAAGGAGGATTTCGAAACCTGTCATCGTGTTTTGGCTGAAATGGAGGAATTTCCATTCATCATTCATCGGGGTGTTTTCTTCGCAGACGAGGGTGAGGATTTGAATGACAGAGAAGTGCCGAAAGGTCATTTCGCTTTAGCAACAATTTCAAATACTATATACGATGTTTTGCTTAGATCTAAAGGTGTGAACACCCATCCAGAATTTGCAGCACTAATTGGTGTTGAAAAAATGACTCCAAATAGAATTCTTGAACTCATAAGTTACTCCGGAACAACTATGAGCCCCGGATGGCTTTTATTACGTTCTGGATTAACTTCCATAAACTCTGTTTTAAAGACTGGAAATGGGGTGATAATATCGGCTGTTAGAAGTTTTAGCAGATATGCAATCGACATAGTGCTCCGCACAATCGAGATTGCAAACTCCAAGGGTTTTAGAGGTGTACTTGCAATTCTTCATCCATCCGACAAACGCTTTAGCCTTCCAGTTGGCAGAAGGGCGAGATTGATAGTCAGCGCCGGATTGAACCATTTGGCTCCCCTGCATGAGATGGGGATAAAGATGGATATAAAGGTCAATGAGATATTTGTTGAATTCTCCAAGTTCAAACCAGTTAGCAACATAAAATAATTATCTTAATTGGCAAAACACTTCCAAAAAATTTAAATATCACAAAAACAATAAGAATTATGGTGAGGAAAAAAGTGCTCATATTATTGACGCTGCTAGCAATTGTAGCCCTTTCAGCGTGCCAGCAACCAACTCCAACGCCAACTCCAACTCCCACACCAACACCAACTCCGACAAGTCCAACCTCCTTAACAATAGCTTCCGGGACTGTTGGTGGAGTTTATATTTACTACTGCTCTGGGCTCGCATCGATTTATTCTAAGTATTTGAACATCTCAGCAAATGCTGTGCAGACAAAGGCTAGTGTCGATAATCTACTTTACGTTTACAAATCACCAAAGGACACGATAGGAATTTCACTGATAAAATCCGTTCACGATGCTTGGCACGGAAATCTGGAGGCATTTGAAAAAAAGCCACAGAATTGGATAAGGGTTCTCTGGGTAACTTATGTAACGCCGATACACATCGTTACGACCTCAGATAGTGGAATAAAGAGTGTTTACGATCTCAAAGGCAAAAGAGTATCTACTGGAGCACCAGGTAGTGGAACTGAGATTGATGCGCTGGCCATTTTGAAAGCTGCAGGAATAGATCCGTCGAAAGATTTTTCAGTCTGGCAAAAGCTTGGTGCAAAGGAATCTGCTGACGCTTTGTTAGATGGAAAACTCGACGCTTATTTCTGGAGTGGAACTATTCCTACAGCTTCAGTTTCCGAGCTTGCAACGAATTTGAAGCAGAGAGGAAAGCAAATATCGTTCATAGCGGTTCCAAATGAAGTTGTAGAAAAGCTTAACGAACTATATCCGGGGCTTTATGTGGCGGATGTGATGAAGAAGGAGTACTACGGTTCACCAGAAGATGTTCAAACAGTCTCAACGCTCAACGTGATGTTCTGTCACAAGGATTTGCCTGAAGATTTTGTATACAGACTTGTAAAGACTACTTTTGAGCATCTCGACGAGCTCTATGCAGTGCATCCGGCTGCCAAACAGACGACTTTGGAAAACGCCATGATGTATAAGGGTGATGTTCCATATCATCCGGGGGCGCTGAAGTACTTTAAAGAGAGGGGAGTGTTGAAGTGAATAAACTAGTTTTCACCCTTATTTTTTTAACCCTTCTACTTTCTGATTTGGAAAGCTCGATCATATGTGTTGAGGGCAAAAGGATCAACTCTCAGAGTTTCGAGCTGGAATTTAGACACTCTATCCATGGAGGTAAAATTGCCCTATATGCAAGTGTTAGGGATGGAAAAATCCTCATTGAGAAAATGATCAGCGATGATGAAGCATCGATCTCCTATTACACATCCCAATATTCCCGCGAGGATGGAAAATTCGTGGCAATTCTGAATGAAGAAGTCGGGGAAATGCTGGTAAACGAGGGTTGGAAGTTGAAAGCAAAAGGATATGAATTTGAAACGAATAGATTGACGAGAATTTTAGTATGCAGGTGATTTCATGAGTTTTGCAAAATACTTTGGTGGTTTTTTAGCATTTTATAGTATATTTATAATATTTTATCCATATTTTATTCCTTACCTCCTCTGGCTTCCTCCTGTGGTTAGATACTGTTTTGACCAAATTCACCTCATAAGGAGCTTGCACCTGATGTTTTGCATGGGAGCACTAGCTTTCATGGCTTATGGGAAGAGAACGAGTTTAATCAGTAATTTGATCCTTTCTACACTATCTTTACCCTGTGCAATGGTATTGGCAATCGTAGCTATGGATGTATTCATTTCTCTCTTGATAATCCTTCTCTGGTTTGTAACCTTCCCATTGGACGCCTTGCTTGGATATTTAAAAAGACAAGTCAGCTGGAAGTCTGTTCTTTTAATTCTTTACATTCCCGCAACAATTTATTTAATAATTGATTATGAAAAAATTATTTACAGAGTTGTTTTTCCAAATACTCTCGACATTTTAGTCGGCTGGCTCATGGTTCTCCTTCTCCTTTACGCAACCAATATCAAGATCGGCTGGCCGTTGCCTGCGATCGTTCTAATCTTTCTCAACTACACATTTTTGGGTCATCAAATTTCTCCTCCTATCGGGCATACGTTCAGAGATGTAGCGTTGGCAATTGGTAAAGCTTGGATGGAAACTGAAGCTGGAATTTTTGGTCTTCCTCTTGGCGTTTCGGCGAAATACATAGTTTACTTCACGATTCTGGCTGGTGTATTGCAAGCTATAGGAATAACGAAGTTCATTTCCGATTTTGCTTCTGTATTCCTTGGAAGATCCCCACAGGATGTTGGTAGAGCTACTACGGCTTATTCAGCTGTGATGGGAATGGTTTCTGGCTCAGGAGTAGCTGTAACGACAACGGTTGCCACAACGATGTTACCTTCTTTCAGAAAAGCTGGATATGATGAAAAGTTCTCTTCAGCCTTTATAGCTGGAACAGGAACTGCAGCTCTGATAACTCCACCAATTCTTGGAGCTGCAGCGTTCATAATGATGGAAGTTATGGGTATAGATTATAAGACTCTTATAATAATGACAATTTTACCAGCTCTATTGTATTATATTTCACTTCAAATATATCTGGAGCTTTATACGAGGAAGATTGGATTGACTAGACAAATAGAGGGAGAAAAGAAGAGCAAAAAAGAGGTTTTGAAAGAAATCTACATGTTTCTACCAATAGTAATTCTAATCTTCATGATCTTTCAGGGTTATACGATAGCGATATCGGTAATCACCGCAATCTTTGTGGCCTTTGCAATCGGGTTGTTAAGGAAGGTTAAAGTCGTGGAAATAATCAAAGGTTTCTCCAATGGTGCACTGGACGTAATTCCCGTCGCTCTTGCATGTGCTTGTGCGGGGATAATACTTCATTCCCTCCTCGTCACTGGACTTGGGATGAAGATAGAAGAAATTGTTAGATTTTTGAGCGCCGGGAATTACTATATAACCTTAGTTCTTCTTGCAATCTTCACTTTAATCCTTGGAATGGGAGTTCCACCAACTGCGAGTTACGTGATAGTTTCAGCCCTCGTCGTTCCTACAACGATAAAACTCGCCATAGCGAATGGCTTTCCTGAAATGATAGCACATTACAGCGTTCATGTGTTCGCTTTTTACTATGCAATCCTCGCAGATGTAACCCCTCCAGTAGCTCTGGCAGCTTACGCTGCTGCAGCGGTTGCAGGGCAAAATCCGTTAAGAGTAGCTATAGTTGCGGCGAAGATAGCAATAATAAAATACCTTATGGCCTTTACCTTTGTCCTTTCTCCTGCTGGCTCGGCTTTGCTCATAATAACCCATTTAGATAATCCTTTAGAAATAATCTTTAGGACTTTACTAGTTGTAATCTCTGCATTAGCCATAAACAGCGCTAGTGTTGGATACTTTAGAAAGGAGTTGAATCTGGGTAAAAGGATTCTTTTATTCATAGCAGGATTGGCTTTGATATTTCCATTTCCGATTGGCAATATTTTGGGACTGATTTTAGTCTTTGTAATCCTTTTACTTGAATTTCGTTAATCTATTTTTTGGTCATTTATTGCCGAAAAATTTATTAATTAAATTGGAAAGTTAAATTGGTGATTTAGATGTTTAAGGGGGTTGACTTCTACAACATCGATGAACTCCTGACAGAAGAAGAGAGGTTGGTTAGAAATTCTGTTCGAGAGTTTATGGAAAAGGAAATAGCACCTCTTGTAGCAGAAGCTTGGCATAAGGAAGAACCACTAGATTTCAGAGAGATTGGAAAGAAGTTTGGAAAACTCGGCATGCTTGGATCGTTCATTCCTGAAGAATATGGCTGCCCAGGGATGAATTATACTTCCTTTGGCCTGATATGTCAGGAGGTGGAAAGAGTAGACAGTGCTCTGCGAAGTTTTGTTGCCGTAACTTCTGGGCTTGTCATGTTCCCAATTTGGAAGTATGGAAGTGAGGAACAGAAGAAGAAATATCTTCCAAAGCTTGCAAAAGGAGAAATAATAGGCTGCTTTGGAATGACCGAACCAAATGTTGGAAGCGATCCGGCAAGCATGGAAACGAATGCTAGGAGAGATGGAGATGAGTGGATTTTAAATGGAACGAAGACTTGGATAAGTGAAGCTGAAATTGCTGACATTGCAATAGTTTGGGCTAGAGATGTGAGCGATGGGAAGATAAAAGGATTTATAGTCGAGAGAGGAATGAAAGGATTTAAGCAGTCTGCCATAAAGAAAAAAGGCTCGATGAGGGCTGGAGACGTTGGAGAGCTATATCTAACAGATTGCAGGGTTCCTGAAGAGAACAGACTGCCGAATGCAGTTGGATTGAGACCTGCTTTGAGCTGTCTGGATCAAGCAAGGTTTGGAATTGCTTGGGGAGCAATAGGGGCTGCTATGGATTGTTATGAGACTGCTTTGAATTATGCAAAGAATAGAAAGCAGTTTGGTGCACCGATTGCAGCCTATCAGCTTGTGCAAGCGAAGCTTGTGGACATGTTCACCGAAATAACGAAGGGACAATTGATAGCTTGGCGTTTAGGAAGACTGATGGATGAGGGGAAAGCAACTCCTGAGCAAATCTCACTTGCAAAGAGAAACAACGTTAGAGTTGCAAGATTCTGTGCAAGAACAGCAAGAGAGATACTTGGAGCTAATGGAATTAGCCTAGATTATTCTCCAATCAGGCACATGGCGAACATAGAGAGCGTTTACACTTATGAAGGGACGGATGATATACACACGCTTATACTTGGAAGATACATAACAGGAATTCAAGCTTTCAGGAGGGAGTTGAGATTTGAAACCATTTGAGGATTTGTTGGTCATCGAGCTGGCACAAGCTGTTGCTGGACCTTATATAGGCACTTTACTCGCAGATCTTGGGGCGGAAGTCATTCATGTAGAGCGTCCAAAGATTGGTGACTTAGCTAGACACTGGATACCAATAAGAAAAGATCTAAGCTTTTACTTTGCAGTTGTGAACAGAAACAAGAAGTCAATGACCTTGGATTTGAAGAGTGAGGAGGGGAGGAGAATATTCTTGAAGCTTGCAGAGAAAGCGGATGTAATAATAGAGAACTTCGTTCCAGGTGTCGTTGATTCACTTGGCGTTGGTTATGAGCATGTTAAAAAGGTAAATCCAAGAGTTATTTACTGCCACGTTTCTGGTTTCGGACAAAATGGCCCCTATCGTGATCGACCCGCATTTGATCAACTTATACAGGGAGAAGCAGGAATAATAAGTTACACTGGGACGAAAGAAACTCCGTGCAAAATAAATGTTCCAATCACAGATATTCTGGCTGCGATGTATGGAGTTTATGCAATTCTCGCCGCTCTGCTTAGGAGAGAGAAAACTGGTGAGGGGGCGGAGATAGATATATCCTTATTCGACTGTGCGGTCACGATGATGATGAATCTCATGAACATGGCAATTGTGGAGGGTATGAAGGATGAAGATCTAAGAATGGGGACTAAGTACTTCCTAGCAACACCCTATGAGCCTTATCCAGCAGGAGATGGGAAGTTGGTGAACATAGTAGTTGCAACCGAGTGGCATTGGGAAGCTTTTTGCAAGGCGATAGGTCTTGAGGAATTGACAAGAGATGAGAGATTTAAGACGAATCAGCAAAGATTGAAGCATAGAGAGGAGTTGGAGAAAATAATAATTGAGAAATTAAAGGAGAAGGGAAGGGATGAGTGGATAGAAATCCTTCTAAAAGCAGGTGTGCCTTGCGGGGCTGTTAATGAGATAATGGAAGTCATAGAGCATCCACAAACGAAGTTCAGGAAAGTTGTGGTTGAGGTGGAGTATCCAGAGCTTGGAAAAATAAAGATGTTTAACAACCCGGTGAAGATATCTGGAGTTGAATTTGAAGTTAAAAGACCTCCGAAGCTTGGAGAGCATACGGAGGAGATATTGAGGAAGTTAGGTTATTCTGATGAAGAAATCGCTAGGTTAAGGGAAAGAGGGGTAATTTAATAAATAATAATTAAATTTATCAAATTTGTTTGCGAAATATGTTGCAAGTGACACGGAAATGTTAAAGTTCAGCATTAAAAACGTTTTCTTCATCGACGTCTTCACTCAGTATTATTTAAACGAATATGGTCAGTTCGTGGTTGGGGATAGGTATAGAGATAAGGAAATTTTTGATTTTTTTAGCAGCTATATATGCTGATATGAACGACTTTAATAATCTCGGACAACATTTCCCTTTTCCTTAACCTCAGAGTTGAGTGAGCTAAAAGAACATCGTTTATCGGGTTCTGGATTTGGCAAATGTCGTTATAAACGTAGAGGGCCGATAAGCGACTCCTCAGGTTTACGATAGATGAGGATACGCGTAGACACTTCAAGAGACGTAGCTTAGCATTCGTATTTAAAGTTGAAGTCGACTACGAAGTTTCTCAGAACTCCTATCTTTTCTATTTCCACTTCAACAACATCCCCCTTTCTTAGCATTCCAACTCCGGCAGGAGTTCCTGTGGCTATTATATCCATTGGTTCCAGGGTCATTATGGAAGAAATGAACTCGATCAAGTTTGGAACATCGAAGATCATGTTTGAAGTATTAGACTTTTGTCTAATTTCTCCATTCACCCTTGTGACTATTTTAAGCTTTGAAACATCCTCAAGCTCGGCTATGTATGGGCCGATTGGGGCGAATGTATCAAAGCTCTTCGCTCTTGTCCATTGACCATCTCTTGCCTGAATGTCTCTTGCAGTGACATCGTTGAAGCAGGTGAACCCAAGAATGAATTCCATCGCATCCTCTTTTGATACATTCTTGCACCTCTTTTTAATAACCACCGCAAGCTCCCCCTCGTAATCGACTCTCTTTGTTATATTTGGAATTATTATTGGATCTCCATCGCCTATAACAGCACTTGGAGGCTTCAAAAATATTATTGGCTCTTCTGGAATCGGCATTCCGAGCTCGTTTGCATGATCGACGTAGTTTAAACCAACGGCAACTATCTTACTAGGCTTTGCTGGAGGTAAAAACTTTACCGCACTCAGAGGAAATTCGAGAGAATCGAAGATAAGTCTATCTTTATAGATTTCAAATTTCCCTTCATAAAGGTTTCCATAAGCTAGAAATCTGCCAATCATTTTAACTTTTCAACCTCCTTTTTAAAAAACTCTACTTGGTCCTTATTTATATCGATGAATATGATTTTTTTAAGCTTTGTTCCATGTTCGACATGTTTTTTGAGCTCCTCAACCATGATCTTCGCAACTAAATCCTTAGGCAAACCACCTACTCCAGTTCCTAATGCTGGAAAGGCTATGCTCTCTATTCCCAACTCTTCAGCCTTTTTCAACGCAGCCCTCATCGCGAGTCTAACTTTATTTTCATCTGTTTTAAAATCCAGTTCCATCGTAGGGGAATGGATAACAAACTTAGCCTTTAACTTTCCGGCAGATGTTACAATTGCCTCTCCAATTTTAATTGGCCCTTTTTTAACAGCTTCCCTCTCTATTTCCTCACCTCCAGCCCTTTTTATTGCCCCTGCCACACCCCCTCCCATGTAAAGATGCGTGTTTGCCGCATTTACTATGGCATCGACTTCTATCTTTGTTATATCTCCATGAACCACTTCCACTTCAACCATGTCAGAAGTTTAACTCCAAACTAAAAACTTTTCTAAGAATCCACGTAGCGTTCATGCCTTTGCAAACCTAGGCAACTGAGTTTGCTATTTTTCCAAAAGCTTTCATACAAGATTCTTTAGCTTTTCACTAGCCAAAGCATATGCACGCTTCATTTCTTCAGTCGTGAGTCTCCTGGCTATCTCCGGATATTCATAAGCCTTGAAAGTTGGGTAGTATTGGAACATCAGATTGAACCTAACATCCTCGCCCAAATTGTTTGCAACCCAGTCAACTATGTATCTCGTGCAGCACTCTATGTGCCCGGGCATCACGAGATGTCTGATCAAAAGTTCTCCATTATCTTTCGCCCTCAAGAAGTTTCTCTGCACGACTTCGAGATATCTTGGGGCCTTTGAATATTTCAGCGCACATTTATCATTCCCGTATTTAAAATCACCAAGCCAAACGTCAACGATATCCTCGATTATCTCAGCCAGCTCGATGCTGTGATACATGTTGGAATTCCAGACGACAGGAATGTTCGACTCAACGTTTAAAAGTATTTCAACTATTGTATGAGCATGCTGATCTGGATTTCCTCCTACGAAATTGACGTTTCTACTTCCCATCCTGTATCTGCGATCGATGATGTAGGCGAGATCCTTTGGATCTGCTATATAATCATCGCTGTAAACGATTTCGTAATTTTGACAAAAGACACAAGCAAACGTGCATCGGTTGAAAAAGATTGTATGGGAAGGGATTAATTCCGGCTCCTCACCCATGTGTAGAAATTCGCTGCTGAAATAGCTGACAATTCCACACTTACAGAAACCCCTCTTCTCGTATCTATTGACTTCACACCTCCTTTCACAGAACTTACACTCCTTGAGCATTTCGAAGAGTATGTCCCTTTTTAAGTTCAAAAAAGAATACTCTGGAGGTTTTTCCTTCAAAAAATCGACGTCCTCATCCAGATATTTTTTAAATTCTTTTTTCAGTTCTGAATGTATTCGGAACATTTCATCTAAACTCCCAGCTCTTTCAGCTGGGATCCTCTTTGCTATCTGAAACTTCGCAATGGCCTCGCCAGAATTAATTGCTGAATACCTTTCGAGCCCTTTAACCACAAAAAATTTTTCCATAAGGGTTAAAATTGTTTGCGGATTGGAATCAGTAACCGATTTCTCTTAGTTTTTCCTTTAGTAATTCTGCAGACTTTCTCAGCTTTTTAAGATCCTCTTCGCTTAAATCAACTTCCAGAACTTCTGCTCCTTCTTTACTCAATCTTGCTGGAACTCCGATTGCAACATCTCTTATTCCATACTCTCCCTGAAGCACTATGCTTACTGGCATAACTTCTTTTGTATCCATAACTATGGCTTTGATCATTCTATAAATGGAAACAGCTGGACCAAAAATCGTTGCCCCCTTTCTTTTTATAACTTCTGCAGCTACTTCTCTTGTTGTTTTTTCAGCCAAATCCCAGTCTACAGTTCCTTCAAATTTTGAGAGACTTTTGGCTATAAACATGCTATCTCCATGCTCCCCAATTATCCATGCTTTCTCAACCTTACTCCTCATTTCATGCAAAACCCTTGCAAGTCTTGCTGAATCCAAAACACTTCCCATTCCAAAAACTTCTCTTCTATTCTTTCCACTCTCTTTCCAGGCAACATATGTCATCAGATCCATGGGATTCGTCACCATCAGGATCTTACTTTCTGGAGAAGCTTCTACGATCTTTTTTGAAACTTCTTTGATTATACCTGCGTTTTTAACAGCTAGATCCAATCTACTCATTCCCGGCTTTCTTGCAAAGCCCGCACTGACAACGATTACATCACTACCTTTGAGGAGAGAATAATCGCTCCCTCCAACTATTTTTGGAAACTTACCGATCGCGGAGGCAGCATGGGTTAAATCCATAGCTTCTCCAATCGCTAAATCTTCTGCTATATCAACTAATGCAATTTCGTCCAAATCTAGTTTTAGTAGGCAAGTGAAAGCTGTTACACTTCCAACTCTTCCACTTCCAACGAATCCTAGCTTCATATAGGGTATCGTCTCCTTAATGTTTAAGCTTTACTGAATTGATCTTCCATTGTTGTAGAAAGTTACAATTCTCAAACCTGCACAAGTTTTAAAAATCTCACAGATATGCGCAAGTTGAGCTTGAGGCGACTGATATGAAGGCGGTAATATTGATGGGATCAAAGGCGGATTTGGAGTTTTGCAAGCAAATAGCTGAAAAATTGAAGATTTTTGGAATAGATAATGAGCTGAGGGTAGCATCGGCTCATAAAACACCAGAACATGTTTTAAAGATATTAAAAGATTATGAAAATGAAGACGTTGTGTTTGTAACAGTTGCTGGAAAAAGTAACGCACTGAGTGGATTTGTTGATGCGAATACGACAAAACCTGTAATTGCAGCACCACCGATTGGAGATAAGTGGATAGATTTGTTCTCAAGCATAAGAATGCCAACAGGAGTTGCACCGATGCTTGTTTTGGAAGCTGAAAACGTTGCAGTTGCGGTAGCGAAAATATTTGCAATCAAGTATGAAAAGGTTAGGAATGCAATTATGGATTATCAGAGGAAGAAGAGAGAAGAAGTTATTGAGGCTGATGAGGAGGTGAAGGGAAATGGGGAGCGTTAAGGATTTAATCGTAATTAAGGAACCCTCGGATGGTTTGGGAGAGGGGATTTTCGTCTTCTCGGATCGATACTCTGTTTTTGATTATGGTGAAATGCCCGATAAAATAGATGGAAAAGGATCATCTCTTTGCCTAATTTCTGCCTTCTTCTTTGAAAAAATCGAAGAAAGCGGCATAAGGACACATTACATTGGGCTACTTGAGGATGGAAAGTTGAAGAGATTCGATGAAGTTGAAAAAGCCACGAATATGATGAAGATAAGATTGGTCAGAACTATAAGACCTGAGAAGAAAGGAGATGGATATGATTACTCGATTTTTAAAAAGGAGCGTGGAAACTTCCTGTTGCCACTTGAGATAATATACCGTAACAAGATCGTGGAAGGTTCATCCATTCTTAGAAGATTTGAGAGAGGGGAAATTTCACCAAAAGATTTTGGTTTGAGCGAAATAAAGCCGGGAATTAGGCTTGAAAAACCTATAGTCGATTTCAGTACAAAGCTGGAAGACGTTGATAGATATCTAAATTACAGGGAGGCGATGGAGATAGCTGGTTTAACTGAAAATGAATTTGAAGGATTAAAAAACCTTGTTTTGAAAATCGATGAACTGATAACTAAAGAAGTTGCGAAAGCAAGACTTGAGAATGAGGATGGAAAAATTGAGGTCGCTTTTGATGATAAAAGGGAATTCATGGTCGTAGATGCAGTTGGAACACCTGATGAGTGCAGGTTCAGCCTCGATGGATTTGAAGTCAGTAAGGAGTTCCTCAGAAATTATTACAGAAAGACGGAGTGGTATGAGAAGGTTAAGAAGTATAAAGGAATGAAGGATTGGAGGGAAATCGTAGGAAAACCACCAAAATTGCCTCAGAAGATAAAGGAGCTTGTATCGATCATTTACATGTCTCTATGTAACGAAATAACAGGGAGAAAATTTTTTGATGTTCCAAAGCTGAGGGATGCGATCAGGGAGTTTAGGGAAGTGATATGAAAGCTGCGATTGCGCTGGAGGATGGAACTTATCTTGAAGGAAAGGCTTTTGGTGCAGAAAAGATTGCAGTTGGAGAGCTTGTTTTTTGCACTTCAATGACAGGCTACGTTGAAGCTCTGACAGATCCGAGTTATAAGGGACAAATTCTAATGATGACTTATCCCCTGATCGGCAATTATGGTGTCTGCAGAGAGGACTTTGAGAGCGATGGAGTTAAGGTAGAAGGATTTGTTGTTAGGGAGCTTTGCAAAAAGCCAAGCAATTACAGAAGCGAGATGACAGTTGATGAGCTTTTGAAAAGTTACGAAGTTGTTGGAATCGAAGGTGTGGATACGAGAATGCTGACGAGGAAGATAAGGATTTATGGTTCCATGAAAGCAGCTATTGGTGTTGGAGTTGAAAGGGAGAAGTTGATAAAAATTGCCAGAGATCAGCCTTTCATTTCCGAGATAGATCTTGTTGACAAAGTATGCGTTAGAGAGCCAAAGAGGATCGATGTCGGTGGAAAATTCGAGGTTGTATTGATCGATTGTGGTGTTAAGAGGAGTATAATCAGGCAATTGCTGAAGAAGGGAATAAATCTTACAGTTGTTCCCTACAATTTCCCTGCTGAAGCCATTTTGGAAATGGATCCGGATGGTTTGTTCATTTCAAATGGTCCTGGAGATCCTGCAAGAGTTAAGGAAACGATTGAAACTATCCGAAAACTTGCAAATAAATTGCCAATAGCTGGGATCTGTTTAGGTCATCAGCTCACAGCACTGGCTTTTAAAGCAAAAACTTTCAAGCTGAAGTTTGGACATCACGGAAGCAATCAGCCAACGAAAGACTTGGAAACTGGAAGGGTTTTCATTTCAAGCCAAAACCACAATTTCGCAGTAGATGAAAAAACCTTACCAAAGGAATTTGAGGTTACTCAAATAAATCTGAACGATGGAACTGTTGAGGGGTTGAAACATAAAGAGTTACCAATAATTACGGTCCAATATCATCCAGAAGCCGGACCTGGGCCGCATGATACTTATTTCTTCTTCGAAAACTTCGTAAAGCTGCTTAAAGAGTGGTAAAATGCCGAAGAGGGAAGATTTAAGGAAAATAATGGTAATAGGTAGTGGCCCAATAGTGATTGGACAGGCGGCTGAATTTGATTATTCTGGAAGCCAAGCATGCAAGGCGCTAAGAGAAGAGGGGATAAAAGTCGTGCTCGTAAATTCAAATCCAGCGACTATAATGACAGATCCAGAAATGGCAGACAGGGTTTACATAGAACCACTTACCGCTGATATAGTGGCTAAGATAGTTGAAAAAGAAGTTCCAGATGCAATTCTTCCAACACTTGGAGGTCAGACTGCGCTTAATTTAGCAATTCAGCTGGATGAAATGGGAGTACTTGAGGAATATGGAGTTGAACTCATCGGTGCTAAGGCGGAAGCGATTAGAAAGGCTGAGGATAGAGAACTCTTTAAGCAATGCATGCTGAAAATAGGACTTGAAGTTCCGAGAAGTAAGAGTGTTTACGATGTAGAATCGGCTTTGGAATTTGCAGAAGAAGTAGGTTATCCAGTAATCATAAGACCCGCATTCACCCTTGGCGGAACTGGAGGGGGAATTGCTTACAACAAAGAAGAGCTGAAAGAAATAGTTAGCAGAGGTTTGAGACTTTCGATGATAGGACAGGTTTTGGTTGAGGAGAGTGTAATAGGATGGAAAGAGTTCGAATTGGAAGTCATGCGCGATCTCGCGGACAATGTGGTGATAATATGCTCAATAGAGAACTTTGATCCAATGGGTATCCATACAGGAGACAGCATAACAGTTGCTCCGGCGCAAACCTTAACAGATTACGAGTATCAGAGAATGAGAGATGCTGCAATTGCAATTATAAGAGAAATTGGTGTTGAAACAGGTGGTAGCAATATACAATTTGCCATAAATCCGAAGAATGGAAAAATGGTGGCCATAGAAATGAATCCCAGAGTCTCTAGAAGCTCTGCTCTAGCGTCGAAGGCTACTGGATTTCCAATAGCTAAAATAGCTGCAAAGCTGGCAATAGGTTATACGCTGGATGAAATTCCAAACGATATAACAAAGGAGACACCTGCAAGTTTTGAACCTTCGATTGATTACGTGGTTGTAAAGGTTCCACGTTTTGCCTTTGACAAATTCCCCACTGCAGATCAGACACTTGGAACGCAGATGAAAAGCGTTGGAGAAGTAATGGCAATAGGCAGAACGTTTGAAGAAGCATTGCAAAAAGCATTGAGGAGTTTGGAAATTGGAAGAAGTGGACTTGGATGTGATGGAAAAGACAAAGAAGTTACTAGGGATGAGATAATAAGGAAGTTAAGGTTTTCGAGTTATGACAGGATTTTTTACATTCGCTATGCCTTCCAGCATGGATTTACGGTTGAAGAAGTTTACAAGTTGACGTGCATAGATCCCTGGTTCTTGGAAAAGATAAAGAATATAGTGGATTTTGAGGAAAAAATCAAGGAACTCGCTAAAAAGTATAGGATTGAGGAATTGCCTCCCGAAATATTGAGAGAGGCGAAGAGGTTGGGATTTTCAGATAGGCAGCTAGCTCACATTTTTAAGGTTAGCGAATTTGAAGTCAGGAAAATCAGGAAGGCCAAGGGTATAATACCTGTCTACAAAATGGTCGATACGTGTGCAGCTGAGTTTGAGGCAAAGACACCATATTTCTACTCCACCTATGAAGAAGAAAACGAGGCAATTCCAACGAACAGAAAGAAGGTAATTATTCTCGGATCTGGACCAAATAGAATTGGACAAGGAATAGAATTTGATTATTGCTGTGTCCATGCTGTTTTTAGTGCAAAGGAAGAAGGATATGAGACAATAATGGTGAACTGCAATCCAGAAACGGTTTCAACCGATTACGACACATCTGATCGGCTTTACTTTGAGCCAATAACTTGCGAGGATGTTATGAACATATATGAAAACGAGAGGCCTGAGGGAATCTTTGTTCAATTTGGAGGTCAGACACCGTTGAATATATCAAAAGACTTGGAAACTTGTGGCGCAAAAATCTTGGGAACTTCTGTTGACTCCATAGACATAGCAGAGGATAGAAAGAGGTTTGATGAATTACTTGGAAAGCTAGGAATTCCAAGACCGAAAGGAGGAATTGCTTTCAGTGTTGAAGAAGCGAAGAAAGTTGCCAGGGAGATAGGCTATCCAGTTTTAGTCAGACCAAGCTATGTGCTTGGCGGAAGAGCGATGAGAATAGTTTATGATGAGAAGATGCTTGAAGAAATTGCAAATGAGGCAATTGAAGTCAGTGAAAACAAACCAATATTGATAGACAAGTTTTTGGAGGACGCGATAGAAGTTGAAGTCGATGCTATCTGTGATGGAGAAGAAGTTTTTATACCAGCAATCATGGAACACATTGAAGAAGCAGGTGTTCACAGTGGAGATGCTGCTTGTGTAATTCCGCCAATTTCTCTATCAAAGGAAATAATGGATACAATTGAAGAATATACGAAAAAGATAGCGCTTGCTTTGAAAGTTGTCGGTCTGATAAACGTTCAGTATGCTGTGAAGGATGGAGTTGTTTACGTTCTAGAAGCAAATCCTAGAGCGAGTAGAACAGTACCATTCGTGAGCAAGGCGACAGGAATTCCACTTGCAAAAATTGCGACCAAAGTAATCTTGGGCAAGAAGCTAAGGGAATTTAATCTAAGGAAACCTGTATTGAAGCATATTGCTGTCAAAGAAGCTGTTTTTCCATTTGCAAAGCTTCCAGGGGTAGATGTAGTCCTTGGTCCAGAGATGAAGTCGACAGGAGAAGTAATGGGAATTGACTACGACTTTGGAATCGCCTACTTCAAAGCTGAGCTAGCTGCTGGAATGAGATTGCCGACAAGTGGTAACGTTTTGATAAGCGTTAAAGATGCAGATAAGCCGAAAATTGTTAAGATAGCGAAGAAATTCTTGGAACTTGGCTTTAAGATATATGCAACTGAGGGAACTGCGAGGTATTTGAGGGAAAATGGAATAGATGTTCAACTAGCCTTGAAAGTGAGCCAGGGAAGGCCAAATGTTGTAGATATGATAATAAATGGGCAGATCGACTTAATAATAAACACCCCAACTGGAAAAAGAGGAAAGACTGAGGGATATGAAATCAGAAGAGCTGCAGTAGAATATGGGGTTCCATATATAACCACGATTCCCGGTGCAATAGCAGCTGTTAAGGCTATAGAGGCAGTTAAGAAAGGTAATATTACCGTGAAGTCGATTCAAGAATACCATGAAGAGGTTCGAAGATTATCTTGAAAACCTTGTAAAGCTCGATTTTGATAGAGAAGAAAGAGCTGGAAAACCGGAAGCGATATTTGGTGAAGGAAAATCTGTTGATATAATAATTAAAATTGCAGAGGAGTATAAAAGAAGAGGGAAGCCTGTTTTGTTCACAAGGCTAAATAAAGAACAAATGTTGGCGCTAAAAGAAATTGGGGCTGAAGTGAACGAGATTTCCAGAACTGCTACAATTGGAAAGGCAAAAGAAGTGATAGGAAAGGTAGCAATTCTAACTGCCGGTACAGCAGACATTCCTGTTGCTGAAGAGGCAAAGATTACGGCTGAATTTTTGGGTTTGGAAGTTTTGAGATTTTACGATGTTGGCGTCGCGGGTTTGCACAGACTTTTGGAGCCTGTTAAAGTGATAAGGGAAGAGGATGTTGATAGCATTATTGTTGTTGCGGGAATGGAGGGGGCTTTACCATCGATAGTTGCAGGACTGGTCGATCTTCCTGTGATAGCAGTTCCAACTTCCGTTGGATATGGAGTTAATTTGGGTGGAATTACGACTCTATTTTCAATGCTTCAAAGCTGTCCATCCGGTGTAGCTGTTGTGAACATCGACAACGGCTTTGGTGCAGCTGTCTTTGCATACATGATCTCCAGAGTTAAATGGAGAAATCGGAAAAATTTATAATTTTTTAGCTTAACTGAGAATTATGAAGTTTGAGATCGTTAAAATAGATGTTCCCAAGGATTGCAACGTAATCCTTGGAATGGCCCACTTCATAAAGACAGTCGAAGACTTATATGAAGCGCTTGTGAACTCTGTTCCGGGAATAAAGTTTGGTCTGGCCTTCTGCGAAGCTTCTGGTAAATGCCTCGTCAGACACGAAGGAAACGATCCGGAGTTAAGAGAGCTCGCAGCAAAGAAGGCGTTGGAGTTGGCCTGTGGACATAGCTTCATCATATTCATAAAGAACGCATATCCGATAAATGTTCTGGGAAAGATTAAAGAGGTCCCGGAAGTCTGTGGAATTTTCGCAGCAACTGCGAATCCATTGCAGGTCATAGTTGCAGAGACTGAGCAGGGAAGAGGGATAGTGGGGGTAATAGATGGATTTAAGAGCAAGGGAATTGAAGGGGAGGATGAGAGGAAAGAGAGAAAGGAATTTCTTAGAAAGATTGGGTATAAACTCTAGGGTGGGTAAAGCAAAATCTATAATCCAGTCGAGAATTTATTCATGAAAGCACTCCTATTACTCCTCGCAATCTTACCAATTGCTGGTGCGAGCGAGATTGTGGTTGTAAAGATCAAGGGGGAGATCACGGAAGGTACGTTTATAGAAGTTCAAAACGCATATGAAGTGGCTAAGAAAGAAGGAGCAGAAATTTTCTTAATTGAGCTAGATACACCCGGCGGACTCTTTTCTTCCACTCAAAAAATAATTGAAATTCTCTTAAGAAGCGAGATACCAGTAGTTGCATACGTTGAAAGGGGTTCGATCTGCGCCTCTGCTGGAACTTTAATCCTCCTTTCTGCTCATGTGACTGCTTTGGCAAATGGGACTGCCATAGGTGCCGCAACTCCAGTCGGAATGGCTCCTGGGGCTGAAAACAAAACGATAAATTACATAGCTACTTACGTCAAGGACATTGCAAATACCAGAGGGAGAGATGCAAAGATCGCTGAGAAATTCGTAACAGAAGCGCTTAGTTTGACAGCCAAAGAAGCTTACGAGCTTGGAATCGTTGATATACTTGCTGACAGCAGAGAGGAGTTGATAAAGAAGCTGGATGGAAGGAAAGTGGTTGTTGATGGTAGAGAACTCGTTCTTGAAACTAGCAGCTATCGTATCATAGAGGTTAAAAGACCGATACAGGCTGACATTTACAGCTTCATTTCAAATCCTGCCATTGCTACCATCTTACTCATGGCCGGAATTTACCTTTTGATCTTCGGTTTAACTTCTCCAGGAATGTTAGCTGAAGTCGTTGGAGCAATACTTCTCCTTTTAGCATTGGCTGGTTTTGGATTTATAAGCGTGGACTATCTTGGAATACTCCTGATAATTCTTGGAGTTCTATTTCTGATCGCTGAACTGTTTACTCCAACCTACGGCCTTCTAAGTGTGGCCTCGATAATATCAGTCATTTTAGGGCTGACAATTTTAGTTAAAGAACCTCTTATGCCTCCAAATTTTTATGACTTCTTTCTAAAATTCGCTATAGGCATAGGAGTCGGCATAGCGATACTGATGACTTTCATGATATCAAAGATTCTAAAAATAAGGAGAAAAAAGAGTTCAATGGGGGAGGTAGTTGGGCTAAAAGGAGAAGTTTTGGAGTTCAGGGATGGAAAAGGGTTTGCAAGAATTCGTGGAGAGATTTGGAGCATAGAATCTGAAGATGATCTCTCCAAAGGAGATGAAATAATTGTTTTGGAAAGAGATGGATTGAAGTTGAAGGTGAGAAAGGTTGAGACTAGAAGAGGAGCTGAGAGAAGAGACGAAAAAATGGCTTAAAAGAATAAGAGAAAGAATTGAGGAAATCGGTGGAGAAAAGAACTTTCTGGAAAACATAAAGGCGTATGTGAAGGATTGCGAATACTTTTTGGAAAAGGGTGATCTCATAAAGGCTTTTGAATGTGTTGTCTGGGCTTGGGCATGGCTTGAGATTGGCTTAGAGGTGGGAAAGATTGCGCCTCGGACAGCACATGCTGGTGAACAGAAAGATAGCTGAAAGGATTGCGAGATATGCTGAATTAAAGGGGAGCGATGTAGTTCTAGAAGTTGGCTGTGGAACAGGAAATTTGACGGCAGAGCTTCTTAAATTCTGTAAAGTTGTTGGAATTGAAAAGGATTCGAGAATGATTGAAAAGTTGAGAAAGAGGTTTAGAAATGAAATTGAAAGCGGAAGATTTGTTTTAATCCATGGTGATGCTCTGAAAGTAGACTTCCCATCTTTTAACAAATTCGTTTCGAACATTCCTTACGAGATCTCATCTCCCTTGATCTTCAAGCTTTTAAAGTACAAATTCGAAGTTGCGATAGTGATGCTGCAGAAAGAATTTGCACAGAGACTTTGCAATGAAGATAGTAGATTGGGTGTGATCTCAAAAGCTTACTGCAGCCCAAAAATTCTTGAAATAGTTGGTAAGGAAAACTTCAGACCAATTCCCAAAGTTGAATCAGCAGTAGTTTTGATAGAGCCTAGGCCAGAAGTGAAGGTTAAGAACATTCAACTCTTTGAGAAGTTCGTCACATTTGCCTTTTCAATGAGAAGAAAAAAACTTGAAAACATCGTTGAGGAATTCAGGGAGAGGTTTGGAATAAATTTAAAGCTCGATCCAGATCTTGCAATTAAAAGACCAGAAGAGATAGGGGCGAAAAACTTTGTGAGGATTGTTGATGATCTACGAACCAGCTGAAGATAGTGAGCTCCTGCTTAAAGTTGCTCTTAAAGAAGTGAAAAAAGATGATACGGTAATCGAAGTAGGGGCTGGTAGTGGATATGTTGCAGAGAAATTGCTAGGAAAATGCAGTTTTTTACTCACAACAGATATCTCCCCATTTGCGGTCAGAGAATTAAGGAAAAAGGGTTTGAACGTTGTAAGGACTGATATAGCGATGGGAGTGAAAAAGAAGTTCTCTCTAGTCCTATTCAATCCCCCCTATCTCGAATTGGAGGAGGAATTAAAAAGGGATTTCTGGCAGGACTGCGCAATTCATGGCGGAAAAGGGGGGATGGAAGTTATGTGCAAGTTCCTTGATTTGCTGAGAGATTTCATGACAGATGATGGTAGGGCGATATTGATAGCATCTTCACAGAATCATGGCATCTTTGATGAAATCAGAAAAAGGGGTTTTGTATTCGAAATAGTTGGAGAGGAAAAGCTTTTCTTTGAAAAAATTTACGCTATCAAAATTTCATTACCAAAATAAGATCCTTTTTCTCTATTTTTTCTCCACTGGCAGTCATCGCAATTCCTTCCTTTACAAGTATTTTCTCCCCACACCTCGGATTTCCGGGACTTGAGACAACTACATAGACTCCATCGCTAACACAGCTGAGCCTTTTAACTTCCTTTTTACAATCGCTACAGGCATGGATGATCAGATTAAGCTTTTCAGCGACTTCATCGCTCATATGATGCTCCAACTCACATGCAAGTTTTGATGCCAGTTTTTCGTCAACTCCAATATGTTTGAAGAAACTAAAGGCTATAGCATATCTTCTTTTAATCTTTTCGGCGATTTCTTCACCATTTCTCGTAAGAACAACTCCCTTGTATGGACTGTAATCAACATAACCTTTTTCTCTTAGTTTTAATAGCATTTCCGTTACACTTGCAGGTTTCACGTTTAGAATCTTGGCTATATCTCCAGTCTTTGCAACTTTTCCTTTTTTCTGCAAGTCATAAATAGCTTCTAGATATTCTTCAACTCTTTCCACAATAAAAGGTTGAATTCGAAAATTAATAGATTTCGCATTCATCTAACCTTTGTCCCAGCAACAACTTCAGCTTCTGGAACGAGCAATACGGCCTTTCCATCCACATCCGCTGCCAGAATCATACCCCTACTTTCCACACCCATGATCTTTGCGGGTTTTAGGTTCGTTAAAACCACTACTAGTTTGCCGATGATATCTTCAGGTTTATGGTTTTCCGCTATTCCAGCAACAATTTGCCTTCTTTCTCCACCTATGTCGACGATTAGTTTTAGTAGTTTTTTGCTCTTTTCAATTTTCTCAGCACTCA
>JAWAQR010000020.1:0-25089 GCA_038893835.1 Archaeoglobaceae archaeon
TTATATCCTTTCAGACATTTGTAATCCCTGTAAACGGCAAAAACAAAATCATAACCCTGAGGACATGTCGTCGTAAATAGAACTTTTTCCCTCCTTAAAATCCATGGCATTGGCCAAAAATGACCATCTTCTGCAAAAACCGCAACACTGTAATTATTTTTCACAAGTTCACGAATTCTTTTTTCCATCTCAATCGCTCCTAACTGCGTTTGGACATAGATTAATGGTTCTTCAACGTTGTTGTAGTCGAAATAGGTTATTTGAATCGATATAAGCAATGTAGCAACAATACCGATTGAGAGTATAATTTTTACTTCCTTCTTTTCCAATTCGTCCTTCATAAAAACCATTGCAGCAAAGGCTAATGGTGCAGCTAAATGCACGACTAGCCATGGGGTTTTGTAAACCATTGCATGGTAGAAAATGAAAGATACGAACAACCAGCAGATAGCAAAAATTTCGAAAAAGCTGAATTTTTTCCTAAAACTAATCGAAACGAGCGCAAGGGCCAAAAATAGAAACTCATATCTCAGTAATATATTTACGAAATAGTAAATCGGTTTTTCATGTGGTGAAGTTATGCCTTGAGAAAGCCAGTAAGGTAAGGATTTCTCCAGAAATCTTTTAATCCACTCTGTATTAAACATGACTTCTACCCAATTCTTAGCATGTATGGCATATGCGAAGGCTGAGGAGTAAAGAAATGAGGAGAAAAATAAAAATAATGCAGCGCAGGGAAGAATGTTGAAATCAAAATCGAATTTTTTTTGCAGCAATTTTTCTAATGCTATAGCAGAAATTAAAACTAAGAAGTATTGAATCCAGTTCTCCTTTGAAGTAAATATTATTGCTAGGAATATGCTCGCGATTAGTGCGTATCTCATTTTTTTCTCTTCTCTGTATGATGAATAAAAGTAAAGAAAGGCTATAAAGGATGAAACGACGATAACATCGTCTCTTGCGTATCTTGAGTAGTAAAGCATTGAAGGGGAAAATAGTGTGAAAAAGGAGAATATATAGGCGGATTTTCCAAACCATCTTTCAAATCTGGTTGCAAAATATACACCCAAGATGCTAAAAATGGCTACAGGCAATCTAGCTGCGAAATCGCTATCACCTAGTGTCATGAAGGAGAGAGAAATTATAAAATAAAGGAAGGGTCCGTGAAAGGCTGGATCGTAGACATAGCTTGGGCTTTCAACAACGTTTTTTAAAGAAATCCAGGCATGAACACTTTCATCATGATCCATTGGTCGAAGATCGAGAAAGATCAATCTCGTAACAATTGCAATGATCAATATTATAAACATCGCTTTTTTCACATAAATCGTTGGAGGTCAATTTTAAAAGTTTTTTCAAAAAGCCAAGAGATTCCAGAAAAGCTGCAAAGGAATTAATCCAGAAAAGCATATATATGCAAAATAAAGTTAGGGGTAGGTATGATAATCGTAGGGGAAAGTGATGAGGAAAACAGTTTAGAGCCTCCGGACCGTTTTTTAAAGAAGAAGGTTAAAGATATCGTTTTTAATCTCGTTGGAGATTATAGATTTCACACGAAAGGTTACTATGTTTCTCTTCACGCTGAGGAAAACAATTGTCTAGTTTATCCCTCAGTTAAAAACGCGTTGGATATCTACAGAGCCCCGGTTTTTATAGAGAGACTTAAAAGAGCTGGATTGGAAGTTCCCAGATTTGAGGTCATATCAAGACCTAAACCAGATAAAATCGTGATGCTGCCTCTTAATCCATTTTCAAAGAATTCGATGAAGATGGCAAAAAGTGAGTCGCAGTATTACAAGTTCTTCCGCAGCCTTAGCATGGATTACCATTATCCAGTCGTTCACGTTAAGATAGAAGGTAAGGTTGAGGAAATCAAAATGCATATTTCTAAGGTTAAGGGAGGAAATGAAGAAGAGGAAATAATTGCTAGGAAAGTTTTTGAAACTTTTGGTGTTCCTTTGGGGAAGATATTTGTAGAAAAAATAGACGGTAGACTAAGACCCTTTTATTTCATGCCTCTGAGCAAAGAAGAAATAGATCTGGATTTGGCCATAAGTGCGATCCATGAAAATTGGTTGCTTCGTTGAGACTTATAATTTTAAATATAAAGAGGAAGTTGAGGCTCTAAAGATCTTCGAGGCTACTGCTAAAAGTCTCGGTCACAGCTTTGAAGTTATGGGGAAGGATATAATTGATAGAATAGATGAGTTCGATTCCATTTTCATCAGAGCAACTACAGATCCCCTTTTCACTTCTTATGTCGTTTCTAGAATTGCGGAAGAGAGGGGGAAGAAAGTAATAGATGACTCCGAAAGCATCAGAATTTGCTCGGATAAGGTGGCTCTATACTACAGACTACTCAAAAATGGTATTCCGATTCCAAAAACATTTCCTTTTTATGGCGAATACGAGAAATTAAAAGAAATAGCTGAAGAGCTAGGTTATCCTGTGGTTGTAAAAGCTCCAAACTCCAGATTTTCTCTATACGTTGAAAAGGCGAACAACTTTGAAGAGCTTTTGGCAATTTCAAAGAGATTTCTGAGGAGGAGCAAAGCTATACTGCTCCAAGAATTCATTCCTTCAGAATTCGACTGGAGAATAGGCGTTCTGGAAGGCGAAATTATCTACGCCTGTAAATACCTGTTACCAAGGGGTGGATGGAGAATTCGCGACGTCGTAAACAATAAACTCGTGTGGGGTGAAGTTAGGGCTGTGAGTAGGGATAGAATTGCATCGAAATTGAAAAAAATAGCCATAAATGCTGCGAAAAGTGTTGGAGATGGGCTTTACGGTGTGGATATAAAACAAGTTGGTAAGGAATTTTTTGTACTTGAAGTGAACGATAATCCAACGATCATGCACGGAATGGAGGATGCAAAGGATAGAGATATTTATGAAAGGATAATTATGGCTTTAATAAGCTGAATGATTGGCCCAGAGCATGAGTTTTCGATAAACGATGAAAACTTCGAACCGCAATCGATTAGTGATATAGTTTTGAAGAAAATAAGGGGTAGGATAACAAATGAAGCAAAGCTCAAAAAATCTGGAATTGTTGTTGGGAAAGAATTGCAAAAGCATGTGATCGAACTAAAGCCCAGAAAACCATTTTCTAGCCTATTGGAGTTCGAGGAAAAAATGCAGGAAGGAGTTGAAGAAGTTCTCAGTTATCTCGATGGTTATAAATTACTCGGCCTTGGAATGCATCCTCTGTTAACTTTGGATAAAGCAGAAGTCTGGAACCATAGGGATAGAAAAATATACGAGGCTTACGACAGGTTGTTCAACATAAGACAGCATGGCTGGTTGAATATCCAGAGTTTTCAGCTGAATTTACCATATAGAAATGAGAGAGAGGCTATTGAAATGCATGAAAAGCTTAGAATTCTCATACCTTACTTGGTGGCAATTTCTTCTTCTTCACCAATATGTGAAGGTAAACCCCTATACATTAGTTCCAGAATATATTTCTATAGAATTAATCAAATTAAAATTCCATCGATATGCAACGATGTTATTCCGGAAAAGGTTAAAAGTTTTGAAGAATACAGACGAATACTGGACAGAATTTATTCAGAGCTAAGAGCCATGGATTCGAAAGTTCTCTGTGCTGAATGGGTGAACTCTAGAGGGGTGATATTTCGTTTTACAAGGAATTGCCTTGAAATAAAGGTAATGGATGAACAGGAATGTATAAAGAGTGACGTCGCTCTTTCATCTTTCATAATTTCTATTTTGAGGTCAGAAATTCAGGAAATAAGCGAGTCTGGACTTAAGGAAAGGCTTAACGATGCGATGGTAAATGGGACAAAGAATTTGAAATCTGAGCTTAGAGAGCTGATGAAAAAGGCGCGTGAAAATGCGAATGATGAAGAGAAGAAGTACTTAAAAATCGTAGAGGATAGGATTGAAAATGGTAGCCTAGGTGAGAGGATAATGGAAAAAATGCGGGAATTCTCTAAGGAAGAAATTTTAGACGTATGTGAAAAGCTGTCAAAATGTGTTGAAAAGAACAGGGTGTTCAAATGATGGATTTTTCCGAAATCTGCTCCAGCTGTGGTGGGAAATGCTGTAAAGATGCGAATCCACCTCTTTCACAAAGGAGAATAGATATTTTAATCAAAAATGGTGTTAAAATTGAGGACATAGAATTTGGAAAATATGCGCATCCGAAAAGCAGAGAAGATGGTTTTTGCATTTTCTTTAAAGACGGGAAGTGTTCAATACATAAAATAAAGCCCGAAACCTGTGTTGCAGGACCATTTACTTTTGATCTGAAAGGGAATGTATTGGAGATATACATTAAGACCGAGGAAATCTGTCTACTTGTTAGTTTCTTGAAAAAGAACAGAAAAGCGTATAAAGAGCAGTTTAAGCTTGCAGTTACGAACATAGTCCAGCTAATCCTCGATTTGGATAGGAAAAGTCTTGAAGAAATTCTAAAGATAGAGGAACCGGAAACGGAGAAAGTTGCGAGCATCAGACTAAGTTTTGAGGAGGAGTAAAAAGCGGGAAAAGTTAATATTTTTCAGGTTGCACTTTAAATCATGGCAGAAAGGGTTAGGGATAGAGAGCATCATGAAAGACTCTTTAAAGCCTCGATGAGTCCAATAAGGAGAGAAATAATTGCTGCAATTGGAATCCATGGGAAAAGCAGAGAAGAATTGAAAAAAGAACTGAATCTAACAGATTTTCAATTGAAGTTCAACCTAGACTGGCTTATAAAAGAGGGGTTTGTGAAAGAGGAGGGTGGAAAACTTTTGCTCACCGAGGATGGTTTAGAACTGCTTGAAGTCTAGGTCGTTATCTCCTCCAACCTTCCAAGCTCTTCAGCTTTTTTTATTTCCATCATCGTTAAATCCAAAGGGTCTTCAATTTTGGTTCGATGTTTTAGTGAGAGTATCCTCATCTCTGGAGACGTTGGACCTATAGCAGGATCTCCAGGAACTCTGAAGGATACATCGAAAACGACGAATTCGAGCTCATCATCTGGCGAATATGCCATTGCACCTTGAAGACCGAACATACCGATTATCCCTGGAGGATATTCCTTTTCACAAACCCTTATAAGTCTTTCAGCATACTCATAAACGATTTCCTGCTTACTCTCCCTCATAGTAACACCAAAATGTCCTATCTCTTCATTCTTCACGGGAATATCTATCTTCAGCTGTTCTTTAGCTGGCAAGTTTAAAAAGCCCTGTAAATTAACTTGTCTTCTGTCGCTGAAACCAACGAAGTCAAAATCGCCAAAGATGTCCTTCAAGGCATAGCAGTGAAAGTTTGCGTTGAATCTAGCACCTAAAACAAACTCTTCAATCCTAGCTTTTCTTAAACCTTCCTCACTGATAACACCTTCCTTTATCAATCTTTCTGCCTGCCTATAATAATCTTCTGGAGAAACTGCGTAAAAGAAAGCTCTCTCGAGCGGATTCTTAGCTTGTTGAACTTTTACAATACATAGTCTGTCTATATCTTCAGGTTTCTTAAACTCCTTTGGAACTCTTATTCCAGCCTTTTCGAGCAGATAATACTGATTTCTCTCAACATTTCTTTCTTCAGCCCGGAGGAGAAATCTGTTTCCGTATATTGGTACTTCAAAATCTTTTTCTATACCATCGTAACCCACGTAGACTGCAAAACTCCTATTGGGGATGAATATGACATCCAAATCCAACAACTTCTGCTGAACCTCCTCGTTCAGAATTTCTTTGAAAGAGTTCAGCGTTATTATGTGATCGTAAAGGTGTCTGTTATATTTTGTGTAAAGCTTATCTCTCCCTTTCTGTACAACTATCACCGTCTCAAAACCCCATGCCTTTGCCGATGCCCCTATTTCCTTTGCTGAATGGGAGCCGAAGATGCCAATTCTAACCATGATTGAAGTTGTCCTAGGGCTAAATTACCTTTGCTATGTTTAAATGCACTTCGTAAAGTTTTCTCGCAATTTCCCTTAGAAGATCGACATCCTTCAGTTTATCAAGGAATCTCTCCGAAATACCTTCAATTCCCTTTATCGCACCACATATTGCAGCTATTGAATCAGAATCTCCTCCAGCATTTGCTGCCTTTATTACAGCACTTTCAAAATCTTTTTCTGAAAAAACACAGTAAAATGCCATCGGGACAACATCCAGTGCAGAAATCGTGTTTCCAAGTTTTTCAATAGCATAATCAAGATTTTCTTTCTTTATCTCCTCCGCAAATCTTATCTTATCTGCCAAAAGAGCATCGTAGCTCTCAACTCTCTTAATAACTTCTTCAAGCATTTCCTCATCGCTGAAATCCAAAACTTTGCATGCTATTGCAATTGCTACGGCAATTGCGGAAGCTATCGCCCCTATACCGCTATGGGTTATCCTTGAGGAAATTTCCGCATATCTTTCGACTAGGTTGAAGTTGAAGTGATAGACAAGTCCAATAGGGGCAACTCTCATCGCTGAACCGCAAGTGTCAGAATTTATCCCGGATTCATACCATTTTGCCCCTCTTAGCAACTTTATTATCGCAGCCCTAGTTGTAGGGCCAATTCTTCTTCCCGTGTAAAACCAGTTCTTTAACTTTTCCACGAAGTTCTCAGGGCTAAAGTAAATTGTCTCTATTATCGATTCCGCAAGCAGCAGCGTTTGCTCTGTATCGTCTGTCCATTCTCCAGCTTTTAAATCACCGTATGGAGATGGTAGAAAATCTCTTATCTCACCATATATCTGCTTTATTTTTTCTCTACTCATTCCTTCTACAGGCATTCCAAGCGCATCGCCAATTGCTAAACCAAGAATGCAACCCTCGAATTTTTCGAGCACAAAAAAACTTGGAGTATTTTTTAAATATTTTTACTACCAGGCTCTGAAGTTCGTGATCTCAACAACTTCCGCCTCTATTGCATCTAGCACGTCTCCAGTTCTTATCTGAATTATCCTTCCAACCCCTTTTGGATTGAGCTTTAACCTTACAACCGTCATCTCACTTTCCTCAATGTAATGGGGAGAAGAGTAGAAGAGGGATTGATGGACGACTTCTTTACCATTAACCTCAGCTATGACTCCACTAACTCCCCTTTCTAGATCCCTTATCTTTGAATAAGTCAAGAAAACGCAGTCTCCAAGGCTTACTTTTAAAGCCGTCGCAACATTGTGAGCGCTGCGGAGTTCTATTGTTCTTATGTTCCTCCTAACTATTTCCTCTATTATCCCCTTTGCAATCCCGCTGAAAACATAACATCTCATATGATCACCCATACATTGGGAATTCCTCTCTTCTCACTTCCTGAACTGCCTGTTCTGCCAACTTTTGCATCTGCGCCTCTATATATTCCGCTTCCTGAAGCAGCTTGTCCACACTTATCTTCCAACCAAAGATTCTGTTCATCGCTTCAATTACGTTTGCAGCAGCTCTTGGATCTGGGTTAAAACCAGAAGTTTCTCCGAGTAAAGCGATTCCTGGGAATTTTGATGCTACACATTCGTTCATAATACTTCCAGCAATTCCGGAGATCGTTCCAGTTCTGAATATTTCCACATGATCCTTTATCTCGTTTATCAATTCCTTCTGCGTCACAGCTCCAAAAACTCTTTTCTTATCTTCAAATGTCGCTATGCCAGCGAGAGAGTAAACCCTTCGTGCTTTCACCTCAATCGCCCATCTAACAATTGCCTTGCTTATCCCATAGGCGATTTGCGGAATTATTGGAATGTCGGAATGTATGAGCAGGATGTTCAGTTCCTTGGATTCATAGATCCTTATCGGAGGCATGACAACACCTTCATACAGAGATGCGATCGGTGGTAAAAGCTTTGAATCTAGGATTCCGAGATTTTCTAGCTTCAGTTCATTTATGAAATACGCGGTTGCAATCGTACCAACGAGACCTATGCCCGGGAAACTCGTAACGAGGATTGGGTTCTTTACAGATGGCTTCTCCACAATTATTTCCGCCTCAACTTCCATAACTTCACTCAATTTGGAATAATTTAAAAATTTTTGTGATCGGTTTTTTAAATCTCCAACCACAACATTCATAAATTCATTCTAAAACAACTTAAATAGCGGGGGTTGCCGAGTGGACAAAGGCGCAGGGCTTAAGACCCTGTCCCGTAGGGGTCCGCGGGTTCGAATCCCGCCCCCCGCATTTTTGTTTGATAATTGCAAAACTCAAGATGGTAATTCTTTTGAATCTTCCAACCATGATAGTTCCAGTTTTATCAAATGCAACGACATCAATTTCACAAGCTTTTTCAAGCGCTACAACGTTCCTCACACTATTTCCCTCACGAGTCGCAACGTTAACCCCAGCAACAACTGCAGTGGGGTTACGAGACCAGCATGCAGAGACAAGCGAAGTCTCAAGGCTTGCTTCAAAGATTAGATACCAAGTTGTGAACGTCGTTGAGGCTACGATTATCATTATCCATGTGAATAGCCCAGCCACTTTATCCACGATTCTCTGTATCCGAGCTTTCCAGTTTGGGCTTGGGAGACAATCTTTGCTATCTGAGCTAAAACCGTTTCTTTTCCAATTCTGGTTGCATTAATGTGAAGTCAACCGTCGCCGATCTTCAGCTCATCGATTTTGACTTTAACCTCCTTTTCCCCAACTAATACACTTCCCTCTTGTGGTTGCATTTCTAGGAGCTTCTTAACTCTCCAGCCTTGTGCTTAGTCTTTGCTTCAATGTATCGGCCTAAGAGCACAAAAGCGATTATTAAAACAGAAGCCTCATAGTAAACATCTCTCTTATGAGTTTCATCGTCACAGCGACGCTGTAAACGTAGATCGAAGCAGTTCCCAACGCAACCAATGTGTCCATATTTGCAACGCCATCCTCAAAGTCCTGTAAGTAGCTCTGAAAAATCCCAGAGCATTGTAAATTTCCGCGGGAACTAGACGGGAGGTCATGTGATCTACGAAGAGAATCAGCAGTGCGAAGCCAATCGCCAAAGATGCAATCAACCACCTCAGCATTGAGGAGAGCTCAACTTTGCCAACGTCTTCAAACTCTTGTTCAAATGAGACGCGCTCACATCTATAACTCCAGGGAGATCCCTGAACTTCGCTTCAACTATCGATTCGTCGTCTATGGAAACCATGTTCTCAACGCTGATCGTAATCTCTGCTTTGTGAACGTCGTAACCAGCATTAGCTATATCCTTTAAATGAACCTTGGATGGATCGTAAGAAAACAAAGCCTCATCCAAGGCCAAGCTAACCTGAACACTTTTCATACCCTCAAAGCTCTTGATTGCCTTCTCAATCGCTAAAACGCAGGAAGCACAGTGAATTCCTAAGATCTTCAGCTTTTCAGTGAAAATTAAAAATGCTTTTGGCTTTACATTGATTCATGTAAAGAAACAAATTCTAAAAATAGCAAAATTAAGAAAATCTTACTCCTCAATCTTTTCTTCCTCAATTTTTTCCACAACAGCGGTAGGTATAACCTTTCTCTTTAGACTTTCATATAACTTTCTTGCCTCTTCATCTGAAACGTATTTGGCAGCTGTTGTAAGTATACCTATGTTGCTTCTTAGCACTTCTTCAGCACTTTTTCCAGCCAGAGGTATCTTCTGTTTTTCCACTATGAGTGGAGAAGGTTCTACAATTGCAGCTTTCTTTATGTAAATGAATTCCTCATTTATTGGAGTTAAGACCAGTGCACCAACTTCTCTTTCACCGAGTTTCACAGCCAAAACTATATCTCCATCCTCTGTCTCACCCAGCTTTTCCAGCGAATACTCCACTATACCCGTCATTATCGCTTCAGCCTTTGAAAGCCCGGATTCCAAAGCCTTTCGGACTAGGTCATCTGAAACTTTTTTGAATACTTCTACTTTTAGTGTATCCAATTTCCAGTTCACTTTTCCCTGTGAAAGTTCGTATTCAATCACTATTCTAACAACATCTCCTTTCTCAACCTTCAACTCCTCCACAAGTATGTTGTAAAGAAGCCTGTTTAACTGCGCTACGCTGCGGGCAATTTCCTCTCCCTTTATTACCCCTTCCTTCATCGCATCTCGTAACTGGGCAAATGCAGTTCTCCTAATCTTATCCGCATACGCTCCAGCAATAATAAAACCGGAGCTCAACTTGGGCAATTCTATCACCTCTTCGATTTTTTGAACTCCCTTTGAATATTGACTCTTTGGTTATAAAAAATTAAATATCTGTTGTAGGTTGCAACATGGAAAAGGTCAAGTTTATTCTCGAAGATGAAGTTGCTAGAGTGATCTTAAATCGGCCTGAAAAGAAAAATGCTTTGAATGAGCAAGTTCTGAATGAGCTGAGAGAAGCAATCGACCTGGTAAAGGAATCATCAGCAAAAGTTTTAGTTCTTTCTGGAGAAGGAGATACATTTTGCTCTGGTCTAGATAGAGAACTTCTAATGAATCTGACCCAAAAAGGGAGCTTTGGAGATCAAGAACTCACTTCTTTAATAGAATTCGTTCAGAATTTGATCTACGACATAAGAACACTCAAAATTCCCGTTATTGCTGCAGTTCAGCGATATGCAATTGGAGGGGGAATGCAGTTGGCTCTTGCAGCAGATATCAGAATTGCAACCCCAGGAACGATTTTTTGGCTAAGAGAACCAGAGTTCGGGATAATTCCGGATATGGGAGCATTGCAAATACTTCCAAAGCTGGTTGGAGATGGAATTGCTAGAGAAATCGTTTTCACTAGGAGAAAAGTTACTGCGGAAGAGGGAAAAATGATAGGTCTTGTGAACGAGATATATGAGAACTTGGAAAATGGGATCAAGGAATACGTGCAGAAACTGATTTCAGTTCCAAGCTATACCTTGGCGGAGGCGAAGATGGTGATGGAAAGGAGTTGGCATTTGAGCTTGAAGGATAGCTTTAAGGAGAACAGAGATGCGCAGGTGAGATGCATAAGGGAAACGATTAGAAAATTTAAATCATAGCATGCTAAACGCAATTCAGCACGCAAGCTTAAAATATTAGTTATGCTTATATAAAGTACTGTGAAAACGTTGATGAAAGGTGATGAACTTATTGCTGAGCTAGTTTCAAGGGTTGCCGGAGAAATTGGAGCAATTCTTTATTCCCTTGGGATTAAGAACGAATTCACAGACGATCAGCTTGCATTGGAGCTTGGAATAGAGATAAACGAGATTAGAAAAGCTCTTTTCGCAATGTACGAAATAGGTCTGGCAGAGTACAAGAGGAGGAGGGACGATGAAACTGGTTGGATGGAATATTATTGGAAGATAAACTACGATAAGGCTAAGATTGTGCTTAGAAGGGAACTTGAGAAGACGAAGAGAAATCTTGAAAAGAAGCTTGAAAATGAGACAAGTGCGATTTATTACATTTGCCCGAACGTATGTGTAAAGCTTAACTACGATGAGGCAATAGCAAACAACTTTTCCTGTCCAAATTGTGGAAGCCCTCTCGAGTATTTGGACAACAAGGAAGCTATTAAGAAGATAAAGGAGGAAATAGCAAACATAGAAAAGCTTCTAGCAAGCCTTTAAATGTTTCAATATTTCTTCCCTTATTTTTCTGCTAACCCTTATGCTTGTCTCTATAACTTCTTCGAAAAGCGATTCGCTGAGCAAGTAATCTCCACTCTTTTGAATTGCCACGATGTTGTCGTTTTTATCAACAGTCACAGTCAAAGTCCGCTCTCCAACGCTCATTTCATCCCTCGTAGGATCGACCAAAAAATCGTCTCCAATGATGAGCGATGTAACGCTTACAGGTATGTCATTTATCGGTAAATCATAGTCTTCTCCTATTCCAAATCTGCTTGCGGGAACTTTTGTGTTCATCAAAGCGCAAATAGATGCAATGGCAGAAGCATCAAGGAGGTTTCCATCATCATCCAGGGCATGGATGTCGACGAAGATTAGCCAGACTTTTTTCCCAGGCTCTATGCAAAGTTTAGACAGGTCTACTGCTTCACTTTCTCTTATTCCACGATCCACAACTCTTGCAAGTTCTATGGAATTCTCATCTGGTGGACCCGGTTCAAAGGTTGGAGAGGCCAGTGGCACGAGTTCAGCATTGACTATTATTACTCCCCTATCTGGGACATCTGGAAATGGCTCTCCTGGTTGCATTTTTACACCAACAACAACCTGCGTATTTCCAAGCTTTACCAGCGCCGAACCCTCAGCTTTTCCTATTATCCCTGTCTTTATCTCTATCTTTCTGAACTCATCGAACTTTCTGCCGTCTATTCTTTCCCCATCCCTAAGCTTCGATAGCACATAATCCTTTTTTATCTCTGAAAGTATGTCTTCAGTCATTTTCCTCCTCGATGAACTTCTTCATTATAGCTTCCCTCTGCAACTGATATATCTCCATAGCCCCCTTCTTTGCAAGCTTTATCGCCTCCTTTATTTCTTCCTTTGTCATTCTACCATCCATCTGCAACAAGGCTATCGACTCTATCTTTCCTCCTCTTATTAGAAAAGCGAATGGCATGTCTGCCTCGCCAAAGTTATCTTCTTCCTTCATTGGATCCAAAACAAGGACTCCATCAACCTTTGCAACAGCTACAGATGTAAGGATCCCCTTCATCGGAATTCCGGCATCAACCAAAGCTACACTTGCAGCATTTATGCATGCAGTCCTGCTACCAGCATCTGCTTGCAAGACTTCGACAAAGATATCTATAGCACTCCTTGGAAAAAGTTCTTTCATTATCACTGCCTCAAAAGCCTCCTTGCTAACCTTCGATATCTCTATGCTCCTCCTATCCGGTCCAGGTCTTTTTCTTTCCTCAACGCTGAAAGGTGCCATGTTGTATCTATACCTTATTATTGCCTTTGTTGGATCCTGAATGTGCCTTGGATGAGCCTCTCTTGGCCCATAAACTGCTGCAACTACTCTGTTCTTTCCCATTTCAAGATAGCATGATCCATCAGCTCTCTTCAAATAATCTACCTCGATCTTAATCGGCCTTAGTTGATCAGGAGCTCTTCCATCGAGCCTTTTTCCGTTTATTATGAACCTTTCTGGTCTAGACATTCTTTCCTCCTCCTTATGAATTCCGCAACTCTATCAGTCAAACCATCTGTGTGTGCCTCCTCCTCTATTAAATATATAGCCTCCTCCGCAATCGAAATCTTTTTTCTATCTCCATTGAGCCAAATAAGTCCATTTTGACCTGCTACAATTTGAACATCCAACTCGCTTTTTATGAGCTTGATCATGCTACCCTTTTTCCCTATAACTCTCGGAATCCGTGCAGGATTTATTGCTACAATTCTACCAAATCTTATAGCTCTGCAAATCTTGTCCTTCATCGTAACAGTTACTCTCATTCTCGGATCTATATTCACAACCTTTGCAATCACAGCATCTCCAAGATCGAGAATTTCATTTGGCTTCTTTCCAGGCTTCACTTCGGGATTTTCAAGCAAAGGTAAAAATGCTTGATAAGGAGAATTTATGTCTAAATTCCAGCCATTTGCCGTAACTTCTTTAACAATCCCAATTACTGTGTCTCCGATTGAGGGAGTGTATTTCCCCTTCAGCGGAATGACTCTGATCGAGTTATCCGTTTCATCAAATAATCCGAGTATTTTTGCATAAACTTTATCCCCTTCGATGTACGTTCCATATCCGGCAATTTTAGGATTGTTCGAAAGAAAATCTCCGGGAAGAACAATTCTTCTCATCCTATTCTCCTCAGTATCCTAGTTAAAGCCTCTCCTTTGGTGACTTTTCCCAGAAGATCCATTAGATCTCCATACATTCCACTCGGTATCTTCATCACACAGATCCAGCTGCCATCTTTCTGCCACTCCTCTTTTATAACTCCTCCGAATTTGTAAAGCGCTGAGATCGCTTTTCCAGCATATTCTGCTGGAACTTTTATTGCTATTTCCATTTCTTCAAACTTCAGAGGAAGGATTGGCTTTAACGCTTTTACTATATCTTTTATCTGCGCTTCAACAGATTTAAAGATGTCTATATGTACTTTTGCCTCCTCCAGAGCCCTTTCTATTCTAGCTGGGGGATGAGGTGTGTTTGTTCTGGGATCTATCGTGTTCTTGCTGAGAAAAGTTACTATCTGCTTTTTCTTCGCTTCCAGCATTTCCCTTCTTTGTTCAGCAGTAATTTGCACTTCTCCTTCCATTATTATGGTTTTTGCAATATCCCTTATGTTCGTAGTTCCGAAGATCTTTTGCAAATCCTCAACTGGAACCCTTTCCCCTTTTCTTGCATTTTTGAAAACTTCTTCCACAGCCAGCAAATCGTCGAAGTTTACTTCCTTTCCCTCCTTGAGATCCCTTGCAAGATAGGGATCAACTAAGATCTCGAAATCCATTCCCCCCTTTCTAAGCTTTGCTATAACAGCTTTTTCAAGCGATACCATATCACTTCTTAAGCTCAAGCCTAATTCTTTCGTTCGCCTTTTCCACGAACTTTCTAAGCTCTTCAACGCTCATTTCCTTGTAAACTTTTTCATCTGTCTTAACGTATCCAACTTCGATGTTCTCTGCCTGAAGTTCACTTTCTATGCTCTTCCCCATCGCGATTAGGGCAAGAATTAAAGCTTCTTCAAATGTCAAGTCGTCTCTATATTCTTTTTCAAAGAACTCCATCACAACATTTCTCCCCATTCCTATAGCTGTCGCCTTGTATTCAAGTAAAGCACCACTTGGATCGGTTTCATAGAGCTTTGGAACTGTGTCAACACCTGCAATCAGCAGTGAGACTCCAAAAGGTCTTACACCTCCGAACTGCGTGAACTGCTGTTTGAAATCACAAATCCTTTTTGCCAGCTCCTTCACAGTTATTGGCTCCTCATAAGTCAACCTGTTTATCTGTGCCTCAATTCTAGCCCTCTCAATGAGCACTCTAGCATCCGCAACAAGTCCAGAGGTTGCTGCGCATATATGCTCGTCTATCTTGTATATCTTCTCTATCGTATCCGCTTCAAGTAACCTTGATCCAACTCTTCTATCTGCTACCAGTATAACTCCCTCCTTTGTCTTTATCCCTATAGCTGTCGCTCCCCTTTTTACAGCCTCTCTTGCATATTCAACTTGGAAAAGCCTACCATCTGGGCTAAATACGGTAATTGCTCTATCGTATCCCATTTGAGGAATGTTCATGACACCACCTCCAACTTCTTTTTACAAGCTTTCATCGTTCCACTGGTTGCAAGAGTTATGAGAGCCACATTTTCACCCGCAATGTTATCTATTAGCGTTAAAGATATGATCACCTTTTCAACGCTCTCAAGCTTACACGATACAATTCCTTTTTCACCATCAAACTCCTCCAATTTTAACCCAGAATCCAGCGCTTCAACTTCTCCGAACAGCGAGATTAAATTCCTCATCATCGCCTCCCACAACACCTTTCTGTCAATGCTGTTTTTAGATATAATCCTAAAGGCAATATATCTTTTTCTACTCCTCATCGATGCCGGCAACTTCATTTCAGCACCCCTGAATACTTACCGATTATTTCTCTGAAGGCGCTCAAAACGACTTCCAGTTCCTCTTCACTCAATCCATAGGTAGAAAGCTTGAAAAATCTCGTCAATCCTGGCTTTATTCCATGAATTCCTCTCTTTTTCAATTCTTTGTATAGGAAGAACCTTCCATCCTTTACTTTCTTTGAGATCTCATAGAGATTTTCCGCATGGAAGAACATTAGGTCATGATTGTGCGGTTTTTCGCCGAGCTGTATTATTCCCATTTCTTCCATTTTTGAAGAAAAATATCTAGCCTTTTTAACTTCCTCATCCCATCTCTTTATTCTTTCCTTCACAAACGGAAAAGATGCGATTAGAGTCATTATGCTAACTCCTCTAGCCGTGCAGCCGAGTAACTCTATTTCCTTGTTTTTAAACCTTGAAGACTTTCTAAGCACTATTTTTTCCCATTCTTCCTTCATTCCAAGAATCCCTATTGGCCCACTGGATGCCATGGACTTGTGACCACTACCAACAATAAAATCAGCCCCTATTTCCTTTAACTTTATTGGCATTCTTCCAATTGCATAAGCTGCATTTACCAGCAAAGGGACATCGTATTCTTGGCAAATCTTTGCGATTCTTTTTACATCTGGCAGATTCCCATAGTTTCCATCAGGATATGTTACGAGCGCAAGGATGACTTCACCCCTCTTTTTCGTTTCCTCAATAACTTCTCCAAACTTCTCCGCAGAAATCGTGAAATCTGGATATCCGCTGTTTGGAACTTCAGCCACATTAAGCCCAGCCCTCTCGGCGGATATGTAGCTAGAGTAATGGGCATTGGAATCTATGACTATCCATGCATCTTTCTTTGCCAGAGAATGCATGACAACGAATTTAGCCTCTCTCGCTCCAGTTGTAATTCTTGCGACATCGCAGCCAAGAAAATCTGGTAGCTCTTTGTGTACGAAATCGTATATTGGGGGATTTTTTATCTCATCAAGTCTTCCATTGCAAAAGTCGCAAACGCTATAACCATCCCCCCATTCAATTAAAGCTTTTTTTGCCTCCTCAGTCAACCTTCCACCTGTTTGAAGCGGATCTATGTTGATCATCCCCTTTGTTTGCCTTTCGATCATGATCTAGAAATCGATCGGGCTATAAATATTCATTTTCCGTAAGAGTACTGTAGAACCAAGTTACCTTCTGAGTCGTAGAGGTAAAGGGTATCTTTATCGTTGTTCCAGATGGCCTTGCAGTTCTCTTTGGGACACCAATAGAGCTTTCTATCATCATTTTCTCCGCAACCGGAATAGATTGTAAAGGTTTTTCCACCTTCTGCTATGAACTCTGGGAATACAAAGACTTTTCCAGACTCATCGCTAATCTTCCATGAAGTCAGTTTACAGGAATGAGGGCAAACGTTTTTAAAGACTACGAACTCACCATTTGGATTTAAACAATCATCCCCTTCTGCATCCCACTGGAAGTATGCGATTCCTATACAATTTTTACAATCCATTTCCAGACTCCATATTCCTAGATTCGAATCTCTTGCAATCTTTTCCGCTTCTCTAAGCTTCGCTTCGTATTTTAATTTTTCAACGATATGAGCATATGCCAAACCCTCTTTGACGAGTAAAACGTTTACAAAGACGTCATCGACGTAAACGTATCTGAGAAGTCTTCCATACCTATCTCTGTCTACTTTATCTTTTTCCAAAAGAACCGTTTTTCCTTCAACAAGTTCTCTAAGCCTTTCCTTTGCCTCCTCATAAAATTTCTGCCCTTTTTCTGGAGCATTTATTCCAAGCAATCGCACAAGTTCGCCATTGCTTAGTTTTAGCGTATCTCCATCGATTACTTCGACTACAAAAGCTCTTTCGAATTCGCTTGAAATGCAAAGGAGAAGGAATAGGAAAGCAATCCACACAAAACGATGAATCATCAACGAGTTTTTATTGCAGATTTAAAAACTTTGCGAAAAAAGTTTAAAGGAATGTTCGATCTTTTTTCATGGCAAAGATAGACGAAATAGACCTAGCAATTCTCAGAGAGCTTCAAGAAGATGCAAGAAAAAGCTTGAAGGAGATAGCTGAAAAAGTAGGTGTAGCAGAGGGAACGGTTTATAACAGGATAAACAAGATGAAAAACCTTGGAATTATTAAGAAATTCATTCCTGTGATCGATTATCCAATGTTAGGATACGACATAACCGCTGTAATTGGAATAACTGCTGAAGGAGGACAAATAGTTGAAATTGAGGAGGAAATAGCTAAAGAAAGAAATGTAACAGCAGTATATGACGTTACAGGAGATTTCGACATTTTAGTCGTTGCAAAATTTGAGAATAGAGAGAAATTAAATGAGTTTGTAAAAAAACTGCTGAGCATGAAGAGTGTTAAGAAAACGTACACGATGCTCGTCCTGAATGTCGTAAAGGAAACGCATTCAATTGAACTTTAAGTCGTGTACTCCGAATTTATCTTCACGTAATCGTAGCTCAGATCGCAGCCAATTGCGAAGTCTTCATAAGTTCCTTTATGGAGATCAACGATTATTCTGAAATTCCCTTTCATTATTTCTCTCGCCTCCTCTTCTTTTCCGGTTATTACTCCTTTCTCCACCAAAGTCACTCTCTTCTTTTCATTTTCAAAAGCGATTGTTATTACTTCATCAATCTCCGCTCCACTGTAGCCTATTGCAGATATTATCCTCCCCCAATTCGGATCTGAGCCAAAAATTGCTGTCTTTATTAGCAGAGAATTTGCTATCGTCTTTGCAACAATTTCGGCATCCATTTCACTCTTAGCTCCCTTAACGATGACTTCAAAAACCTTCGTTGCCCCCTCACCATCGCTCGCTATCTGTCTTGCTATATTATAACAAACTTTCGATAGTTCTTCTTCAAAGATATCTCTGGCAATTTTTTCCTTTCCAAGTGCAAATAGTAGTACAGTATCATTCGTGGAAGTATCTCCATCCACCGTAAGCCTGTTTAGAGGTTTTACAGCATTTCTTAAAATCTCATAGAGTTCCCCAGCTTCGAATTTTGCAGAAGTGAAGATAAAGCAGAGCATTGTGGCAAGATTTGGACAAATCATCCCAGCTCCTTTCGCAATAGCGGAGATCTTGGCTTTTTCACTGTAAGCCTTTTTTATAAATTTATCTGTAGTCATTATGGCTTTTGAAAACCTCTCAACGCAGTCCTTACTACTCCCAAGTCCAACAAAAACTTCCAGCGCTTTTTTTCTTATCCATTCCATGTTCAACCTCCTTCCTATTACCCCAGTTGAAGCGATTGCAACTTCTCTTGCATCGCAATTCAGCAGATTTCCTGCAATTCTGCACATCTCTCTCGCATCTTCCAGGCCCTCCTTTCCCGTATATGCGTTCGCGTTTCCGCTGTTCACTATGAGCCCTTTCACATATCCGGAGCTTATATTTTCCTTACATACTATTACTGGGGCAGCTTTTATTTTGTTATTCGTAAAAACCCCTGCAACTGTTCCTTTGAACTTTGCAAGTGCTAAACCCATCTTTCCTTCTTTCAATCCATTGCATAGTACTCCTAGATCTGTGATTTCCATGACCAGAGTCTGGAGTTCGATTAAAAAACTCTTTTAAACGAAAGTGAACTCGGCTTATGGATCTGCCAACAATCGATGATGCAGGTAGTTTCAATTCAGTTCTATTAAGAGTTGACATAAATGCACCAATCGTAAATTCAACGATTTTGGACACTTCAAGATTCAAAAGCCATGTTCCAACGATTCGAGAGCTTGAAGATAAAAAACTGGTGATTCTAGCGCATCAGAGCAGACCGGGTAGAAAAGATTTTACGACACTTGAGGAGCACGCAAAGGTATTTTCTAGAATTCTTGGTAGAGAAGTTCAATACATAGACGAGATATTCAGCAAGAGAGTCATTGAGAAAATCAAGAGTCTTCACAACGGTGAAATATTGCTACTCGAAAATGTCAGATTTTATTCTGAAGAGCAGCTGGAAAGAAGCGCTGAGGAACATGCAGAGTCAATTCTTGTTCGCAGGTTGAGCAATCTCTTTGACATATTTGTAAACGACGCATTTTCAGCATTCCATAGAAGTCATGCATCTCTAGTCGGCTTCATTCCAGTTCTTCCAACATACATAGGCAGACTTGCAGAGAAAGAAATAAAAGCGCTTAGCAGAGCATTGAAGCCTGGAAGGACGGCGTTTGTTCTTGGAGGAGCGAAAATAAAGGATCCGATAAAGGTCATGAAGAATGTTTTACAGAACGGAATTGCAGAAAAAGTTTTTCTGACAGGAGTCGTTGCAAACTATTTTTTGATGCTCAAAGGCAAAAACTTGGGTGAGGAGAACAGGAAAATAGTAGAAGAGAACAAGGAAGGTGTAAAGGATGAGGAGGCGAGGCTATTGCTGGAGAAATTTGGAGATAAAATAGTTCTTCCGCTAGACTTTGGCGTTGAAGATGAGGGAATGAGAAAAGATGTAGCAGTGGAGGAGTTTGATGGAAAAGGGAAGATAAAGGACATAGGTGTGGAAACTGTAAACGAATATACTTCTCTTTTACCCACTTTCGAAACAGTAGTCATAAATGGTACAGCTGGTGTTTATGAAGAGAGCAAATTCGCTCTTGGAACATATGAAATTCTAAAAGCTGCTACAAAAACTTATGCAATTGTTGGTGGTGGGCACACAGCTTCTGCTGCGAACATCTTTGGTCTTTCAAACAAGATATCACACATATCCATCGCAGGAGGTGCCTGCGTTAGATTTTTGAGTGGAGAAAAGTTGCCAGTGTTGGAAAAAATCAAGGAATACTGGGAGAAGAAGTGGAAATATAAAAAATAATTTACATAATAAAAATTACCACAATAAAATTTTTTATAATTTTAATTTGTATATAAATATTAAAGAAAAATTTAAATTTCTAGAATAGAGGATGAATGGATGTCGGAAATAATAAGAGAATACGAGAAAAAGCTAATAAGCGCTGAAGAAGCTGCGAAACTTGTTAAAGACGGAATGCTAATCGAACTTGGAGGAGCTGTAAACTTTGCAAGCATAATTGATAAGTATCTTGCACAGAGAAAATCTGAGCTTAGAGAAGTGGAAGTGGGAACTTTCATAGACATCATGCCCTACGAATTTCTCAGAGTTGATCCAATGCAGGAAGTTTTTAAGTGGCATAGCGGATTTTTGCACATTTACAGCAGACCTTTCAGCAAAGAGCTTGGAGTTTGCATGTTTAGACCAAATCTATATCATGATGTTCCAAAAATAGCAAGAGAAATCTTTTATAAGAAAATAGACATATCTTTTATCCCCGTTACTCCAATGGACAGACATGGATACTTTAACTTTGGCCTAACCTGTTCCCATCTCAAAGCTCTCGCTGAAGCTGCGAAAACTGTAGTTGTGGTCGTGAAGAAAGACATGCCATGGATTTATGGTGGCTACGATGAGTGTATACACATTTCTGAAGTCGATTACATCGTTGAAGATGACGAGTTTCCCACGATGTCCTTAACCTTTATCCCACCACCAACAAAGGAGGATGAAATGATTGCAGAAAACATACTTGAAGCTGGATTGATTCAGAATGGTTCTACTTTGCAAGTTGGAATTGGTCCTTTGCCAGATGCTGTGATGAGAATTCTGAAAAAATGCGATTTCAGAGATCTCGGTATTCACACGGAAATGATAGGAGATGGAACGAGAGCTTTGATTGAGGAAGGAATCGTAACGAACTCCCAGAAAAGGATAGATAAAAATAAGAGTGTTTTCACTTTTAGCGTTGGAACTAGAGAGCTCTATGATTATCTTAACAGGAATCCTGAAGTTGCAACGTATCCAGTGGATTATACGAACGATCCATTCATAATAGCTCAGCAACCGAAGATGTTCTCACTCAATCAGGCAATGCAGGTAGATTTAATGGGGCAGGTAAACTCAGAACAACTCGGATTGATCAGCCCAGCTGGAAAGCTTTTCCAGGTAAGCGGTACTGGTGGGCAGCTGGACTTTGTAATGGGATGTCTGTTCAGTAGAGATAGAAAGGGCAAAAGTGTTCTTGCCCTTTACTCAACCTACAATGGACAATCCAGAATTGTCCCAATATTACCAGCTGGTTCCGCCGTTACTGTTCCAAGATCCATGACCCAATACATTGCAACAGAATTTGGGGTTGCTTATCTGAGAGGGTTAACAGTGAGAGAAAGGGCTATAGCGTTGATAAAAATAGCACATCCAGATCACAGAGATTGGCTCGCAAAAGAAGCGGAAAAACTTGGCATTTTCCCTCCAAATTACACGATACCAGCGGGAAAGCCTGAAAATGTGATAGTGATGAGGAACTGAGATCTTCATACTTTTAGCTTTTAAAATTTGGTAGAGCTAGTCAAAATTTACCTCTTCCAATTTTTCAAGCTCTCCTATAATTGATTCGAGCTCTTTCATTTCTTTTTCAAGACTTTCAATTTCTTCCGTTAAGTTATCCCCCAATTCAGACATTCTGGGACTCTCAGTAGTTTCGGGTATTGGAGTTTTAGTCTCGATGGGAGTTGAAGTTTTTGGTTTTTCTGCTATGCAGCCGAGAAAAAGGATTTCGAGGATTAAAAAAATTAAAAATAATAATTTCTTCATCAAATCACCTAGCAGCCAAAGTTCAGCGTTATTGATTCGCTAAACTCTCCTGTTGCGAACTTCTCATTGACGCATCTCTTGTAAGCATAACTTCCTTCTCCACTCATCTCAAGCTCTCCGCTTCCGTGTAAGACTATTCTAAATTTTCCATTACCTGTAGCGCTCACGTCACCTCTTAAGACAACATTCATCACTCCATCCTTTTCCACTTTTGTAACAGAATCCGCCTTTGCATCAACTGTTCCACGCCCAGTTATCAATGCAACCATCTTTCCCTCAAGCTTAAAAGTTCCATTGACCGTTGCCTGCACAATACCATTACTCGGAGCAGGTTTATATTCTTTTGCAAGATTTTTCGCTTCATCGAATGCCATTTTCAGAGTTAGATTGAGTTTTTTGAATTCTTCAGCGATATCTTTCTCGGACGCTCCGTTTTCTATCTTATTCTTTATACTTTCTATTATATTCTTCGCATTTTCAATTGAACTCCTCAGCTTTGAAACATCAAGCCCAGAAGTCTCGAATCTATCTGCCAAGTTTTCCAAACCCTCCAAAATCTTCTCTGCCCTTGCAATGGCATGCTCATAAGTTGCAAGTTTAAGTTCTCTGTGAGCATTCTTCCAAATCTTCGAGATTTCTATCATCGCATTGCGCAATTCTTCATAATTCCTTGAGTTCATCATTTTTTCTCTTATAATCTCCATTTGCTGCTCTGCATATCTTATTCTTTCCTGTATCTTCAGCTTCACATCTTCGCCGATGTTCATGGTCTTAACTCTCTCCTTTAATCTTTCCATGAACTCGTTGCATTCCCTTTCCCACTTCATCATTTTTTCCTTTGTTTCAACAAACATCCTATCCATTGCTGGGGTTTCCAAAACATTTCCCTGACCCCTTTCACCTCTCACACTATCTCCTTTCAAAGGATTTTTCTCAATTCCATGCACTTGTGCAATCGCTGGAGCAGCTAATATTAGGCAGATCAATACGGCAACCAACATCTTTTTCATACCCATCACATCTTTTCTTTTAATTTTTTTAAATATAAAGAAAGTTTTTTCAGTTGAGTCATTAAAGTTTTACGATACTTTATCTTCCTTCAAATGATTTTTATAATCTACAAATCTTGTCATTCAACTCTCCAATGTCTTTAACTGGAAAACTCATTTCTCTGGAACGTAAATTATTGTACCATCCTTTAGCTTATAAGCTGTACCAATTTTTTCCCCCTGTCCTCCATAAATCTCTTTAGTCATGTTCATCACCTTTATCACTTCCCCATCCTTTATAATTATTTGCATTTTATCTTCCCCGGGATTTTTTACAATAGTAATCTTTTCATTTGGTGTTAGAAGCTCTGTAAGGTTATAAGCTGTTACGAGCATGACTAAGAAAGCCAGAGCTATTATTAAAGCTACGTCGAAAAGATTTGATACAAAGTCGAGTGGATTATCATCTTCTATTTCATCAATCAACCTTCTTTTCATACTTATCACCCAATATCTTTACAACGTATTCCATATCGCTAAGATCTTCGAGATACCATCTCTTTCTGACTGTAAAAATTACATAACCAACCCCACCAACTATTAAGCCGAGAACAGTCGTTGCAAAAGCTGTAATGAGATTTGTTGCCAATTCCTGTATATTTCCCTGTGATAAGGCAATCATTGCCGGACCTAAGGGAATCAGAGTTCCCATCAAACCTAGTATTGGACCAATTCTTGTGAGAATTCTTGGAATTTCGAGTTCCTTTGCAACTTTTAACTCGTATTCTTCAAGAAGTTTTTCAAGATCTTCCTTGCTTGGATTCAGCTTTTTTAAATCTAAAATGAACATTGTGAAAAATCTTGTAGCTTTAATGTTTTCAAGTTTTCGAATTAATTCTTCGAAATTAAAATTTTTTATTTTTCTCAAATCTTCAAAGCTTCTATGCCTTTTTGCACTCTCAACAACGAAAGCTCCGAGTTCCATTAGCGAATAAACTACGAGCAAAATTAGAGCCAAAATTACTGGGTAAAGCAGTGAAGTTGAAATCGCATACATCGTTGTGTAAATTGCTGAAGTAATGCTAAACATATTTCATAACACCCCTTATCACTCCTAAAGCGATCGGAATCAGTAAAACCAAAGAGTATGGATTAAAGTTATCTGAAATTGAATAATCTAAGTTCATCCCTTGGATAATTGCTGGGACTAAGAGCATTGCGAAGATGTAGTATATGCCGAGAAGCAACATTATTTTTCCAAGTCTCTCCGGATCCCTCTTTCTCCCATAGGACAAAAAAAGGATTCCTGATGCTATTATCGCTCCAACAATTGCTCCTATAGCAATTTTAGGAATTTCAATGATTTGTGAAGCAAAATAGCAGGAAATGAAAATTGCTGCAAAGCAAACGGGGCAGGGAATTGCCATTGCTAGGAAAGTTTTGTTCGATAAATCGATTCCACAACTGGCCTTTCTTATGGTCATGTATCCAGCTAAAATTAACAGAGTTGCGACGATCAAATGAAAAGCAATCGTATAGTTTAGCAAAGTTGAAAGGGAGAAAATCAAGCTTTCAAGCATGAATCCGAAAATTGTAGCGATTGAAAAATAAGTCAGGGCGAGAATGTAGACGATCTTTTTTTCCAAGTTACTGTATCTGCATCCAATGCCAGCTTTAAAGGCAACGATTGCAGATCCTATCATTAATCCTGCAATTTGTGGATTTAATGCGATGAGCGCAATCAGAGTCGCTATGAATATCGCTTCAACTCTGTAAAGTTTCATTTATTTGATATAAAGAATTGTGAATTTAAGCTTTTTGTTTCAAAACTTCCAAATTTACAAGTCAAGTATCCTTTGAGTTAGCTTTATCCAGAGAAGACCATCGATCTTTTTGAGCTCAATGTATCTTCTTTTTCGAGTCTTCTTTTACTTTTTCGATTTTGAGATAGTATCTTCAGCAGATTTGGGAAGTTTATTCCTAAGCCGTTTTTTAGGATGTAAAAGATTAGCTTTTTAAGCGGTAGCGGTTTTGATGCCTTCCAGCCCCAAGAAT
>JAWAQR010000021.1:0-22730 GCA_038893835.1 Archaeoglobaceae archaeon
CTTTAAGCTCATCCTGTACAGAGAAGCGCTGAGATGGATTTTTGACTTCTTTCAATCCCATTTTTGGTAGAGCTTAAGAATAAAAATATTAAAGCTCCGATTTGAAAAGGGTAAAGCATAAAAATAATTTATGTAATAATAAAGGGAAATTTTATCGCTTGCGACATACGAAGGAATAAAGGAGAAGTAGAAGAGTTGCTTTGAAGGAAAATAAAGAAAATAATTGAGGAGCTGAGTTATAGGGAGCTCAACTTTCGAGCTAAAAAATCTTTGAGAAAGTTACAAAAACAACGATTCTAAAGATGGTAGCACATAGTCAGGCTTGATTTCAGCCTTTTCAACGTCTTCCTTCTTTGTAACACCAGTTAAAACTAACAAGGTTTCCGCATCTATGCTTTTCCCGGCTAAAACGTCAATTTCTATCTGATCTCCAACAACTACAACCTCTTCTGGTTTCAAATTCAACTTCCTCAAAGCTTCCAACATTATAACCCTTGATGGCTTTCCAACGATCACATCTGGCAGTCTACCAGTCATCCAGTAAAGCGCACCTATTATCATCCCAGTTCCAGGCGTTGGACCATCTTCTGAGGGAAAAATCTTGTCTGGATTTGTTGCAATATATCTTACTCCTCGAAGACAGCAACGAAGAGCTTTTGTCATCAAATCATAGTTTATTTTCCTATTTGATCCCACAACAAGATATTCTGCCTCATTATAATCTACTAGTCTCAAACCAGCTTCTATTAGCTCAGCCTTCAAACCATCTTCACCAGTTGTAAAAACCTTCGCCCTTTCCCTTTCCATCGCTATAAACCTTGCAGTCGCATGAGTTGCAGAAACTATGTTTTCTTCCCCAACTTCTATTCCAAAAGATTTCAGTCTTTCCATTAATACTTTCCTACTCCTCGTTGAGTTGTTCGAGACAAAAACAACTTTTTTACCAAGCTCAAGCAACTTCTTAACTCCTCTTACTCCTTCCTCAATTGGCTCAACGCTCCTGCTTATAACTCCATCGATGTCCACAATGAATCCCTTCTTTTTCAGCAAGGGATGCATTACATCAGCCCTAACATTTTTAGTTCCTGCGAAATCTTTTCCACAGCCTTTTGCGCATCATCTGGATTTTTTCCTCCAGTCACCACCATCTTTCCAGAACCAAAGATTAAAACAACAACTCTTGGATTATCCAATCTGTAAACCAATCCCGGAAACTGCTCCGGTTCATATTCAACGTTTTCAAGCCCAAGACCGACGGCGATTGCATTCAAGTTCAACTCTGTACCCAAATCAGCGGAGGCAACTATGTTCTGCACTTTAACTTCTGGCTCATCGATGACGGGTATATTTATATCTCTGAGCATTTTCACTATCTGCTTTACGGCTCTCTTTGCATCTTCAACACTCTTCGAACCTGTGCACACGATCTTACCACTTCTGAAAACAAGGGCAGCTGCTTTAGGCTCCTTAGTTCTCAAAACAAGTCCGGGAAACTGTTTTGGCTTATATTCAGAATCCTTTATTTCTCTTGCAATCCTTGGCAGATCTATGTTATCCCCAATCTGCGTCGATGCCACAACATTTTCAATCTTAATTTTATATTGCATGAATACCCCCAGAAAACAAGGTTTATAAAGTATATAAACCCTACGCAGATTCCAGCTTCATAAGTTCTTTTCTCGCATCAGAGATCAGCTCGTTCAAATACTTGGCCACCGCTTTCTTCAAGTCAAACGGATGAAGCTTCATCGCCCTAAAGTCTTCAACAAGGGATTCAAAAGATTCGTATTCAACGTCTCCCCCAAACTTCGAATCCCTCTCAATCATAATCTTTCCAAAAGATGGAAATATGTAATGTTTGACTAAGTCTATTATAGGATTTCCTTCAACAATTCCCTGTGGACAGTAAGCCTTCATTATCTTCCTCTCTAACTCTTCAGCAGAGTCTCTGAGAGAAATATAGTTCCCCTTTGACTTGCTCATCTTCTCTCCATCCAATCCCGCAATTATTGGAGTGTGAATGCAGATTGGCGCTTTATAGCCCAGACTTGGCAGATTTTCCCTTGCGAGCATGTGGATCTTTCTCTGATCCATTCCACCAACGGCAACATCTATTCCTAGATAAGCTATGTCCAGAGCCTGCATCAATGGATAGATCATCTGGGAGACCATTGGATCTTCCTTCCTTCTGCTCACCTCATCCATACTCCTTCTAGCCCTGTTTAGCGTCGTAATTCTCGCCAGTTTCAGCACGTCGAGCATGTAATCTCTGTTCAGCTGATACTCGCTACCCAAGATGAACTTCGTGTTTTCCTCCTTCAAACCAAATGCTATGAAAGTCTTCATATTTCTCTCTGCAAGCTTTCTTATTTCCTCAAAACTACCCTTTTCGTTTAGATAAGCATGTATATCTGCTAAGAGGACTATTATCTCAAATCCAGCTCTCTGAAGATCTTTCAGCTTGTTTACGGTTATCAAATGTCCTAAATGGATGTCGCCACTCGGTTCATAGCCAACATAGGCCCTAGGTTTCTCCTTTGTTTCCAACAATTTCCTCAATTCCTGAACAGTTATGATTTCCTCCGCATTCCTAGTTATCAACGCAATTTTCTCTTCAAGATCCATAAAGATTGCTCACCCAAGATTTTTATATTTCTTTCTGTCAGCAAATTTAAAAAACAGACTTGCAATGCAGCTATATGCACTGGGCAGATGTCATAGCTTCAGAACTCATCGAGATTTCAAGCTTTCATCGCATAGGCACAGGTATATCTCCCTCTGGCCATATACATCTTGGTAACCTCAGAGAAATGGTAACAGCCGATGCTGTGAGGAGAGCGATAATTGAGGCTGGTGGAAGAGCTGAAATAATCTACATAGCGGACGATATGGATCCATTGAGAAGGAGATACCCATTTCTACCAGAGAAATATAATGAATACGTAGGAATGCCCCTTTGCAACATTCCAGATCCATCAGGATGCCATGAAAGTTATTCTGAACACTTTCTACAACCTTTTCTCGAATCTCTTGAAATACTTGGAATTCCTGTAGAGACAAAAAGGGCTAGCGAGATGTATAAGCAAGGTTTGTATGAAGAGGCTATAAAGACTTCTTTGAAGAACAACGAGAAAATATCCAAAATTATAAGGGAAGTAACCGGTAGAGAATTGGAAGAAGATTGGTATCCATTCATGCCCATCTGTGAGAACTGTGGAAAGATAAATTCCACAAAGGTTACAGGTTTTGATGAAAATTGGGTCTACTATTCTTGCAGCTGTGGAAATTCTGGAAAGGTGAGCTATAGAGGAGGAGGAAAGCTTAGTTGGAGACTAGATTGGGTTGCAAGATGGAAGATTTTGAAGATAACTTGTGAACCTTTTGGAAAGGATCATGCCACTGCAGGAGGAAGTTATGATACTGGAAAAAGGCTTGCGAGAGAAATATTCGATTATCCCCCTCCTTTCCCGATTCCATACGAGTGGATTCACCTAAAAGGCGTTGGAGCTATGAAGAGCTCAAAGGGAATTGTAATACCGGTCAGGGAGTTAGTAGAAACTCTTCCGCCGGAGCTTGTGAGGTACATAATAATGAGGGCAAAACCGGAAAGACATATCGAATTCGATCCAGGACTTGGATTGCTTGAAATAATCGACGAGTTCGAGGAAAAGTTCAAGGAAAGGGACAGAAGCGTGCAGCTGAGCCTTGTTCATGAGGTTGAATACACAGAGGTCCCATTTAGACATCTGATAATCGTGGGGCAGATAGCGAAATGGGACGTTGAAAGAGTTCTGGAAATTCTGGAAAGAAATGGATATGAGAGGGAAAAGGTTAGAAATGATGTTGAGAGGAGGTTAAAATATTGCAAGGCCTGGCTTGAAAAGTATGCTCCCAAAAACCTAAGATTCGAGCTGATAACTGGAAAGGTTGAAATCAGTGATGAGGAAAGAAAATTCGTTGAAAGATATGCTGAAAGACTCAAAGAAGATATGAACGCTGAAGAAATACACAAACTAGTATACGAGGTTGCCAGAGAAGTTGGCATAGATTCGAGCAGGGCTTTTAAAGTTGTTTATAGAATTTTAATTGGCAGAGACCATGGACCAAGGCTTGGATATTTCATAAAATCGCTCGGAGTAGATTGGGTTAAAAAGAGGATTCATGAAGCGTATTGAAGCTGGAAGTTATTACAGTTACCTTCCCGAAGGATGCAGATTATGTAGGAGAGGTGCAAAGCTCACATTATTCATAACCGGGATTTGCAATAATTCCTGCTTTTACTGTCCTGTTTCAAAGCAAAGATTTGGAAAGGACGTAGTCTTCGCAAATGAAAGAGAAGTTAAAAAAATAGATGATTTCATCGCTGAAGTAGAAGCTATGAGTGCGGAAGGTGTTGCGATCACTGGAGGGGAGCCAATGCTTAAGCTTGATAGATTAATGGAATTCACGAAGATTTCTAAAAGTTACGATCTTCACGTCCATGTTTACACTTCAATCCCTGTTAAAAGAAATGTTCTGGAAAAGATAAAAGTGGACGAGATTCGTTTTCATCCACCAGAGCTCAAGGATGTTGAAAAGTATGCTGAATCAATAAAGGAGGCAAAAAAGCTCGGAATCGATGCAGGCTTCGAAATTCCGGCCATAGCTTTTGAGAAAAAGTTGGTCGAAATTGCGAATGAAGTCGATGCATTTTTAAATCTCAACCAACTAGAGGCAAGTGAAAGGAACTGGTTTGAACTCGAAAAAAGGGGTTTCGTGATAAAGGATTATTACGTAGAAAACGGTGAAGTAGTGAAGCTTTATGAGAGAGTCAGAAAATTCCATTATTGCACCGCAAGATTTAAGGACTCTGTGCAGTTCAGAAGGAGACTTATAAGGATGGCGATGAACTTACCAGACTTTTACCTAGTGACAAGAGATGGGACCGTGCTTTGCACGAGGATAGAGGGAGATCTTAGAAAGGCTGAAAAGATATTAAGGGAAAGAGGGATAGAGTTTCAGCGCTTTGAAGACTGCATCGAAACCAGTCCAAAGATTGCAGAAGAGCTTGGAAAAATTCTGAAAGCAGAGGGTTTAAAGATTGCACTCGTTGAAAGATATCCGACGTTTAATAGAACGATAATCGAGCTGATGTGGGTTTGAGTATGGACGTGGAGACGAGACTTAAAAAATATTTGGAGAATGATAAAAATGGAATAAGAAAAGAGCTCTTACTCGTATTTCTGGATGGAAAAAAGCATACGAGCGATGAAGTTTACGAGATACTCAAAAGCAAAGGATTTGCTATGAACAAGAGAAGCGTTTCTGCAATGTTGGGAGTAGTGAGTTCAAAGCTCGGAATAGTCAAAACAGAGCTCGGAGAGAAGAAGAAATATTACATAAAAGGCGAATATGTCGAACTTGTGGAAAGGGTTGTCAAAACCAGTGTATAAAGTATATGAGAGGATTTTAACAAAAACTGTGATGAAGGGCGAGATTCCAAAACACATAGCCATAATAATGGATGGAAATCGGAGATTTGCGCGAAAAATGGGGATGAAAGAAGTAATGGGTCACGAATTTGGATCTAAAAAGGCTGAAGAAGTTCTGAAATGGTGTTGGGAGCTCGGAATTAAAATGCTTACATTATACGCATTTTCAACGGAGAACTTTAAGAGAAGTGAAGAAGAAAAAAGAAACATTTTCAGAATATTTGAAAGGGAATTGAAGAGAATTCTGGAGGATAAAGAAGTTTACGAGAAAAAAGTCAGAGTTAAAGTAGTTGGAAAAAAGAACCTGCTGCCTGAAAACATTCTCAAACTCGTCGAAGAAGTAGAAAAAGCTACAGAAAATCATGATAAATGCTTTTTGAACATTGCAGTGGCATATGGAGGTAGGCAAGAGTTAGTAGATGCAGCTAGGAAAATCGTCGAAAAGGTTATGAAGGGAGAACTGAAGTTTGAAGAGATAGATGAAAGGGTTGTGGAGAAAAATCTTTACAACGATCACGAACTCTACACGAAGGTGGACATCGTGATAAGGAGTGGTGGGGAGCAAAGATTATCGAATTTTCTTCCCTGGCAAACTGTGAATAGTTTTGCTTATTTCTGCGATGTTTATTGGCCAGAATTCAGAAAGATAGACCTGCTTAGAGCTATAAGAGAATGGCAGAGGAGAAGGATATGTCGAAGAAGTTGATGTACGAATTTAAAAGAAAACTGGAAGAGTTGGAAAAATATAGGGGGAGGGGGACGGAGCTGATAACGCTCTACATACCTCCAGATAGGAACATAGCAGACGTTGCAAATCAGCTGAGAGAAGAATTGAACCAGGCTTCAAACATAAAATCAAAGCAGACAAGGACGAACGTAATTTCAGGACTTGAAGCGATATTGAACAGGTTGAAGTTATACAGGAAACCACCTGAACATGGAATGGTCATATTCAGCGGTATGGTGACTATAGATGGAAAGGAAAAGCATATAACAGAAATCCTTGAACCACCGGAACCTGTGCCGCTTTACAAATACCACTGCGATTCCAAGTTTTATCTGGAACCTCTTAAGGAAATGCTGAAGGAAAAGAAGCTCTATGGCTTAATAGTGCTGGATAGGAAAGAAGCGACAATAGGGCTGTTGAAGGGGAGGAGAATTGAAATCCTAGATTACGATACTTCCATGGTTCCAGGAAAGCATAGACAAGGAGGGCAGAGCAGTGTTAGGTTTGAAAGGTTGAGAGAACAAGCAATACATGAGTTCTACAAAAAAGTTGGAGAAATGGCAAACAACGCTTTTTTACCTTACAAGGAGAGAATTGTCGGAATAATCATCGGCGGTCCATCGCCGACAAAAGAAGAGTTCTACCAAGGAGAATACATGCACCACGAACTACAGAGAAAAGTTCTTGGACTTTTTGACGTTGGATATACAGATGAGAGTGGTCTTTACGAGCTTGTAGACAAGGCAAAAGATCTTCTTTCAGAAGTTGAACTCGTAAAGGAAAAAGAGCTTATGAATCGTTTTCTTTATGAGGTTTCAAGGGATGGACTGGCTGTTTATGGGGAGGAGGAGATAAGGAGATATCTGGAACTCGGAGCTGTGGATGTTCTCCTGATTTCTGAAGATCTCAGATTTGAAAGAGTTCTCTACCGCTGCCCTATGTGTGGTGGGGAAAGAATGTTAACATTGAAGGATGAAGTCAAGTCGAAGCAGATTTGTGAAAAAGACGGCATTGAAATGGAGGAAGTTGAGAGAGTAGATGTCGTCCTAGAACTTTCAGAGATAGCTGAAAAAATGAACACGAAGGTTGAATTTCTCTCCACCGAAACAAAGGAGGGAGAGATACTGTTGAAAGCCTTTGGGGGGTTAGCTGGAATATTGAGATTCAAGCCAAAGTGAATGCGAAAAAATTTATATTTCAGAGGGTGTCTTTTTTGAGAAACATGAAACATTTAAAGAAGTTTAAGGAATATTTCGAAGACATAAGACCAGTGACGGATGAGGAACTTGAGGAGCTCCTGAACGATCCACCGAAGAAGGATGAGAAGAAAAAGAACTTGAAGAGGGCCAAAAAAGAACTTTACAGACAGAAAGAGTTCTAGCGCAGACCGACTAAGTCTTCTAGCGCTCTTTTTTTATCTTTAGCCTTCACAACACCACTTGCAAGGAGAACTCCATCTGCGCCGAGTTCGAGGGCTCTGATGTAGTCTTCATACCCAGTAATCCCTGCACCGCAGAGAACTTTTATATCACTACAGATTTCCTTGGCAGACCTTACAGACTTCTCAACAATCTCCGGCTTTGCTTTACTTACTGCAATTCCTGTACCTATCAGCTCTGGAGGTTCCACAGCTACGAAGTCTGGTTTTAAAGCAGCAACGGCTCTTGTTGTGGAAACGTTGTTCGTGCAAACAATGGAAATTAGCCCGAGCTTCCTCATTTTAGAAATGCAGAAATCTATATCAGCTAGCTTCATCCTTTTCTCCGAGTGATTCAACAGGCTCCCCTTTGCCCCATATTCCTTTATCATCTCCGCATTAACAGCTCCAGTAAAGCTACCAAAGTCAACAGCATCTATGTGCTGCGCAAAGACGTCGATGCTGACTTCTCTAGCTATTAGTGGGAGATCCAAATAGTTGACTGCAACTGCTATGTAAACACCGCTTTTCTCAGCCACTTCTTCAGCAATCTTTGCCAGCTCAAGCGCATTTTTTCCAAAACCCTCAAAATAAGCTTTGAAGTTTATGACTATCATATCAGAAGTCCGTCATTATTCTAAACTGATCCGTATCTGGCTTCAAATGTATCATGAATTTTCTCACAGCTCCTTCGACGTCTCTTGCCTTCGTTATCGCCCTGCCAACGATTACTATATCTGCTCCAGCTGATATCACTTCTGGAAAGTTTTCAGGTTTTATTCCTCCAGCAACAGCAACAAGGACCTTGAACTTCTCCTTTATCTTCCTTGCAAGAGCCCATGGTGGCTGGGATTGTTCAACATCTATAGCCCTATGCAGCTCAACAACGTCTGGCAAAGCTTCGCTTGCAATCTCTTCTAATCTAGCCACTGGATTTTCAACGTTCAGCATATCAACAAATGCCAATATTCCTGTCTTCTTCGCCTCATTTATTCCCTTAACAATCGTGCTCTTTGGTGCTAAACCAGAAATTACGACCGCATTTGCTGTAGCATCAGCAGCCATTCTCGCTTCGAGATTTCCAACGTCTAAGGTTTTCAAATCTAGTATGAAGAAGGCATTTGGCTTTATATCCCTCAATTTCAGAACAACATCGCATCCGTATTTCTTAACAAGTGGAGTCCCTATTTCGAAGATTATGTGATCGCTTTCTGGAATCTGAGATAATATAGAAATAACTTCTTCCAGATCTGGGATATCAAAGGCTATCTGCAAATACGGAGGATCCCAGAGCTTCGTAAGCTTTCTACCAACAAGTGGATGCACACTGCGATCTTTCTCATATAGCACGGTTTCAACATCTGGAAAGTTGCTCATAGCTCTCTTTATAGCCAGCTTTGTGGCTCCATAGTTGTAGTAGTAGATCTTGTGCTTGTTCTTTGCCATTGGATGTATGAAGACGCTTACGATTATAAGATACTCTTCCGCCTTCTCCTTCGGAATATACCCTTCCTCAACTGCATCTGCTATAGCTTTTGCCACTGCTGCCTGTGCAACACCAAATATTAGCTCTGCTTGCTCCATAGTCTTAACCGTTACCTTTGGAACTATGATTGCAGGTGGTTTTGTTATTAAGTTTGGTCTGAGGACTGCTAGTAAAGGCGTATGTCCTGCAGAGAGATTGGAGAGAGCATTTGCAAATGCAAATGCTACAGGGCTATCTTTTGTTCCTATTAACAAATCTATGTGAGCAACCTCATAGCCTTCACCAATCAAAGCTTCACCAACTCTGAATTCCATGCTCCAATTCTTGGTTTAGTAATAAACTTTTTGTTCAAGAACAGGCTTTTTAGATGAAGCAGATAATCGTTTACTTCATAGGCATAGCTGGATCTGGCAAAACATATCTAACAAAGGCCTTCTCCGATTGGCTAGACTCGCGAAAAGTGGACTTCATGACTGTAAACCTAGATCCTGGAGCTGATTTCGTTCCATATTCAGCGGACTTTGACGTCAGGGAATGGTTTACACTTGAGGATGTTATGCAAAAGTACGGAGTAGGACCAAATGGGGCGCAGATAATCTGCTCAGATCTGCTCGTAACGATAATCGATGACCTAACATATGAAATAGATCTGGCAAATCCCAGTTTTATTCTAATAGACACGCCTGGGCAGATGGAAATTTTTACCGTTAGAGAAAGCAGTAAAATACTCATTGAAGCATTGGGAAGAGAAAGAAGTGCAATGGTGTTCCTATTCGACCCGGTAGTTTCAAAAACTCCTCTAGGATTTCTTTCCCAGCTATTCATGGCAAATTCAGCTGTATTTCGCTTGGAAATTCCACAGATAAATGTTTTGGCAAAATCAGATACGCTTGGAGATGATGAAATTGAGAAAATAGTCAGATGGAGCACAGATCCGGATTATCTGATGAGCTTCATAGAAGGAAAGACGCTAAGCTTGGAACTTTTTCACGTTCTGAAAGATTCAGGATTATTTAGGCCAATAATCCCAGTCTCAGCATTAAAGGGCTATGGAATTGAAGACATATACGATGGGCTTCAGGAATTCTTCTATGGAGGAGAGGACATAGAGAGAGTTCTGTTCTGAATCTGCTTCCCAACAAACTCATCAAGAATTTTAAGAAACTTTTCCTCAGTATCAAATGGAATTAAAGCACCCGCTGCAACGCTATGTCCCCCTCCACTACCCCCAACAGCCTCTGCAGCCATCTTAATCGCCTCGCTCAAATTCAGGCCTAGATCCACGAGCTTATACGTTGCCCTTGCAGAAACCTTTATACCGTTCTCACTTTCTGCAAATGCGATTATTGGTTTCCTTGGATTTTTAGCCAGGCTCATTCCAGCTATTATTCCGACTATTGTATCCCTTATTTCTCTTCCAGCATGAAAATACTGGATGTTTTCAAGCTCCTTTATTCCAATTTCCTCCACAATTCTCAAACCTTCAGCCAAGTTCTTTCTGTGATTCTGTAACAAAGTCCTCGCTCTACTTAAGGCTCTTTCATCCCCAAAGCATACGGCCAAGCCAACTTCAGCTTCCCCATATCTGGCAGTCGCATTTAAAAGGGTTGAGAATTCCATCGCATCCCTCTTTTCACAGCCCTCGGGATGATTTAGGAGAACGTAACACTCTCCAGCTATCCTCTTTATCTCATCATAACCCATACCGATGTTCATGCAGTATCTTACCAAAGTTGATACAAACCTTCTTTTCTTCTCTCTCCCTATTTCAATCCACCTAACCCATGGATCTATTTCGAGGGATGAAAGGAAACGAAGACATCCTACCTCATCCCCCGTCAATCCCGGAATCATGGGGTCGATGTTATATTCGAGCATTTTAACAATCGGTCTAGTCTGCTTCCCAAAAAATCTGATATCCTTCTGAATTTCCACTATTTCACCATTTACAAATTCCAGAAGTTTTCTATTAAATCCAACAAGTTTTCCAAATCTTGAATCCTGCAAATCTCCAACAGCTCCAACTATTGCAAGCTCTGCAAGTTTTCTATTTGGCGATAAACGATTTGCTACTAGAAGGGTTGCAACCGCGCCAGACATCTCAATGCTTCCATCCATTCCAAAGTCATGTGGATTCAGTTGCCTTTCATGCCTTGCTTCAGGAACATGATGATCCGTAACTATGAACTCCAAGCCATCAAGCTTGCTCAGATGCCCACTGCCTAGATCCGTGAACCAAACGAACTTGTTGCGATCCCTTATTTTTTCTATCTCAAATTTATCGAGCTGTTTCACAAATCTAATCTCAGCCTCAATTCCGTAATCTAGGAGAGACATCATCGCAATTGAACCAGCAGTTATTCCATCTGCATCTATATGAGTGACGATAAGCACTTCTTTCTGCTTTTTCAAAACTTCGGAAAGTTCAGAAGCTCTTGAGATCAATTTTATCACAAGAAGAAGTTTTATTTGGAAAATAAAAATTTTGCTATCAGATTACGACCTTTTTCAACTGGACCGGAATTTCTTCGTCACCTTTGTAGCCAATTGCTTCATCAACTGCGTGCCTTGCTATGTAACCAGCAACGTGAAGGAGAGTGTCGTTGTACTCCATATCCTTTTCCATGCTTGCAGTGCAAGGATAGCTGTGATGCGCTTCGCTGACTAACTTCCAAAGTTCTCTGATCTCGTAGTTTGAAAAATCAAAACCTCTAAGCTTTATTCCAATATACCAAGCAGCCCCACAAGGTTGGGATCTCAACACTCTTACCTTTCCATCCTCAATTTCGAATTTTGGATAACCTATTCCAAACTCCTCTATAAAGCGATCTATTATCCTTTTTCCACTCTTTTTCATACTGCAGAATGGTTTTGGAGCAAGAAATTCTATGCCAAATTTCTCACATTTTTCTTCCAACTGCTTTGCTAAGCCTAGTGTGCACCATCTCGGTTCTTCAACAGGAACTATAAGAGCTGAAGCTTTTCCTTCGATTTTTTTCGGTAATGCTAAAAGAATGTCGGCATGCAGATTTATGGCTATTACAACGTCGCATTCCGGAATGAATTTTGGAAGATAATCTTCTGCATTTTCTATGAAGCTCGGTAACGTCTTTGGATCCACCATGTGAAAACTCGCAAGAATATTTTTAGAGAAGCTGTATAAACCTTCTTTACATCGTGTGCAGCTATTTATCCCGCAAGCTCCATAAGATGGACATGAGTTCGTATAGTTCATGAGATTCGCTATGAATCTTTCCCCAAAGAATCCGTAGTGGAAAATCACAACTCTTAGATTTGACTGAAACATAAATAAAATGCAATAGAGCCATTAAAAAGTTTGCCCCTAATCTATTCAGAAATTAGCGATTTTACAATGTTTTCTCTTGCCCACTCCTTCCCACTAACCATTTCCATGATCAAAGCCTTTTCAGGTGGATTTGGGAACAGCTCGGAAACTATCTCATCTACACTCCTCCCCCTTCTGTAAAGATCCTCAGCCTTTTTCCTAAGTTCTTCCAGATAAAAAAGGTAATCCTCAACCTTTTCCCTATCCAAAACTCCAATCCCCGTGTAGGCATATTTGAAATCGAGATCCAAAATTTTTCGAATTGACTTCATCGTCTCCTTTAGCTTTTCCTCCCTCATGCAAACAACCTGCCCCCTCGTTATAACCAAGTCTCCACAGAAAAGGTTTCCATCGACCAGAAAGGAGACGTGATCAAAGGTGTGCCCAGGAGTTTCTAAGACTTCAATCTCAAGATCTCCAAATTTCATGAATTTATCCAGCTTTTCTGCAAATATCGGCCTAGGCTGTCCCCATACTATTTTCCTGTACTCTGGTATTTCCGGGGGATTTCTAAGGATTTCCAGTGATTTCTCTGGAGCAAATACCTTCATAACCCTCTGCAGCTCTATAGCTCCACCAACATGGTCTTCATGATAATGCGTTACTAGAACTGCTCTCTTATCTTTAAAAGCCTCGAAAACTTCTAAAGCTGTGTGAGGACAGCCGGAATCGAAGAGAACGTTTTTGTAAACATAAAAGTATACCCAATACAAAACCCTTCCTCCAACTTCATTTCCGCAGCGCACAACTTTGACTTCACCGTGATCTGAAGGAATAAGAACCATGGTAAAAGTAAAAAAATTTAAAATATAAATCTTTTGTCCTTTGTTGTTTTCAAAGATTTTTTATACCATTGTGATTAGAATTTTTAATGATCGGTATAAATGTGGGTGGTGCGAACATAATTTGTGCGGAAGTCAAGGATGATGGGATAAGACTTTTGAGAAAACCCTCAGATTTTGGGTTAAAGAGTATCGTAGAAGATTTTCCTGAGATAAAAAAGGAGAGAGTGATTGTAAGCACATCTCTTCCAATAAATCACATCCTTTTAAAGTACGAGAAACTCAAAACACTCGTACTTCTGATTCCAGGACCGGGATTGAACTACTCCCAATACGGCTATGTGCTAAAAGGTTACGTAAACCACCGTGGGGATGTTGTTGAGAAAATAGATGAGAACGAAGTTAGAAAAATACTAGAAAAATCCGGATTTAACAACATTGCGATAGCGTCAAAATTTTCAGTGAGAAACCCAATTCTCGAGGAGGAAGTCAAGAAAATAGTCTGTGAAAAGTTTGAGGAGAAGAAAGTAGCGCTTAGCTATTTCATTGGAGGGCTGAACTATCCTGCAAGGATAAACACGACTGTAATAAATGCGAAATTAAAAGAAGTAATCTGGGATTTGACAGAAGAGTTGAAAGCTCAGATTCCAAATTTCTATTACCTTCTTGGCGATGGTTCCATTTCCACTCCAAAATCGGTTGTTGAGAATCCCTCTCTTCTTTACAATTCCAGCGCGGTAGCATCTGCATTTGGGGCGATATATCTCACGGAAATGAAGGATGGAGCTGTTGTAGACATTGGAGCCTTTTCAACCAATCTAATACCAATAGAGAACGGAAAACCAAGATTTGTAACAGGAATTGAAGTCATGGGAAAACAAACGCTGATTAGGAGTGTAGACGTGATCACGATCCCATTTGGCGGAAATTCGGTTGTTTCAGAAGGAAGGATAACTGAAGAATTGAGCAAACCACTCGCATTTGGGGGGGATAAATTCACGCTGACCGATGCGATTAACTGTTTAGGAAATGAGATTGGAGATTTCAAAGCTTCGAGAAGTTATGAGGAAAAAGTCGACTACGATATTGCTCTTGCCCAGTTCATCTCAATAGTTGCAGAGAATCTCAGAGAAATGGGTGTTGAAAAAATAATTGGAGCCGGATATCTTGCTCCATATATAATACCAGAAATTGCGAGAAAGGCGAAGGTCAGCTATGTGATTCCAAAGTTTTTCGATGGAATAAGGGCAATTGGTTCAGCCGTTTCTAAAATTAGCCTGACTTTGCACGCGAGATTTGATACGGAAAAGGGGATAGCGATATACAATGGAGTATTTGAGAGAGCCCCATTCAGAGTAGGGAGCATTCCAAGGGATGATGAAATACTAGAAGCCGCAAGGAAGAAAATAGTGGAGATAGCGAAGAGTTTTGGCAGCGATGAAGTAGGTGAAATAAAGCTACTAGACTTTTACTCCTTCACAATAGTAAAAGGAGGAATGAAAAGGGGATTGATAGCTGATGTTACAATGCAAATAGAACCTGGGATAATATGGAGGAAGAAGTGCTGAAGGCCATCGAGGAATTGAAAGAAAAGGCCAGAAATGGGTGGGTAATAGTTGTCGAGGGCAATAAGGATAAAAATGCTCTCCGCCTTCTCGGAGTTGAGGGAGAAATAGTTGTCTTCAACGGATTTTCGAAGACAGTTGAGAAGTTGAGGGGAAGAAAAATAGTGATACTTACAGATTACGATGAAAAGGGGATAAAGATAGAAAAGGGGCTGATTGAAGTCCTTTCTGAATGCAGAAATGTTGATGTTGAGATAAAGAAAAGGATCTTCTGCTATTTGAAAAAAGAGGTTACCAAAGTCGAAGAACTTTACGACTATTTGATGAGGGAGGGTTATGTTGGATTTTGATCATTTTGTTGTAGTTCTAAAGGAAATGATATTCAAAGCGCACACAGAACTTCCAGAGGATGTTTTAGATGCCATAAAAAGGGCTTATAAGGCTGAAGAAAACGAAATAGCAAAAAGAAATCTGGAAATAATATTAGAAAACGTTGAACTGGCCAAAAAAACTGGATTGCCAATTTGCCAGGACACAGGTGTTCCATTTTTCTTTGTGGAGATCGGTAAGGAACTTGAGCTAGGCTTCGATGTCAGGGATGCCATTGTAAGGGCAGTAAGAGAGATGACCCCAAAACTTCTTCGCCCAAATGCTGTTCATCCAATAACCAGAAAGAATTCGGGAGATAACACCGGAATTGGTGTACCGATAATAAACCTAGAAATAGTCGAAGGGGATAGGCTTAGAATCGTTTATCTGCCGAAAGGAGCTGGAAGCGAAAATGTTTCCGCTTTGAAGATGTTGCTTCCGACTGAAGTTGAAAAGATCAAGAGATTCGTTTTGGAAGTCGTGGCAAATGCCATGGGTCTTCCATGTCCTCCGATCATAGTTGGACTGGGAATTGGAGGGAGCTTCGATCTATCTGCAAAGCTCGCCAAGAAAGCTTTACTCAGAAGACTTGACAGCATGAACGATTTTGAACTGGAAATCCTCGAAGCTATAAACTCGCTCGGAATAGGGCCAATGGGGCTTGGCGGTAAAACCACTGCTTTAGCGGTTCTTTCAGAAATAGCACATTGCCACACAGCTTCCTTACCGGTTGCTGTGAACATACAATGCTGGGCAAACAGAAGGGCGGAGGTGGTTTTGTGATATTAAAAGCACCTGTTGGAGAAGAGATTTTGAAGTTAAAGGTTGGAGATATCGTTTACGTTGAAGGAGATATATTGACTGCGAGAGATAAAGCGCATGCAAGAATTGTGGAAAAGCTTCAGCATGCAGATTCCTTGCCCTTTACTCTGAACAGGGCTATAATATATCATTGTGGTCCAATCGTTGTAAGTGAAAAAGTGATCTCAGCAGGACCAACGACTTCAGATAGAATGAGTCCCTTCATACCAAGGATAATGGAAAAAGTTGACTATATAGCCTTTATAGGCAAAGGAGGATTCAGCGAAAGTGCCGTGAATTCGATGAAAGGTAAAGCAGTTTATCTCGCATTTACTGGCGGCGCTGGAGCGTTTGCAGCTAGTAAGATAAGGAAGATAAAAGGAGTTTTCTGGGAAGACTTAGGAATGGCAGAAGCTGTCTGGGCTTTTGAAGTTGAAAAGTTTGGACCATGTATAGTTGCAATAGATTCCAGCGGAAGGAGTATTTATGAAGAAGTGAGAAAGAAAGTGCTGGAAAAGTTGAGAAAATGATCATCCTTCACATCTCCGGCCACTGCATAGAAAAGGCTGCGAGAAAAAAGTATGAAGAGTTGGTGATGGAACTTTTGAGGGAAGAAAATAGAAAAAAAGAGGAAGAGCTCGAATTTCTCTTGGAATTTCTTAAAAGGGCAAATTTCTCCGAACTTCGAAGACGAGGATTTGATGGAAGAGAAGAGATGTTCGTAATGGTTAAGAAAGAGGGTAATGAATTCGTTGTTGAAAAGATATGCTCTTCCTAATTGGAATTGGTCTTTGGGATGAAAAGGACATAACTATCAGAGGATTGGAAGCTGTTAAGAGTGCTGACGTCGTATTTGCCGAATTTTACACCTCAATAATCGGTGCAAGTGTTGAGGATTTGGAGAAGTTCTTTGAAAAGAAGATAAATGTGCTGAAGAGAGAAGATCTAGAAGAAAGGAGTAAGGAAATAATAGGGATGGCAAAGGATAAAAAAGTGGCTATAATCACAGCTGGAGACCCAATGATTGCCACAACACATGTTTCTTTGCTGATCGAGGCGAAAAAAATGGGTGTTGAGGTTAAAGTGATAAACAATGCCAGTATAATAAATGCTGTCTGCGCCCTTACAGGGCTTCAGAATTACAGGTTTGGAAAGTCCGCAACTATTAGCTGGCATAGATCAAGAGCATTCGTAGATGTTATAAAGGCGAATCTGAGCATAGATGCACATACTTTGCTCTTCCTAGACCTAAATCCACCCATGAAAATAAAGGAGGCGATTGAAAGGATTTTAGAGCTTGAAAACAACTTTGAAAACCACTTTGCAGTAGGAGTTGCCAGAGCTGGAAGTCCTAGGGCTGAGGTGAGATGTGATAGATTGAAAAAGTTGTACAAGCATGACTTTGGAGACCCTCCACATTCACTGGTGATACTTTCGCGGAAAATACATTTCATGGAATTCGAATCGCTCAAACTGCTTGCATCTGCTCCTGAAGAACTGAGAGAGTGGGTAGCTTGAAGGAGAAATTTGGAATTCTACTTCTAATTCTAGGCATTGGTATGACTTTCCTTATCTGGTGGTTTTATGGATAGAAAAGCCGAGATAATGGACAGATTTGGGGACTTGCTTGACGAAGAAACTGCTGAACTTCTTGCAAGACATGAAGAAGTTAGATTTAGTAAGATATCTGAGATAAATCCTGGAAGAGTGAACGTTCGCGGAACAATAACTGGAATTGGAGATCCAGAGAGTGGAAATGAGATATACATTTCAGACGAAACCGGTAGGATAAAAGTTTTTGTGAGCAGAGAAATTTACATGAAAGCAGACATAGGCAAGGAGATCGAAATATACAATGGCTTTGCAAAAGCCGGAAAAAAGGGGATTGAAATCTATGTGAACAGATTTTCAATTGTCAGGATTTTAGAATAAAAAAGATGGGATTCGCATTTGCAATCTGAGCATCCAAAGCCCTTTATTTTTTCAAGCTTTAGCTTAGATGCAAGTTCGCATTCGGGAATCTTGAATAAAATTGCCCCCACTATTTCGAATTCATCTAAGATGTAATCGATGTGCCATTTCCTTCCCTTTTTTTGAAAATGTCTTTTAATTCTGCTCATTTTCTTCGCGCTTCCGACGTAGTAATAAAAACCTGGCTTGAAAAGAAACTTTCCGAGTTTTCCTATTTCCAATTCCCTCTCCTCCTCATTTTTCAGGATCAAAACGTATGAAGTCATAAGGAGTAAGCTTTATAACAGGTTCTACATCCCTCAGGTAATTCCCGGGAGAAATAAATTCTTTCCTCAAACATTTTTCTGAAATTTACGTAATCTTTACACTTCCAAACACTCTTAAAGTCCTCAGCTCTTCCAAAATAAACTTTCCTAACTCTCCTTTCTTCCCCTTTAAAATATCTGACTATCCATTCTCCATTTGTTGGAAGATGAAGATACGCGCAGGGTGCAATCAGACCTTCTACTGTAACAAAGCAATTTCTAATCGGATTCTCTGCACAAACTGCAGCCTCTTCAAACTTCAAAGGTCTGACAACAAATTCTATCCCGATTTCTTCAGCCCTTCTTTTTGCCCTTTCAACGATTTCAAATATTTCTCTATCAACCTCGTTCGAAAAAACTTCCAAGCCAACTAGGTTTTTGGAAGGTATGTAATCCAAGTTGTTGGCGATTACCTGATCGACACCAATCTTCTTTGCCATTTCAACTAGAGCTGGGAGCTCAGCTATCGTGTTTCTCATCATCAGCGTCGCAATAACGATTTTTGGTCTCTTTTTTCTCAAAGCCAATTCCTGGATTTTTGGAGCTATTTCCTCAATCCTGCTTTTCCTAACTTCTCTCTGAGCATTTATCCCAGCAATTGATACTGCTAGCAAATCCAGCTTGAGCAAACTTTCTTTCCATTCATCGATCAGCAGACCATTCGTAGTCAAACCTACTCTACACTTTTTCTTCGCAAACTCTATCATCTCTCCTATTTCGGAATTCAACAAAGGTTCTCCCCAGCCCTGCAGATGCGCATAGCTGAATTTGCTAAAGGGCAATTTCTTGAAATCCTCAAAATCCATGTCCATCGATTTCCATTCAAAAAAAGATCTCGGACACATTAGACAGCTCAACTGACATCTCGTTGAAACCTCTACCTGAATCGAGTTTAGTTTAAAAAAAGGAAAAAGAAGGGACATCTAAGATTTTTTCTTCTCTTCCTTAACCGTCTCAAATTTTGGAGTCATTTCCAGCATTTTGTTGTATATCTCATCTTGTTGCTTTTCTATTTGTTCAATCAACTTCTTGAAGCTTTCAAAGACCTTTGTCTGCGAATCTGAGTATAGCTGAATTGCCTTCCTTATACTCTCAAAGCTCTCCCCAGGGACTAGCTGGCGAACGTAGAATTCATACATGCTTATGTAGCTATCCATCCCCACTTTCAAAAGGTCCAAAGATGTCTTAGCTATTCCGAACGCCATCTTGTAAAATCCCCTTCCCGCTTCCAAAAACTCCCTCATCTCCATACTTTCCACCCCCTTCTTTAATTATTATTACTTTAACTATGTCACCATCGTTTATACCCAAAACGATCTTTTCAGCTTCTGGAATTGAAATCCTTCCACCAGCTTGGACCTTTGCTCTGAAAACAGCTATTTCTCTGCTCACAATGCTGAATCCAACAAAAAATTTCATCATGGATGAGATTGTGTCCATGAAATCTCTCTGCAGCTTCAGAGCATCTTCCCAGATTTTCTGAAATTCGCTGAAATTTGGAACCATCTATTGGTATTTATTGCCAAAAGTATAAATACTTTTCGGTTTATTAGTTTTTAAGGATGGCGAAATACTGCGACAGATTTTTAACTAATAACACCCATTAAATTCATGAAAGCAGTTCAGATGGCAGAAGACATTTTCTGGGTTGGCGTTCTGGATTGGGATGAGAGAGATTTTCACAACTTCCAAACTCCGAGGGGGTTGACTTATAACAGCTATTTAATAATCGATGAAAAAAGGGTTTTGATCGACGTCGTTAAACGCAAGTTCGTTGGAGAGCATCTAGAAAAGATTTCCAGCATCGTTGATCCGAGTGAATTGGATTATGTCATCGTAAACCACATAGAACCAGATCATGCGAGCGGACTTGCGGATGTCATGAAGGTTGCGAAAGATGCTACCATTATCTGTTCCAATAAAGGTAAGGAAGGGATATGTAAGAACTTTGACTGCAAAGATTGGAAAATAAACGTTGTAAAAAATGGGGATAAGCTGAAAGTAGGAAAGAGGACGCTTATGTTCATCGACATGACGATGCTCCACTGGCCGGATAGCATTGCCACTTATTCGATGGAAGACAAAATCCTTTTCTCAAACGACGCCTTCGGTCAACATATAGCTACTGAAGAGAGATTTGCAGAAGAAATTGGAGTTGAAGAAGCTTTAAAATGGGCTAAAATCTACTATGCAAACATTCTAATGCCACTATCGCAGCTGGTTAAGAAGAAGCTCGAGGAATTGAAAGATCTGGAAGTCAAAATGATCCTTCCGAGCCATGGAGTTGCATGGAGAGAGCCAAAAATTATAATAGAAAATTATGCCAAATGGGCGAGCTTTGAAGTTGAGAACAAAGTAGTAGTCGTTTACGATACGATGTGGGGATCTACGGAGAAACTTGCAAGAGCGATAGCTGATGGTGCTTCAAAAAATGCTAAAGTCAGGATTTTCAACACGAGAAAGGATTCCTGGACAGAAATAGTTACGGAGATACTGGATGCAAAGGCAATTGCCATTGGGGCTCCAACGATTCACAACTCCATATTTCCACCTGTTGCAGGATTCTTGAGTTATCTGAGAAGTTTGAGACCAAGAAATAAAAAAGTGCTGGTTTTCGGCTCCTATGGCTGGAATGGGGTTGCTGTGAAGGAAATGGCAAAGCTGTTTGAGGAACTTGGCTTTGAAGTCATGCAATTTGCAGTCAAATTCAAGCCAACGAAGGAAGAGCTTGAAAAAGCTTATGAACTAGGGGTTGAGTTGGCAAAATGATCCTCGGAATAAGTGGTGGCCACAGAATTCGTGCTGAGCAAGGCACTGGAAATGATGAACGAGGCTGGATTTGAACTTTACGATCTGCTGGACAGATGCAGGGCTCTGGTTACGAGAGATTTCGATTTCTTCAGAGAAAAAATTGGAATGGCCATAGCTATGGGGGTAGGAGATCAGGATTTTGGTGCAAATTTGAAGTGCTATGAAGGTCGCCTGGGGGATAACGGGAAGCGGTGACAGATTAAGGGAGACTGTTAAAACTATGCTAAAGATAAAGGAAATGTATCCCGAAGTTGAGATAAGAGTCTACCTTTCTAAGGCAGGACGGCAGGTTGTACTTTATTACAAACTCATGGATTTGTTAAAGGAAAACTTCAAGGTATGGGTGGAAGTAAATTCGAACTCCCCATTTTTGGCTGGGATGCTTCAGATGAGAAAGTTTGAATTCCTTTTAATCGCCCCAGCGACTTCCAACACTGTGGCAAAACTTGCAGTAGGGATTGCAGATACCTTGCTCACGAACTCTGCAATAATGGCTTTAAAGGCATTTGTCCCTGTCTACATAATGCCCTCGGATTATAAAGAAGGGATTGTTGAAACTGAACTGCCAGATGGGAGAAAGATAAAGATAAGAGTTAGAAAAGAAGATGCTGAAAACGTTCAAAAGCTTTCTAAGATGGATGGAATCTTTATTTTAGAAAAACCGGAAGATATTTTTGGCGTTTTTGAAAAGCATTTTGGAAAACGACAATCTTTTCAAAATTAATTTTAAAAATAAAAGAAAAATATTGAGAATTACTGTCTTCTCCTAAGCAGATAGGCAATCGCTAAGAGCCCAGCGATTGCGAAGATTGCTTCAAATCCAGGTATTCCTGGTGCTGGTGTTGGAGTTGGTGTTGGAGTTGGAGTTGGCGTTGGAGTTGGTGTTGGTGTTGGAGTCGGCGTTGGTGTTGGTGTTGGAGTTGGAGTCGGTGTTGGTGTTGGAGTTGGCGTTGGCATCTCTTTAACGAGCTGGATTGTTCTCTTCACAACTATGTCGTCATGGGCATCGTAGACTTTAGCCATTGGGCTTGCTGGATCGAGATCGTAGAGATCTTCAACAAAGTCAAGCTCAGTCTTGTCGTTATACTTGCAGGTTCCAGCCGTGTCTCTGACCCAGAGTGCATAGATTCCCTCTGCAAGTCCATAAGTTTCAAATTCAACCGTTGCTTTCCCTTCACTGTCAAGTGTAACTATCTGCGTTGCCTTATAGTTCACTCCTACGAGCGTTGCATATATGTGATCATATCCTGCAGGTCCAACTCTGTTCGTTGAAATCTTGACAACTATCTTCTCACCGATGACCACGGTTGAAGGTACTTCAACGTCGAGCGTCTGAGCTACGATTTCAACGATCTTCGACGTCCTTGCTGAGTCTATTTCTTCGCCATCTTTGAATCTCATCTTTACTGTGAACAGATACAGCCCTGGCTCAAGTGGATTAGCTCCGGTGTAATCCTTGAAGTCGATCGTCCAGTTGACATAGTTCTCAGCGTTTGGACGGCTCCATTCAGCTAATCCAAAGTTCTGAGGTCTTGCCTTTACGTTGCTTCCTTCGAAGACAAAGGTTAGTTCAACGTTCTCTCTCTTTCCAGGATCTGTAAGCACCGCAACTTCTATCCTGCCCTGATATGGTATCTTTGTTGGAATGTCAACGCTTATAATTCTCGGATCCGTGACAA
>JAWAQR010000022.1:0-20325 GCA_038893835.1 Archaeoglobaceae archaeon
TGCAGCGCATTTCATCAACATTTCATGACCAACATGTGGAACGTTTCTGGTCTGGTGAGCTATAACTGTCCTCCACTTCTTCACGTTCTTTATCACTTCTCTACATTTTGCAGGCGGGAACCAGAATCTGTCATATGGCTCCTTGAACTTTGGCTCATTTATTATCGTATACTTCCCTCCAAAAACCACTGGCTGATGACATCTGTATATCAGATAACCTGGATGCTTATCATCAAACGGCTGCCTAACGACTTCCGGATTCTTTTCTGGAGTACCAAAGGTTCTAACGGCAACGTCTTTTGGATCAATTCTGTAAATTTCTTCAATGTCTAATATAGCAAAAGGCTGGCCTTTAAGCATCAGCAAAAGTCTATCTCCCTCTTTAACACCAAGAGCTTTGTAGTCTTCTTCACTTACGTCGAAGAGAATTGGAAACGGGAAAATCCATTCACTGAGCAATCTTCTTTCCTTAAGAACCCTTTCAAGTTCATCTCTTACCATTGAACCCTCAAGAGGGCTGAAGAAGCCGTAGCAAACGGACATTATTTCTCTATAAACGTGTCTTATTGGAACACCTTTTGGATCTGTTGTTGCTTTGAGTTCAAATCTTGGACAACCAGCAGCAAGTTTTTCCGCCCTCTCTTTATTTTTAATAACTCTATCTACAAGTTTTCCACCGTGTGGTGGAGGCATTTTAAGCAAAGCCATCTTAACACCTCCAATTTCTTATTTTTTAGGGATTATATAAATCTTTCGAAAAATTATGTAATGATTAACAGTTCGAAAAGTTAATTCCCATCCTATGGATTTAAAAATGAATTTGAGCTTTAACAGCTTTTCACTTTTTCTAAAGGGATTTTTCAAAATTTTTCGAAAAATTCGAAATCAGTCACAACTCCAAAACCACTAAACCCTCTCCAAATTTTTTCAATCTTTTTTATGATTATTCTTTTCTTGTAAAGTGGTGCATCGAGCACTAGAGTCTCATATTCTCCCCCCTCTCCAGCTAAGTTGATCTTTGTTCTTTTTGAAACCATTTTAAGTCTTTCAATTCCCCTTTCATCTATTTTCATCCCCAAAAAGCTCTCATCCAGCCCCATTGCAGATACGCTGACTATTATTGCCTCAAAATTTCTCGCCACCTCTCTTAGTATTTTCTCCTGATCCTCACCCCAAAGTGGTGTAAGGAGTTTCAAGCCAAGATGATCGCAAATTTTCTTCAACCTCCTCAACTGATAATTTGAAGCTATAACTCCACTACAAATAGCGTCGATTTCCAGCTTAGATAAACCATCTCTTAGCTCCTCAACTTCTCTCTCCTCTATTCCTGAAACTCTGATCTTTTGCAATGGAAGATCCAGACACTCAGCGACTGCATCGATCATGTGAATGTTAACGGTATGGAACATGTAGGAATCAGCATTCTCTGAAACCGCCGTTACTAGTATTATTTCCCCCATCTCGGCAATTCTGTGAAGGGCAAGTATCGAATCCTTACCACCAGATGTTAGAACAGCTATTCTCATACAAGTTCAATCTTTGTCCCAATACCTTCTCTTACAGCCTTCTCATATACTATCTTCGCAACAGCCAGATCCTGAATCGCTAGTCCGGTTGAATCAAAAATCGTTATCTCATCACTCTCTCTAACCTTTTTAATACCAGCAACGACTTCTCCGAGTGTTGCATAAATGTCTTCCTTACTTATAATTCCAAGCGAGTAGGCAACGTTAATTTCTCCTCCATGCAACGCCTGTTCTAAATCGTCGACAACTATTTTCGCCCTTTTCAAAATTTCAATTTCCAGTTCTTGCTTTCCAGGAGCGTCTGCACCAATTGCGTTGATGTGCGTTCCTTTTTTAATCCATTCATCTTTAACAACCGGTTTCGTCGATGGCGTTGTAGTTATTAACAAATCGCAATCGCAAGCATCTTTTGCACTTGTTATCTTACATCTTACCCCTTCACTTTCGCAAAACTTTTTAAATGCCAAACTTGCCTTCTCACTGACATCATAAGCTTTAACGAGTTCGATTTTGAATAGTTCCCTCATCGCAAGAAATTGGAAAATTGCCTGTTTTCCACAACCGATAAAACCAAAGATTCTGCTATCTTTCCTTGCCAAATATTTTGCAGCAACTCCACCAGCTGCGCCTGTGCGCAGAGAAGTTAGGAAGGTTGCATCCATTATGGCTAATGGAAACCCATTTTTTGGATCGCTCAAAATGAGGACGGCCATTACTGTTGGGAACCCTTTTTCAGGATTTCTAGGATGGGAGTTAACCCATTTAACCCCAGCATAACCCATCAAATATGAAGGCATAGCCCTGAAATCTCCTTCTTCCAGATTCAAGTAGACTTTTGGAGGCATTATCGCTTTTGAGGTTGCATAAAGTCTAAATGCCTCTTCAACTACATCAATCGCCTCCCTCATAGTTATAAGAGATTTCACTTCCTTCTGCGTTAGCAACAGCGTTTCCATGAAAGAATTTTTCCATAACATATTTAAGCTTTTCAGAGAATAAAATTCATGCAAAAGCTGAGGGAGCTGGATTTTAGGGCTAGAAAGGAAGATTGGATGAACGTTTTCCTTGAAGATGGCACAGTGATAAGGTTCAAATCCATTCTTACAAGAGTCTTTGACACAGGACAGAAAGACGTGTTTGGTGAACCAATTTATAGAATAGATAGTCAAAACATCGTAGTTGCAAGAGCTCCGGATGAGTTAAAGGGACAACCATCGGAGTTTATTCCACCCATACATGAGATCGTGAAAAAGAAGAAACCAACGATTGTCAGAGTAAAGGCCATTGTTGGAGATGACTGGAACGAGTACGAATTGGAGGATGGAAGCATTATAAAGACAAGAACGATAATAACAAAGGTTCTAAGACTCGATGGCTATTTTGACAGCTATGGAAATCCAGTCTACATAGTGCAGTCGCAGATGGTCGTCTCAACTTAATCTGTATTTTCTCTTAACTTCCACCGCAACTCCTTTCTCAGCCTCCATCATTTCCTTCCCACAAATCCTTGCAATTCCAACACCATAAATTGATGAGTTGTAAAAAACCACCAAATCGTTTGGCCTTATCCTTTCATCAGCAAATTTTATTCCAGCACAGAAAATTGTAGAACTAGGCTCAAATTCGTCGATTTCAACGACATATTTTTTATTTTTAATCAGTTTCAAAATAAAATCTCCATATATATCGAGCTGCCCATATTTGAGATCGAATCTCGCAATTCTCTCTCTTCCAAACAACTCGATATCGGGATATTTTCCTCTAACAATGCCATCGATCTCAACTTCGAACTGATACCTTGAAGCGTGTCTGAACATCTCGATGAATTGATCATAACTTTCAAAGCTCTCGAGTTCCTTTTTAAGTCTTCTCAAAGATTCTCTACTAAGAATGTCCCCCTGTGCTGTGAACGTGACATCATAATCTTTCAAAGCCCTCTCAACAACTTTTTTATATCCCGCCTCAACATGGGCAATTATTTTTTCAAAGTTCCCCTTTTCAACGAATTTTTTAAGCCAGCCTGCAACGAATTCTATCTCTTCCTCACCCCAATGACCGGTAACTGGTGTGTCGTAGTTAATTGCTGGATAAATGAGCTCGAGTTCCCTTGGAACAACTAAAGGAGAGGAAATTATTATCTCGTTCACGTTCACGTTGACAGCACTCTTAATCATGCGGTGCGTTTTTGAGATTAGATAAGGTTTTTTGGCTGTGCAAGGGAGTAAGAGGAGAGCTTTTGTCTTTGGTTCATAACATTCAACTGCTCTTTGCAAAAAATACTTCACTTCAAACCTGTTCACACTCTCCTGCGAAGTGAAGTAGCATGTGGTTTTCTTGAATCTTGGAAAGAATTCGCTATCTTCAAAGTCAGAGAACCTAAGCAACGCCGTTAATTCCGGGCTAAGTTTCGATTTAGCCTCAACGTAATTTCTCAAATTCTCCTCCTCTATCAAATGCCTACACTTTTCCACTTCTCTCCTCAAAACCTCTGTATTATGTCTTGCAACTATTTCATAAACTTCTTCTTTTTTTAATTCCCTTATTCTTTGCCTTTTACAGAATTCACAGTTACATGGAAAGCTTTCCAGTCTCTCAATTGCAACTTCAATTTCTCCAAAAAAGTAAATACCTCTATAAGCCTTTGCGATTGCCATCAGATTATCAACGAGGTCCGCGCCTAGATAAATGAGCATGGAAACGTTTAAAGGGGTTGCACATGCTACGGCGAACAAAGGCTTAGTGCTGCGCAACTCTGAAAAAGCTTCTGCAATTTCCCTTGGCATCATCGTTGAAATTCCCGTTAAAACCTTTATTTCCCCAGATGGCTTTAACTTTTCATAAATTTCTGGAAAAATTTTCTTCACTGGATATGGAGCCATTCCAAAATCGAATTTCTCGAGAATTTTTCCTTCAAGCATCGCTGGTGTTCTCAACTTCTCCTCAAATTCCAAAACCCCAATTCTAGCAAAACCATCCCTTTTTTCAGTGTAAAACATACTCACATTCCCCCGGAAGATCTTTGATGAATTCCTTCCATCTTCCCGTTATATGAATTATGAACTTCTTCCCCTTCTTCGCAAGTATGAACTCTTTCAAACCTTCAACAGCTATTTCAAGCGCCTCCTTTTCTATGTTTTCCTCATCTGGTATTTCCGCATGTCCGCAGGGGTAACTCTCTAGCAACTCAACTGGAACAACTCCAAAGACGGGGCGTAAGTAAACATCAGCTTTTATTCCGAAATCTGTCGAAATGACAATCGTTTCCTTATCATAATCGATGTTTTTTACAGCATTCATATGCCTTTTGACAGCTGGCCTAAAGATGCTTTCAATTCCACAGTAAAGGAACTTTTTCTTAATCCAGGGATCCGATCTTTCAAAGATTTCACTATATTCTTTTATCATCCTCCATGCGCTTATCAAATTTGGATGAGACCTTATACGTTTCTCCACAAGCTCAAAAAGAGAATTTTCTTTAATTGCATTTTTTATTACCCTTATCTCTTCAAAAGTGACATAGAGATTGTGTTCAGCTAATAAATACTCTCTCTCCCCTTTTTCCATTTCCCTGAGCTCTTCAGGAGTTTTCTTTGAACATACTGGACAGCAGCAGGGAAAATATTGCAGCTCAGACAGCTTTTTTGTTCCATAAACTGTCAAGTATCTGTCATCCTTCGCGTAAAGCGCATAAGCTGCTGAATCGAAGAGATCACATCCAAGTGCAACTGCCATTGCGAAGACCATTGGATGTCCACAGCCGAAGAGGTGTATAAGCTCGAATGGAAGCACAGATCTAACTTCCAGTATTATTCTCACGAGATCTCTGAATCTGTAAGTATCCAAGAGTGGCACAATTCCTCCGATTGCATAAACATCGCCTCCTATTTCTCTTGCAAGCTCAGCACTTTTTCTTCTCAACTCTCCAATAGTTGATCCCTGAATTGGTAAAACTAAAAAAGACTCTCCTGCCAGATTTTTTGCTTCCCTCTCTCTTCTTATCGTTTCCTCTAAATCTGCTTTTGCCGTTTCATAATCCGCATCTGGTGGGGTTGGAATGTCAAGAGGGACTATGAAATCTGCTCCAATCTTTTTCTGAAATTCGACTATCTCCGAGTTCGTAACTTCGATATCTCCGTACTCCATTAGCTGATAACTTCCGCTGTCTGTCATCACAGGGATGTCGACACCAAGTAATCTGTGAACACCTTTTTTAATTGCTTCCTCTTTGTAACTCTTGTAGATTATATAAGCATTTGTTATCAAAGCTTGAGCGCCATAATTTGGCATTTTCTTTGCAGAAAGAAGTGGAAGGTTTGGATTTATCACTGGAAGCACAGTGGGGGTTTCAATTCTTCCATGCCTAGTTTCTATCCTACAAATCCTGCCCAAAACGTCTTTGTCGATTATTTCGAATTCCACATCCAAGTTTCTGTGAAATGCAGATAACCGTTTCGATTTTTCGAAAGACTTTAATTTTCTAAGAAGATCGTTTGCAATGGAGGCGCAGAGGTTAAGAGATGTTTCCACCTCTCTGATCCGCAGAATGTTTGAAATCGTGGAAAAGGCTAAAAGGGAAGGGAAAGATATCATTAGCCTTACAATAGGTGAACCAGACTTCTCAACGCCAGTAGAAGTTGTTGAAAAAGCAATAAGGGCTATGAAATCTGGTTATACGCATTACACTTCCAACCTTGGTCTGGAAGAGCTCAGAGCTGCTATTGCTGAAAGATATGGAGTTTCAAAAGAGAACGTGATGATAACAACTGGTGGTAGTGAAGCTCTCTTCAACGCAAGCTTGGCGTTTATTGAAGAGAATTCAAAGGTAATAATCCCATCTCCAACTTTTCTGAGCTACTTTACTTATGCAAAGATTTGCAAGGCAAGAATTTTGGAAATTAAGACCCATGACAACGAATTCGTGCCAAATGTTGATAAACTTTCCGAAATGATGGGAAAAGATGTGAGCGTTATATTCCTTAATTATCCCAATAACCCCACTGGTGCAGTTATCGATGAAAGATCCGCCAGAGCGATTGCGGAGATTGCGATGGATTATGAAGCAATAGTGATCAGTGACGAAATTTACGATAGAATCTATTATGACAAGAGACCTACAACGCTAGCTGATTACGAGAATGTAGTCGTCATAAACGGTTTTTCAAAGTCTTTAGCAATGACTGGCTGGAGAATTGGCTATGTTGTTGCAAGAGAGGATTTGATAAATTCGATGTTAAAAGTTCATCAAGTTAACGGTGTTTGTGCTCCAGCCTTCGCTCAAAAAGCGGTAGCAGAGGTTTTGTTGAACGGGGAATTTGAAAAGATAGTCTCGAGAATGGTTGCAGAATTCAGAAAGAGAAGAGACTATGTTTATGGAGAACTGAGAAAACTTTACTGGACTGTTAAGCCAGAAGGGGCCTTTTATATGTTCTTAAAAGTTGAAGAGAACTGCTTAAATTTTGCAGAAAAGCTAATAGATTACGGAGTGGCTGTTACACCTGGAATAGCATTTGGCAGTGGAAATGAGGAGTTCATTAGAATAAGTTATGCAAACTCGATGGAGAATTTGAAGAAGGCTGTTGAAAGAATAAAGGCTTACCATGAGAGTAAGACCTCTTGAGAAGGCAGATGTTGCGGAAGCAGTTAGAATTCTCCTTCTTTCCTTCGACAGAGAGATATCTGCGATATTCAGGGATATATATTTTGCTGGAGAAATACTAAAAGATTTCTTCATAAGAAATCCAGAAAACTGCTTTGTTGCTGAAAAAGAAAGAATATTGGGATTTTCCTGCATTTCCTTTGAGGAGCATAAGATTTTCAAATTTCTAAGAGAAAGAATGGGGTTTCTCGAAGGTTATAGAGCGTCTTTACTCTTGAAATTCTTTATGAGAAATCCAAAGAAAGGAGAAGCTTTCATAGACTTCATCGCAGTTACTCCGCTTAGAAGAAGAGAAGGAGTAGGCTCGGCGTTGATGAAAAGGATGATAGAATCTGCGAAAGAAAGAGAAGTAAAGCGATTGAACTGTCTAGTACGATCTGAAAGTGAATCTTTACCATTTTTCGAAAAATTCGGTTTTAAAGTCGTAAAAGTTTTCGAAAGCAAACTGGCTGAAAAGTACTTTTATACAAAGCTGTGGTTTTTACTGAGCAAAGATTTATCTTCAAATGATGAAATTTGAGTATGAGACCTCTTGGAATACTTCTTTTAACGATATTTCTCCTGCTGGAAGGAATTGCTGGTATATTCATGGGAGTTGGAATGCTTCTAGCGAAAGAGGAGATTTATGGACTTTTAAAGACGGAATTCGAGAGATTTTTGATCGAGTTTAACGCAACAAATTTCATTTCGGAGAACTTATTTGAAACTATCTACAACTTTACATCGGTTGCTACAATATTGATAGGTTTTGTATACCTGCTCATAGCATTTGGTGTCTTCATGCTAAAGAATTGGGCCAGAATTTTTGCCATCGCTATTTTAGCCTTCCAATTCATCTACTCCCTTTTTTTGATATACTTTGACCTATTATCAATCCTAGGCGCCCTTTTAAGCGCAGGATTCATGGTATATCTTCTTCGCAGAGATGTTAGGGAAAAGTTTCAGGGAAAAAAGATGACGATTGAGGAGAGGATTTTGGGAAAAAAGATCTAGATCATCTTTTCCTTGACTAGCAATTCTCCATTCAATATACTTGCCCCCGCTGCCCCGCGAATTGTGTTGTGTCCCAGAACTAGATATTTTATCCCCCAAGCGTCCTTTCTAATCCTTCCAACGACTACGCTCATACCATTCCCCGTATCTCTGTCAAGCCTAGGCTGTGGACGATCCTGTTCTTCTCTGATCACTATTACCTCCTTTGGAGAACTCGGTAAATCTAAGGGTTTTAGAGATCTGAAGGCCTCCTTAACTTCCTCAACGCTTACATCTCTTTCAAGCTCAACCCAAACAGCCTCAAGATGCCCATCTATCACCGGAACCCTGTGACAGGATGCAGAGATTTTGAACTTCGCAAATTCTATTCTATCTCCAACGAACTTTCCAAGAATTTTCAAAGGTTCGCTTTCACATTTTTCCTCTTCATTCTTTATGAACGGGATCACGTTATCTGTGATCGCAAGCGATGGGACCCCTGGATAACCTGCACCGCTCAAAGCCTGCATCGAGGCAATTCTAACACTCTTAATACCAAAGTAGTCCATCAAAGGTTTTAGCGTTATTACGAACATCGTACTCGTACAGTTTGGATTTGTTATTATGAATCCATCCCACCCTCTTCTTCTTTTTTGAACTTCAACAAGACCAAGATGATCCGCATTTACCTCTGGGATCACAAGTGGGACATCTTCGAACATTCTGAAAGCTGAAGCGTTGCTTGAAACTACAAATCCCGCTTCAGCGAATTTTGGTTCGACTTCTCTAGCAACTTCAGCTGGTAATGCTGAGAAAACTATGTCGGCATCGATTTGCTTCGGATCAAGTGGAACCATTTCGATATTTTTTGCATAAGCCGGAATATTTTGAGAGACTATCCATTCAACTTCACTGCCGTATTTCTTACCTATTCTTCTTTCCGACGCAGCCAAAGCGGTAACTTTGAACCAAGGATGATTTTCCAATAGCTGAACAAACTTTTGCCCAACCATTCCAGTAGCCCCTAATATGCAGACTTTATAATGCATAAGTGCAGTTAGCGCCTTGATTAAAAACTTATCGACAAAAGCCTTTAACAGATCTATACACTTTTATGCTATGAAACAGATGAGCTCTTTCGATATAAAAGCCTGTGTAGCAGAGCTCCAGAAGCTCATAGGTGGGAAGGTTGAAAAAATCTATCACTATCCTCCTGATGAAATAAGATTCAGGATTTATGCAGGAGAAAAATTCGATCTAATCATAGAAGCTGGGAAAAGGATTCATCTAACAAAGTTTCCGAAAGAGAGTCCAAAATTTCCAACCCCATTTGCAATGTTGCTTAGAAAACATTTGGAAGGATCAAGGATAAGAGCGATACAGCAGAAGGATTTCGACAGAGTTGTTTTAATCGACTTTGAAAGAGAAAAAAGCAAAAGAGTTGTTTTGGAGTTATTCTCGAAAGGAAATGTAATTCTTATGGAAGAAGACAGAGTTATAATGCCACTAAAAGAAATAAAAAAACAAATCAGCGAAAAAAAAGTTTCTCCTGATAAGGAATTGGTGAGGTATCTCGCAAACTCTGGTTTTGGTGGTCTTTATGCTGAAGAAATTTGCCTTAGAGCTGGGTTGAATAAAGTGAAAAAGTTTTCTGAACTAAGTGAGGAGGAAAGAAGAGTTCTTAAAGAAACAATTGAGAAGATCATGAACTTCGAATTGAGACCGCAAATCGTGTTAAAGGACTCGAAACCGATAGATGTTGTACCAATGGATTTGATGTATTATAAAGATTATGAAAAGAAGTACTTCAAAACTTTCAATGAGGCATTGGACGAGTTTTATTACAGAACTGCAAGCGAGGAGAGGGAGAGTGAGGAAGTTGAGAAACTTAAAAGCAGGTTAAAGATTCAGGAGGAGACTTTGAGGAATTATGAGAGAGAGATGGAGGAGTACAGAGAGATTGCAGATCTTATATACTCGAACTATTCTTTGATCGAAGAAATAATCGAAAACTTGAAAAAAAATAAAGCTTTTGATTTTGTTAAGAGTTACGATCCAAAAAATGGGAAAGCTTTGATTCAGCTTGGAGGAAAAGAGTTTGAGATAAAGCTAGATTTAGGTGTACACGGAAATGCGGAATTTTACTATGAAATGGTTAAAAAGACGAGAAAGAAGATCGAGGGTATCAGGAACGCAATACAGGAAACTTTGAAGGAATTGGAAAGAGAAAAGAGTAAATTTAGATTCAGTTTCACGGTTCGAAGAAAGAGAGAATGGTTTGAGGATTACAGATGGTTTATAACTTCTGATGGATTTCTGGCAATTGGTGGAAGAAATGCTAAGATGAACTCCGAGATAGTTTCGAAACATCTGGAAAGCAGGGACTTGTTCTTCCATACTCAAACCCCGGGAGCACCTGCAGTTGTTTTAAAGTTAGGACAAGAGGCTACGGAAAGAAGCATTTTTGAAACTGCAGAATTTGCAGCAATTTATTCTTCCCTATGGAAGGAGGGAAAGCATTCTGGAGAAGTTTATTATGTTAAACCTGAGCAAGTATTGAGATCGGCAAAATCTGGTGAATATTTACCGAAAGGTAGCTTTTACATAGTTGGAGAAAGAAATTATATTACGGTTGAACTTAGATGTGCGATTGGAGTTGAACTTGAAAAAATGAGAGTAATCGGCGGTCCTGTGAGTGCGGTTAAAAAATGGGCAGATTACTACGTTGAGCTCGAAATTGGAGATGTTAAGAGCGATGAGCTGAGTGTGGAAATTGCAAAAATCCTAGCTGAAAAGGCTGGGGAAAATGCTTACATAGTAAAGGCAATAGCGAGACCGGAGGAAATTGCAAAATTCCTTCCACCGGGGAAGTCGAGAATAGTGGTATGATCATAGATTTTCCTTCAACAGAAAAATCGAAAAAAATAGCCAAAAAATACGGATATGATGAGTTCATAATAAGGAGGTGGTTGAATTTCTTTGGCGAAAAAGAGGCTTTAGAAATGATAGAAGCTTTTGAAAAGGGCATTCCAAAGTATATAAGAGTGAACACGATAAAAATTTCGGAAGAAGAGCTTTTGCATCGCTTGGAAGATAGAGGGTTTAAGTTAAAGAAGACGGAGGTCCCTTACTGCTATGAAGTTCTAGAGGAAAAGTATTCCATTGGCGCAACGCCCGAATATCTGATGGGATATTATTATATAATGGACAAGAGTTCTTGCATTCCACCGCTCGCACTTGATCCGAAGCCAAATGAATTAATCGTAGACTTCTGCGCATCTCCTGGAGGTAAGACTACATTTTTAGCAATGCTGATGAAAAATAGAGGGATAATAATTGCCATAGAGCCGCAAAAGGAAAGATTGCAGGCTTTAATAGATAACGTGAATAGGATGGGGGCGATGAACGTTGCAGTTCTAAACATGGATGCAAGGGATTTTCCAAAATTGGGAATAAGGGCTGATAAAATACTGCTCGATGCACCATGCACTGGAGAAGGGATAATATTTAAAGATAAGACAAGAAAAACAGACAGAGGTATAAAGGACATAATTTTCTGCTCAAGATTGCAGAAGGAGTTGATAATAAGCGCTTATGATTCCCTAAAAAAAGGTGGAATTCTCGTCTATTCTACATGTTCGCTAACACCTGAAGAAAATGAACTCGTCATCGAACATCTTCTTTTAAAAAGAAAAGCTGAGCTTATGGAGGTCGAATATGGAGAAAAGGCTTTGAGTTTAACAAAAACAGACTTGAGCAAGGCTAGAAGATTTTATCCCCACAAACACCGCTGTGCAGGATTTTTTGTTGCAAAAATCATAAAACATGATTGAAATTTGCAATTCATTTTTGATCATGCTTTTTTAGATTAAAAATAAACAAAACATATATAGTTTGTCAGCAAATTTCAGTTCATGAAAGTCTGGGATATGAAAATTGGAGATGTTATGACGAAGAACGTTGCGATTGACTATGCAACAATCGCCAGACTACAACGTGAAAGAGTCGGCAAAAATAATGGCTGATCTGAAAGTTGGGGTGAGTAAGCTGAGAAGAGACGATTTTGAGTCGATCATATACAAAGATAAGATTGGAAGGGAAATTACAATTAGAGCTTATGAGCCTAGCAAAGATAAGGAGAAATTGATTGAAATGTATGTCAAATACGATCCCGAAGATCGATCTCTTGGCCTGCCTCCCGTTGGAAGGCATGCGATAGAGAAATGGATAAGTTATATTGAGGAGAGGGGTTTTTCAATAGTTGCGGAGCATGATGGTAGAATAGTTGGACATCTTGCAATTGTTGAAGACAACAACGATAAAGGTGTTGTGGATTTAGCCATATATCTTGCTAAGAATTACCAAAATCAGGGCATAGGGACGAAGATGGTGATGGCAATAATAGATTACTGCCGGAAGATCTGTTATAAAAAGATAACCTTGGTTTGCGATCGACTTAACTGGAGAGCTATAAGAGTTTATAAAAAATGTGGATTTAAAACTGTTCTTGCAAGTTATGAGTTATACATGGAATTACCTCTAAAGCCCGAAGTTTCTAAATAATTTTTCAATTTCCACGTTTTGCTCCACCAAATCCCTCATTTTCTTTATTTTTTCACCTCTAAGCCTTATTTTTCCAAACTTTTCCTGGATTTTCATCATCGTAGTTGCGGTATCGTTTTTGGATAAGATTACAGGCACCCTATTTTTCTCTGCAAGCGCCAAAATCGTGGCTGATGGCTCCATGTTTCCAGTAGCTATTATACACTTTGCCCCACTCTGAATTGCTAGGGAAATTATTTCTCCCCTATCTCCGCCAACCACCAAAGCGTAATTGGTTGCTTGTCTGAATTGGGTAACGGCAGATTCGCTCCTCATCGTACCAACGAGAATTTGCTCTATTTCCATATCTTTTTCAGACTTTACTAGAAATTCACCGTCAATCGCCTTTGCTATCTCAGAAATTTGAAGACTCATAAGTGCCGGATCCTTTGGGATTATGCCCAAAACTTCCAGATCGAACTTCTTAAACACGTTTTCAGCCAAAGCTTTAATGTAACTCTTTTTGTATCCTGAAACCTGATTTAATATCACTTCATGAAGCCTTTCATCGAAGAGTCTCTTCGCCATAACGATTTTGTCTATCACGAAGTCATTCACAAACTTTGTGACCAGTAAAACTCTGGAATTCAACATCTTTGCTATTTCAACGTCGCAGATTTCCAATGAAGTAGCGGTTTGATAATCCTGTGAACCTTCAATTATAACCACATCTTTCTTTATTTCGGAAAATACGTCTAATATTTTCCTCTTTAGTTCTATAGGATCCTCTGAGACTGCAAAATCTATGTAAGGTCTGTCCAGAACGATTGGACAGAAGACGGGTATTTCCAGGTCTTTACTTGCGAAATAAGCATCTTCATCGCAAATCTTATCTTCAACCTTTATCGGATTCGTTCCAAAAGGCTTGAAATACGCAACATCATATCCTCTGTCCCTCAAGATCAATGCAAGAGATAATGCAATCCCGCTTTTTCCAGAGTAGCTCTCAGTCGATGATACGAATATCTTCTTCATTTTTACACCTCCAGCAACATCCTAAAATCTATTGCAACACAACCATCTTCAAAAACTTTGAGTGGATTTATCTCCATTTCCAAAACAGGAAAATCTATTCCAAGTTGTGTGAACTTCAAAATCGTTTCAGCAATCGAATCTATGTTCACGCCTTTCTCACCCCTAACCCCCTTAAGGAGCGGATAGGATTTAACCTTTTTTATCATTTCGTACGCATCATCCAAGCTCAGTGGAGCTATTTTGAAAGAAACGTCTTTGAAAACCTCGACATAAATCCCACCAAGACCAAACATTACCACTTTTCCAAACTGTGGATCTTTCTTCATTCCAATTATTACTTCTTTACCCCCACTCACCATTTTTTGAACCATTATTCCATCTATTCTTGCTGTGGGTATCATTTTTTCAACTCTGGACAGCAACTCATAAAAGCTCTCTTTTATTTTTTCCCTGCCAACGTTTAGTTTTATTGCACCGATATCGCTTTTATGTACGATGTCAGGAGAGATAACTTTGAGAGCAACAGGATATCCTATTTTTTCAGCAAATTCAACGGCCTCCTCAACGTTTCTTGCAATTCCAAATGGAGCTATTCTTATCCCATAGCATTCGAGAAGTTCCATCCCTTCTATTCCAACGAATCTCTTCTTCACCCTTTCAAAAATCTTCAAGGCCCTTTCTTTATCAGCTTCAAATCTGAACATCTCACCCTCTTTGAAACTAATTCTTGAATACTTCTCAACAGCAGACATTGCCCTAACAGCTCTACAAGGATCAAAAAAGTTGGCTATCTTGTTCTCTATCAACTTTTCTTCGTTTTTCTCATCTATTCCCATGAAACAACAAAAAATCGGCTTTTTAACTTTTAAAACCTCATCAACGGCTCTGTTGAAATCTATCTGCGCTGTTGGAGCAAGAATGGATAATATTGATCCAACATCTGGATCTTTGGATATTATTTCAAGAGTTCTGGCGAATCTCTCTGTATCTGCATCTCCAAGAATGTCTACTGGATTGTAAAAGTTTGCAGATGGTGGTAGAATTTCTCTAAGAGCGCTGATGGTTTCACTTCTAAAGCTTGCAAGTTCAAGGTTGTTTAATTCTATCGCATCAGACGCCATAACTCCTGGGCCACCAGAGTTTGTGATAATGGCAACTTTACCAATCTTTTTGAACTTGAGCAGGGCGAATGAGAAATCGAATAGCTCCTCAACGTTCTCAGCCACTATGACTCCGGATTGCTCAAAAGCTGCTTTATATATTTCATAGCTACCGGCTAGACTACCCGTATGGCTGGAAGCAGCCCTAGCTCCACTCTCTGTCTTCCCCGACTTTAGGACAACTATCGGTTTTTCCCTTGCAACTTTTTTTGCAACTTCCATGAACCTTCTTCCATCCTGTATTCCTTCAACGTAGAGCATTATCACGTCGGTCATTTCATCTTCTGCAAAGAAGTTCAGGAAATCTGCTTCGCTTAAAACTGCCTTGTTACCCATACTGACAATCTTACTGAATCCAAACTTCATCTTTTGTGCCCAAAGTATTACAGCTAAAATGAAGGCTCCAGATTGACTCAAAAAGGCTATTCTTCCTTTTCTTGGCATTATAGGGCTGAAAGTCGCGTTGAGGTTTATCTCCGGATTCATGACTCCTAGACAATTTGGACCCAGTAAGTTGATACCGTGTTTTTTCGCTATCCTTACAAGCTCCTCCTCTAACCTAGCCCCTTCTATACCGCTCTCCTTGAAGCCAGCAGAAATTACGATTACATTCCTCACACCAATCTTTCCACAATCGTCAACGATTCCCAAAACTGTCTGTGCTGGAGTTGCGATTATAACGAGATCCACCACTTCAGGCAAAGCTGAAACTGTTGGAAAACATTCGACATCATCTATTTCGGAATACTTTGGATTCACGGCATAAAGATTTCCTGGAAATTTCTTCATGTTTCTTAAAATCTCGTTTCCTATGGATCCTTTTTTTGGCGATGCTCCAACTATTGCAACACTCCTTGGATAGAAAAACGCTCTCATTGAAACTCAGCAATTGAGTTGAAGTAATAAAGCTTTCTCCTTATTTAATTACATTATTTTATAGACTTCACAAATGCGATGGAATTTTATGGTAAAAAATTGATTAAAAAATTTTAGAGCTTTAGATTATCTATGAAGATCAACCTCTTGGGAATAGGTGGATGGGTTGAAAGGAATTCTTGAACGGCGGAAACTTTTTCCTTCTTCAACCTCTCGATATCTGCTCTTGTAACAAAGGGCTGTGCAACAGCGTTTGTTAAAGCGTAGATAAAGAGAGCTCTCAGCTTACTCTCGGCAATCTCATCTCTTATCGATGGATAACGGTGGTAGAAGTAGTGGATCTTCGCAAGGCTTCTCTGCATCGCATCCTTTCCAGCTGATAAAACCCCTTCCACATCTGCGAAGTACTCTCTGAGCCTGCTAAAAGCTAGAACCAGAACTTGGATTACAAAAGATACAACAACTGCAGCTATTCCAACTGCAGCGAGCTGAGCGCCTCTGTTTTCATTACGCGTAGCTGAGTGGATCAACATGTAGCCAAGGTAGAAGATTACAGATGGTAATATACCAAGAAGTAGCATGAACATGTTGTCTTTATGCTTGTGATGCCCGATTTCATGTCCAACAACAGCTTCGAGTTCATCTTTCGAAAGCATGTTAATTAGTGAATCCGAAACTGCAACGAATTTACCTGTGAGGAAGTTACCATACGCGAATGCATTTGGTGGACTCTGAACAATTACAGCCTTTGGAGGTTTTACATTTAGCCTTGAAGCCACTTTATCAACAACTTCCTGAAGTTCTCTGCTATATCTTGCTCCGTAGCTCATGTTGATGATGTATGGAGAAATGAGGTAGATTATCACGTTCATTAGAACGACGAAGATGACCAAGGCCATGAAGTCTATTGTCATCCTTGCAACGCTAACAATTGCATATATTATACCAGCGGAAATTCCGATGATTAGCAGCAATAATAGAGCCATTGAAGTGTAGAGCGAGAACTTTCCTGCAACTCTTCCAGCTACCTTTGGCGCCACTGTGCTTGCAAGTACAAACATTATTGCATATCCAAGGATTGCCAGCAAGATATAGAGCGGATCAAAGATCAGGAACATAATACTACTCTTTCATTTGGATAAAAAACTTTTTGGTTATATGCCTTCGGATTTCTGTTCTTCTCGGCTTTAATCCTATCTCCTTTGAAGTAATTAAGCCGAAAAATTTTATCGTGATTGCGAAAATTCTGCTATCATAGATGTTGACACCAAAACCTTGATAAATCTAGGGATAATTTTTTGTTAAAAGCCCCGTAGGGTAGCGGTCAATCCTGCGGGACTCTGGATCCCGCGACGCCGGTTCGAATCCGGCCGGGGCTATTGATTTATGAATCATCTCGATTTTATTTGATTTTTAATCATTTAGAAAAAACTTATATACTCCAGATGAGAATTTACCCATATGGTAAGAACAGGTGATGGATTTTGGATTTAAGGATGCTATAAAGGTAAAGGGTAAAAATGCTGTGATTGGGGAAGTTAAATGCGTATCTCCAATTTATGGCGATTTGCTTTGTGGAAGGGACCCAGTTGAAATTGCGAAAGTGTATGAAAAATGTGGATGCTGCGCCATTTCTTATATAACAGCACAGACATTTGGAGGAGACCTAAAAACCCTAAAAATGATTTGCAGAGAAGTAAATCTGCCAGTGCTGAGAAAGGATTTTGTTTGGGATAAGAAGGATGTTGAGAAGACATGCGAAGCTGAAGCAAAAGCTCTGCTTTTGATTGCTAGGATTTTGAGAGAAAAAACACCTGAGATGGTCGATCTTTGTTATGAACATGGTATAGAGCCTGTTGTTGAAATTTTTAGGGAAGAAGAAATCGTGTTTACCGAGAATTCTAGGGTTGTACTCATAAACAACAGAGACATCTTTAATCCTTCGGATGTTCGAATAGAGAGGACTTTTGAATTGGCTCCAAAAATAAAGAAGTTAAAGATAAGCGGAAGTGGAATCAAAAAAGTTGAAGATTTACGCGTTCTAAAATCTGTTGATGCTGTCTTGATTGGAACAGCTTTCATGCAATCCAAAAACTTGGAATCAACGGTAAAAAGTTTTGTGGGGGCTAGGCTATGATAGAAATTGTATTCGGAAAAATGGATATGGAAAAGGCTTATGAACTGGCAAAAGCCCTTCCAGATTTGGAGGAGGTTGAAATTTCGGCAATTCTTGCCGCTCTTGAAGCAAAAGGTTACGATTCTGAAATTCTGGCAGGTTTTGCTAAGGCGATATTAGAGAAGTCCAGCATAAATCTTGGAAAAGTTTTTGATACCTGTGGAACTGGTGGGGATAATTCGAAGACTATAAATGTAAGCACCGCAATTGCAATTGCACTTGCAAACTTTACTAGAGTTGCAAAACATGGAAACAGGGCAATGAGCTCGAAAAGCGGATCTGCAGATGTTTTGGAGAAACTGGGTTTTAAAATAGATCTTCCTCCAGAAAAAACTGAAAAATTGATATCTGAAACGAACTTCGCATTTCTATTTGCCCCAATTTACCATAAAAGTTTTTTAAGGGTTGCAGCTGTCAGGAAAAAATTAAAAATAAGGACGATTTTCAACGTTCTTGGACCAATAGTAAATCCTGCAAACCCGAAAAAACAGATAATTGGGGTTTCGAATGAACCCCTACTTTACATCGTTGCAGAAGTCTTGGAACTGCTTGGAAGAGAAGGGATCGTTTACTATGGTAATGGACTTGATGAAGTAAGCCCAAATGCTGAAACTACTGCTATCTTTGTCGAAAATGGACTGGAAAAAATAATCTTTACTCCCGAGGACTTTGGAATAGAGAGAACTAGAATAATTCCATGCAATAGTAGCGAAGAATCTGCAGAAAGAATAAAGGCTGTTTTTTCAGGAAGGGGATTTGAGGAGGACAAAAAACTTCTCGCAATAAACTTCGCTCTAGCTTTGAACGCATTAGGATATGAGAATCTAAGAGAAAATGTTTCGATTTTCGAGGAATACATAGAAAATGGGAAAATCGCTCGAAAACTGGAGGAGATAATATGCAAAAGCATGATTTTGTCGAACCTGTGAAGCTATATTCAGTTATAAGGGAAAGGGAATTCCCCTTTATTCTAGAATCTGTCGAAAAAGCTGGGAATGCTAGGTACACGTATCTTTCCTTCGATCCACTTTATGTCATTGAAATAGATGATAGATTTAGAGTTGATGGAAATGAGATAGCAAGGCTAGAAGATCCATTTGAAGCACTCAAAGGGATTCATGTGAAAGGAATGCTGGTTGGTTATTTTGCCTATGATGCAGTTCTAAGCTTCATAGGGAAGAGGGTTGAAGAAAAGTCTTGCTTTGCAAATTACGATGGCTACTTCGTTTATGACCATTATCTTCAAAAATTATTCAGTCATAACATTGAAAATGCTGATAAAATTGTTGAGAAAGCAAAGAGAGTGGAATTAGAAATGCCAGATGGTGGAGCAAGCGTTATAAAAGAGGAGACAAGAGATTATTTCGAAAAAATAGTTCTTAGGGCAAAGGAGTATATAGAAGAGGGAGAAGTGTACCAACTCGTCCTTTCCAGGGAATATAGGCTAAGGAGCGATTTTGATCCATTTGAAATATATCTTAGGCTTAGAAAATTAAATCCAAGTCCATATATGTTTCTTCTTGAATTTAAAAAATCTTTGATTGGCTCTTCACCAGAAACGATGGGGAGAGTGGATGGTAGAATCTTCAGGATCAATCCAATTGCCGGAACTGCAAAAAGGATTGAGGGAAAAGAGGAGGAAATTATAAGACTACTTCTAAGCGATGAAAAGGAGAGAGCGGAACATATAATGCTTTTAGATCTTGCGAGAAATGACGTAAGGAAAGTCTGCAAAGCTGGAAGTGTAAGGGTTGAAAAGTTCATGCAAGCATCGATTTATCCAAGCGTTATCCACATAGAGAGCGAAGTTGTTGGAGAGCTTAAATCAAATGTAACTCACTTTGACGCCATGAAGGCGGCTTTTCCTGCTGGAACAGTTACTGGAGCTCCAAAAAGGAGAGCTGTCGAGTTAATAGATGAGCTAGAAAGATCAAAAAGAGGAATTTATGCCGGTTGTGTTGGATACTTTTCTCAGACAACTTCTGATATGGCAATTGCGATTAGGATGGTGGAATTCGACGGGAAATGCAAAGTTAGAGCCGGAGCTGGAATAGTTGCAGATTCTAATCCAGAGAAAGAGTTCATGGAAACTGAGAATAAGATTGCAAACGTTTTAAAGGCGGTGGGATTATGATAGTAGTTATAGATTGCTTTGATTCCTTTGTTTACAACTTAGTCGAATACATCTCGATCTTTGATAGAGTAAAGATTCTAAGCAAGGAAAATGCAAGGGAGTTGTATAAATTGAGCTTTGATGGCATCGTGATTTCACCAGGTCCAGGAAAGCCTGATAGAAGCTTGGAATTCGTCTTTGAATTTGGAGTTCCAGTCCTTGGAGTTTGCCTAGGTCATCAAATGATTGCAGAAATCTTCGGTGGAAAA
>JAWAQR010000023.1:0-18139 GCA_038893835.1 Archaeoglobaceae archaeon
TTATACAAAATTTCACAATCGCGCCAGTCGCTGGTGTTATTACTCAACGACACAGGGCAATTATAGCTCGTGTTGACACTGCCGTTGAGGTATAAGTAAACAGTACCACTAAGCGTATCAGTAAGATTGGTATTCTTCAGATAAACCTTTGTAATGTTAACGTTCAACTCCTTGAGCGCCACTGCTGGTGGTACTGGTTCAACTTTGAAATCTAGGAGATAAAGCCCTGATTCGTTTAAGGTAACGTTGTTTGTTGGTTGCGCCATCGCTGGAGTCACTAACAACGCTAACAGCACTAAACCTATCAACCCATACCTTTTCATCCTCTCAACCTCCTACGAGATTTGCGGCGAGTATAGCTTTGGCTATCCCGCCGCCAAAAATTAGTGATAGTTCTTGTATATAAGCTTTTCCCAGCTTTATTACGACTAATGACGAATTAAAGTTCGACAATCTCGAAAAGCTGAGAGATCAAGAACCCCGCTATCGCTCCAGCATTTACAAAAGGCAATCCAGCATGAACTCCTCCCCTTTTCTCAACAAAATGAATCAGAAAGAGCATTCCGAAAAGGCTGCCAAGGATTGTGAATAGAGCTGGAATCTTGATATAAAAAATTGCTGGAGCATTTGTGAATTTTTGAGCTGAAACAGAAAGAATTGCTGGCATCACCATGTCTCCAACGCCTATCATCATTTTTTCCTCACCTTTCGGGATTACAAAGAACATTGGAACATTTATCCTTGCAATCGAATCCGCCAAACTTATCATATGCCCGGTTTTATAAACGGAAATCGAATCGTAAATTGCAAGAATTGTGAGGAGAAAGATGACGAAGATTGGACTAAGGCTTATTCCGAACATCGTAGCAATTCCAACTGAGATTAGAAAAGCTGAGATGTTCAAAATCATCCAGTTTGGTCTTTTTATCAGCAAAAAAAGGATTATAGCTGAAATGAAAGGTGAAAAAATCCCGATGAATGGAAGAAGAACATAGAAAATGGCGACAAAGGTTAAAGAATAAAGAATTAAAGAAAGAAGCTTTGACTTTGCAATTAAAAGAATCACAGCTGTGAAGGAAAAGATGAGGATTAGATAAAAAATAGGATTCAAAGGATCTTCTGGATTTTCGAAGACGATCATTCCCGCAGATTCGTATGGAGAAATGCTCAGGACGGAGAACAGATTTACCAACAAAAATATGGCTGCAAATATGTATCTCAATCGATCACCTTAAGCTTTATCTTTGCCCCTTTGCTCAAAGCTATCCTCAAACTTCTTCCCGCTTCCTTATCCTTTCTTATCTTCACTATCCCCTTATTGCTGACTAAGGCTGAAAATAGGAATTCGCCATCCGCATAAACGTCGACGGTCTTTCCTTCGTAACCGTTTGCATGGATGAAGTAATATTTATCAGTCTCCTCTATTCTGAAATCTTTCACTTCCTCCTCCTTCGGAGTTATTTCAATTGAGATCCTAAGCTCGTCCTCAAGCTTCTTTATCTTCTTCCCCTTCCTTCCAATAATTCTTCCAATCTTATCCTTCGGCACCTTAACTACAGCCCTTCTCCCGCTTACGATCACTTCAAAGTCATCCAGAATCTTTGAAAGTCTATCCGAAAGAACGTTCTTAACCCTTTCATCGCTCTCTATTGGCATCACGACGACTTGCTCTCCAAATGTGTAGATCTCGTACTCAACCTTCTTAGTCTCAAAATCCCTCACCTCTATCACCGGTCTGGCTAGATCTGATTCGAACATTCCCTCCGGAACTTTAACGATGAAGTCCAGCTCGTATACCTTTGCAATTTTTCCAGCTTCTATGAAGATGACAGTATCAACAACTTGTGGAATTATTCCGAGCTCAACTCTGCCTATCATCCTTTGAATCGCATCTATAGCCCTTGTTGCATGTGTCACTCCAATCATCCCAACTCCAGCCATTCTCATGTCTGCAAAAACTTGGAAATCGGAGGTTTTTCTAAGCTCATCGTATATCGTATAATCAGGTCTTACCAATAAAAGGATGTCTGCAGTTAGGCTCATGTCTCCTTCTAGTGGAGAATACTGGGTTATCTCATCCCTCACCATCAAATCTCTTGGACTCTCCATGGTTTTAACGACATACCCATTTTCAAGCAGATAATTGGCAATACTTGCAGCAAATGTAGACTTTCCAGCCCCAGGTGGACCTGCAATAAGAATTCCTCTCTGCTTCTCCACTATTCTTTTCTTCAGCTCCTCGCTAACTCCATAATCTTCCAGGCTAACATTTGCAATTGGTCTCACAGCAGTTATCTCCATCCTATCCGAGAACGGTCTTTCAGCGATTGCTATCCTTATATCTCGAAGCTGTACAACCGTTGCCCCTTTTCTCTCAATCTCTATACTACTCTCCTCATCCTGCTTTGCAGCCTCTATTATTTCTTCAGCAATTTCCAGGATTTCCTCATAGCTCATAGGCTCATCCCTTAGCTTTACAACTTTCAAATTCCCTATTCTTCCCCTCTTAGCAAAAGGCGGTACTCCTTCGCGGAGATGGACGCTGGCAGTATCGGGGGTGAAGAAGGAAACTATTTTTGTCTCCTCAGGCCTTATAACTCTTGGCTTTAAATATATAGTCTCAACACCCTTTATCTTCGAAACAAGACTTTGAACTTTATCAGAAGTAAGAAGAATTGCATTCTTCTCTCTCGCAACTTCCCTTATCATGTTGTCCAATTCTCCACTTCTCGCAAGCTTTATCTCTTCAATTCCAGGTCTTCTTCCAGCAAATTCTATCCTTATTCCTCTTTCCTTTGCCAAATTCACTATTTTCTCGATTTCAGACAAACCCTTAAAGCCACTAATCCTTCCAAGATTTGCCTGAGCTTCTAGTTCTGCTAAAACAACCTCAGGAATTATTATCTCTTCAACCTTTTCTCTTTCAATGAACTCCGAAATCATTCCAGATACAACAACACTCGTATCAACAACTATCCTCATCCCCCAACCTCCTGAAGAAGCAGCTTTTATTTCCTGTGTGACAGGCATTTCCTTTTTGTTCAACTATATATAATAAGCTATCGCAGTCGCAATCGACTCTTATCTCAACGATTCTCTGCACATTACCACTGCTTTCCCCCTTCATCCAAAGCTTTTTCCTACTCCTGCTCCAATAATGAGCGTAACCAGTTTCTATTGTTTTCCTTATTGCCTCCTCATTAGCATATGCGAGCATGAGAACTTCCTTGCTGTTAAAATCTTGGACAACGACAGGAATGAGACCATCGATGAACTTTAGCTTTGAGAGATCCATGAAGATTTCTCTGAGCATAAAATATTTATGGCTTCAAAGCTCCCAACTTGATCCTTAGCTTGCAGAAAGCACAGATTTCTCCAGTGGAAATCTCTCCACATATCGAACATTTTTTCGCCTCTGGCATTTCCCTTGATTTAACCAAAAGACCTCTGAGAAAGTTTTTTACAAATCCCGGCTTCCTTCGCTCTATCTCATATACTATTTCCTTCCAATCCGGTTTCGGAGCATAAGGGCAGTCCTCAAACTTTATCGGCAATTTCTTTAAAACAGCGTAAAGCATGTTCTCCTTCTCGCTCATCTCAAATATTGGCTTAGCTTTTGCAACGACCATTTCGCTAAATGGTTCTATTCTTGGCAAAAGTTTCTCAGCATACTCTTTCTGTCCACCAGCTATGTTTTTCAGATAAAATGAAACTATATCTTCAGCCGTATGACCAGTTGCGACTACTGAAAAACCTTTTTCTCTTGCAAATCTGTTCATTATATACCTCTTCGCAATTCCACAAGCAGAACAGGTCTTGGATTTTACATCAGAAATTTCAAAACCATATTCATGAAGAGAGATAACGTAAAGCTCTCTGTCAAGGATCTCGGCTAATTCTTCAACTTTTTTTCTAGAATCCTTAGAATAGTTCCCAATTCCAAGGTCTATGTGGAGCATCGAGAAATCATAGCCAATATCTCGCAAAACGCATGCCATTGCAGCACTATCTTTTCCTCCAGAGACTGCTAACAAGATCTTGTCATTTTTCCTAAAGATGCTGTACTTCTTTATCGACCTCTCAACAAGTTTTCGATAGAATTTCAAAAAGCATCCCCCACAAAGCGCAATTCTGTATGCTCTCAAATTCGTTACAGCCTTTTCTCCGCACTTCCTGCATTTCATATCCTCAGATTTGGAATTAAGATCATCAAGATTATGGAAAAGAATATGAAAATGGCCAAAGCTTTCGATATTTCAGATGAAATTCTCTCCCCTTTCTCCCCCATTCTCCTCAAAAGCCATGAAATTGTTTCCTGAAATACCCTTCCACCGTCTAAAGGAATTGCTGGAAGGCAGTTGAATAAGGCTACATAAAAGTTTATCCAGGCAATCCAGTATAGGGAGTTAAGAATCCAAAAGACGTAGATGGAGTTTTCAAAATACGTCTCAATTCCACTAAATCCCTGAAAAGTGAAGGGCATGGATATGATCAAAATCCATCCAAACGGATTTTTTAAGTGCGATGGAATTTCTTCAAGTGCCGAAATCAACTTCCTAGAATTGATAAAGTTAATTCCACCGACGCAGTCAAAGTTTGAGACGTAAACTCCCATGAATGCCCTTCCACTTTGTTCAACAAGCTTTAATTTAAAAATCCTGAAATCGTTTATCTTTGGATCATAAACTTCCAAAAGAATTTCCTCTCCAGCTCTTTTTTTTGCCATTTCTTCGCGGAATTCCAATATATTTTGAATCTTTTTCCCATCTATCCCGGTTATCACCATTCCCTTCTCTATTCCAGCCAATTCGGCTGGAAAAACTCCATTTCTATACAGACCAACTATCTTAACTCCAAAAACGCCAAAGAATGAAACGTTATGCCTTCCAGTTGAATTTTCCAAGATCATGTAATTCCACTCTCTCTCCTTAACAAGCGATGCCATATCTTCCGCCCTATTTCCATTAACTTCCAGAACCTTCCCAATCAGCTTTCCGCTGTCATCTACAACTGCAATGGTCGGATTTAAAGTTGGAAGAATGTTTAAGAATAAAAAGAAGGCGAAAAAGGCTACAAAGAAGTTTCCAGTGATGCCGGCAGAATATATCCTTATCCTAGATATCTTACTAACTCTCTTATCAAGCAGCTCCTTTTCATCTGGCTCCGCAAATGCTCCTATGGGAAAAAGGGCAAAGATTAAACCCAGAGATTTTACCTTTATCCCCTCAACTCTGCAGAGAATTGCATGACTAAATTCATGGACGATGATTGCAACAACCAAGCCTATGAATCCCCAGAGCAATGGAATAAATGGATTTATTCCAGGAATTAAAAGCGCTGCCTGAGGACTTGTAAGCTCTGAAGGCTGGGGAGGAGAAATAAGCATTATAATGTCTGCGAGAATTATTAAGAAGAACATGAATGCCATTCCAAGGAATAATGCCGGTATCCCTATATTTGCAAAAATCCTCCAGAAATTCTTCACCCTTGCAAGCTTTTCTACAGTTTCAAGACCTCTTTGCGTTCTGAAGAGCAATATGGGACCATAATTTTTCATTCCATACTTTTCCAATATACCTTTTACCCTCAAAACCTCCAGCGCGATCCAGTATGCGATGAAAGGAACAAGCAGCCAGAGCATTGAAAAGAGGGGACTTCAGTAAATAAAAAGTTTAGGTATATTCCTTGACCACCTCGGCAAGTATCTCTCCCTTCCCACCTGTTGGCTTCGCTATCGTCCTCCCACAGACCAGGCATTTCACAAGCGTTGATGGATGATCGAAAATTATCTGCTCATGTTCGCAATCTGGGCACTTTACTCTGATGAACTTGCTCTTCTTTGGCATCAAATCACCTCTCTATGAGTTCAAACCTCTTAACTCTCCAAGTTTTCCTAGAATGTGCCTTCTTGCAAACTGTGCACCTGAACCTTATGTTCACCCTCTTCGTCGGCTTATCTCCACCAGGAACTTTGCTGAACTTACCAAGGTTTCCAACCTTTCCTCTTCTCCTTTTTTGCCTGTTTATCCATTTCAGTGGACTCGGTTTTCCTTTACCAACCTTTTCAACTTCATGAAGCGTATGCTTCCTGCAGTATTTACAAAAAGTCATCACCTTCTTGGGATACTTCATTATCCTTTCACCTCTATTTTTTCAGCCATACCACTCTTTATCAGCACTTCCGCATTTTCAGCTGGGAGAGTGGCAACATCTTCCTTTCTCAATTTATATCTTTTTCCATCGATTCCAAGAATTTCAACATCCTTCTTAATCCTGACAAGTACTCTACTAATTTTGACCTTTTTTTCCTCAAAAACTTCTCTTCGAAAGCTTTCTATTAGTTCTATCAGCTTTCTAAAGAAAATCTTCTCCGCTTCTATAAGGTTCTCCTCATTGAAACTAACTTCCTGTCCACAAACCTCTGCCCATGCTGCGTTTATGATTTTACCAGTTCTAAGTTCAAACAATTTTTTCTGTAAACGTTTTAAAGTTCTGATTTCATCCTCAACCCTCTCATCTTCCTTTCTCTTCTCCTCAAGCTCTTCAATTCTTTTTCTAACTTTTTCATAAAAATCCTCATCAATTTTGCTCAACTGTGACCTATTTTTGTCGATCAGGATAAGGAACTCTTCAATCATATCAACCAAATAACTTCGGGAAGATATTAAGCATTACCCAAGCTCCTGAATACTTCATACATTACAATTCCACAAGCAACTGAAAGATTCAGCGATTTAACCTTTCCAACTCCAGGAATTCTCACTATCTCATCACAGAGATTTTTAACACCTCTGGAAATCCCCTTATCCTCTCCACCGATGACGAGAACAACTGGCGGACTCATGCTAAACTTTCTCATATCTTCTCCATCTAAATCAGCTGCGATTATGAAGAAGCCCATCTTCTTCAGCTTTTTAACAACGCTTGGGAGATTTTCCTCTCTCGCAATTTTAACATGAAAAACAGCTCCAGAAGAAGCTCTAACAACTCCTTCAGTTATCCCAGCTGCCCTTCTTTTCCTTATCACCACTCCAGAACAGCCAAAAAACTCCGCAGTTCTTATACAGGCTCCAAGATTTTGTGGATCGTTTACGTTGTCTAGGATGAGAATGAAACCTTTCCTTAGCATTGCATCTCTAGCAATCTCATCGACGCTCAAAAAGCTTATAGGAGATATTTCTGCGCATATCTTTTCATCCATCCTTGTCTTATAACACGGAACCTTTTCTTTCCTAGCCAATTCCAGCACATCTTTAATCCTTCCACTCTCTTCAGAATAGTAAATTTTCTGGACTCTCCCAGCTTTCAGTGCTTCCATCACGCTGTTGACACCACATATCTTCATAGAAATAAGTTCGCAATTAGGTTAAAGTCTCTTTTCTTTTACAAAGATTATGCAGAAAAGGGAAATGATTGATGTAATCAAACAGAACTCAAAGGAAAGCTTGTATGCTTCGACAGGATATCTGTCACCATGTTTCCCAACGAAGTCCATGAGATACCCCATTACCGTTTGAAAAACTCCCGCACCGATGAAGGGAAAGACGTTGATGAAGCTGACAGCCAAACCAGTCATCCTAGGAGGAAATTGCTCCTTAACAATTGTATAAGCTATTGGTCCTGCACTGGAAAATAGGCCAAGGAGGAATGAGATCACACATAGCTCGATTATCTCAAGATTTGCCGGAAAGATTGCTAAAGGCAACCAGAAAAGTGTGAAACCTATTCCACAAAAGATCAAGATTACCTTTCTTTTACCCATGCAATCAGACAAGAATCCTAGCACTGGCGAGCCAACGATGCTGCCGATTCCAAAAAGCATCAAAATCGTTCCAACCATCGTTTTTGAAAGATTATAGACATCCATGAGAAATGGGCCTCCCCAAAGACCTTGAAAACCCATTACAACGCCATATCTTAGCATAGATGATGATGCCAAAAGCCAAAGGGATGAATTTTTGAGGAGGAGTTTGAAATCATCCCTCCTCAAATCTTCTCTTTTTATACTGATCGGAGAATCTTTAACAAAAAGGATCGAAAGGATCAAAAGAAAGGCTGTTATTATGCCAATAAGAACAAAGGAAAGTCTCCAACCAATGATTTCAATCGAAAGAGCCAATGGATAAGATGAAGAAATTGCACCAAGATTACCGACTGCAAAGAGTAATCCCATAGCAGTTGCAAATTCTTTCGCTTTAAACCAATGAGAAAGTATTTTTACGCTTGGAATGTAAACTCCAGAAACCCCAATACCAATTAAAAGGCGAGAAAAAATCACTGTTTCGTAGTTTGGAGAAAAGGCGAACAGAAAGATGCCAAAAAGGGAAATTAAGGTAAAGATTATGATGACCTTTTTGGCTCCTTTTGTGTCTGTGAGAATTCCAACGGGAATTTGAAGGATTGCGTAGGGATAAAAGTAAAGGGATGAAAAGATTCCAACAACGAGAGCAGAAATAAAAAATTCTCTCATCAAATCACTGGCTATAACTGCTGGAGAAGTGCGATGAAAGTAAACGAAGAAGTATATTCCAGAAAGAATTGCAAAAACGATCCATTTATTTGATTTCAAACCTGAGAATTGCACAAATACCACCAAGCTTCGAAACTATCTCCCCGGGCTCGAATTCAGAGCTTAAAATTACAACTTTTCCTCCCATAGTCCTAACGCTTTCCATGAAATTATCCACATCCCATTTTTCTCTTTCTCGCAACAAATAATCGTCTGAAATCAAAAGAGTTTCTATTGCTCCGTAATTCCCAGCTATTTTCACATCTTCAGTCCCATAAACAACTTTTTCTCCCTTTGCGAGTTTTTCAAGCAACTTATCAACAATCTCTGCTTCTTCAGCAAGTCTTAACTCTCCAACAAGCCTATCAATAGCTCTTCTTTTAACAACTTCGACAAAACCTCTCCTCCCTATTGATGCTGTGTCAACTATGATCGCTTTTTCTGCAATTTCAGGAATTTTTTTTACAAGAAATTCGTAAAAATCCTTTTTAGCAAATCCCGGTCCAGCTATTATCAAAAATCGGAATTCCAAGTTTTTCAATTTTTCTAAAATATCTGAAAAGAATTCCTCCCTCACTCCACCATGATCCTTCGAATAACTCTTTCTTTCTTCAAAAACCTCCTCAACTCCCCACTCTCTAAGAATTCCTGCAACGGCTTCCCCTTCTTCAATTGTTAAAATGACAACTTCTGGCCTCTTCGAAGACTCGACGACTTTTTTCAACCTTTCAAGCTGCTCTTTCTTCCACTTCTTTATTATGCTGAGCTCTTTACCAGTTGTTATGTTCAAAGTGTGAAATCCTGAAGCTTCAATTCCGGAAAAGATTTTTCCAGCAATCCTGAGCCTGTTTGCAAATTTATGAAATTCAACCTTCTCAACTTCCACTCCGATTCTAACGAAGACCATTTCCTTATCGCTCCTCAGCTTATCTTCACTCTGTATGGCTCTTTTGGTTAAAGAGAAAACTTTATCTCCCTTCTCTATCAAAAATCGAAGATGCCAAAGGTCCTCTATGGTCTCAGGAATCAATTTTATTTCACCCTCATCACCACGAAGGTTCTCCTCAACTATTTGCACAAAAAGAATATACATCCGATTTTTAAAGCTCTCGAATGCTGTAATTTAGATGGCTGTTTATGGGTTTCTACACGAAATCTTTATATAGGTTATTTTTTTGTTTTTTGCTTGATAAGTTGAAAATTATGCGCATCTAGCGAAAGTTTTAAAAGTTATAACATGCTCAACTTTAGGGGAAGATCGTGATCCTGATCGAATCGAGCAGATTTGGTTTGAGGAAATTTTTACAGACTTGGAGGTGAATTTATGAGAGAAGTATATCTTGTCGGGTTTTTGAGGACCCCATTCTCTAGAAGTCGTCCAAAAGAACCGCAAAGAGATGTTTTTCACATGATTCGTGGTGACGAATTGATGGCCATGGTTCTAGACAAGCTTCCTGAAAAGGTTGGGATCAAGAAAGAAAACGTGGACAGAATACTAGTTGGATGTGCTTTTCCAGTATGGGAAAACTGGGCATATGGGGGGAAATCTCCTGCGTTGCTTGCAAAATATCCTGTGAGTGTTTCTACAACTTTGATGGACATGCAGTGCGCTTCATCAATAATCACGGCGATGTATGCATACCTCGAAATAGCAAGTGGAATTGCAGATGTTGTAATTGCAGGAGGTTATGAACACATGACCAGAGTCCCGATGGGGGCAGATAATCCATATGTTGCGAGAAATGAGAAACTCCTTAGCGAAGAATATAAGGAATACGACATGGCAATCGGCTTTGTAATGGGTTTAACTGCTGAAAAGTTGTTCGAAGAGGCAAGAGAAAAATTTGGATTGACAAAGAGAGATCTAGATGAATGGGGAGTAAGGAGTCACAAACTCGCAGCAAAAGCACTGAGCGAGGGGTATTTTAAAGGAGAGATTCTACCAATTGAAGCCCCACAGTCGGATGGTAGGAAGATATTGGTTGAGTATGATCAATCTATAAGACCAGATACTAGCTTAGAGGTTGTGGAAAAGCTTCCGCCAGCCTTTAAGCCTGGAGGTGTTATAACTGCTGGCAACTCTTCTCCATTGAACGCTGGAGCATCTGCAATAATGCTGATGAGCAAGGAAAAAATGAAAGAACTTGGAGTTGAGCCGATTGCTAAATTCAAATCCTTTGGTTATGCTGGAGTGCCTCCAAACGTGATGGGCAAAGGTCCTGTGCCTGCCAGCAGGATGGCTTTGGAAAAAGCAGGACTTAAAGTTAAAGATATAAGTTATTGGGAAATAAACGAGGCTTTTGCAGTGGTTCCACTTTATGCAATAAGGGAGTTAAATATAGAGGTTGAGAGAGTGAACATCAAAGGAGGGGCGATCGCAATTGGTCATCCTCTGGCTGCGAGTGGAGCAAGGCTAATAGGGACACTCGCAAGAATTTTAAATGAGAAAGGAGAAGACTATGGGCTAGCAACAGCCTGTGTTGGAGGAGGACAGGGGGCTGCATGCATAATTGAGAGGGTGTGATTTGATGAGGACCTCTGAAGATTATAGACAGGATTTGTTTAAGATGAGACCAAACATCTATGTTGCTGGCAGAAAAGTGAAGAGAGATGATCCAATGCTTAGAGGAGGGATAAACGTAATTTCAAAAACCTTTGATTTAGTTGAAGATCCGGAATTCAGGGATTTACTGGTTACAACTTCGCATTTGACTGGAAAGAAAATAAACAGGTTCACACACATAAATCAATCAGCAGAAGATCTCATGACAAAGCAGTTGATGACGAGAAAACTCTGCAGAATTACTGGTGGCTGTATCCAACGCTGCATGGGTTGCGATGCGATAAATGCACTTTCAGTTGCAACTTTCGCCACAGATATGGAGCATGGAACAGATTATTTCAAAAGATTTGTCGAATACCTCAAAGAATTTCAGGACCGAGATTTGGTTGCTGCTTGTGCGCAGACTGATGTAAAGGGAGATCGAAGCAAAAGACCGCATGAACAGGATGATCCGGACATGTATGTTCGTGTTGTGGAAAAAAGAAGCGATGGAATCGTTGTAAGGGGGGCAAAGAACTGTATCACTATGGCAAGTGTAGCGGATGAGATAATAGTCATTCCCACAAGGGCTATGACTGAAAAAGACAAGGATTACAGCGTTGCATTTGCAATTCCAGCTGATGCTGAGGGTGTGAAAATCGTGGCTAGAACCAGTCAGCTAAGGGCTCCAAAAGGTTTAGAAATGCCCCAAGGAGAGATAGGGGATGATGAAAATCTGATAATATTCGATGACGTTTTTGTTCCATGGGATCGCGTTTTTATCTGTGGAGAGAACAAATATGCAACGCTACTTGCCCATCTTTTCGCCCTTTTCCACAGACACAGCTATACTGGCTGTAAGCCTGCGAGCACGGATATAATAATGGGTTTCGGTGCGCTGATAGCTGAGTACAACAATGTCTATGAGAGACATAATATAAGGGAAAAGCTCGTTGAACTTGCAAGTATAGCTGAGCTTGTATTCGCAGCTGGTATCGCTTCGGCTGTGAAGGGGATAAAGACTCCTGCAGGGACTTTTATTCCAAATGAAATCTATGCAAACGTTGGTAGAAGACATGCAGGTTTGAATTATTATCATGAGCTTCAGATACTTGCAGAACTCGCAGGAGGCTTGCCGGCTTGTTTGCCGTTTGCCGAAGATTATCTTAATCCAGAACTCAGACCTCTGATAGATAAATACATAAAAAGGAGAAGTGATGTAAAGCCGGAAAACGTGTATCGCTGTCTTTTTGGAATCTCAAACATACTTTGCAGCTCTCTTGGTGGCGTATCAGCAGTGGCAGGAGTTCATGGTGGTGGTTCGCCAGTTATGGAAGACATAGCGATCTGGCGTTCTTACGATTTTGAGGAAAAGAAGAAGATTGCTAAATACCTTGTTGGGATAAAGGATTGAAAATGTTCTTCGAAGATTTTTCAATCGGAATGAAATTTGAAACCGCTGGGAGGACAGTGACTGAAGCTGACATCGTGAACTTCGCCGGAATTAGTGGAGACTGGAATAGGATACATGTGGACGAAGAATACGCAAAAGGAACAAGGTTTGGAAAAAGGATAGCACACGGTTTGCTAACTTTAACCATCACCAGTGGGCTTATAACGAGACTAAGATTGACAGAGGATAGCTTAATAGCCTTTTATGGAATAGATAGACTTCGCTTCACAAAACCAGTTTTCATCGGTGACACGATAAGGGCATTGGTGGAAGTTGAGGGAAAGGAGGATAAGGGTGAATACGGAGTGATCGCATTCAAGGTGACCGCTTTAAATCAGAGAAATGAAGTAGTGCTTGTAGCAACTTTTAAAACCGCTGTCAGGAAGAGAGAATGATCGAAAAGATCTTTGAAGGACTTTACAGAATAGATATTCCATTGCCGAAGAATCCGCTAAAATCGCTAAATTCATACGTGATCTTGGGTAAAAGGCCGCTCATCATCGACACAGGTTTTAATATGAAACCCTGTTACGATGCACTGATCAATGGATTAAAACAGCTCGGAATAGAGCCGAGAAAGGTGGATGTTTTGGTCACCCACTTACATGCTGATCATCTCGGACTAGCTGGGAAGATTGCTGGTAAATTGTTGATTAGTAAAAAGGATGCCGAAATAGCAATAAAGAGCATTTTGGAACCAGATTACTGGAAAAAGGTTGCAGAAATTTACATAAGAAATGGTTTCCCTGAAAATGAAGCAAAAAAAGCAATAAAAATTCATCCTGCTGTAAAATATAGCTCAGAATTTGCTGGAGAAATTGTTTTTTTAAAAGAAAGAGAAATTGTGGAGTATGGAGACTTCAACCTCGAGGTGATCCTAACTCCAGGCCACACACCTGGGCATATATGTCTTTATGATGAAGCAAAAAGGCTCCTTTTCTCTGGAGATCACATATTGTTCGACATAACACCGAACATTACATTCTGGGAGACAATGGAAGATTCGCTTGGTGAATATCTCAGAAGTCTTGACAAAATCTACGAGCTCGAGGTTGAAAAAACACTCCCAGGCCATAGGAGCTTTCACGGTTCGCATAGGAAAAGGATTGAGGAGTTGAAAGAGCATCATAGAAAAAGACTTGAAGAGGTTTTGAGAGCTGTGGAAAATGGAAGAAGAGTTGCATGGGAAGTAGCGCAAGAAGTGAGCTGGGATTTGGTTTACGATAGATGGGAAGATTTGCCAACAATTCAAAAGTGGTTTGCAGTTGGAGAGACAATAGCTCATTTGGAACATCTGGTTTTGCAGAATAGATTGAGAAAGGAGGTTTCAGAAACCGTGAATTACCTGCCTAAATAATTCCTGCACTTTCGAGAAGGCTTTCATCAAGCAAATCTGTTGCAGAATCAAAGATAATTCTTCCTCTTTTCATTACTATCGTTCTTTCACAAATCCTTACAAGATCCATTTCATGCGTCGCAACTACAACTGTGCCTTCATAGTTCCTTATAACTTCCTTGATCATTTTTCTTGTTCTTCCATCAACGTTTGCAGTTGGCTCGTCAAAAAAGACGAGTTCAGGTCTGTAAACGAGGACACTGGCAATTGCAACTTTTTTCTTTTCACCACCGCTCAATCTAAACGGAGGTTTGTATAATATGTCATCCAGATTGAAAAATCTTGAAGTCTCTCTCACGATCTTCTCCATCTCCTCCTCGCTCAGCTCCAATTGTCTTGGGACGTAAAGGAGTTCATCCCTCACTGTTGGGTTGAAAAGGAAGTCGTCCGGATTCTGAAAAACAACTCCAACTCTTCTTCTTATCTCCTCCACATCTCCTAGTTTAAAGCCGAGAATCAGAATTTCCCCTTCGCTTGGCTTCAAAAGACCGGAAAGGAGAAAGATGAGTGTAGTTTTTCCGCTACCATTTTCACCAATAACTGCAATCCTCTCACCCTTCTTTATCCTAACGTTAACCTTTTCCACCCCTAAACTGCCATCTGGGTATCGATAGCTTATATCTCTGGCAATTACAGCATAATCCACCACAGAGTTATGACTGCAACAATTGAGATATAAGAGATTTCCAGTTTCCCAAATTTTGTCCTAGCAGAGAATATCTTTTCACCTCTAGAAATCATTGCCAACTGCAATCTTTCAGCCCTTTCCATGTTTCTAAGGAGGAATAAACCCAACACCTCCCCTCCTTTTTTCCAAACCTCTCTATGGCTCCCTTTAACAACTCTCCTGCTTTCCCTTGCAAGCATTATGTTTATTATTTCCTGAAAAACAACTAAGATGTAGCGATAAGCTAACCAAAGAGCGTTTAAAAAAGTATCTGGAACTCTAAAAGCTTTTAGAGCTACACACAATTCGTAAAAGGTTGTACTCATTAGGAGCATTTGAACTGCAAAAAGCGAGATCAGGACGCGGAGGGAAAATAGAATCGGATAGAGGGGATTTGAAAAGAATAAGGGGGAGACTACAAGGAAGGAAAAGAGAAAAAATAACCAAGTTCTCTTAAAAAGCTTCAAAATACTCAATCCAAAGATTGAAGAGATTATAAGAAGGGAAAAAAGAAGAAAAAGGAGTTTTTTGTGATCAAAAGTAGAAACAGCTAAAATTATAAAAATCAGAGTTGCAACAAATTTGAACCTAGCATCCAATTCATGTAGAACCCCTCTTCTCTGATACTCGTGGATGAAAAAATTCTGGAAATAAGAAGAGGCATTTCTAAGGGTTCTTTCGATGAGAATATGCATACTTCACCACGATGCTGAGTAAAAGAACTATAAGAGTTCCAATTGCGCAGCTCATCAACGTTCCAAGATATGGATCAAAACCGACAATTGTATAATCTGGAAACACTGCCTCATAAAATCTATGCTCTTCCAATCCGAGAATTTCAGCAGCTTTTTCCATTGGTTCAAAATATCCAACTTCCTCGGCGAGATATGCAAATACTGGTGATAGTACGATTAAAATTATGAGAACTGCTGCAGAAGTCTTTCCTATTTCCTTCTTTTCAATCAAATCGGCCCTTCTAGTTGCAATGTATCCTACAATGCTTGCTGTTATTATTCCCTCAAGAATCCCAAGCACTGCATGCCAGAAGCCCATTATGGGTACTGTAACATTCAAGCCATAGGCAAAACTCGTTGAAATACCTATCTGAAATCCTGCAAAGATTGCGGCAACAGTTACTCCAATCCATCCTGCCAGAAAAGATGCCAAAGTTAAGCTAAACTTTTGAAAAGCCCTGTAAATGTAATAGCCAAGGAAAACGTTTACGATCGCCATATTCCACACATTTGCCCCCCAAGCTGTTATTCCACCATCGCCAAAAACGAGAGTTTGAATTGTAACCACAATCGCCATTGCTATAGCTCCGGCATATGGGCCAAGAAGAATGCCTGCAAGGCTTCCACCAACGTAATGAGCTGAGGTTCCACCAGGAATTGGCCAGTTGAGCATTTGAGCTGCAAATATGGCTGCAGAGAGTGTGCCAAATAAGGGTGTTAGCTTTTCCCTTTGCAGCTTTATCATCGAATAAGCAAGTATAAATAAACTTAGGAGAAAGAATATTACTGCAACGTTGAGATCCAAATATCCATCTGGAATATGCATAACTGTTGTGAACAATTTAGTTGATAAATTTTTCTATTTTTGTTACTTAGTGTTAAGTTTTTTAAAAAAATTGTCAACAAAAATATTTATGTCAACAACTTTCTTGAGCTATGAAACTCGTCACCTGCGGATTGCCATATGCGAATGGAAAACTCCATATCGGTCACCTTCGAACTTATGTCCCAGCAGATGTGTATGTAAGATTTTTAAGGATGATGAACGAAAAAGTCATCTTCATCTGCGGTAGTGATTGCCATGGAACGCCGATAGTTGTTAATGCTGAAAAGGAAGGAGTGAGTCCAAAAGAGCTCGTTGAAAAATACCACAATCATTTCCTTCAAGTCTTTAGAGAACTTGCAATAGAGTTTGACTTCTTTGGAAAAACTACAGAAAAATACCACCATGAAAGGACTAGAGAAATAGTAAAGAAATTGATAGAAAATGGATATGTTTACAGCAAAGAAGTGGAACTTGCTTACTGCGAGAAATGCGATCGCTTTCTGCCGGATAGATATGTGGAAGGGATTTGTCCTTACTGCAAATCTCCTGCTAGAGGAGATGAGTGCGACCAGGGATGCGGCAGACATTTAGAGCCAGGGGAAATTTTAGAGCCTAGATGCAAGATCTGTGGGAATAGGGCTGTTTTTAGAAAAAGAAAGCATTACTTCTTCAAGCTAACGGCTTTTCAGGATTTTTTGAAGGATTACCTCTCAAAGCTTTCTGGCACGGAAAATGCGATCAACTATGCGAAGGAGTGGGTGAACAATTTGAGAGACTGGTGCATAACCAGAGACTTGGAATGGGGTGTAAGATTTCCGCTGGATGAAAATCTCGTCCTTTATGTCTGGGTTGATGCACCCATAGGTTATATAAGCTTTACAGAGCAATTCACAAAGGACTGGGAAGAAATATGGATAAATGGAAAGGCCGAGATAATTCATTTCATAGGACTTGACATAGCTTATCATCATTGCATCTTCTGGCCTGCAATGCTAAAAGCTGCAAATTACGCTTTACCATCAGCCATAGTTGCGAGCGGAATGGTGAAAATAGAGGGAAAGACTTTTTCGAAGAGCAGAGGATATGTTGTTTGGGTTGAGGATGAATATCTGAAAGCGGGATTCAATCCAGATTACTTAAGATATTACATCCTTAACTACACGAGCCATGAAAAAGACCTGAACTTCTCATGGGACATTTTTAAAGACAAGGTGAACAATGAAGTGATAGCAACTCTTGGTAACTTCATCTTCAGAATTCTGAGCTTTGCTTGGAGAAATTTTGGAAAAGTAAGGATGGAAGTTGATGGAAAAATACTCGAGAAAATTTCACAAACAATGGATAAAATAGTTGAATCCGTTAAAAAATGGGAGTTCAAAACGGCAACGGATGCAATAATGGATTTGGCAGGATTTGGAAACACTTATTTCCAGAATTCAAAACCATGGGAGATAATAAAATCTGATAGAAAAGAAGCTGAAAAGATAATCTCAAACGCCCTTCAGCTGGTTAAGGCTTTGATGATTTTCAGCTACCCGGTTATGCCAAAAAGCATTGAAAAAATAGCTAAATCGATAGGGCTAAATGTTAGAGAATGCAAAATAGAGGATGCGTTAAAAGTGGATGAAGAGATCACAATTCTAAAACCCGAGATACCTTTTGAAAAAATCGAGGACAAAGATATAGAGCCGCTAAAAAAGACTTTGCTGGAGAGATTTGAAGAAAAGCCTGAGATTTCGATAGAGGAGTTTAGAAAGCTTGATATAAGGATAGGAAAAGTGTTGAGTGCTGAGAAAATTGAAAAGAGCAAAAAACTACTAAAACTAATCGTCGACATAGGTGGAGAAAGAAGGCAAATTGTTGCTGGAATAGCGGAAAACCATAAACCTGAAGACATCATCGGCAAACTAGTAGTGGTTTTAACGAACCTAAAACCCGCAAAGATCATGGGTGTGGAAAGTAGGGGTATGATTCTGGCAGCGGATGTGGATGGAAAGGCCGTATTGCTCGTT
>JAWAQR010000024.1:0-18135 GCA_038893835.1 Archaeoglobaceae archaeon
GTTTTTGCCGTTTACAGGGATTACAAATGTCTGAAAGGATATAAGATAATAGGGAGTTATGAATTGAGAAAGTATTGGATTTTCTACGAGTTGAGGAAGATATGATTGTAAAAGTTGGTGGTAGTGTAGCTAAAAAGTTGGAAATCGTTTTTGATGCTTTGAATGAAGCTGAAAATGTCAAGATAGTTCCAGGTGGATGGATTTTTGCTGACATCGTCGAGAAACTTGAGTTAGATGACGAGATATCCCACTGGATGGCTGTGCTTTCTATGAATCTCTACGGTTATTACATGCTCAAATTTGCAAGGGGTTTTAAGCTGATCGAGCCGGAAGATTTCGAAGAATTGAGGGGAAAAGGAAGACACATAGTCCTTCCATATCGAATTCTCAAAAAATTCGATGAACTTCCCCATTCCTGGGATGTAACTTCAGATTCGATAGCGATTTGGATTGCAGGAAAAATTGGGGAAAAAAGGGTTGTAAAAGTAACGGCATTGGGAGGTGTTGTCAGGAATGGAGAAGTTCTTGAGCACACAAGCGCCGATAATGCTGTAAACTCGGGAATCGTGGACAGATTTTCACAAACTTTGTTAAAAAAATATGAGATTGAGCTCTTCATTTGCTCCCCGGAAGAACTAAAAAATTATATATTGAGAGGGAGAGCAAGGGGGACATTCGTAAGAGGTGATTAAATGATAATCGCGAGATGCATAAGCTGCGGTGCTGTGTTGATGGGCACAGAATATGTTTCATTTCCATGTCCAAATTGCGGAGAGAGGATTTACAGATGCAAGAAATGCAGGAGACTTTCAAACAAATACACTTGTTCCTGTGGCTTCATTGGACCGTGAGGTGGTAAAATGGGGAAGGTTTTTGTTAAGTTTAGAGTCATGCCAAGCGACATTGACGTGGACTTAAATAATATTAAGGAAAAAATTCTTGAGTTGAGGGTCGAGGATGTTGAGGTAAGAGATATCGCTGTGAAACCGATTGCATTTGGCCTTAAAGCACTCGCAGTTTTAGCAATCATGCCAGATGAGGAGGGAGTGATTGACAAATTCGCCGCTGAGATAAGCAAAATAGACGGTGTTGAAAACGTTGAAGTGGAGGATATGGAACTGCTATGAGACTCATCAGAATTGTCGCTCCACCACTTGCAGCAAACTGTTATTTGATAATCGATGAAAAAAAGGCAATAATAGATGTTGGTGGAGATCCGGAGTTTATAATAAGGGCGATAAAGAAATACATTGACCCAAAGGAGCTCGATTACGTTTTCCTAACCCATTCACATTACGATCACGCAGCAGCGGCTGGCTTTTTTAAGGGAATTGCAAAGATTGCCATGCATGAGGAAGAAATGAAGTTGATGAAAATGCAGAGCTTTGCATCGATCTTTGGATTTAGATTCAAACTTTTTGAACCAGACATAATTTTGAAGGGTGGTGAAAAGTTTGAACTTGGAGAGATTTCGCTCGAAGTAATTCACACCCCCGGACACTCGCCTGGTAGTATTTGTCTCTACGAGCCAAAGAAGAAGTGGCTCTTCAGTGGAGATACAGTATTTGCCTACGGAAACTTTGGAAGATATGACTTGCCGGGGGGTGATGCGATGAAGCTCCTTAAATCCCTAGAAATGCTTTCAAGACTTGAAATTGAGAACCTCTATCCCGGACATGAGGATGTAATTGAAGGAGGTGCGAAGAGGAGCATTCTCGAATCGCTGAAGATGGCAAAAATGTTCATATACTGAAAGCTTTATATGCACTTCTACAAGTTGGTTGTATCAAAAATAGGTGATAGGTATGCCCAAGGAAAAGGAGCACATTAATGTTGCCTTTATAGGGCATGTGGATCACGGTAAGAGCACAGCGATTGGAAGGTTGCTATATGAGGTAGGGGAGATTCCGGAACACATAATAGAGAAATACAAAAAGGAGGCACAGGAGAAGGGTAAGGCAACTTTTGAGTTCGCTTGGGTGATGGATAGATTAAAAGAGGAAAGAGAAAGAGGTTTAACCATAGACGTTGCACACAGAAAGTTTGAGACTGATAAATACTACATAACAATCGTCGACTGTCCAGGGCACAGGGATTTCATAAAGAACATGATCACCGGAGCATCTCAGGCAGATGCTGCAGTGTTAGTGATGGATGTTGTAGAAAAAGTCCAGCCACAGACTAAAGAGCATGTATTCCTGGCTAGAACTTTGGGTATAAATCAGCTAATAGTGCTGATAAACAAAATGGACAGAGTGAATTACGACAAGAAGGAATATGAAGCCGCAAAAGATGCTGTTTCGAAATTGCTCAAAGGAGTTGGATATAAGATCGAGGAGATACCGTTCATTCCAGCTTCTGCATATTATGGAGAGAATATAACGAAGAAGAGCGATAAGATGCCATGGTACAATGGACCCACACTGATGGAGGCATTTAATTTGCTAAAACCACCACAGAAACTGATAGATAAACCTCTAAGAATTCCAGTGCAGGATGTTTATTCGATAAGCGGAGTTGGAACGGTTCCAGTTGGCAGAGTTGAAAGTGGAATTCTAAGGGTTGGAGATAAAGTTGTATTTGAACCTGCTGGTGTGAGTGGAGAAGTGAAGAGCATAGAAATGCACCATGAACCAATACAGGAAGCTCATCCTGGAGACAACATAGGTTTCAACGTTCGCGGTATTGCGAAGAAAGATCTCAAACGTGGTGACGTTGCAGGACACCCGAACAATCCGCCAACAGTGGTAAAGGATTTTACAGCACAAATAGTAGTTCTCCAGCATCCAACTGCGATCGCAGTTGGCTATACGCCAGTAATCCATGCACACACAGCGCAGGTAGCGTGCAAGTTTGTGCAGCTGATCAAAAAGATAGATCCGAGAACTGGGCAGGTTAAAGAGGAGAATCCACAGTTCCTGAAGACTGGAGATGCAGCCATAGTAAAGCTTGAGCCAACGAAGCCAATGGTTATAGAGAGAGTTAGAGACATTCCTCCACTGGGCAGGTTTGCGATTAGAGACATGGGAATGACGATAGGAGCGGGAATGGTACTTGAAGTAACCCCAAGAAAGTAATTTTCAATTTTTTGGTGATTTTTATGGCAATTAAGGGACCAAAAGCTAGAATTAAACTCTCAAGTCTTAATCCGGCAGATCTAGATAGAATTTGTAATCAGATAAAGGAAATTGTGATGAAGACTGGAGTTGAGATGAGCGGTCCAATACCCTTGCCGACGAAGAGACTTGTAGTTCCAGTTAGAAAGGCTCCGGATGGAGAAGGTAGCAACACTTGGGATCACTGGGAAATGAGGATACATAAGAGATTGATAGACATCGCAGCAGATGAAAGGACGCTGAGACAGATAATGCGTATACAAGTGCCAAGAGATGTCAACATCGAAATAGTCCTAGAGTCCTGATGCTTTTTAAGATCGTTTTTCTTGGAACTGGTGGTACAGTCCCATCTCCTGACAGAAATACTTCTGCGATTTTTGTCCAATATTCAAAATATAGATTCCTTTTCGATTGCGGTGAGGGGACGCAAAGGCAAATAATCGCAGCAAAACTCGGTTTTAGAAATTTGGATCACATATTTATAACCCACATGCATACAGATCACTTCATAGGCATCTTTGGTCTAATCGAAACTCTCTCGCTGAATGGAAGGGAAAAGGAATTGAATTTTTATACACCAAAGCCAAATGTTCTAAAAACACTCTTTGACCTCTTTGGCTATGAAAATTTAAACTTTGAATTAAAAGTTAAAAAAGCTTCTGATGGAGATGAATTTTGCTTCCCAGGTTTTAAAATCGTTGCCTTTAAGACGGAGCATATAGTGCAAAGCGTTGGTTATGCTTTGATCGAAGATGATAAGAGAAAATTTGACAGAGAAAAAGCCCTAGCCCTCGGAATTCCACCAAGTCCTTTGTATGCTAGGCTAAAGAGAGGAGAAACGATATTCTGGAATGGAAAAATGATAACTCCAGAAATGGTTCTAGGAGAATTGAAAAAAGGGAGAAAAGTCGTTTATACAGGAGATACGAGACCATGTGAGAGAACTGTTGAAATTGCAAGAGATGCTGAGCTGCTAATCCATGATGCTTCATTCAGTGATGAGCTTAAAGAATGGGCAGTAGAAAGCGGTCATTCAACTGCGAAGGAAGCTGCAGAAGTTGCGAAGAGGGCTAACGTGAAAAAGTTAATCCTCACACACATCAGTGCGAGATTCTCAAAAAATCCTGAAAAGCTGGTTGAGGAGGCAAAATCTGTTTTTGAAAACGTTGAACTGGCCAAAGACTTCCTTGAAGTAATTTTATAAAAATAATTCTATTCACCGTCAGATGTTTTGACCGCGATTAAAAACCAAAAAGCTAATATAAACTCTGTTAACCTTTAAAAGAACTCGATTTGTGAGGGATCAATATGATCTCAAGAAGAAAGTTTCTAATACTTGCTGGGGCAAGTGCTGTTGCGGCGATGTTACCATTGCAGATTTCTGCAAAGACAGTCAAAAGTGAAACGAAGAGAAGATGGGCAATGGTTGTGGATATAGAAAAGTGCACTGAATGCATGAAAGAACTGATCCAGAAGACTAAGAATCATGAAGTAAAACCGCCCTGCGTTGTTGCATGTGATAGGGAAAACAATGTACCTGAATTTGAAGAAAAAACAATTGATCCACAATGGATAAGGATAGTGAAGTTCAAAAACAGGTTTGGAGAAGAATTTTACGCTCCACTACTTTGCAATCACTGCGAAAATCCTCCATGTGCCCAGGTTTGCCTAACACAGGCAACTTTTAAGAGGGGCGATGGTATAGTGGAGGTTGACATGCATAGATGTATTGGCTGCAGGTATTGCATGATCGCATGCCCATATGGTGCAAGGAGCTACAATTTCAAAGATCCGAGAGAAGGGCTCAGGGAAATAAATCCAAAGGTTGTAATGAGGACAAAGGGAGTCGTGGAGAAATGCACTTTCTGTGTTCACAGGGTTGACGAAGCTACTGCGATTGGTAAAAATCCGGAACCAGCTTGTGTTGAAGCTTGCAGAATCTATGGAAAGAATTCTCTAGTCTTTGGCAATGTGAACGATCCGAATAGTGAGATATCCAAAATTTTAAAAGAGAACGTAGTCATCCAGCTCAGGGCTGAATTGGGAACAGATCCACACGTTTACTATTTGCCAAAGAGGTGATTTTATGGAAAAAATAGAGTTCAAAAAAATAGATGGCTCTTCTCTTGGTTATTTCGCCCTTATAGCAATATTTGCGATCTTGACGGCTTTAGGCGTAATTTCCTATATTCTGGATCACACATACCATCTCAGCGGTCTCAGCAATCGCGTCCCTTGGGGAGTAGTTAACGCCGGAATCCCATATTTCATTGGCTTAAGCGCCGGATCGCTCATAGTTTCCGCATTAGCTGGTGTTTTTAAGATAGAGAGGTTCAAAGTTTTCAGCAGAATTGCAGCATTCTTCGCCGCAGCCTACATAGTTGCTGCAATTATGAGCATCGTCTTCGACATAGGCAAGCTTTATCACTTTGCAAATGCGGTCATCTACTTTAACCCCACTTCGATCTTTTCTTGGAACGCATTCTTTTACTCCAGCTATTTCATCATTTGTGCACTTTACTTGCTAGCGCAATTCGAAGAAATGGAAAGATTATCTCGCTTCTTCGCTTGCCTTGCAGTTTTCTGGGCAGTACTCGTGCACAGCGGTACTGGGGCTATCTATAGCTTCATGTATTCCAGAGAGCTATATCACTCAGCCCTAACTCCGCCTATGTTCATAGTTTGCGCCATAACATCAGGACTTGGACTTTTAATTGCCACTCTATACTTCACATTCAAGTATACAAAACGGGAGCTAGAGATAAGACTACTCAGAGAGCTAGCTTTGATATTTGCCGGTTTGGTAGCTGTGCTGGGATATATGCTTGCAGTAGAGGGGCTTGAAAAGGGATACATACCAGCAGTTGCCCCAGCTACTAAATTCGTTTACTTAGACCCAAGCCATGGAATCTTCTGGAGCTTCTGGCTTCTCGTCGTCTTTGGAATAGTAATCCCATTCCTAATAGTAGTTTATCCCAAAACTGGATTGGATCCAAGATTCCTAAGCCTCGCCGGGATTTTACATGCTGCAATGGTAATGTCAGAACGCTTTTTCCTGATCGTACCAGGGCAAGTTTATCCATCCGAATACTTGCCTGGCTATGAAATGGAATCGCTGCACACATTAGAAGGCTATATCCTAAGCTACACTCCATCGATATTTGAATGGCTACAAGTTGTTGGACTCCTTTCGGGAGTTTTCCTAGCCTTCATCGTCGCTGCAAAACTATTGCCAATTTTGCCTGAAAAGGCGGTGGTGGTGGAGAAATGATCGGAATAATTTTTGGAATAATAATCCCATACATAGCATTTGCAATCTTCGTAATCGGAGTTGTTTACAAACTCGTTTACTGGGCAAAAAGCGCTGTACCTTTAAAGATACCGACAACCAGTGGGCAACAGAAGTCTCTGAAATTCATAAAGCGCACGATTTACGATAGATTTGATTCCCCATACACAAAATGGGAAACACTGGTAAGGATGTTGCTGGAAATCTTCGTATTCAGAAGTTTGTTAAAGAACACCAGATACTACATGGACAGGTTGTCTCAAAAGGATGCGAGATGGCTCTGGCTCTTCGCAATCCTCTTCCACTACTGTCTATTGCTAGTTCTAATAAGGCACACAAAATTCTTCCTAGAACCTGTCCCGAGCTTTGTGGAAATGCTTTCAGAACTCGAAGCCTTCAAGGGAGTCTTTATTCCATCCCTATACATCTCAGGGATAACGATAATCGCCGCTCTATTATTCCTATGGTTTAGAAGGATATTTCTTTCAAGGGAAAGATGTATCAGCCTTCCAAGCGATCACTTTGCATTGCTTCTACTCCTTTCAATAGTGATCTCTGGCAATGTGATGAGGTACTTCATAAAGGTGGACATCTCAATGGTTAAAGGTTTGCTGCTTAGCCTGATGAGCTTCAACATTCCAAAGGCAATAGAATTCGCAAATTCAATAGAACCAATGTTTTACATCCATTTCGCTCTGGGAAGCTTTTTGCTTGCTTACTTTCCATTCAGCAAGCTCATGCATGCAGGAGGAATCTTCTTCTCCCCAACAAGGAACATGCCAAACAACAACAGAGCTGAAAGACATGTCAATCCTTGGAATCCGCCTTATAAAGGAATAACCTGGCAGGAATACTATGAAACTTATAAAGATCAGTTGGATGAGATTGCAGAAAGCGGATACAAAGTTAAGCCGGAGGTGTTGTAATGGAAAAACATGTGGCTGAAAAGGTTAGGATAGAACAAAGATTTCCGAGCTGGAAAGATTTGCTGAAGCCGACAACAGAATTCAAGCATGGATACTATCATTATTCCTTCAGAACTAGCGATGCGAAGTATCTGGAAATCCCATTCGTCAGAGAATGGGATCCACTTGACAAGGACTGGAAGCTACCACCAAATTGGAAGGAAATATTTCTGAGCAAGATGAAGGAATACTTGGAGAAGTTTAGAAGTTTCAAGCTTTTCATGGACATCTGCGTTCGCTGTGGAGCCTGTGCTGATAAATGCCATTACTACATAGGCACAGGAGATCCGAAAAATATGCCAGTAGTTAGGGCTGAGCTTATAAGATCTATATACCGCCGCTATTTCACTCCAGCTGGCAAGCTTGGAAAAATAGCTGGAGCAAGGGATTTGACTGAAGATGTGATAAAGGAACTGTATTACTACGCCTACCAGTGTTCGCTTTGCAGAAGGTGTAGCGTTTTTTGCCCCTATGGAATTGACACCGCTGAAATCACCTGGATTGTTAGAATGCTTTTAAAAGAAATAGGAGTTGTTCATCGCTACTCATTAATCTCCATAGCAAGCTCTGCAAGGACAGGAAATCATCTTGGCCTTTTACCTGGAGGAATTGCTGGAGCTCTGCAGAGTGTTGCTGAGGATGTATACAACTTGACTGGTATAGAAATAGAGGTTCCGATAAACAAGAAAGGGGCGGAAATTCTCTTCGTAGCCCCTTCAGCGGATTTCTTTGCAACTCCGCACTGGTATGTCTGCATGGGTTATCTAATGCTCTTCCACGAAATTGGTCTAGACTACACCTGGTCAACATATGCCAGCGAAGGTGGAAACTTTGGGACTTTCATAAGCTACGAGCTTGCGCAGAAGTTGAATGCAAAGATTTATCAGGAAGCGGAAAGGCTTGGGGTTAAATGGATTTTGGGCGGTGAGTGCGGGCACATGTGGAGGGATAAACATCAGTACCTAGCCACAATGAACGAGCCGCCAAAAACGCTTGAAGATCCCGTCAGCCCAATAACTGGAACATATTTCGAAAATGCTGCGAGCACAAAGATGGTTCATATAGCTGAATTCGTTGCAGATTTGATTGCACATAAAAAGCTGAAGCTTGATCCAACGAGGAATGACAAGTGGATCGTAACTCTCCACGATGCCTGCAACTATGCAAGAGCAATGGGGTTGCTTGAGGAGCCGAGGTATGTGATAAAGAACGTTTGCAGATTCTTCTACGAAATGCCCGAGCATACGATAAGAGAGAAAAGCTACTGCTGTGGAAGTGGGGGAGGGTTGCTTACAGATGAAGTTATGGACCTAAGAATGCGCGGTGGAATGCCAAGGGCTATGGCTCTCAGGGAAGTTCATAGGAAATATGGGGTGAACTTCCTCTGCACCCTTTGTGCAATAGATAAAGCAGCTTTTCCGCATTTGCTGGAATACTGGAAACTACCAGTGGCTGTTGGAGGAATGATGGAGCTCGTTGGCAACGCATTGGTGATGAAGGGTGAAAAGGAAAGAACAACCGATTTAAGGGGGGAGCCTTTGATCAGGAGGGATTGAAATGTACACGAAGAAGCTCGCAATTCCGCTGATAATAGTCTTTCTCGCTTTAGCTTTCGGACCCCTAGCATATAACGTTGCCACGGGAAGTCTAGGATATTACCCAGAAGTGGAAAAGCCGAAAGGAGAATGCGTTGAAGATCCCGCATGGATGCGCTCGAACCATATGTTACTGCTACAGGAATGGAGAACAAAGGCGATAAGATATGGAGCAGAAGGGGGAAGGATTTATCACAGTTTCACTTATGGCAAGGAATTTCATGCCTCGACGAACACTTGCTGGGAATGTCATGTAGATAAGACCGTGTTCTGCGACAGATGCCATGAATACGTTGGTATAAAGCCTGAATGCTGGGATTGCCACTGGAGTCCAGGGTTGAAATCTAAATGATTTTTTTAATCCTCTCCTTTAAAATTTCCCCTCCATGCCCGGGAAAGGCTATTTTCCATTCAAGTCCTAAGAATTTCTTTACAGAGTCTAGGTAAGTTTTATAATCGTGGCAAAAATTCTGATGAGAAAGCCTTCCTCCTCCCCTAAGCAAATCTCCACAATAGCTTTTTTCGCCGAAGAAGAAGCAAACACTTCCCGGAGTGTGTCCTGGAAGATGAACAAAATTTATTTCTTTCAATTCAAAAATGCTTTTCAAATTTTCAGGAGGTTTAAAGCTCAGAAACTTTTCAAATGCCTTTGCAAAGAAGCCAATAAGGCCGCGATATTTGAAGCTTTTATCCCTAAGAATGTATGGAATGTCTTCTGGATGTGCAAAAGTTGGACAGCCAAAGATCCTTTCAACCTCAAAAGCTCCAGCAACATGATCGAAATGCGCATGTGTGATCAGAATGCCGTCCAACTCCTTCAATTGCCTAGCAACGAGCTTCCCATCTGTTCCAACATCGATCAAAAATGTTTTTCCATTTACCTTAACCAGATAAACATTGCATCCACGGGATTTTAGTTTCATAAATCACTTTATGCAAACCACTGGCTTTGTTGAATGCAGAATTATGTCTTGAGCAACGCTTCCAAAAATAACCTTTCCAGCAGGCCTTCTCTTTCTGACGCCTATTATTATCAAACTCGCGTTTACCTCATCTGCAAAGTCGATTATGTCTTCAGCAGGCTCCTTTCCTCTGATCAACATTCTCGTCTCGAATTCTATCCCTTCTCTCTTTGCAATTTCCTCCGCCCATTTCAGCAATTTTTCTCCCTCTTCTATTTCTTTCGGACTGGTCTTGTCTCCACCGTAAAGAGAGTGAACGAAGATGACTTTCTCCTTTCTCAACTTCGCTTCTGCAATTGAAAATGCTATCACCCTCTCACTTCTATCAGATTTCGCATCAAGAGCAACGACTAGCACCATGAGATTGAAAACCCATCATATTTCATAAATTTTTCGCTACTATATTTCATCTACTGTGATAACTTCAACTCCGTCTATCTTTTCTTTCCTCGTGCTCACAACCTTCGCTCCTATTTTCTTCGCCCCCGCTATTGCATAGGATAATTCTTCTCCATATTTTGCATATTTTTCAGCCTCTTTGCTGTCCACATCTATCTAATCTCATCCTTAAACCAAGCTTTGATAGTAGTCTTTTGAAAAGTCTCCTTTGTTACAAATTTTCCCGACAACTTCTTCCAAAGACTTTCAAGGTCTTCCATAAAAGAACTCAACAGCTAGGATAACTTGATTGAAAACAACTGGACTTTAAGCGTTTCTGGAAAGGGAATTGAGTTGAATTCGCTGATAACTGCAATCGCAACGCTACCAGAGGTAATTGAGAGCCCAGATCCTTAATATATTTTCCTTCTCTTTCCGTGACTGGAGCAGAAATGGATTGAAACGTGCTTTATTTCCGGAAAATCCTCCTTCAGCTTCTCTATTATCTTTTTTGAAAGTAAATCCGTTTCACTCACCTTTTTGTTACCATCAACGGTTACGTGCAAATCTAAGTGAATTTCGTTTTCTGCTGTATAGATTGCAAGCATCCCATGAACACCATCGACTCCATCAACACCCTTGACAGCTCTTTCGACCATTTGGTAGAACTCCTCTGAAGGAGAAAAACCCAAAAGGAATTTTGTGTTCTCTATGAAAAGTCTTATCGAGTTATAAGCTATGAGCGAAGCGATTGTCATGGTCATGATTCCATCGAAGATTGAAAGACCGGAGGAGATTAAAAGAATGCCAAAAATTGCGCTTAAAGTGGAAAGAGAATCGTTTAGAGTTTCAAACATCGCCGTCCTATTCAGAGTTCCCTTTTTACTTCTAAGAAATATTGCAGTTGTTAAAAGCAGGAGAAAAACTAAAATTTCCGCAATCAGGGCAATTTCTAGATTTTCATAACTTTTTGGATTCAGTATCCTTTCTATGCCTTCCTTGAACAGTTCTAGGGAAATCGTGGTTATAAAGATCACAGATGCAGCGAGGGATGCGACGTTCTTCACAAGTCCATGGCCATGTGGATGCTGCAAATCCGCAACCTTTTTCGAAATGCCTGCAGCGATTATGAGTATTAAAATTAAAGAGATGTCGACAATTGAATGAAAAACGTCTGCAAGAATTACTGCCAAGCTGGAGTAATGATAGGCAACAATTTTTATCAAAAAAGTGACTAAATAAACTAGAAGAACTTTATACAGCATCACAACCTTCTTCTAAACTCACTTGGAAGCTTCAAAATCCCTGCAAGACCAATTAGATTTTCCTTCGAAATGCTTCCATCCGCTATTTCTTTAAGAATTTGTTTTGCATTGAAAGCTATCCCAAGACCCGCTTTTTCTATCATCAATCTATCATTTGCCCCATCTCCTACTGCCACGACTTTTTCCAAGCTTATTCCCTCCTTTCTAGCTATCTCTTCTATTATCCTTGCCTTCTCTTCACCATCTATTATCCTTCCCTTCAACCTTCCTGTCAATTTTCCATCCTCTATTTCCAGTTCATTTCCAAAAGCATAATCCAAACCCAGTTCATCCTTTATTCGATTTGTAAAGTATGTAAAACTTCCACTAACAAGCGCAACCTTGTATCCGGCCCTTTTAAGCGCAGATATCAACTCCTTAGCCCCTTCTGTAAACTCAATTCTGGAATAAATTTTTTCAAGCACTTCAACTGGAAGCCCTTTAAGGAGCTTCACCCTTTCCAGAAGAGCTTCCCTAAAGCTCATTTCACCATTCATCGCCTTTCTAGTCAACTCCTGAACCTCTTTTTCAACTCCAGCTTCCTTTGCAAGCTCATCAATTATCTCCCCCTCTATCAGCGTTGAATCCAAGTCAAAGACGATCAACTTCTTTTCCTTCATCGCACTCGCATAATCCTGCAAGACGATGTCAAGACCAAGTTTTTCTCCCTCCCTCAAAAGCTCCTTTTTTAAACTGTTGAAATCGCAGTTTCCAAGATCTACGATGAACTCTATAGAGATCAACTTGTCTCTGGCAGTTAAACTTGTCCTCTCAATGTTTATTCCATACTTTAAAAATATTGCCGTTATGTCTCTCACTATTCCAACCCTGTCCTTTCCAAGCACGTTGATGACGTAGAGGTTCTTTCTCTTCCCTTCTTTTCTTTCAAATTTCTTCAAGCTTATGTTCAAATTCATTTCCCTAGCAACATCTTCAAGCCTTTTTCTAGCGCAATCAAAGTCTCTTGCCTCTGCAACTATGAACATTACAAAGATTCCCTGGATTACGCTCTGCTCTATATCCACAATGTTCGCATCGCAACTTGCGAGTGCCTTTGAAACTGCATGAACTATTCCAACCTTGTCCTCACCATATACAGATACAGCTATGAGCATGGAAAAATTATTACCCAATTCTTAAGAATGTTGCGAAAGAAAAACTACGAATTTATTTAGCTCGTAAAGTGGAGCTCTAGCCCTTCCAAAGGCACCACAGCCAACCGTCGGGCTTATAAGCCCTGAACCCTTTAGTTCAGCAATCAAAGCTCCCGGCTCACGTCTGTGCTTCAAGGCTACGTCCACTATATCTTCCCCACATACGATGAAATTTTTTGCCCTATCCCTTATCTCCAAGAAGATATCCACGAATTCCTCCACATCCATTTCCCCAAGACTTTTGAAATATTCAACTATAGCCCTTCTCCAGTCACCGAATTTCACTATGTATCTGATTATGTATGGTATCTCCATATCCCCACCAAACTGTCTTGAAATCCAAGCAAGAGAATCCCTTTCAGATTCAAATGGAACAGCGAGCTTGTAATCTTCTAAGATGATCATGAGCTCTTGATCAAGTTCCTCCTTTGGAATTTTTCCCTTCTCAGCATATTTTTCCACTAGCTTCAAAGCCCTTCTCAATCCATCATTATCAGCGCTCCATAAGGACAGCTTTTCACGCATTTCTCACACCCCTGACATTTATCCTCATCTATCTTCAAAACCTTTCCCCCATTTCGAACTATAGCATCCGGCACAGGACAAACTTTACTGCAAGTTCCGCATCCCTTGCAACTCAGGACTGCGATCAAGAAAATCCCTCATCAGCGACCTGACCTTTCTACACAACTCTTCAAGAATTAGTTCAACTTCCTTCACAACGACTTCCTTAGGAGTTGGCTTGTAGACAAAGTAATATCCTCCCCCTTCCATAACCTTCTTTTCCCTATAAACCAGACCAGAAAAGAGGAGTTTCTGAATCGATTTATATACAGAATTCCCCTTTTTCCCGGCAAATCTACTTATCTCCTCAATTCTCTCGCAACCACTCATTATTGCTTCATAAACTTTCAAGTCTTCCGAGTTGAGCCCAAAAAAACATTGGAAAAGATTGTTGCAATCCAAGATCTTTACCATTTGCCTCAGCGACATCATATACTCATTGCTCTCTCTATCTCCTCCCTGATAATACCCTCTGGCATTGCACCAACAAATCCCCCTACAACTCTCCCTCTTCTGAAGAAAAGAACAGTTGGAATGCTTGAAATTCCATATTCAAATGCGAGCTCCTGATTTTCATCAACGTTTATCTTATAGAACTCCACGTCCTTGTACTCCCTAGAAAGCTTTTCAAGCACCGGGCTCAGATATCTGCAGGGCATGCACCAATCCGCGTAGAAGTCAACAACTACTAGCCTTTCGCTGTTTATAACGTTCATGAATTCTCTTTCATCTATCTTCTTAACCACCATGAAATCACCAAAGAGATGTTTGGGTTCAAATATTTAAATTTTTATCGGTTTTGGCAAAATCAAGAAAAACTATGTATAAATCGAGATTATGTCTCCATCACTTAAGATATGATCCAGTCCAACTCTCTGGCCATCAAATTTCACCGATTTCCCCCAAACTCTTGCATACTTGAATTTTTCGACGAAATCGTTGTGTATTTTTCTACAAACATCTTCAACTCTCGCACCCTCTCTCAAAACCATTGGTTTCTCGCTTACTTTTTCTCCAGGAGGTTTTAAATAGACTTTTATGAATCTGAGCTTCCTGTAAATCTCCTCTTTCAGCAAACCCAGATTTATTCCTTTTTCAGCCGATATCTTTATCGCATCCTTCACTTCCACGTCCATTATGTCTATCTTGTTCACAACGGTTATCGATGGGACGTAAACACAGTTTCCGTTAAGCGCATCTATTAACCTTTCCACACTCAAATCTTCCCTTATAAGAACATCAGCGTTGTGGATCTTGTATTCCTTTAGAATTTCCGCTATTGTCCTTTCATCAAGGCTTAGAGGGACTGTAGAACTTATCTTTAAACCTCCACGATCCTTTTTCCTTATAACAATGTCGGGTGGATTCTGATCAAGCCTTATACCAGCTTCATAAAGTTCTTTCTTAACAACTTCAATTGAATCAAGCTTGAAAACATCTGCAACGATAACTATTAGATCTGCAATTCTGACAGCTGATAAAACTTCTTTTCCCCTTCCCTTTCCGCTAGCAGCCCCTTCAACGATGCCTGGCATGTCGATTATTTGAATTGTCGCATGTTTATACTCCAAAATCCCAGGCACTGGCTTCTTTGTTGTGAAATCGTAATCAGCAACCTCGCTTTTTGCACCTGTCAAAGAGTTGAGCAAAGTGGACTTTCCCACCGAAGGAAAACCAACCAGAGCTACAGTCGCGTCACCTTCCTTCTTTATCGAAAAAGTTTGCCTTACTCCCTTTCTTCTTTCTTTCTCCAACTCTTCCTTAAGCCTCGCAAGCTTTGCCTTTAGTCTGCCAATATGATGTTCAGTAGCCTTGTTGTATGGAGTCTTCCTGATTTCTTCTTCCAGTTGTTTAATCTGTTGAATTAAGTCCACGAAATCTGTTCGCGATTCGAATTAAAAGCTCAACGCAGATCGAAAAGTCATAGTTGTGATTTTCATCACTGTACCCTGAGGGAGCGAAAGGACTTTCATCGCTCGCAGGTGCGAATGCTCAATCCCGCAGCTGATCAGGGCCCTCGCAAAGCTCATCGGTATCAAAATTTTGTGGTTCTTGTTTAAAAGCTTTTTAGCTTATAACAACTTTCTTAACCCCATCAACTTTAAGGATTTCCTCAACGACTTTTCCCGGTATCTTTGAATCCGTCACTATCACCATCTTCGATTCCACGCTCAATTCTGGATCTTCCGCGAGCAAATATCTGATCACAATCCCTTCCCTCGCCAATGCTGAAGTTACACCTGCTGCTATTCCCGCTTTGCTACTCTCAGCGTAAACTTCTAGAACGCCATAGCCCAGATATCTCGCAACTTCAGTAATGTCTGCAACTGGTCTCAGCTTTTCAAAAACTCTCCTTAACTCCTCATCGCTCTCTATATTCTGTATCGCAGCTATCACAACTTTTCTGTCAACTCCAATCGCTTCTCCTATTTTTGCCGGAACAAGCTCTATGTTTCCACAGTAAGCCTTTCCATTCCTAACAGAAATCCCAAGCCTGAGGAATTCCCTTGCAACGGCTATCTGTGAAGGATACTTATCAAACTTCTCAACAACTTTTTGCCACATAAAAAAAGTTATTTTAAATTTAAAAATTACTTTTTGATCGCTTTTAGTTTCTCGATAAGCTCAGGAACTACATCGAAAATGTTCGCAACTATTCCGTAATGCGCCACACCAAATATTGGCGCCTCAGGATCCTTGTTGATAGCTATGATCAACTCGCTGTCCTTCATTCCCATTACATGCTGGAAAGCTCCGCTTATACCAAGGGCCAAGTAAAGCTTTGGCTTTACAGTCTTTCCAGAAATTCCTACCTGTCTATCCTTTGGTAGCCATCCACTGTCTATTACCGGTCTGCTTCCAGCGACTACACCTCCAAGAAGTTTTGCAAGCTCTTCTGCCAGCGGTATGTTCGCACCATCTTCTATTCCTCTTCCAACAGCTACTATTACTTCTGCCTTTGTTATATCCACTTCTCCAACCTCTGGCTCTATGTAGCCGATGAACTTCCTTAAAGCCTGCTTCGTTGGCTTTATTCCAGAATCAACTATTTCTCCAGCCTTTTGTATTCCTTCCTTAAAGGCTCCTTGTCTAACTGTTAGGACGCATGGAGTTGAAACCTTAAGATCAACCATTATTTTTCCCTGCATCAAAAATCTGGAAACTATCAGTCCATCAGCCTTGTTTACACCCACGACATCGGTCACCACTGGAACACCCATCTTAACTGCAAGATATGGTGCAAACTCGGAACCCATTGCGGTATTCCCAACCAGCACAACGTCTGGTTTAACTTTGTTCACTAGCTGTAGTAGAACGTCAACGTAAAGATCTGGACTGTAGCTTTCAAGACTTGCATCCTCTATCTTCCATACCCTGTCCGCATACTTCGCCAGCTCTTTTGCAAAGTTCGATACATCTTTTCCAACAACGACTGCTTCACTCTCTCCAAGTCTGTTAGCAAGGTTAAGAAGTTCGATGCTCAAAGGATTCAAAATCCCAAACCTATGCTCGGCGACGGCAAGAACCTTCATCAGATCAACCCCCTCTCTTTAAGGATCGAGATGACCTTAGTAGCGATTTGTCCTGGATCACCTGTAATGATTTCCGCCTTCTTAACTGGAGGTAGGTACATTTTCACAACCTCCACCTTCTTGCTCTTCGGTGTAACGTTCACTTCTTTCATTTCCTTCGTCTTCGCCTTCTTTATACCCATGACCGAAACGTATCTAGGCTCATTTATACCGCTCTGAATTGTGAGCAAACATGGAATTGGCAGCTCAACTTCTTCTTGATAACCCCCCTCAATTTCTCTCCTGACCTTTACTTTCCCATCCTTAATTTCTATAGCAGTAACAGCCGTGGCAAATGGTAGATTGAGCATTCCCGCAAGAAGAACGCCGACCAGGGCATTGTTCATATCCTGGCTCATCAATCCTGCAAAAATCATGTCGAACTTCTCGTTCTTTATCGCCTCTGCAATTAACTCAGCAATTTGATACGCATCAACTCCCGCATCAAATGGGATCTTTATCGCCCTGTCAGCACCCATTGCAAGGCATTTGCGGAGTGTGTCATCGCAGTTTTTGCCAACTCCGACAACGACGACTTCTCCGCCTATTTTTTCCTTTATTCTAATCGCCTCCTCAACAGCATAGCGGTCCCAGTCATTTATGTCAAAAACTGCGGCGCCCAGAGATAGATTTTTGCCATCGCTTGCAATGCCTATTTCGCTTTGCGGATCTGGGGCATGTTTGGTAAGCACGATAATTTTCATCCTATCACCAAAATGCATGGCATTTGCTTGAATAAAAAATTTTCTATTTTAAAAAATTTTGCTTTTGCAATAATTAAGCAAATTAAAATTACTTTCTCTTTAATTCAGATTACGTGATCTTCTGGTGATGGCATAACTATTGACAGACAAACCTAGAACTCATCCGATAGATTTTTAAGGAATTATGCAAAACTTGGCCATGGCTTACAAGATAACGATCAAAGGCAAAGTTCACGAAGTCGGCTATCGCCTTTTTCTTCTTGAAGAAGCTAACTCCCTTTTCATTCCATTCTTTGATGCAAGAAACGTCAAAATAAATGGAAAAGAAGCTTTAATAGTTCTCGTTGATGGAGATAAGGAGCAATTGCAGCAGTTCATCGAATTCTTGAAAAGAAATAAGCCGGAAGCTTCAGAAGCAGGATGAGACAATTAAGAAAATAGAGGAAGTTGGAAGGAAAGTTGATCAGACGAGAGAAGAGCTAGGGAAGAAGATCGATGAGACAAACGAGAGACTTGAAATGCTGAGATCAGA
>JAWAQR010000025.1:0-17954 GCA_038893835.1 Archaeoglobaceae archaeon
AGCTCAGCGGTATTCCAAGAACTTCTGTTTATGACGTTATGGCGAGTTTGAAAGCAAAGGGTTTTGTTGAGGAAATAGGGAAACCTGCAAAATTTAGAGCATTGCCGGCAGAGGAATTGATTTCAATTCTCTCCAGAAGGGCAAAAGAAAATTTGGAATTGCTCCGTGAAGAGATGTCTAAGATAAATAGAGAAGAGATCGAAGTTGTGAAGCTTTACCGAGGAAAAATCGTTTTTGAAAAACTTTTCGAACTAGTTGAATCTGCAAAAGAGGAAATAATTGTGCTTCTCTCCCAAATGAAGCCTGAGATAAAGAAAATACTCTCCAAGGCGAGGTGTAAGCTCATCGTCATATCTTCAAACGTGGGGGATTTAGAGGGGGAAATATATGAAATAGAGCATCCAATAGTAAAAAGGGGAGATTTTACTCATGGATTGATGATCTTTGACTCCAAAAGGATCCTTGCCATCTTTACAAACCACACAACAATAGGAATTGTTGGTGAAAGTGAAGGAATCGTTCAATTTTCCAAACTGATGGTCGAACCGCTGTTGCGTGAGATGAGACGAGAAAGAATTAAAATCAAAGACTAGGCATAGTTCAGGTGGTCGGATGGCTAAAACTCTTGCAGAGAAAATACTGAGCGAAAAGTCTGGAAAGGATGTATATTCGGGAGACGTGGTGATAGCTGAAGTGGATAAAATAGCTCTGCAAGACGGAACTGCTCCGCTTGCAATTAGACAGTTGAGGGAGATAGGAATATTCAAAGCCGTGAAAAAAGCGCATTTCTTCATAGACCATGCAGCACCATCGCCAAGAAGAGAGCTTAGCAACGATCAAAAGTTAATATATGAGTTTTCCAGAGAATTTGGAGCCGATTTCAATCCACCTGGTGAGGGAATAATTCATCAGCTAATGGTTGAAAAATATGTAAACCCAGGAATGCTCGTTGTTGGTGCAGACAGCCATACTTGCACTTATGGAGCAATCGGGGCATTTTCAACAGGTATGGGTTCAACTGATATTGCAGTAACAATGGCCCTTGGCAAAAACTGGTTCAGAGTTCCGGAAAGCTTTAGAATTGTCTATGAGGGGAAGCTGGAGAAAGGAGTATTTGCAAAGGACCTAATTCTTTTTTTGATTGGGAAAATAGGTGCTGATGGAGCTGATTACAAGGCATTAGAATTCCATGGCAACGTGGTTGAGCAGATGAGCGTTGAAGAGAGGCTTACGATTGCAAACATGGCAATAGAGTGTGGAGCTAAAGTGGGAATTTTTGAAAGCGATGCGAAAACTAGAGAATTCCTTGCAGAACTTGGAAGAGAGAAATATTTCAAGGAAATAAAGGCTGATGAGGGCGCAAGTTATGAAAAAGAAATATTTATTGACGTTTCAAACGTTCCTCCAGTTGTTGCAAAGCCACATAACGTTGATGCAGTTGTTTCAATTGAAGAAGTTGCCGGCATTCCTGTGAATCAAGTCTTTATTGGTACATGCACAAATGGCAGACTTTCAGATTTAGAAATAGTTGCTAAGATTTTGAAAGGGAAGAAAGTTAAGGAAGGTGTCAGATTAATCGTTGCTCCAGCTAGCAGAAGAGTTCTTTTAAAAGCGATTGAAAGGGGAATAATCACCATTCTGCTTGAAGCTGGGGCAATAATTCTTCCACCTGGCTGTGGAGCATGTGTAGGAATTCATCAGGGAATCCCTGCTGATGGAGAAGTTTGCATTTCAACCCAAAACAGAAATTTCAAGGGTAGAATGGGAAATCCAAACGCTTTCATATATCTCTCCTCCCCAGCAACTGCGGCTGTGAGTGCGATAAAGGGTGAGATTGCAGATCCAAGAGAGTTTCTATGAAGATAAAGGGAGATCTTCTAAAGGCTGTTCTCGAAGCTGCTAGAGATGCTTATCCATACGAATTTATAGCACTGCTCACTGGAGAGAAGGGAGTAATAAGTGAGCTCGTATTTCTTCCATCTCTTTCCGGAGAAGAATCGGCTTTGATTCATTTGGACATGCTCCCCCTAGGATTTAAAATCTATGGAACTGTTCACAGCCATCCATCCCCTTGCTGCGAGCCGAGTGAGGAAGATCTGTTCTTCTTTACAAAATTTGGAAGTGTGCACATAATCGTGTGTTACCCATTTACGATGAGAGACTGGAAGTGTTACAATTCTAGGGGAGAGGAAATCGAGATAGAGGTGATATGAAAGTTGAAAAGACGATCTGGTTCTGCAGAAAATCTAAAGCTTTTCAGTCAGATTTAATGGAAAAATTTTAGTATTTGGTAAACAATATTATTTATGGCAATAGTTTCTGCAGTGGAGCTCGGGTCGATGATGATTGAGAAAATTGTTGAAGAAGAGATGGAAAAGATTGGTAAAGAGATACTTATCAAATGTGAGGAAATTGCAAGAGAAGGAGCTGTGAACAATAGTTTGTGTGAAGTGAGATGGACTCCTTTATTCTACTTGAAGCCTCATTGGAATTGGTGCCAGATGAGATAGCTGGGCATCCAGCAGTTCAGGCAGATGCCTTTAGGAGAAGGAAGAAGGTATGGGAAATTATACTCGAAGATTCAAAGCATCATTCAGCAATCAGAAAGCTTGAGTTCAGAGAAAAGAGAGGAAGACCTGATATAGTTCATCAATGTCTTCTCTTATTGCTTGATTCTCCGCTTAAAACGTTTGATGTTTATGTGCATACGATCCAAGATGTCATGATAAGGATCGATAGAGAAACTAGGTTGCCTAGGAATTACAACAGATTTCTTGGACTTATGGAAGATCTTTTTAAAAAGAAGAGGATTGAGGTTGATGGAAAAACTTTGCTTGAGATTGTTGATAAAGATTTATCCGAAATAATTGGTGAAAGAAATGTAATTCTTTTGAGCGAGAAAGGTAAGGTTTTTGAATCTAAGATGCTTGAAAATGATGTCGCAATTTGCATTGGAGCTTTTCCGCATGGAGAATTTTTTGAAAAAACGTTAAAAAAACTTGGTAATTACATTGAAGTCAGCGTTGGAAAGGGAAGTTATACTAGTTTATACGTCACGAGTAGAATTCTTTGCGAGTATGAAAGAGTTCGAACTGTTGAAAATCGTTGAGGAGTTTTTTGGCGATGAAGAACTTGAAGTTCCAGCTGGAAAGCATGATACAGCTTTTTTAAGTTATGGTGAAAATTACTTGGTATTCACATGTGATACAGTCAACGAGATAAGCGATTTTCCAAAGTTCATGAAACCAGATGAATTTGGAAAGATGGCTGTAGCTGTTACACTTTCAGATTTAGCTGGAAGTGGGGCTAGGCCAATCGTTTTTTTAAGCTCGATATCATTAAAAGAGGCTGATGAAAAACTTTTTAGAGAAATAATGGCTGGAATAAAAGAATGGGCGGAAAAATTTGGTGTTAAGGTTGCTGGAGGAGATATAGATTTTTCTCCAGTAATAACAATTTCTGGATTCGCAGTTGGGGAGGCGAAAAGAATTTTGACTAGAAGTGGAGCAAAAGTTGGGGATAAAGTCTTTATTACAGATTTTCTGGGAAAGGCGCAACTCTGTCTTGAAATGATAGAAAAGGGGTTTAAGAGAGAAGATTTGCCATATGCTGAAAAACTTTACACACCAATACCTAGAGTGCTTGAGGGGTTGAAGATAGCGAAGTTCGCAAATTCGTTGACAGACATAAGCGATAGCCTGGCAATTTCAGCCCATTTAATGGCGAAGGCTAGTAAAGTGAAAATAAAACTGGAAGGAGAAAAAATAGATTTAACACATCTAACTGATTTTGTTGGAAAAGAAAAAGCAATGGAACTCTTTCTTTATGGTGGTGGAGATTATGAGCTTTTGTTTACAGCAGAAGAAAGTGAGATTGGGATTGAAATAGGAAAAGTCGAGGAAGGAGAGGGGGTTTATTTGGATGGAAAAAAAGTTCCTTTTAGGGGTTTCTCACATTTTTGACTACTTTTTCATTCGTGATTCTGAATGTGCTCATTTGTTTGTTTTCAGCTGTCGCATTCCACTATAAAAATTTATCGGAGATGAAATTGATTGTAGGAAAGCATGATTTTTAAAGCGAATGCAGAGAAAATCTGTGCTTGCAAAGACTGTACTGAAGAATACAATATACTACAGCTCATCCATTTTGGCTGTAAATCTGATAAGTTTACTCGTCATAATATTTTTGGCAAGAATTCTGAAACCGGAATTGTTTGGAATCTATTCCCTTTCCATCGCAATCATTTCTCTATTCCTAATTCTTGCAGATCTTGGCATAAACAGTGCTACGACACGTTATATTGCTGAGGCAATTTCTAAGAATGATAAAAGTTTGGCCGCCAGTTATTCAAGATTTTTTTTGAGTCTCAAGCTTCTTTTATCCTTTCTCATAGTATTTTTTGTCTTGCTCCTTTCACCAAAGCTTTCTGAAATATTTGATAAACCGATAAAAGAACCTCTGATGGTTTTATCCCTCTTTCTCTTCTTTATATCTATTAACAACCTTTTCAACGCAATGGCAAATGCCATGAACGATTTTCGCATAAATCTTTTGAACAGTGTCCTTCAAAATTCCTCAAAGCTTTTCTTTACAGTAGCTTTGGTTCTTCTTGGTCTTTCCCTTTTTGGAGCAATTTTGGCGTTGATAATTTCTTCCCTGCTAGCCATGGCTTTTTCGATCTATTACGTTTCAAGGAACTATGGATTTCTATTTGAAAAGGGAAGAAAGTTTCAAAAATCGAATGTTCTTAGATTCATCGTATTTACAGCTGCAACTTCCATCACTTGGACAGTCTTTGCAAACGTGGATATTGTTATGATTGGATTTTTCTTGAGCTCTGAAGAAGTGGCATTTTATAGGGCCTCTTTTAGCATAATTTCCGCAGCAATTGGAATCGTATCCTTTCCAACCGTGCTTTTACCAGTTTTCGTAAAACTGGAAGGGGATGATCTGAAGAGGGCATTTGCAAGAATCTTTAAGTACTCTTCTGCCCTCTGCATACCAGCAGCTTTTGGAATTGCAATGATTGCAGAAAATCTCTTGCTTTTTGCCTATGGTATCGACTACATTTCAGGGCTTGAAGCGATGCGAATTTTGTCAACTCTTTTAATCTCTCCGGTCTTTGGGATCTATGGGAGTATTTTTAGCAGTAAGGAAAAGCCAGAGCTAATCTTTTATCCAATGTCCCTTTCCATGTTCCTCAACGTAATTCTGAACTGGCTGATGATCCCTATTTACGGAATAAATGGTGCAGCAATTGCTACTGTAATTTCAAATGTAGTTTTTTGGTCCCTTCTTACACTGATCTGTGCAAGAGAATTTGAGATAATTCCAAATCTCTATCACTTAGTCAAGCCAACGATTTCCTCGATTGTAATGCTAATAGTTGGCGTTAACGTAGATTCCACAATTTTTGTAATTCCAATCTCTATTCTCGTCTATTCTGTATTCATGTTCCTGATTCGCGGGATTACTAGGGAAGACGTGAACTTCATACTTTCAATCGCTAAGCTTTAACAGAAATATTTATGGAAGGAAGACTCATTTTATGAAAGAAGCTAAGATGTACAGAAAACTTAGAAATTCCGTGCTTTGCCAGCTTTGTTACAGATTTTGCAAGCTAAGAGATGGAGAATCTGGATTTTGCAATGTAAGATTTAACAGAGGGGGAAAATTGTACACGTTAACTTACGGAAAACTTAGCGCTTTGGAAAGTAGGCCTATAGAAATTAAGCCATTCTATCATTTCAAGCCAGGAAGCACGAGTATGACCTTTGCAACTTATTCCTGCAACTTCACTTGCCCATGGTGTCAAAACTGGAGGATTTCTCGAGCTTTACCGAATGGTAGAGAGGTAAAGCCAGAGGAAGTTGTGGAAAGGGCAATCCTTAAAGGTGATATAAGCACTTGCGCTAGCTTGAATGAACCTACTTTGCTCTACGAATTTCTCCTCGAAGTTTTTAGCTTGGCAAAGAAAAAAGGGTTGATGAATACGATGGTCTCTAATGGCTATCTCAGCGTTTTGGCGTTGAAAGAACTGAAAAAAGCTGGACTTGATGCTTTGAAAGTGGACATAAAGGGTGGAGAAAAGACGTACGAGCTCCTTGGTGTAAAAGATTTGGCTTGGAAAACTGCAAAGGAAGCTTTAAAATTGGGAATACACGTTGAAATCGTCAACCTCGTCGTAACTGGAATTAATGAGGATCAGATAGAGGAGGTTGTTGAAAAACACCTGAAATTTTTGGGTAGCGAGGTCCCGATTCATTTCACAAGATATTTCCCAGCATTTATTTACCATAGGGAGCCAACTAGGATCGAAATTTTAGAGAAGGCAGTTGAGATTGCCAAAAAGCGTGGAATTAGTTTTGCTTATCTCGGCAACGTTCCCGGGCACAAATTTGAGAACACTTACTGTCCAGATTGTGGAGAACTCCTTGTAAAGCGCTTTTCTTACAACTTGGTAGAGAATAAGGTGAAGAATGGAAAATGCTGGAAATGTAAAAGAGAAATTTATGGAATATGGTAATCAGGCTGAAATTTTTATCAACTCTCTCAAACTCTTCTCCCCTCTTCTAATTGCCCAGTCTATAAACTTCTTTAGAAAAATTCTGCTTATCTTCGGCATCTTTGCCAAATAATCGTCTGCAAGTGGTTTTATCCATCTAACATCATGCTCCCAACACTTTCGCAGCAAGAGCCAGTGATATGGTTTCAAGTCTTCGCTTGTGAAAGGTTTTTGATCCTTTAAATTTGAAAGTGGGACAAAGAACAGCGGAACTATTAAACTCTTGTAATCTTTAAGCCTGTCTAGAAGTTCAACAGTTCTTAGCACATCATCTTCCCTTTCCCCCGGAAATCCGATCATCAAAGTCGCACATGGAATCCAGTGATTGTCAGAACAAATGCCGAAGGCTTGCTCAACTACATCGCACCATTCTTCTGGCTTGAAAGGTAAAGCTTTTCCAGCCATGTATTCCTTTACAAGTCTAACACTTCCAGTTTCTATCCCTGTTTGTCCAGCCAACCATGGCTGGTCTTTCCTTGGTATTCCAAGGATGTTCGATATTTCACTGACAACCCTTTCAGCAGAAGCAACTGAGGCCAAAGAGAAGTGGCTTATTCCGACTTTACAGACTTTGGAAACAGATGAAAAGAGTTTCAAGATTTCTTCTTCATTTACTCTGAATCTATCCGCTTTGTATCTCAGAACGTCTTCAGCATGTAATGTTACGAATTTGTTCACCTTCGCATTTATCTCTACTTCTTTCATTATCTCTTCCAAACTCCTGTTTCTGAGCTTCTGAAGTGTTGGCTGGCAGAACTTACATCCTCTCCCACATCCCCTTGCAATCTCAACTATTCCTCCAACCGTTGCCCCCCTTATTATTGGGAATTTCTCCACAACTTCTCCAAAAAATACTCCTCTAACATCTTCTCCATCCAAAATCCTTCGAAATATTTCTGGAACTGTCTTCTCCCCTTCTCCCACGACAACGATGTCTATTCCAAAATCATCCATTATCCTTTCATCAGCCAACTGCCAAGCTCCAGCTCCACCGACTACTATTTTTGCTCTACTTCTTCTTACAATTCTCATCAATTCTTTAAAGCAATGTGCATTGTAGGATTCCTCCTTTACAAGCCCATATCTACCTGAAAACGTCGTTGAAGCCGGGCCCAGGCCAAGAGGGTCGTTTGTAGTTATACCTATTATCCTGGCTTTATTCAGATACTTATCAATTTTTTCAGGAGGGACCACTGCAACTTCAAAGCCGTTCTCAACCAAAGCTGCTTCAATCTTTCTAGTTCCATATGGTGCAAGAACTGCTTTTCCATCTTCAACTTTAACAGGGGGGCAGATTAGGCTAAAGAAGATTTTAGATGGTATTAAATTCTTTGGAGCGCAGCTCATGAAGCCTAGGAATAAGCTGCCATGATAGTTGCTCATCAAACACCTTTCAGCTGTGAGAACTATTTCCATGTAACCTATGAACTTTTTAGTGCATATATCTGTTTCGATCTGGAAAAAGATGCAAAACTATAAAATGATGGATACAACATATTCATCATGGAATTCGAGTACATCTTTGAAGACGTGAAGATAAAGCCCAGCAATGCTCCAAAGTTCATATTGAATGGAAAAGAGGTTGATATTTGGGATGAGGAATTTAAGGAATATCATTCAAAGAGCATAGTCGATTATGTTCGCGAAAATTTAATTCGTTATGAGCAAATGCAACTCGATCCATTTAGCGAAATAGTTGGAAAGAGGGTGGAAAAGGAGCTCGTAAAAACGGCTTTGATGAGTGGTTCCAACATACTTTTTAAAGGAAAGAAAGGGTATGGAAAGACCACATTCTCCAAAAGCATTTTAAAATTACTCCCTGAAAAAATTCTGGCAATAAAGGGTTGTAAAATACACGACGATCCGACTCAGCCAGTTTGCTTTTCCTGCAAAAGGAAAGTTCTCGAGGAAGAGGTTGTAGAACTAACTTTTATTCCTAGAAAATGGATTCGCATTCCAGGAGATCCAATGATGACGACTAGACAGCTTATAGGAGGTATAAGCATTCAGAAAATAAAAGAAGGTTACGATTTGGATCATCCGGAAGTTTTCACACCTGGCAGAGTTTTAAAAGCGCATAGAGGTATCGCTTACTTTGATGAACTCGGCTCGATACCTTCAGCGCTACAGACACTCCTTCATGAACTGTTCGAGGAGAAGCAAATAACAACGCCTGAGGGAGATATAGTTCCAATGAGGATCGATGCCCTGATAATAGCTTCTACAAATCCGGCGAATTACAAGGGTGTTTCAGACATAAAGGAGCCCTTGTTGGATAGAATGGAGCAAATAGACATAGGACCACCTGAAACGATTGAGGAAGAGATAGAGATTGGACTGAGAAACATGAGCTTAAAGAAGGGAGCGAAGATACCTGAATGGCATCTGAAAATACTCACGAATACCGTTAGATGTATGAGAAGCAAGAACTGCAGATTTGCGAATAGAATCGAAGTGGAGCCTAGCTGTAGAGCCACAATAAAGCTTTTTGACCATGTAAGAGCTTCTGCAACAAGAAAGGGGCATGAAGCTGTAATGCTTTCAGATTATGGTGAAAAATTTGAAATCGTTAAGCTTGCCTTAAGGAGCAGATTTGAGGTTGACTACGATGCTGAAGTTTCAAAGGATGAAATCGTTGAAGCAGTTTTAAACGACTCAATTGACTCAGTTTGCAGTTCCATCTATGCTTCAATTCCCAGAAACATCTTTGGCGAGATAATTGAAAAGATTGCAGAGATGAAGGTTGTGAACGTTTACAAGGCAGACGGATTATCGCAATTCGTCACTTCCATGTGCAAGGATAGCAGCGAAACAAAATCGGCATTGGAAATCCTTTTAGAGTCAATTGCGAGGTGTTCTGGTCTGATTGAAAGAATAGGAGATGGAATTTATGCTTATAAAGCCTATGATAGATAAGCCGGAATGCAAGATCTGTAAACAAGAGAATCCACTTCAGAACTTCGTCGAAGATATGCTTTACTCTCTCTTCAATCCATACCACAGGGATAGCGGTAAACTCGATCTCTACGATTTCTTGAAGAAATACTTGGGAGATGAGCTTCCATTGCAAGATCTAAGCAGATACACTGGACTTTACAGCAGTTACTGGGTGAGAAATTTGGACAGACTTAGAGAAATCAGAAAACATGCTTGGCAGGATTTGAAGGAAAAGATAAGGAGAGGAGAAATAAAAAGGGAAGATATAAGCATGAGTCAGCTTGTTGAGCTGTTTTTTGAAGAAATAGTTGAAGAACTTGAAAAAATGGGTTATGTGGAAAGCTATGAGGGGAGATTTCACAAGAAGACAATTAAATACAAGGCGATAGCCGAGAAGATAATAGGTGATAAAATACTTTCAATTGCGCTCGAAAACTTGGAAAAGAGAAAGACTGGTGAAGAAATCACAGAAAAAGAGGGAGTTTCGATATTTTTGTCTGAGAAAATAGTAGAATTTGATGAAAGCATTCATAGCTTTGACAACATTGACATAGTTGAGACTTTTATCCAATCAACGCTGAAAAAGAAGGGAGATTTCGACGAATTAGTTGCAAGAGCATCGAAACATGCTGAGAAATGCTCTTATGTAATGCTAATTGATATAAGTGATTCGATGAGGGGGAAGAAGATAATTGGGGCAATAGAAGCTGGAATTGCGCTGAAAAGGGCTATAAAAAGGAGAGGTAATGGAGAGCTGGAAATAGTTGCTTTTAACCATAAAGTTTCGAGGATAAAGGGGGCCGACATTCTAAATCTTGAGCCAAAAGGCAGAACCGATATCGGTCTTGCTTTAAAGATGGCTAGAGAAATTCTTTCGGGAAAAAGTGGGAGTAGAATAGTTTTCCTAATCTCCGACGGTGAGCCGACGGCGAGTTACAATCCACAGCTAACTCCATGGCTATGCGCTTTAAAGGAAGCGAGAATGCTCAGAAACATTGATGCAAGACTGCATATAGCAATGTTTGGAAATGAAAAAAGATTCGTCGATCTCTGTAAATCGATGGCTAAGTTATGCGGAAAGTCGAGTGTTTTTCACTTCTCCGATCCCCTAAATCTAAAACGCTATGTGCTGCACAGATTTTAAAGCAATTCCTCTTTGGAATAAACCACTATCCCCTTGTTCGTTATTTCAAAGGGATGGATCTTTTTGCTGTGATTCGTTCCACGCATTTTGAAGATTTCAAGGCTTCTCACTCTTGTATTCTCCACTCTGTTATAGTAAAGCACAATTGTTCCTTCAACGACGAAGTTCTCAACTCCAAATCTACTTATTTTATCTGGACCATTCTCTATTACCTCGCACGTCAATATCGAAGTCAGACCGAGTATTTCCATCGTGGTCGAAATCTTCAGCAGCTCTATTCTGAACTTTGAGGGATCTCCAATTATGAAACCTATCGAGGTTGTTGAATCAATTGCAGCCCTCTTAGCCTCTATTTCATCCTGGATCGTTATTATTCGATCTAGCAAACTCCTTATATCGAGTGGGCGGACGTCTACGTATTTTTCATCAGATGGTATTCCAATCTTTGTAGAGGTTGCATCTAGTATTGCCAGCATGTTCTCGTCCTCGTATTTCTCCAAATCCCAGCCAAAGCTGATAAAATGCTCTCTCAAATGCTGCGGTCTCTCCTCAGTTGCAACGAATATCCCAGGTTCGTCGAACATCTCTATACCATTTACTAAAAACTGCATCGCAAAAACGGTTTTTCCAGAACCGGAAGGCCCAGAAACTAGGTAACTTCTATTCCTCAGCAATCCTCCCTCACAGAGCTCATCAAAACCAGGTATACCCGTAGGTACCCTTTCAAGCATTGCTTATCACTACAATTTTTAAAACCTTAAAGCTTATATTATTTACGCAGGATTAGAAGCCATGAGAATCACTGTCTCTCTTATTAAAGCAGATGTCGGTAGCGTTGCTGGGCATGTGATAGTTGCGGATGAAATAAAAGCAATTGCGGAAGAAATGCTAAAAAAAGCTGTTGAGAATGGGATAATAATAGATTTTCGCGTTTTTAATGCTGGAGATGACTTGGAATTGCTGATGACGCATAGAAAGGGGGTAGACAACGAGGAAATCCACGGCCTTGCATGGGAGGTATTTAAAAAGTGTGCTGAAAAAGCAAAAGAGTTAAAGCTTTACGGTGCTGGACAAGATTTGCTAAAAGATGCTTTTTCTGGAAATGTAAGAGGGCTTGGTCCTGGTGTTGCTGAAATGGAATTCACAGAGCGAAAATCGGAGCCAATAGTAGCTTTTATGATGGATAAAACAGAGCCAGGAGCTTTCAATTTGCCAATCTTCAGAATATTCGCAGATCCCTTTAACACCGCAGGTTTGGTCATAGATCCTTCGATGCACTCTGGCTTCATTTTCGAAATCTGGGATATAGTTGAGCATAGAAGGGTTTTCATGAAAAGTCCTGAGGAGATGTACAGTATATTAGCATTGATAGGTGGGAAAAGCAGGTTTGTAATAAAGAGAGTTTATCCAAAGCCGGGAAAGCTACCTGAAAATGAACCGGTAGCAGTTGTGAGTACTGAAAAACTTTATCAGGTTGCTGGAGAATACGTTGGAAAGGATGATCCAGTTGCATTGATAAGAGCGCAAAGTGGTCTGCCTGCAATAGGGGAGATCTTGGAAGCATTCGCCTTTCCACACTTGGTAAGTGGATGGATGAGGGGAAGCCATAATGGACCAATAATGCCTGTTCCATTTAGATACGCTAAATGCACTCGCTTTGATGGCCCACCAAGGTGCATCGCAGCAGGTTTTCAGCTGTGCAATGGAAAACTCATAGGACCCATCGATCTCTTCGATGATCCAGCTTTTGATTACACGAGGAACAAGGCAATGGAAGTTGCAGAATACATGAGAAGACATGGACCCTTTGAACCCCATAGGCTTTCGGCAGAAGAAATGGAATATACAACTCTTCCAAAAGTGTTGGAGATGCTCAAAAACAGATTTGAGAAGATATGAAGTTTTTTTTCTGGAGAAAACTGATGAACGACGATAAGATCGAATATCTTAAGAAGTGCAGCATCGGGATAGTTGGAAGCAGATTACTGCTAGAAATTTTGTGGCGGAGCGGTGTTGGATGTATACGTTACATTTCCGATTACGTGACAACTTTTGATACGCTTTACGACTGTTCAATAAATCCTTTGGAAGCAAACAACTATGATGTGGTCCACCCAAAGTCGGATGATAGTTGTGTGATCTCATACTTATATCCAGAAAGCAAGTCGGAGTTGAGAAAACTTCTTAGAGGAGTAGATCTTATCGTTGCGCACAAGCATATGGCTGAAGTTGCAGAAGTTGCTGAAGAAATCGGAGCCCCATTCATTCCAGATATAATCACTGTCTTTCTTCCCGATGGTGTGAGTTTTAAGGAAGTCGAATATCCGCAAATCGAAAGGGATCCTGTGAGTTATACAATAACTTGTGGCTTTCAGGCTCTGGAAATCATGAGAATATTCGCTGGAATAAAGCCCGTAATAGCTCCAGAGGCGATGATAGTGGATTTAAAGGAGGGGGTTAAGAGAATATGGCTGAAGACCTTGGTTTAAAGATCGGGATCGAGATACACCAGCAGCTAGATACGAAGGAGAAATTATTTTGCAGATGTCCGACAGAGGGAGGGAGAGAAATCTTTGAAATAAGGAGGTATCTAAGGCTGAAGAGAAGCGAAATGGGGGAAGAAGATAGAGCTGCTAGAGAAGAAGTTGAGAGAGGAAGACAGTTCATTTACAAATTCCACGACACAACATGTCTAGTAGAAGCGGATGAAGAGCCACCGACTGAAATAAATAAAGAAGCTCTTAAGATTGCAATTCAGGTTGCGAAGATGCTGAAAATGTATATCTTCGACGAAGTTCATGTGATGAGGAAGATCGTGATCGATGGAAGTAATACAACAGGATTCCAAAGAACTGCTTTGATAGCAGTAGATGGAGAGATTGAAGTTTTTGGAGAGAAAATAGGGATAGCAACTCTTTGTTTGGAAGAGGAGGCATGCAAGAAGATAGAAGAGGGAGAAGGGTTTGTAACGTATTCTCTAGACCGTCTTGGAATTCCTCTAATCGAGATAGGAACAAAAGCTGAAATTAGAAGCCCAAAAATGGCGAAAGAAGTGGCAAAGAAGATTGGAATGATTCTAAGATCTACTGGAAAGGTTAAGAGAGGAATAGGAACCATTAGACAGGACATTAATGTGAGCATAAGGGATGGTGCTAGAGTGGAGATAAAGGGGGTTCAGGAATTGGATATAATAGACAAGATCGTGGAATTCGAAGTTGTTAGACAGTTAAACTTGCTTAAAATAAGAGAAGAACTCAGAAAGAAAAATGCGGAAGTTGTTGAAAGAATATTCGATGTCACTGAAATCTTTAGAAACACGGCTTGCAGAGTTTTGAAGAACAAAAAAGTCAAAGCGATCCTTCTTAAAAACTTTTCAGGATTAATTGGAAAAGAGATTCAGCCAGGAAGAAGACTTGGAACAGAGTTTGCTGATATCGCAAGAAGTTACGGGCTTGGAGGAATATTTCACACCGATGAATTGCCGGGTTATGGAATAGTGGCTGAAGAGGTTTTGAAGCTCAGAGATTTCGTTGGTGCTAGAGAAGGAGATGCAGTAATCCTAGCCGCTGGAAAAGATGAGAGAGTTGATAGGGCTTTGGCCAGGATAATAGAGAGGGCAAAATACTGTCTTTTAGGAGTACCGGAAGAAACTAGAAAGGCGAATGAGGATGGAACAACTTCCTATCTCCGCCCATTACCTGGAGCTGCGAGGATGTATCCAGAGACAGACGTTCCTCCTGTAATTACTAAGGATTTCTTGGACGTAGAAATCCCAGAACTTATTGAAGAAAGAGCGAGGAGGTATGAGAAATATCTCCCAGCTGATTTGGCCTTTGAAATTGCGGACTCGAATTACTACAGAATTTTCGAAGAATTCTGCGAATCCTTGCCTCCAACAGTTGTTGCAAGGGTCTTGTATGTGATTCCAAAGGAGTTAAAGAGGGAGAAAATCAACGTTGACTCTCTTGAAGAAAAACATTTCAGAACGGTTCTTGAACTTTTAAAGGAAGGTAAAATCGCTAAAGAAGGAGCTGAAAGTGTGTTTAGAATTCTTTTGGAGAATCCAAACGCAAGTAAGGAGGAGATCCTTGCAAAGTTGAGCCCTAAATTAGATTTAGATGAATTTATAAAAAGACTGGTTGAAAGTAAGAAGGATTTAATAAGGGAAAAGGGAGAGATGGCTTTTAAACCACTGATGGGAATTGTCATGGCAGAATTTAGGGGAAAAGTTGATGGAAGAATAGTTGCGGAAAAGCTGAAAGAAGCAATAAGAAAAGCAATATAAAAATAAATAATTTATTCAATTTTTTCGAATTGGTCCTTCGTAGCCCCGCAAATTGGGCAAACCCAGTCTTCTGGCAAATCTTCCCATTTGGTCCCTGGAGGAACTCCGCTTTCGGGATCCCCTTCATCCTCGTTGTAAACGTAGCCACAAACTGTGCACTGATATTTCATTCAACCACCGGTAAAAACCTGCTGAAAAAGTATATATACTTGTTGATGTTTTGAAAGTTGGGGGATATTTTTGGCAGTTACAATCCCGAGCAGAGAGCTGAATTTCGGGATTGCAGTTAAAAAAATCGTCCCTATTCTCTATCTCTGCTTGTTTTTTGATCTTTTTGCAGGTATTTTTCTTGGAATAAATTTTGAGAAGATGATGGAGAATTATCCATATTTGCTCATAATCTTACCTGGTCTAATGGGTCTTCGCGGAAACATCTTCGGTTCCCTTTGCTCTAGACTTTCAACCGCCTTATACCTTGGCTCTTCAGAACCCAGTTTTAGGGATAGTTACGTATACAAGAATGCATTCTTTTCAATCTGGGCTTCTGTAGTTCCTCTTATCGTGCTTCTGATCGTTGGATTTCTTAAAATTCGAGACCTGGATGGCTTTATAGCTTCTATACAGATTTTAATTCCATCTGCGATTCTAATTGGTATTTTTTTATCTTTCTCTTCAGTTTTAATTGTCATAACAGCATTTAAAAGATCCGTAGATCCTGATTCGATTTCAGGGCCAATGATAACTTCCATTGCAGACTTAGTAACAATTCCATCGCTGGTAATCTTCATTCAATTCTTCGAATCTGGTATGATCATCCCAATTATGATATTTTCTTTAATCCTTCTCGCAATCTTCATCCTCTTCTCTCTTGGATCAGAATACAGAAAAATTCGACTGGAAGTAATATCAATAGTGACAATTCTTGCGATTTTTCAGAGCTTTACTGGTAGTTTTTTGGAGGAATTCTCAAAAATCGTTTATCTTAGCTTTTTCATGAGCTTCGCATATCCGGCGATAATAGATACGCTTGGTAACTATGGAACCATAATAGTTGCAAGAACTTCTACAAAGCTAAATCTCGGAGAGATTGAAAGCAGAAATTTGAAGGAAATCTTAAGTGATTTGAAGGCAATTTTACCAACATCTTTACTCATTTTTCCCTTCATTTCCTTTGCTCCAATTCTCCTTAGTGCCTTCTTCTTTGACGTAATGATCTTTAACCCAATACCAATGACAATTTTTTTCCTTTCCTTTCCAGTCATCGTTTTTTTCATCATCGCTATGGCATTCTATCTAGCACTTCTTTTACAGACATTCAAGATCGATCCAGACAACGGTGGAATTCCCCTTGTAACCACGCTGGCAGATTTGGTGGGTACAATTTACGCCGTTGCAGTAGCTTTAATCTTCATCTCGATCTAAAACTACTTTTTCGCCCCCCTCACCATTGCAACCTTTCCAGTTCTTGCAACTTCCTTTATCCCGTAGCTCCTCATGAGGTCTATGAAGGCATTTATCTTATCCTCATCTCCTGTGATCTCTATTATGAAGCTATCCTTCGCAACGTCAACTATTCTTGCTCTGAAGATGTTTGTAAGCTCAACTAGTTCTCCTCTTTTCTCTGGAGGAGCATTTACTCTTACTAGGCAAAGTTCCCTTTCAACCGAGTTTTGTGATATGTTACTGACTTTTATAACTTCGATCAACTTATTCAGTTGTTTTATTACCTGTTCAAGCACTTTTTCATCTCCATTGACCACTATCGTCATTCTGGATATGTTTTCATTCTCCGTAACTCCTACGGTTAGACTTTCTATGTTGAAACCTCTGCGCCTGAAAAGGGAGGCAACTCTTGCCAAAACTCCGGGCTTGTTTTCAACCAAAACTGCAATCGTGTACTTCATCTAATCCTCCTCACAAATTATATCCTTTAAACCCTTACCCGGCGGAACCATTGGGAAAACCTTTGCCTGATAATCAACCTTGAAATCGACAACAACTGGTGAATCATTTATTTCCTTTGCTTGTTTTAAAGCATCTAGGACTTCGCTTGGTTTTTCAACTGTTATTCCCACAGCTCCAAAGCCCTCAGCTATTTTTTCAAAGCTCATTTTTTCGCAACCGATACAGGTTGCAGAGTATCTTTCACGATAAAACAATTCTTGCCATTGCCTGACCATTCCTAGATAGCCATTGTTAAGTATAAAGACTTTCACAGGTATGTTGTAATGAACACATGTGGCAAGTTCTTGGATGTTCATCAGAAAACTCCCATCTCCAGCGATGTCTATCACTTCCTTATCTGGACATGCAACCTTTGCGCCTATTGCAGCTGGAAATCCGAAGCCCATTGTTCCAAGACCGCCACTGGTTATGAACTGTCTTGGACTTTTGACTTTGAAATACTGAGCGGCCCACATTTGGTTTTGACCAACTTCTGTCGTAACTATTGCATCCGGAAATACTTCGCATATCTTTTCTACAACAAACTGTGGCTTGAATCCATCTTTCTTATACCTCATCGGAAACTTCTCTCTCCACTCTTTCACTTTATCTTCCCACTCCTTTCTTTGCTTGTATTCGATGTACTTCTTAAGATTTGCGAGTATTCTCTTGGCATCTCCAACGATTGGTACATCAACGCGAACGTTTTTCCCTATCTCCGCTGGATCTATGTCGATGTGAATGATTTTTGCCTGTGGAGCAAAAAGTGCAGCGTTTCCAGTAGTTCTATCGCTGAAACGACAGCCAACTGCAATTATTAAATCGCTCTCGCTTAACGCATAGTTTGCGTATTTTGAACCATGCATACCAACGAAACCTAGGCAGAGGGGATGATATTCGCTTATCGCTCCCTTACCCATTAAGGTTGTAACCACAAAAGCTGGAATCGTTTCAGCTAGTTCTGTAAGCTCTTTTGAAGCATTTGAAATCTTAACCCCTCCTCCTGCGAGTATTATTGGTCTTTCTGACTTCATTATCAGTTCTGCTGCTTTCTTTATCTGCATTGGATGGCCATCGTA
>JAWAQR010000026.1:0-15928 GCA_038893835.1 Archaeoglobaceae archaeon
TCTTCAAAAATCTCTTTCTCAAACATTTCCAGAATTAACTTTGTCTCGTGCGGAAAAGAGCCTTTTTTTCTCGCATAAGCTTTGTAACAGCATTCTGGATAACCAAATAACTTTCCCTCAAGCATTATCAGCTTTCTCCTACCTTTCTCAAACTCAACATCTCCATGGACCACTTTATTTTCAAGCCTTTGCAATCTCTTAACTATCCTTTCATCTCTCGTCATGACAAAGAATTTTGCTTCAGCGAATTTTAAGCTACTTATTATCCTGCTAACTCTTGTTTTAAAAAAGAGCACCTTCAATCCATTTTTCCGACAAAAGTCGAATTCAAAAATGGAGTTTTCTAGTCTAACTGTTACGAGCTTGGAAAGATTTGAAAGAATTCTGGATGCCTCAATAAAAAATAAAGGATTCGTTAAAAATTCTTCAACCTTAACCTTGAGCACGTCTCTTCTCAAGCTCCTGAATGTATTCTTTTGTCGCAACGTACGCAGTTGATCCTGCACTCCAGTAAGCTGCAATTCCCTGATCGATCAAATCTTGAACTATTTTTTTCACTTTAGCCTTATCTATCTGAGTTACTTTCGCAAGCTCGGGAATCTTCCAAGTCTTTTTGCTAAGCTGCTCCAAAACCTTCTTTTTTTCTTCCTCAGTATAGGTTATCTCCGCCATCTGAATCACCAAAAAAAGTAGGAATTTGTATTTATAAATTTACCATCTAAACTGTGTACTCGTTCGCAGTTCGCCGTAAATATAAGGTGTTATCCTATAATCATCTATCAAATGCTCCGTAAATTCAAGACCTGTGATTTCAAAGAATCTTTCCCATCCAATTCTGTCAATCCATTCAATCAATCTCTCATGCTTTCTCGCATTGCTAGCCCAAGCTTCCAGTATTTGTTTCACATACTTTACGAGAGTTGGCCATCTTGGCGGTTCATTTGGCACCCATGGAACTACAACTTTTGAAAGCTCCGGCATTCTGCGAGCATCACTTACTTTTCCACCAACCATTATTGCAGCTCCATCGTTTTCTGGATCGAACAGCGGCATTCCCGGGCACATAGTATAGCAGTTTCCACAGTACATGCATTTTTCAACGTCAACTCTTATCGTTTTTGCCTTCATATCTGGCTTGAGCGCTCCAGTTGGACAGGCTGCCACAGTACTTGGGATTTCGCACGTCCTTCTTATCATGTCATCATCTGGCAATGGAGGTGTGCGATGAATTCCAACAATCGCTATGTCAGATGCATGAACTGCTCCGCACATGTTCGCACAGCAGGCAAGGCTTATTCTGCACATCGCTGGCAATTTGTGATCGACAAAGTATTCATACAGTTCATCCATTATTGCCTTGACTATACCTGAAGCATCAATCGCTGGCGTATGGCAGTGTATCCAGCCTTGCGTATGGACTATGTTGCTCAAACCATATTTCCCAGTCACTGCATCCCAAGTTCCACCGCATGGAAATCCTAGTCTTTCTTTAACTTCCTTTATCAACTCGTCGATTTTGCTCTTATCTGTAACGAAGAATTCAACGTTGTTCCTTGACGTCCATCTCACGTAACCATCGCTGTACTTATCTGCAATATCGCATATTTCGCGAATTGTGTAAATGCTCAAAAGCCTAGGAGTACCAAATCTAACTACGTAGATTTCATCCCCGCTCTCTGCAACTCTCCTTATAACACCTGGTCTCACAACTTCATGATACTTCCACTTTCCATAGTTCTTTTTTATAACTGGATGTAGCATTAAATCATACCTTGGCGGACCAAAATCCGTCTTCGCCATCAGAACATCCCCCTCTTCTTTAATTCCTCAATAAACGGTGACGGTCTTAATTCCTCTTTTCTGAAGAACATGAATGGATTGTTCCTTGGTGCTTTCACTATGCGCACATCAGCAGATTTGCCAATAACCTTCAGATATTCTCTCACTCCCTTTCTCCAAATTAGCTCTCCAACCCTTTCTCTGAACTTCCCCTCCTCATCCCACCACTCGAAAGTTGCGTTCAGGATTTCCTTTATCTCATCGTATGGTTTCTTAATCTCAATGAATGGTACAACAACCCAGCCAATGATTGCGCCTTCAAGCATAGGAGCTTTTCCGCCTATAAGAATTGTTGCACCTCTTTCCTTACCCGGTTTCAGAGCTTTCGGCATCTTGTTTATGCAGTGCATACAGCGAACGCAGTTCTTTGCATCGATCTTAAGCTCCTGCCCATTCCAGCTTATCGCCTTTGTTGGACAAAGCTTTACTACTTCGTTCTCTATGTCCATCCACTTCGCATACTCCTTAACAGCTTCATTGTCTATCTGAATTTCGTCTTTCCACGTGCCAATGATCGCAAAGTCCGCTCTTGCCTTTGAGGCGACGCAATCATTAGGGCAACCAGAGCACTTTATCTTGAACTTGTAAGGCCACATAGGTCTGTGCAACTCGTTTTGATATGTAATCGTCAGATCGTAGCAAAGATCGAGTGTGTCATAGCAGGCAAATTCACAAAGCGCAGGACCCATGCAGGCTGAAGGCGTTCTCAACGCAGAACCGCTTCCGCCGAGATCGAATGGAATTTCAAGGTTGCCAAGATCTTCAAAACAAGGCTGTAAATACTCACTTCTTGTTCCAAGTAAGATTATGTCTCCTGTTGATCCATGCATGTTTGTCAAACCACTTCCCCATTTTTCCCAGACATCGCAAATTCCTCGAAGTGCTTTCGTTGAATAGAACCAGCCTGCGGGCATGTTGATACGCATAGTATGGAAGTGCTCCACTTCTGGCACCTTGTCGCCCAAGTCAGAATATCTGCCTATGACTCCCCCTCCATAACCAACAACTGAAACTATTCCACCATGTTTCCAGTGAGTCTTTTTATCCCTGTAAGAAATCTCCAACAGCTTAAGCAGCCCACGAGCTGTTTTTGGCAACTTCAAATCCTTTCCCTGTGAAGCTAGCTTCTCCATGTTTTCCGCTGTCTTCTTAATTTCTTTTACAAAACTTGGCCACGGGCCCTTTTCGAGTTCATCAACCAACGGTGTCTCTGTCATTCTGCCACCTCCGGAATGTTACTCAGATTAGCAATATATAAGAATTTCGAATTTCAACTTAACGAATTTTAAAAAAGATTTGGAAATTTGCAACGAGCTCAACGTAAGATATAATTGCCTTAACCTCATACGAATATTGGATGGTGAAAAGAGCAAAACTCGTGAACGACATTGTAGAACTAATACCAATCTTTCAACTTCTATCTACTGAAACGCACAGAAAAGTTTACTCTGCCCTGCTCGACGAATGGTTAACACTTGAGGAATTAAAGAATAGATTTGGAGATGGTTTTGAAGAAACTTTAAAAATACTCAAGCATGCTGGAATGCTGGAAGTAAAATGGAGGATGCCTTCTGATCCTGGTGGAAAGCCAGAAAAAGAATATCATGTAAGCTATACTCATATTTCAGCCAATTTCTATGTTTCTCTCAAAGACTTCAACCGAATTCTCGAAATCGTGTTCATGCCAGATGATGAAGTTGAGAAACATGTGGAAAAAATAATTAAGGAAGTCCAAATGGGAAGAAATTCTGTGGGTCACATAATGAAGGTTTTAAATTACGATCCACTTTTTATAAGGGCAATAGTAAAAAGAACGCTAAAGCTAAATCTAAAAGGACAGCTAATAGAGCTGGCAAAGGATGAAGAAATATAGTGTTAGAGAAATTCTGAACATGCTTAAGTGGCATCCAAGCTATGATTTTTCAAAAGTTGAAATCGTCTACATTGACAGATACAGCGGGAATATGACGATTTCAGCTGAAGAAATTGAAAGTATAGGACACAAATTTCTTTATTTGAAGAGTGGAAAAGCAATTCCACAGCATAGAATTGTGGAGATAAAGTATGGGGAGAGAACAATATGGAAAAGATCGTGATTTGCGTCGTTCACTTGAAACCCTTACCTGGCTCGCCAATGTATGAAGATTTCGATTCAGTTTTGGAAAAAGCACTTGAAGATGCCAGAGCAATAGAAGAAGGGGGAGCAGATGCTTTAATTATAGAGAACTTTGGAGATAAGCCCTTCTTAGCTAAAGTTGGTGAAGAAACTGTTGCGAGTATGAGCGTGATAGCTTGGGAAATTAGAAGAGCTGTTAACATAGGATTGGGAATAAATGTGCTCAGAAATGATGCAATCTCAGCTTTGGCAATTGCAAAAGCTGTAAAAGCGGATTTTGTAAGAGTAAATCAACTCTTCTTCCCATCAATAGCTCCTGAAGGCATTCTATTCGGCGATGCGGGGAGAATAATGAGGTATAAGAGACAGATAAACTGCAGAGCCATGATATTTGCAGATCTGGAAGTGAAACACGCAGCACATTTGGCGAACTTTGAAGATTACTTGCTAAATGCGGAAAGAAGTCTTGCTGATGCATTTATAATAACTGGAAGAGCGACGGGCTTAGAGCCAAGTGTTGAAAAGATGAAAATGATAAGAAAAATAGCTCCAACCCTCGCTGGCAGTGGTGTTAGCGTTGAAAATGCAGAAAAAATAGTAAAACACTGCGATGGAGTCATTGTAGGAAGTTATATAAAGGAAAGGGGTAGAGTTAGCGTTGAAAGGGTTAAAAAGATAGTTAGAGCCGTAAAAAGTGTCAAGTAAAGAAAGGTCTTCTCATCTTTACAGCCCTAAAAATTGCCTCCTTTAAGTCTTCTCCATGAAGATTTGATAAATCTATTTCTTCATCGCTCATCAAACAAGGCTTAATCTTCCCATCGGAAGTCACTCTTATCCTGTTACAATGTTTGCAGAACTCGCTGTTGTCTAAGGGTCTAACGATTTCAACGATGCCAAAGGACGTGAAAAATTGCTTTCTTTTATGCATATCACGAATTTTCACAGCTTTCGCAATCGCCAAAAATTTTCTTTCGAAGAGTTCTGGGTTAAGATAGTATTCTCTTGTTTTTGAGTTTGGTATAAGCTCTATCAGCTGGAGAATCACATTTATTCCTCTCCCATTGAATGAATTTGCAAAGTTAAGCATATCAAAAACTTCTCCATCGTTTATTCCCTTCATTAGAACCATGTTGAGTTTTATTGGTGTCAACCTTGCTTCGACTGCACTCTTTATACCTTCTATAACCATTTCAATTTTATCGGAGCCAGTTATGAACCTGAACTTTTCAGCATTTAGGGTGTCGAGACTTACGTTTACTCTGTTTAAACCAGCTTCCTTTAGCTCCTTTGCCTTATCGCTCAGCATGATTCCATTTGTTGTCAAAGAGATTTCTTCAAAAGGCGGCATTGCGGAAATTATATCGCATATATCCTTCCTTAGCAGAGGTTCCCCTCCAGTCAATTTCACCTTTTTAACTCCAAGCTCGTAAAAAGCCTTTGAAATTTCCGCAATCCTTTCTGCACTTATTTCTTCACTGGAATTTTTTTCTCCTTCTCTGTGGCAATATATACAGTTCAAATTGCATCTCTGCGTAACTGAGATACGTAAATTCGTTATTACTCTTCCGTAAAGATCTCTGAGCATAATTCCTCAGCCCTTCTTAAATCATCCAGAGTATTTATGTTAAAGAAGGAAAGAAGATGTTTATCAAAATTTCTGAGTTCTTCTGCGGAAAGATAAACGACTTTCACCTTTCTTAGAGAATCCAAAATTCTTCTCTTTCCCAGTTTTATCGACTTCTCAATTTCTGGTATTATCCTTTCGGAGTAAAAAGCAAGTAAAGGTTCTGGAAACTTATGTTTTGGGATCAAAGCGTCGCAATTACTTTCCAAACCTTTTTTAAATAAAAATTCAACTACCTTTTTCTTCACAAAAGGCATATCTATAGCGACAACTACCGTGTCCCCGTTGTGTTTCAGAGCGCTATGAATCCCTGCTAAGACTCCAAAGCCTTGATAAAAATCGAAAACAAATTTAAAATCGAACTCTCTAGAATATCTTTCAGCCTGAGCTTTATCTCTGCAAATAAAGATCGGATCAAGTGATGCGAACTTTTCAGCTGCAATTTCTATTAGCCTTTTTCCGCAAACTCTAATTTCAGCCTTTTCCATTCCAATTCTCCTACCAAGACCACCCATCAATATGGCAAGTTTCACGAAATGGATTAGTTACCTATTTATTACCCTTTTTTCTCCAAAGAAGCGTATGGATGTACTAGAGGAACTCAAGAAGTTCAGGGAAAAGGATATACCATATTCAAGAGTTCTGAGTTCGATGTGCACAATTCCGCATGAAGTAGCTGTAAAGGCTCATCAGATGTTTATAAACACAAATCTGGGAGATCCAGGAATATTTCTTGGCACAGCAGAGCTTGAAAGAAAGCTTATAAATATGATCGGCGAACTTCTTCACTGTAACAATCCCCATGGCTACATATGTTCCGGTGGCACCGAGGCAAATATTCAGGGAATAAGGAGTGCGAGAAACTTGAAGGAAAAAAAGAGACCAAATATAGTCATTCCAAAGACTGCACACTTTTCTTTTGAAAAAGTTCGAGACATTCTCAGAATAGAGGTAAGGAAAGCGGATGTGGATGAATACTACAAAGTTGACGTGGGAGAAGTTGAAAGGCTTATCGATGAGAACACAGTTGCCATAGTTGGTATTGCCGGAACTACTGAACTCGGGCAGATAGATCCTATTGTTGAACTATCGAAGCTTGCTGAAGAAAAGGATGTTGCCTTGCACATCGATGCGGCATTTGGAGGGTTTGTGATTCCATTCATGGACAAACCATATCCATTTGATTTTATTAACAAAGGTGTAACATCGATTACAGTTGATCCACACAAGATGGGAATGGCTACGATTCCAGCTGGCGGCATAGTTTTCAGAGAAGAAAAATACCTAAAAGCACTGGAAGTTGAAACCCCATATTTGACTTCAAGAGCTCAATACACTCTAACAGGCACTCGTCCAGGAACTGGAGTTGCTTCTGCCTATGCTGTGCTAAAAACTCTAGGTTATAGCGGGATGAAAAAAGTCGTGAATATCTGTATTAGAAACACCAGAATCCTTCTGGAGGAGATGGAAAAACTCGGATTTGAGCCCGTAATTGAGCCTGTGATGAACGTAGTAGCTTTCAAGACTGAAAGAGCTGAGGAATTTAGGAGGGAGTTATATAAAAGAAGGTGGGTCATTTCCACGATTAGAAATCCAAAGGCGATCAGATTTGTCGTGATGCCGCATGTTACGGAAGAAGTTATAATGGAATTCATATCCGAGTTCAAAAAGGTGATATGATGGAAGTGAGATTGAGCGTTGATGGGATGGAAGTTGAGTTGAATCCATTTGTAACGAAAATAATTGCAAGAGTTGTTGAAGCTCTCGTGACTTCGCTGAAAGGAGTTGATGAGAATTGGAGAAGAATAGAATTGGAAGTGATAAAATGAGGAAGTGTGCAATCTTTGAAAACTACGTTGCTGGGAAAAGTGTTGAAGAAGTGAAAGAAAAATATGGAATTGATAAAGTCGTAAAGCTAGCATCAAATGAGAACGCATATGGCGCAAGTCCAAAAGCTATAGAAGTTCTTAGAAACTTTTCAGAACTTCACCGCTATCCGAATCCAGAATACAGGGCGTTGAGGGAAAAGCTGGCTGAATACACGGGATGGGAAATGGAAAGAATTGTGATAGGAGCCGGAATAGATGGAATTCTCGAAACTATATTCAAAATGCTAATCGATGAAGGAGATGAGGTGATAATTCCTGTTCCCACTTTTCAATACTACAGAATTCTCGCAAGATTGCACTGCGCAAGGGAAGTTCTGGTTGATAGAAACGAGGAATTTCAGATTGGAGAGAAAATCTTCGATTACTTAGGAAAAAAAACTAAGCTGATAATAATACCATTTCCAAATAACCCTACTGGAAACGTTGAAAAGACAAAGCTGATCGAGGAGATCGTTTCTTCAACAAAAGCGATCGTTTTCATCGATGAAGCATACATCGAATTCGCGGATTCGAGACTTGAAATTGATTCTGAGAATCTAATCGTTGCTAGAACTATGTCAAAAGCTTTTGGCCTAGCAAATCTTCGCATAGGCTACGCAAGACTTCCAAAATGGCTAGTTGATTACTATAAATCAGCCTCAACACCTTTTCCCGTCTCCACTTTAGCAGAAAAATGCGCAATTGCATCACTTGAAGATCTGGAATGGATGAAAAAATGCGTGGAAAAGATAAAAAGGGAAAGAAATAGAGTTTTTGATGCGCTTAGAAGAATTGTAAAACCCTATCCATCTCAGGCAAACTTCATTTTCTTCAAAGCAAGAGAAGGACTTGCTGAAGATCTATTAAGAAAGGGGGTTATAATAAGGGACTGCAAGAGCTTTGGTGTTGATGGTTATAGAGTAACCATTGGAAAACCCGAAGAGAACGAATTTTTCCTAGATAAACTGAGAGAGATTTTATGATTGCCCTCACTGGAACTCCCGGATGTGGGAAAACTACTGTTGCTGAAGAGCTAAAAAGAAGAGGATACAATGTTATTTCTGTGAAGGATTTTGCGGAAATGCATGGATGTGCGAAAAGGGTTGGAGATGAGATAATAGTTGACGTTGAAAGACTTTCAAAATACAGATTCAACGGAATCGTGGAAGGGCATCTTTCGCATTTACTCAAGCCTGATTTGGCGATAGTTCTGCGATGCAATCCGCTGGTTATAAAGAAGAGATTACTGGAAAGGGGATGGAGTTATGAAAAAGTAATGGAAAACGTTGAAGCTGAGTTAATAGATCTAATTTTAGTAGAAGCGATGCAGAATTGTGAAAGAGTTTATGAAATAGACGTGACCGAAATGACGATCGCAGAAATTGCTGATGCTATTGAAAGAATTTTAAGGGGTGAAGAGGGATTTGAACCAGGAAAAGTTGACTGGATATCAAAGCTCGAGGATAGGATCGAGGAGGTAACGAGATATGGAGGGCTTTAACAAGATCTCATGGGCAGAAAGACACATGAAGGTTCTTGCAAAAATAAGGGAAGAAATGGAAAGAGATAGACCATTGGAAGGTCTAAAAGTTGGAATGGCTTTACATGTCGAGGCAAAAACAGCTGTTCTCGTTAAGACTTTGATCGCCGCTGGGGCAGAGGTTGCTATTACTGCTTGTAATCCTATGAGTACACAAGATGACGTTAGCGAGGCTTTGAGAAGTATGGGGATAAAGTGCTTTGCTAGGCGTGGTATGAGCGTTGAGGAATATTATGAGGCGATTCGAAAAGTTGCAGACTTCAAGCCAGATATAGTAATTGATGATGGTGCAGATCTGATATTCGAACTGCATAAAAGGGGACAAAGAGTTAAAGGAGCCAGCGAAGAGACAACGACTGGAGTTTTAAGACTGAGAGCGATGGAAAGGGAAGGGGTTCTATTGTTTCCGGTAATAGCTGTAAACGATGCTTTAACAAAATTCCTTTTCGACAACCGCTATGGAACTGGGCAATCGACTGTGGACGGAATAATGAGAGCGACAAACATGTTGCTTGCAGGAAAAAAGGTTGTAATTGCTGGATATGGCTGGTGTGGGAGGGGGATTGCAATGCGATGCAGGGGAATGGGGGCGAATGTGATAGTTACAGAAGTAGATGAAATTCGTGCACTCGAAGCGCTGATGGATGGTTTCGAAGTTATGCCGATGGAAAAAGCATGTGAGATTGGAGATATCTTCATCACGGCAACTGGTAACATAAACGTGATAAGGGAAGAACACATGAGAAAAATGAAGGATGGAGCTATTCTAGCTAATGCAGGGCATTTTAATGTAGAAATAAACGTTTCAGCGCTCGAAAAGATGGCAAGAAGTGTTAGAGTTGTTAGGAACAACGTGAAAGAATACGATTTAGGTGGAAAAAGGCTTTATTTACTCGCAGATGGGAGGCTGGTTAACTTAGTCGCAGGAGATGGGCATCCGATTGAAGTCATGGACATGAGCTTCTCAAATCAGGCTTTGGCAGTTAGATATATAGCGGAGAATTGGGAAAAGCTCGAAAACAGAGTCTATAGAATGCCCGAGGAGCTGGACAGAAAGGTTGCCAGATTAAAGCTCGAAACTATTGGAGTGAAAATAGATGAGATGACTGAAGAACAGATCAGATATGTTTCCGACTGGAGGCATGGGACATGATATGGAGCTATAGGGCGATAAAGAATCCCGTTGCAAGGAGAAAGTGGCTAACCTTTATATTTTCTCTAATACTTCTTGGCTTCCTGTATTCAATTTATCGAATATTGCTTGGAGAGAACTTGATAAAGGTCTTCTTAATCTTCACCCTCTTTTCCCTCTTCCTTTTCCTCTATGCCATAATCTCTCTCGGAAAGCCAAGATACTACTTGATGGATGAGGAATTCATAGTATACAAGCCATTCAAGACAAAAATAAGCGATGTGAAGGGATATATCGTGGATGATAAAAATCTGTTGATTAAACTCAATAAAAAGGGCTTTGGTGTCAAGACTCTTTATTTCGAAAGGTTGGAAGATCTCAGAAATGCAGAGAAGTGGTTAAAGAAGAAGCTTGAATCAAAACTCTGAGCGAGCTCAATTTCAACTCATGATCAAAATGAAAAAGATTATCTATGGGAAGTCTATATTACGGAGGGGATGGCTATGAAATTCGGTGTCGAGTTTGTACCGGATCTGAAGTTCTACGAGCTGGAGTATTATGTGAGAGTTGCAGAAGATAGCGGCTTCGACTACGTTTGGATCACGGACCACTACAACAATAGAAATGTTTACTCAATACTGACAATTCTGGCTTTGAGCACAAAAAAGATAAAACTCGGTCCTGGAGTTACGAATCCATACCACATAAGTCCTGCGCTAACAGCTTCTGCAATAGCAACGATAAATGAGATAAGCGGTGGAAGAGCTGTGCTGGGTATAGGAGCGGGAGATAAGGTTACCTTTGAAAGAATAGGCATAAGCTGGGAAAAACCATTGACAAGGATAAAGGAAGCGGTGGAAGTAATTCGTGGACTTCTATCTGGCAAAGCTGTAAACTACAGTGGAGAAATTTTCAAACTTAATGGTGCAAGACTTGGATTTAAGGCAGGAGAAATTCCGATTTACATTGGAGCACAGGGGCCAAAAATGCTTCAACTAGCAGCTGAGCTTGGTGATGGTGTTTTGATAAACGCCTCTCATCCAAAGGATTTCGATGAGGCGAGGAAGAACATCGATATCGGTTTACAAAAGGCTGGAAAGAGTAGAGAAAAATTTGACACGGTCGCCTACGCTTCGATGAGCGTTGATAAGAACAGGGAAAATGCGAGAAATGCTGCCAGAATTGTTGTAGCATTCATAGTAGCTGGAAGTCCTGAAACCGTGCTTGAAAGACATGGAATAAAGAAAGAAGCTGTTGATAAAGTTAAAGAGGCTCTAAACAATGCTTTCACCAAAGGAGATTGGGCAGGAGTTGGAAAAGCTGTCACTGATGAAATGATAGACGTTTTCTCCATCAGCGGAACACCGGATGATGCAATAGAGCGCATAAATCAGCTTGCAAAAACTGGAGTAACTCAGGTTGTGGCAGGAAGCCCGATTGGTCCTGACAAAAAGAAGTCGATACAGCTGATAGGTAAGGAAATAATACCAAAGCTTAAATAAATTTTTGAGCATGGACAAAATTTTTATATTAGTGGTTGAAATGTTAAAGCGGTGATGAGATGCTGAACTTCCTAGTTTATATAGCAGTTCTGATTTTCGCCATAGTTCTGCTAGCAAAGTTCGTGAAATATTCGACGATGCCAATTCATCTGCGATGGGAAATATATCCAGTCCCACATGATCCAAGACACGAGCATGGAGGGAGTTATTACGAGGAAGTTGAGTGGTGGAAAAAGCCAAGACAAAAGACTTTGGCTGGAGAATTAAAGGAAATGCTGATGGAAATGATATTCATAAAGAAAGTTTTCACTTACAAAAGACCGCTTTGGTGGCTCACATATCCATTCCACACAGGCATTTATCTAATTTTACTCTGGTTCCTTCTCCTCTTCATATCAGCAATCCTTGACATTTTCAAGATTGAATTCCTTATGATTCCAGCCTATTATCTTACACTGATCTTCGGTGTTCTAGCGATGTTCCTGATGCTCATCTTTGGTTTAGCCTTATTGATCCGCAGAATCGCGGACTGGGAGCTGAGAAATTACAGCTCTCCAATGGACTATCTCAACCTGATCTTCATTCTTGCAGTCGTCATTACAGGAATATTGGCTTGGCAATTCGATTCAGACTTTAGTGTTGCAAAGGATTACATGAAGAGCCTAATAACTTTTAGCCCTCCACCAACCGTTTCTGAGATAACGCAGTTACACATAATCTTTCTTTCGCTCCTTCTGATTTATCTGCCATTCACGAAAATGACACACTTTCTTGCAAAATGGTTCACATATCACAAGATCCTGTGGGAAGATGAACCAAACGTTCCTGGAGGGGAGATAGAAAGTAGATTGAAAAAGTATCTGACAGAGTACAAAGTCAAGTGGGGCGCATCACACGTTGATCCAAATCTAAACTGGGCCGATGAAGCTTCGAGATGCGATCTTGGAGGTGTTTGTGAGGTGAGAATATGAGAGAAAGAATTTCTATTAACGATGTTGCCAAAAAGGAAGGGCAACTTGTAAAAATAACACTCGAAGATCTCATGAAGCTTCCAAAACCTTATGATAAAGAAGGAATGGAGTCAAATGTAACAGAACCAAAAGCTGAGTGGAGCAAAAACTACGTCACAGAACTAGACGGCTATGTTGCAATCGACTTACCATGGAAGCCTAAAACAAAGGAAGAGGAGGAAAAATTGATCCAGAAATTCATCAGTGGACTTAAAAAGCTGATGGATAAAGAAGCTAACTGGACTTTTATCCAGCCACTTCTGCTATCCCTTGAATACTGCGCCCGCTGTCAGACTTGTAGCGATGCTTGTCATATATACATTTCCTCTGGGAAAAAAGAAATCTATCGTCCAACCTATAGGGCAGAGATATTGAGAAGGCTTGTAAAGAAATTGAGCAATGGAGGTAGCTTCAAAGCTAAGTTTCTTGGCGATGTTGAATTGAACGCAAAAACAGTTCTAAGACTTGCCGAGCTAGCTTATCGCTGCAATCTTTGCAGACGTTGCGCCCAGTATTGTCCACTAGCATTAGACAATGGGCTTGTGGCAAGGGAAATAAGAAAGCTATTTGCACAAGAACTTGGAATCGCTCCTCAAGCTTTACATGCTCAAGGAACTGCGAAGCACTTAACAACTGGTTCCTCAACCGGTCTAACGCCAGATGGCTTCAAGGATATGATAGAATTCATGGAGGAGGAAATAAAGGAGAAGACTGGAAAAAGCATAAAGATTCCAGTAGATGAGAAGGGTTCTGACATTCTACTAATCCACAATGCAGGGGAATACTTAAGCTGGCCTGAAAACGTACAGGCTTTTGCGATTATCTTTGAAGAGGCTGGCTTTGACTGGACTTTGAGCAGCGAAATGATTGGATACGATGCTGTGAATTATGGTGTCTGGTACGACGACGTTCAGCTTTCCAGAATCGCTTTAAAACATGCCGAAATTGCCAGAAAGTTGGATGTAAACAGAATAGTGGTTGGAGAATGTGGTCATGCTCATAAAGCTCTAACAGTCGTTGCAGACAGAATTTTTGTGGGAGAATACCAGATACCGAGAGAGAGCTATTTACCGCTGCTCTGGGACATTGTAAGGAGGAAAAAACTGAACCTGGATCCACAAAAGAATGACTTTCCAGTTACCCTACATGATCCGTGCAACGTAGTTCGCTTAATGGGTATAGTGGAGCCACAGAGAAAAATATTGCAGGAGATATGTCCAAAGTTCAGAGAAATGAAGCCAAACGGTGTTTACAACTATTGCTGCGGTGGCGGTAGTGGATTTGCGATCATGACTTCGATGAACTTCCCAGAATTCAGAGTGAAGGTTTCGAGTAGGATGAAGTTCAAACAAATTCTCGAAGCATTCCAAGATAGTATCGATCCAGAGATAAAGAAATACGTTTGTGCTCCATGTAGCAATTGCAAAGGAGCAATTAGAGATATTCTAAGCCATTACAACGCAACCGCGAACTGTGGAATTCATTACGGAGGACTGGTTGAGCTTGTGGTAAATGCAATGGTGGATTTGGAGCAGCCCTATATCGAGTTCTTCTAGCCCAATTTTTTAACAATTTTGATCGTTTACGATAGTCTAGAGGTGCAGTATGTGGAGTTTTGTTAGCCCTAGGGCAATAGTTTTCGGTGATGATGCATTAGAAGTTCTAAGCATGGAGAAAGCTGAGAGAGTTCTCATCGTAACAGATCAATCGATTGAGAAACTAGGCTATGTTGAGATGATAAAGAACATGCTGAGAAATTCTAAAATAGAAGTTTTCAGCGAAGTGGAACCTGAGCCAAGCATAGATACAGCACTAAAATGTGTCAGGATTGCAAGGGAGTTAAATCCAGAGCTGATAATAGCAGTTGGAGGAGGAAGTGTACTCGATGTTGCCAAAATTACTAGAATTTTGATAGAGGTCGATATAGATCCAATAGGCATAATACCGAGTATCAACTTAGTGGAGCTTGGATATAAAAGAAGGACTAGACTTGTGACAATTCCAACAACGAGCGGAACTGGGGCAGATGTGACTTGGGCATGCGTTTTGACTGATAAAGCAGAAAAAAGAAAATTTACGCCAGCAAATAGAGAGATTGTTCCAGATATTTCGATTCTTGACTATAGAATTGTTGAAAAAATGCCTAAAAAATTGATTGCTGGAACTGGGATGGATGCATTGACCCATGCCGTTGAAGGACTTGTATCCATCTGGAGAAATGATTTCAGCGATGCGATGTGCGAAAAAGCGCTAGAACTAATCTTGGAAAACCTTGGTAAGTCTTATAGGGGCGATCTCTCTGCAAGAGCAAAAATGCATATCGCAGCAACAATAGCCGGGCTTGGTTTTGGAAATTCGCAAGTTGGACTGGTCCATGCACTGGGACATTCATTTGGAGCCATCTTCAACTTACATCACGGCCTGAGCGTTGGAATCTTCTTACCATACGTCCTACAGTATTACAGGAAATCTGAAAATGCTAGAAGTGTGCTCGAAAAAGTTTCGAGAAAGATTGGGCTCAATGGCATGGATGCACTGATAGCCAGAATTTTTGAATTGATGAAAGAGATCGAAGTTCCAACAAAGATCTCAGAAATTGTGGAAGATGTTAAATTTTTTGAGAACTTGGAAAAGCTGATTATTACAACTCTGAACGATGCAAGTCTCGCAATGAGCCCTAGAATTCCAGATTTTGATGAAACTAGAAAAATTCTGGAATTCGCTTTTTATGGAAAAGAAATAGATTTCTAAGGTGGTTAGATGAAAGCGTTCTGTGGCAAGATGCTGAGAATCGATTTGGAAAGCAAGAGGTCAAGCGTTGTTCAGTTGGAAAGAAGGGATGTAAAACAATTCCTTGGCGGTTCTGGAATTGGTATAAAGATCCATTATATGATGAGAAGTTTTGAAAAGAACCCATTTTCTGCGGAGAATCCAATAGTCATCATGACTGGTCCAATAACTGCACTTGCTCCTGGAACTAGCAGAGTAGTCTTCTGCGCAAGAAGTCCTTTGACTGGTATTTGGGGGGAATCGAATGCTGGGGGAAAAATGGCAACCTTTATGAAATTCGCTGGATGGGATGGAGTTATAATTGAGGGAAAAAGCGATAGACCGGTTTATCTACTCATAAATGAGAGTGAGGTTGAATTCAGAGATGCCGATGGGATTTGGGGAAAGGGTTGCTATGAGGCGCAGGAGGAGATTAAAAAAGATGTTGGAGAAAGGGTTTCAACAGCAGTAATAGGGCCAGCAGGGGAGAAGCTTGTAAAATTTGCCTGCATTCAGGTTGATAACTCA
>JAWAQR010000027.1:0-15395 GCA_038893835.1 Archaeoglobaceae archaeon
CCAACTCCTACCCCATAGCCGACTCCAAAACCTCCTATTCCACCATATCCTACTCCAGAACCCATTTGAAAACAACCACTTAATTTTTAATATTCTTATCTTTTAAATTATTTTTTACATCTATTAAAAACAAAGCAATCCCCAGCTCTCTTGGATCCTTACGCTTTAAAGCTAACAAACTTTCGAGATTACAATTACTGCCTAAACTACATTATTCCAGCCCTTCTCAAAGCATCCTTCGAATTTATTTCCTTAAGATTTGTTTCCAGATAATCCCTGAAATCATATCTCAGCATTTCAAGCATTTGCACGGATTACGCTTAGCGTCCCAGATTGGCTTTACGAGATAATGAAGAAATAGAGGACTTTCAAAAGAATTCGAAATCCCAGATGATCTATCTGGCGATAGAATTAAATATTTGAAGAAAATTAAATTAGTTGGATGATGAACAGCAAAGCAGTCTCGCCACTGATCGGATTCATACTTTTGATGACAATAGTGATGGGATTAATTGGCATTCTGCAATCAACCGCAGTTCCGCAGTGGAATAAGGCAGTTGAGGCAAAGCATCTCAGCGAGCTAAAGTATGGGATTGCTGATGTTAGCAAAGCTATTTCGCTCTCAGCTTCAACAGGAAATCCAGCAAAGATAGTTTTAAAGGCTGGTGTAGATTATCCGAATTATTACGTTCTCGTTTCCCCATCGAAGGCTTCGACAACGATTTCGGCAAAGGATTTAAAGATAAGAGTTGATGGAACAATTGCAATCGAAGAAAAAACCTCGGCAATTTTAGTGGAGCCGAACTACTTTTACTCTTCGCGTTCAAAGCTAATCTACGAGCACTCGGCAGTTTTAAGGCTTGAGAATTCTTTTGTTTTAAAGGAATCAGATCAGAGCTCCTTTAGCAACAATTCGATTTCGCTGTACATAATAAGGGCGAACTTTAACAGCTTTGCAACAACTGAGAGTGCAAATCTGATCTTCATCCCCATCTCCGTTGGAGGCAGAAATCTTTTCAGCGGAAACATTGGCTTTGAATGCTTTGATGAGAAAACTGCGGAGTGGTGGAATTCTACGCTCAGCGAGGTTTATAGGAATAATTCGGAAGTAAGGGTTAGCAGAAATGGAAACGTTGTTAACATTGAGAATCTCAAAAACATCACTCTTTCGATTTCCGTTTTTGAAGTCTATGCTGCTATTGGTGGAGAAACGTCTCAAGCTTTTGGATTAACACCAGAAAAATTCATTCCGCTAACTGAAACCCAGTTTGAGGTTTATCAATACTCTACTGTGATGCTTGGTGCTAAGCTTGTAGATAAGTTCGGAAATCCTGTCAAAAATCATCCTGTAACAATATCTGTGTTTTCAAGCAACGGAATTTGTAATTCCAACCAATATCAAACTGTTACAAACGAAAGGGGTGAGATTTGGTATTACTTCAACGCAAATGTCATCCCCTCTAATAACGAGACAATAGTTACGTGCACCGTATCCTTTACAGCTGCGGATGGAGTAGAACAATCCTTCACGATAAAAGTTAATGCATCCATCCCTTTCTGCGAAGAGTGTCCAGCTAATGGAGGGTGCCCTCCCTGTCCGCCAAGTGGGGGTCTTTCGGGAGTGAGGGGGGCAACTCTGTCGAATATATCTTGTTCGCCCGAGTGCAGCAGTTACAACAGCTCTTTTGTAGGATGGATTGACGATCTATCTATTTGGGCAAACTCTACAAAAGATTGTGCATGGCAAAACTTTAATTTCACATTGCCATATCCTATTAATTCGAGTGTTTCTCCCATACTTATATGGAATGGCACTTGCATAGAAAAAGGAAAGGATGGATGTGTGTTGATATTTCTTAACGACAATCTTGCGAATCCGAGAGGAAAAAAGGAACCTAGGGATAAGGAACCTGATTTGGAGGTTCAGCTAAATGCAAGCGACTTTGTTAATCAACAAATCTCGGTGCATATTGTTTGTTCTCATATAGATTCTTGTCATAAAGAAGAAATACACTGTCCTCCTGGCCAAGAGTTTAAGCTAAGCACCAACTATATCGAAATTCTTTTTGTGAAACAGGAACAACAGAAACGATAAAATATTATTTTTTATAGCAAATTCATAAATCAAGACTTTTCAAAATCTCCATTCCAGATGGAATAAAACCATTTTTAGCAAACAGCTATTCGCCGAAACCGCAAACTACAGATGGTGCATAAAGTCGAGCAACGAAGATCAGGCTACAAGAGATACTGCGACGAGATCATTTCTTTGCATTGAATTTTTTCATTCTGGGGACCAATGGTTAAGAGTGGAACTCTAAAAACCCTTTAAGCAAAAATTATTCTGCCTTTTTGAAAAAAGCCGTATAATTTATTGCTTTTCGATTGAGGTTCAAAAATCCAAGGTTAGAGCTTAAAAGAGGATCGCAGAAAGATAATTATGCAAAAGTCAAAAGATTTGGAATAGCTCAAATTGGTTAGGGGTAAAATCCTTTCAACTTTCAATCCTTTTTAGTCTGATTTCAACCTATGAATTCCCCTTTCTCAATTTAAAGGTTTTTATTTATATATTCCTGCAAATAATCTCTTTTAAAAAGCTTTTAAAGATCAGAGAAATTTCAGCGATAAGAATAAAAATATTAAAGCTCCAATTTGAAAAAGAAGAGTTTTAAGGGATTTGCTTAGAATACGGTTTGTGATTGTTTTCCCCATACATTCTGCATCTTGCCTCAAAATTCGGAGTAAAAGCATATAATCAAAGAAATCTTAGAGAATAGTATTGCGAATCACACAAAAATAATTTCTTGACGAGAGTCTTTCTCTAGAAACGATAGTTTACTGCTACCGCCTAAGCTAATTACATCCTCAAAAACTGTGCTAGCCTGTTTGGAAGTTAAAAGGTTGATGGACTTCTTTGGATAAAGTCAACTCCAAGGATGCTTGACTTGTTTACATACAAAAATTAAAAAATAAAAATTTAAACTTAACCTTAACTATGTCACTTGTTGGTTTTGTTCTTTAACAAATTTAACAAATTTCTTTAAAATATATTTATATTTAGATATGGTGCTATGTTTAATGGATTTCCCTGACATGTAGTTCTCGAGAAACTTTTCCGCACTCTCTTCATCAATCTCTAGCTTGTTTTCACGAATCCATGCAACAAATTTGTCGAGTAAATATTTATCTTTTTTACGCCATCTATTATCAAGAAGTGCTTGCAGCTTTGTAACGATATCGGTCTCCTGTACTTCTTCTTTCTTAATGTGAGGTTGAGGTCTTAGGTCTGCAGACTGCTCATAACCTATCTTCCAAGCTTCATAATAGTATTCTAATATATTTGCCAGCAGTTGACCTGGTGTCATCTTTAAAGTATTGCTGAACTCTATGAGCCATTCCGCAAGCCGTTTCGGCAATTCTATTTCAAGTTTACTCATCTCCACCATTTATTCCACACTCCTAAAGTCGTTCATTCGAGTTAAGACTTCGTTAGTAAAAGCTTCTGCATCCTGTTTGAGAGCATCATTGCTCCTCAAAGTTCTGTCGAGCGGTACTTCCCACCTTCTAGGTCTGTAAACGAGATCTGTTAACTCGCTGTGTTTATGAATGATAGTATCAAAAAGAGGTTTTCTGTATACGTTTCTGGTTATAGATGATGGTAATCCGCGAAGTATTTTAATGATGTCGTTCTTTACCTTTTCGAATCTTTCTTGCTTAATACGCCTATCTACCCTCACCATGACAATCCCAAGTACTTTTAGATTATGTTCATATAACATAACATCTGGAAGGACTTCTTTAAGGAGAAGTTTTACACCAAGTAAAGATAATTCCTCCATATTTGATGGTATTATTATATAATCGGCTGCATAAAGACCCCATAAAGTAGGTGGAAAGAGCTCCGGTGGAGTATCGCATACTACAAAGTCGTAGTGCCCAGTGATTGCTGGCTCTCTTGATATCCTTCTCTTAATAGCGTATTGGTCCCATGCTGGTATCCTTCCACGATATACATCTAGGATGTAGTTTAGTCCAGAAGGAACTAAACCGATCTTACCTTCAACGTTTAACTCAATTTTTTTAATATTAAATTTTTCATCTCTTGCCATCTCGAATGTTCCGTGATTGACCTTTTCTATATCATTTTGTTTTAAAAAGAGAGATGACAGATGTGCTTGGGGATCCAAATCTAACATCAGGACATTGTATCCTTTACTTGCTAATCCATAGGATAACAGAGCTGTTAACGTAGTCTTACCCGTACCACCTTTTTGATTAGTTATAGTAATGACTTTTGGAACTGGCATTTCTCTTAAGTATAACTAATAACTTACACTTAAACTTTTTTATTTTTATGATGTGCATAATTGCTGAGATTAGGTTTAAGGTCTCGAGCGATTGTTATCGATAGACAAGGAATAAAAGTTGTTGATAACCTTAGACCTCTTAGTCCAAGCATTCGGCATCTGCATGAGATAACCAATTTATCATTCTCTGCGCATACGGAATCTGCATGTTAGAATCTGCTTTGATTTTTATTTACCAACTCAAAGTTGCATGCTAGTTAAATATCATCTTACTCCCAACTTTCTCAATAGGGCCCGGAGCGGGATTTGAACCCGCCTCCTGGGATCCACAGTCCCAGAGGATAGCCGCTACCCCATCCGGGCCATTGAAAAGAGTTTTCTTTGGATATAAATCTCTTACTATATCCTCATCCCTCTAACTCTGTCTATGTCGAACTTCGCTCTATCGCTTATGTGCATAACTGCAATAGTGCCAGCCATCACGGGATCGCTTACAACGACATCGCTCACATCTGGAACGCTGCCAAACATGCTTAGGGATATAACTCTTATTCCCTTTTTTCTCAGCTTTTTAACTTCTTCAGCAATCTTCCCTCCCATCAATCCGCCTGCAAGAACGAGCACTTCAGCCCTATGAAGCCTTGCTACTGCTTTAACAGCTTCTGCTATCTCCTCTTCACCAACTACTGGCATAGTGTCTACACTTATCCTTTCTCCTCGCAAATTATGTCTGTCCGCCTCGCTTATCGCACCTATTGCAACTTGAGAAACGAGAGCACCTCCGCCGAGTATTATCACTCTCTTTCCATAAACTTGCTCAAAGGGTTTCTCTTCTTCGATTTCAACAACGAAATCCAATTTTTTTATCTTTTCAATCATCTTTTCAAAATTTCCTCCCTCTATTTCAAAATAAACCAAAGCTCTGCCTGCATGTTCTCCAAATCGGATCGGAAAGCTCTGTGCATATTGTATATTTCCTCCCTCTTCAGCAATTATGGTTGTCAAGTCTCTGAGCACACCAATTCTATTTTCAGCAACAATTCTCAAGCCCCTAAGCATCAGAACTTTGCCCCCGTAAGAGTTTTCGTTTCAAGAACACCTTCTATAGTTCTGATCTTGTTTATCACTATTTCGCTCAACTCTTCAAAATCCTCAACAACGACCTTTGCGATTAAGTCGTATTCTCCAAAAAGGGGACATAATTCTTTCACTTCCTTTATTCCCGCTATTTTATCGTAAACTTTTCTTTCTTTTCCCGGAACTACTTTTATCAAAACGAATCCAATAGCCATAATAGGAGTTGTTTTTAGGATTTAAAATTTACCAGTAGCCCATTTTTGAGCAGGAATATTGGCAACTCTGCACAGCAAACTGGTCCGAGGATGACGTGTCCGAGAACTTCTTCTATTTCATCCCTGAATTTTTCAGCAAGACCAGGTATTACGATCTTTTTCCTATCCACTTTTTCCAGTTCCTCAATTTTTTCCGCTATCTTTTCAGCTCTAAATAAACCAAGATACACCGCCATGTCAATGGAATATCCTTCCGTATCGATGATCAGAAGATTGAAATCTATTCCTGCTCTTACCATCACTTCCGAAACTGCAGCCTGTGTATAGGGATAATTGGCCGTAACAAGGGTAACGGCCCTTTTATTGCTGAAAATAAGCCCTGTCTTCGTCTTTATTGTAGTTGAATATATTGGAATCTTTAAGAAATTCTTTGCATCAACTGCAAGATTCAGGAATTTTACTTCAATTTCTTTCAAATAAGGACATTTTTCAGCCCTATCTCCCTTCTTTAACTTTTCAGCAAATTCTTTACAATTAAATCCACATTCACCACAATCCTTTTTTGGCAGATATTTGTAGAAATCTATTCGGTCAAAGTATAAATCTGCGTTCAAGCAAATACCTCCATATCCTATCTTTTAAATGGTGCACGTTCTTCACAGCCTTCCCCTTTCCCTTCATATTTTCAGCGCTGCAGAGTGCAATTCCAATAGCAATCGGAGTATCTTTAGGCTCAGCTGTAACGTATACAAAGTCTCCTTCTTTAACTCTAGGATCCACATAAACTATTCCTGGCTTCATAACGTCAGCTCCGTTGATTATATGCTCCACAGCCCCCAAGTCGACAACAACTTTGTACTTCTCGGGTTTTAGCTTTATTGCTCCATAAACTGAGACATATCTCTTTCCATCATATTCCAAAAGCAGTGGTTCGTTCTTTACGAGTATTATTTTTATTTCTTCAAAGTCTAAAACATCCATTTCACCTTCAACGAGCACTCCTGCTCTCTCTTGAACTTCTTTACTTATTTCTCTAGCCTCCTTTTTCCTTAACCTTCTCCTATGCACACAACGTCTTCTGTTTTGATATTTAAAAAATTTCTCAAAAACCCAGAATTTTATAAACTGAAAGCAGATCTGAGGATGATGTGGAGCATATTAAAAGCTCTAAGAGAGAATCCCAGCATTTTATATGAGTCTCAAAAAAAGCGTGATTTGAGCACAGAAATTATAGACAGAGCAATTGAACTGGATAGAAAATGGAGAGAAAAGCTAAAAGAAACAAACATGCTTAGAAAAAGAAGAAATGAGCTTTCAAGAATTTTAAAAGAAAAAAAAGATGAAAAAATCGTAGAAGAGGCAAAAATTTTGAGTGAAAATGTAAAAAAGGCTGAAGAAGAGCTGAAAATGATCGAAGAAGAATTAGAAAAGGTTCTTCTTTCAATTCCAAACATCGTACACGATTCAGTTCCTGTTGGTAAGGATGAGAAAGATAATGTTCCAATTCGTTACTGGGGGAGAGCAAAAGTCTACTTTGAAGACGTGGACAAATTCCTTAGGATTACAAATGGAATGGCAAGCTATGAGGTCTGCGATTACAAACCAGTTGGACATGCGGATGCTGTAGAGCTATTTGGTTGGGCAGATATTGCAAGGGCTGCAAAAGTTGCGGGTTCGAGATTTTACTATATATTTGACGACATAATCTGGCTAGACTTTGCCCTGACATTGTATGCTTTGGATTTTCTATCAAAGAGCGGGTTCAGAATAGTATTTCCACCCTTAATGCTGAAAAGGGAAGCTTATCGTGGAGTTACAGCTTTCAGCGATTTTGAGGAAGTGATTTACAAAATAGAGGGTGAGGACTTATATCTCATCGCGACAAGCGAGCATCCAATTGCAGCGATGTACATGAATGAAACGCTCGAAGAAAGTGAATTGCCTTTGCTTTATGCAGGCTTTAGCCCATGTTTCAGAAAGGAAGCTGGAGCGCATGGAAAGGATACAAAGGGGATTTTCAGAGTCCATCAGTTCAACAAAGTTGAGCAATTTGTCTTCTGTTTACCAGAACAGAGCTGGGAATGGCATGAGAAGCTAATAGAAAATGCTGAAAGGCTCTGGCAGGGATTGGGGATACCTTATAGAGTTGTAAATATCTGTACTGGAGATCTTGGAATAGTTGCAGCGAAAAAATACGATCTCGAAGCTTGGATGCCTGCTCAGGCTACATATAGAGAAATGGTGTCCTGCAGCAACTGTACTGACTGGCAAAGTTATAGATTGAAGATAAGGTATGCGGAAAAAAGAGGAATGCCGAGCAAAGGCTTTGTGCATACCCTTAACTCAACTGCGATAGCAACGACCAGGGCTATAACTGCAATAATCGAGAATTACCAGCTTGAAGACGGAAGAGTGGAAATTCCGAAGGTTTTAAACAAATACTTGGAGAACATAGATTCTGCACCAAAGGATTACATCATACCAAGAAACGCTCGAAAGGAGTGAGAATTTCGCAATCGTTTTTTCTGATCAAAACAACATCTTCAACCCTCACTCCTCCAACTTTTTTGTAGTACAATCCAGGCTCAACTGTAACGACCATCCCGCTTTTAAGGATAACATCCACATCCCCAATTCTGGGCTTCTCATGTACTTCAAGACCAACTCCGTGGCCTGTGGAGTGTATAAATCCTTCGCTTTTGCTACTCTTAAATCCATGACTCTCTATTGTCTCCTTAACGGCAATGTGCACTTCTCTACCATTGATCCCTTCCCTAAGTTTTGAGAATGCGACTTTTTGTGCATCTATCACAGCCATTAGCATTTCCTTCAGCTCGGCGTTTTGCTCTAGAAGTATCGTTCTCGTGAAATCTGCATAATATCCTCTTTTATTCTTGGGAAAGACATCTATGAGTATATGTTCCTCTATCGGCCCCTTTCCAAGTTCATGCGGGTCTGCGGATAGCTTTCCTGAAACGCAGATCGTGTTTTCAGCTATTAAACCTCTCAACCAGAGTTCTCTTTCCAGAATTTCTCTAGCTCTCTCGCAGGAAATCTTGCGATTTCTGATAATTTTAAGAATCTTTGGAAAAACTTGTACGATCTTTTTGCAGTTTTCTCTTATTTCAGCCAGCTCATGATCTCTCTTCACAGCTCTCATCTCTGAAAACGGATTTTCAACGGTTTCAACTTCGAAGTTTTTCTGCAATTCAAAGGCGAAGAAGGCTGGAAAATCGTTTGGAATCAAAATCTTTCTAGCTCTCCCCTCTTTAAGAACCTGAACGACTATTTCAGCAATCGCCTTTCTCGGATCACCAACTTCCTTAAGCTTATCTTCATAGCCAAGCATTTCATAACTCGCGATTTCCTTAACTCTACTCTCCCTCACAGCTCTACCAAGCTCCATTTCGGGGAGAAGTAATAGCTCTGTCCCATCAATTCCTGCAAAGTAGAACATCGTTGAAGTGCTTCGAAACTTAGTTGCGTAAAGGAAATTTGCCCCTCCTGACTGCATTACAAAGAATTCTGCCGATTTTTCTTTTAGAAGCTCTATTACCATATCAAAATCCTTACCCATCCATCAACCACTTTCTTCTCATCAACCTTGCACTCAACCTTAACCTTATATCTATTCTTTTCCCTTTCAACGATCTCACATTCAACGTTAACAACATCTCCGATGCGAACTGGGGCTAAGTAATTGAAGTTAGTTTCAAGAAGCACCACTATTCCTGGAAGCATTGCAACGGCGGTTGAAACCAGACTTGTAGTCAGCATACCATGAACAACTCTGCCAGCAAATTTTGTTTGCTTTGCAAAGTTTTCATCAAAGTGAATTGGATTCATGTCTCCAGAGATTAGACCAAAGAGATTAACGTCGGCCTCGCTTATTCTTTTTGAATATGAAAACCTAAATCCAACGTCCAACTGTGCAGAAATCTTTTTGAATTCCTTAAAATCGCCACCCCATTTTTTGTAAAATTCCAACAGTTCAGAAAAATTCATAAAAAAATTTCAAAAAAAGATTTAAAAATCTTTCTATCTTTTCATCCTCTTCATCTTGAGTTTCTTCAACCTTATTATATTCTCCCTATCCATTTCCTCAAGCTTGAATGCGATGAACTTCGCCAATTCCTGCATTCTGGGTATAACTCTATATTCCAAAGCGTTAACTCTCCTCTTTGTCCTCTCTATTTCCTCAAGCAATCTTCTTATCGTAGTTTCAATTTCTGCAACTTCCAGAATTGAATCCACAAGCTCCTCATAAGCAGTTACAGCCTCATCTACCCTTATACTTGTGCTTAGAATGCCATAAGGCTTTTCAATCGCCTTTCTAGCAACTTTCTCTCTTTTTATCACCGGAACAACAACACCCATTATGCTCTTTCTCTTAACCGTAAAACTTGGCTGAATTTGACTGCAAGACAAAGCTATTGAACGAAGGGCAACATAGCCATCGACCGCCATTGCAATTAGAAGTTTCTGTTGCGCCTTTTTGTAATTTTCTACCATTTTCTGTATCGCAACTTTTGCTTCCTCCAGCAATCCTCTGAACTCCATTATTAGACCATCCCTTTTCATCTTAAGCAAGGCATGACCTCTAATTGCCATTCTGATTCTTCTTCTGAGCTTGATAAGTTCCATTCTTGTCGGTTGAACCTCTGGCATCGCTATCCCTCAAAAAAATTAAGATGCAGCTTGGGCTTTCTTCTTATAAGCTGGATGGTACTTTTCAATGTACTTCCTTTCGATCTTTGTCAATTCTCTCTCTGGCAACATTGCAAGAAGTTCCCAGCCTAAATCGAGCGTCGTTTCTATATCTCTGTCCTCATACTTTCCTTGACCTACAAATCTCCTTTCGAATTCATCAGCAAATTTTAGGAACAATCTGTCTCTTTCACTCAGCGCTTCTTCACCGACGATTGCAACTAAACCTCGCAAGTCCACACCTTCAGCATATGCTGCGTAAAGCTGATCGCTAAGCTGTCTGTGATCTTCCCTAGTCATTCCGGGCCCAATACCTTCCTTCATCAGCCTGCTGAGTGATGGAAGTACGTTTATTGGCGGATAAATGCCCTTTGCATGTAATTCTCTGCTCAAAACTATTTGTCCTTCGGTAATGTAACCAGTCAAATCGGGAATTGGATGTGTTATATCATCAGCTGGCATCGTCAAAATTGGGAACTGGGTGATCGTACCCTTCCTTCCACGAATTCTTCCAGCCCTTTCATATATCGTTGCTAGATCCGTGTACATGTAACCTGGATAACCTCTCCTTCCTGGCACTTCTTCCCTTGCAGCACTTATTTCTCGCAGAGCTTCGCAGTAGTTAGTCATGTCTGTCAGAATGACAAGAACGTGGTAGTCATAGGTGTAAGCTAGGAACTCCGCAGCTGTTAGCGCCATTCTTGGAGTTATCAACCTTTCAATCGCCGGATCTTTTGCGAGATTGAGAAAAACCACTGCTCTTTCGAGTGCACCGGTTCTTTCGAACTCCTTCATGAACTGATGCGCTTCTTCATAAGTTATTCCCATCGCAGCAAAGACGACTGCAAATTCCTCTTCCTGACCACGGACCTTTGCTTGTCTAGCTATCTGTAATGCGATATCGTTGTGAGGTAAACCGCTACCACTGAAAATCGGCAACTTTTGCCCCCTAACTAAAGTGTTCATTCCATCTATTGCAGAAATCCCCGTTTGAATGAACTCTCTTGGATACTTTCTAGCATATGGATTTATGGCAGCTCCAACAATTGGAATTCTCTCCTCTGGAATTATCGGTGGACCTCCATCTATTGGATCACCTGATCCACTCAGAATTCTTCCTAGTAGATCTTTGGAACAGTTGAGTTTAATGATGTCCCCAGTGAAGCGAACGCTGCAAGCTTTATCTATACCTCTCGTACCCTCAAAAACTTGAACCACAACTATGTTCTTCGAAGTGTCTAGTACTTGACCTCTCCTAATACTACCATCTGGCAAAGTTATCTGCACGAGCTCTCCATATGCAACGGGTTTCGTTTTTTCAACAAAAAGTAATGGACCAGCAACTTGGGTTATAGTCCTGTACTCCTCCATAATTACACCCCCAGGTTTGCCTTTATCTTTTCCATAGCTTTACTCATCGCAGTCTTGTAGTCAACTTCAAGTTTGCTCCTCATAAACTCGTCGAGACCTTCAACTCTTTCTATTTCATCATAAGTCTTACCCATTTCCAGAGCCTTGTAGAACCAGTCGTTCAGCGTTCTTATGGCTTTAAGCATGTCGTATTGTTTCTTAACATCGCAATAGCTGTCAACTTCATGATAAGCGTGCTGGGCAAGGTAGAATTCTCTTATTATCCTAGCGACGAGCAACAGAACTCTTTGCGACTCAGGCAAAGCGTCGCTACCGACCAACATGACTATCTCCTGCAAAGTAGCCTCTTCCTGCAAAATGCTCATCGCCCACTTTCTCAGCTCATTCCAGTCAGGAGCAACATTCTTCTCAAACCATTCTGCAAGTGTTTCTGTGTAAAGGCTATAGCTTATTAGCCAATTGATCGCCGGGAAGTGTCTTCTGCTGGCAAGCTTTGCATCCAGTCCCCAGAAGGCCTTGACTATTCTCAAAGTGTTCTGCGTAACAGGCTCACTGAAATCTCCTCCGGGCGGCGAAACTGCACCAACTACGCTTACACTTCCAATTTCACCGCACAAGGTTCTCACTCTTCCAGCCCTTTCATAGAACTCTGCAAGTCTCGAAGCAAGATAGGCTGGATAACCCTCTTCTCCTGGCATCTCCTCAAGTCGTCCAGATAGCTCTCTCATCGCCTCCGCCCAGCGAGAAGTTGAATCTGCTTGCAAAGCAACGTCGTAACCCATATCTCTGAAGTATTCCGCAATCGTGATTCCTGTGTAAACGCTAGCCTCCCTTGCAGCGACTGGCATGTTCGAGGTATTGGCAACGAGAACCGTTCTGAGCATCAATGGTTTTCCAGTTCTTGGATCTATCAACTCTGGAAACTCTTCTAGAACCTCTGTCATCTCGTTGCCCCTTTCGCCGCAACCGATGTAAACGATTACGTTTGCATCACTCCATTTTGCAAGCTGATGCTGCATCACGGTCTTACCGCTTCCAAATGGTCCAGGAATTGCTGCAGTTCCGCCTTTTGCAATTGGGAAGAATGTATCAAATATCCTCTGCCCAGTGATCAGAGGAACAATAGGGGGTAGCTTTTCGATATAAGGTCTTGGAATTCTTACAGGCCATTTATGAGCCATCTTTAGCTCTGTACCATCTTCCAGTACTGCAACTGTTTCATCTACGGTGAAGCTTCCAGAATAGACTTCCTTAACTCTCCCTCCTTTAACGTTTGGCGGAACTAGGATTCGATGCTCTATGACTTCAGTTTCTTGAACCTTTCCAATTATCTGTCCAGGTTTTACTTCATCACCCTTCTTTATCACAGGCTGAAATTCCCACTTCTTCTTCTTATCAATTCCTGGAGCTTCAATTCCTCTGGTTATGAAATCCCCACTCTTTTCTTTTAGCACGGGCAATGGTCTTTGGACTCCATCGTATATGTTCCCTATCAATCCTGGACCAAGATCCACGCTCAGTGGCATTCCAGTGTTTATCACTTTCTCTCCAGGCCTTAGACCAGAAGTATCCTCGTAAACTTGTATGAGCACTTTATCCCCAGCCAGACCAACAACTTCACCCATCAGTTTCTCTTCCCCAACTCTACAGAGATCGTACATCCTTGCCTTCAAACCTTCAGCAACTACAAGAGGTCCCGAAATCCTAAATATTTCGCCTACGCTCACTTCCATAGGTCAACACCTATCGCCTTTCTAATCTTTTCCCTAATCTCCTCAACACCACCCGTCACTCCAACTGCAACAAAGGTGGGTTCAACTCTCTCCTCAATCTCCCTACGAAGAGTGACGGGCAACTTTTTGAGGAATTCAGGTTTTATCGCAACAACTCCAATATCATTCCTTTTTAAAACATCCTCAACAGCCTTAACGATTTCCTCATCGTTCTTAACTTCATATATATCAACGATTCCCGCAAGCATAAAGCCAATTACAAAGTTCATGTCTCCAATCACTGCCATCTTCATATGATCACCATCTGCTTCTCTATTTCTTCATTCGGCAACCCAAACCATTTTCCCCATCCAAGAATTCGCAGATCATCTACTTCAACCTTTTTTAGAACTATGTATTGAAGCACAGGTAAAATGCTCAGCGGATAATTGCTTGCCCTCTTCGCAATAGCTTCAATCCAGATTTTATCAAATTCTATTTCTGTCCTTGCCAAATCTGTAACACCAGATACTTTCCAGAACCAGAATCCTTCTAAACTTTTCACCATTTCATCAAACGACATCGTGGCAAGCTTTCTAGCTTCATCTTCTGTTAATTCATAACCTCCCGGAATTATGCGGGCAATTATTTCTTCGGCAGTATCTCCTTCTGCTTTTAAGCGTAACAATGTTTTAACGTTCCTCAAGTCTATCTCCATCTTTACGAAATTCAAGAAAACTCTACTCTCAAAGTCGCTCGCCTTTATTGCAAGCAAGTTCTTATAGTAGATCTTCCAAAGTTCGTCCTCAATTGCACTCATAGGTGCACTTCCAAATTTGGACAAAGCCTCATGATATGGTGTACCTTCAAGATCCTTAACGATTTCGCTGATATCCTTTGTGAGTAGAGATCTCAGATAGTCGATGCTGAATTCTCCAGCTGGTACAAGTGTTTCTTCGATGACTTCACTTGGCAAATTTGCATTTTTTCCTCTAAGGATGTTTATTATGTTCCAGACATCCCATCGCTTTAAGTAGTTACCTATGAGCATCTTTGCATCCCCGAAGGATACATTGTATATTTTTCTATAAGTCTTTGCAAGGTTCGTGAACAGGGCATAATCGAGAAGTTTTGGACCAGTATATTTATAGGCCATTTCATCTATTTCCTTCTTATACTCTGTCTCTTCCAAGAACCGCATTATTTCATCGAAGCTCATGTTGAGGAGTTTTCTAAAGTCCTCCGGTTTTAGAAGTTTGCTCTTCATCACCTTTGTCCTTGCAACTATGTAGGCATATGCTGCCTTCGCTCTGGAGATCATTCTTATCACCCAAACAACGTCTTTGCCACTTCATTAAGCTTTTTCTCATAAAGCTGCGCAAGCAACTCATCGAAGGTTAGATTTATTCTCACCTCCCCACTTGGGTCTTCAAGCACTATACCGCCCAGGCCAGAAATATTTCCAGCTATTTTCAAATTTAGCTTTAACTCTTTGATTATCTCTTTGACAATTTTCTCATCTTCTTTTCTAATGTAAATGTTCATGTTATCCCTTGCGTTTTTCTCGATCAAAGCCTTTAGTAAACTCCTCCTTGTTTTATCATCCATTTCTGAAATCTTTTTCTTCAACAATTTGAAGACTTCATCCGTTATTTCTTTTTGTTTTGCTAGCATTAATCTCTTCATTTCTAGATTTAAACTTGAAATTTCTTGTTTTCTCAAAGCTTCTCCTTCTTTCTCCGCCTCTTCCTTTGCCTTCTTTAATATAGCCTCAGCCTCCGCCTTTGCTTCGCTAATTATCCTTTCAACCTCCTTCTTCGTCTCTTCCTCTATCTTCCTAACTTCCTCATCAGCCTTGCTCTTGATCTCTCTCAATACAGCTTCGAGAGGCATCACTTTCACCCGTACGCAAACATCAGAATGAAGCTGATGACAAGACCGAAGATCACAATGGTTTCTGGAATAACCGTGAACAGAAGACCTAGTCCAAGGAATCCTCTATCCTC
>JAWAQR010000028.1:0-11024 GCA_038893835.1 Archaeoglobaceae archaeon
GACGCTTTAATAGCTGCGACCTGCAAGCATTATGGAATAAGGAAAATAGCTACCTTCGACGAAGACTTCAAGAGGGTAGATTTCCTCGAAGTCTTGGAGCTTTAGAATTTATTCTCATTTAATCCACATGCTAAGTGAGCAATCCGATGGATAGCGAAGCGACGAACGCCAAATTCCTGTAGCCCCTATCCTTTAGACTACTCCAAAAGAATGAAAAGTTAGCGAAACCTATTTCTATTCTTAAAGCGAACTAAATCCATGCCTAAGATAATCGAAGCAATCTATGAAGATGGAGTTTTCAAACCTCTGGAGAAGGTTAATTTGAAGCCCGGAGAGAGGGTAAAAATTAAACTCGAAGATGCGGATTCCATAGTAGAAGACGTTTTTGGTATCCTGAAGGGAAAGGATACAAATAAAGCTCTCGAAGAGTTGGAAAATGAATGGGGTTTTTGTTGATTCCTCTGTTTTTCTCAAAGTTTTAGAGGGAAACGAAAAAGTCAAGGAGTCATTTAAGTCCCTGATAAGAGAAGAGAGATTGTATCGTAATGTAATCGTTTACAGCGAGGTTCTTTATGTGTTTATAAAGCTAAAGATGGGCAAAAAGAGTTACGAGATCAGAAGTCAACCGGAAATCCTCAAATCCAGCGAAAAAGAGCTTCAAAAACTGTTTGAATTCCTTAACTTAGCGCACTCGCTACCAATAACTGAAGAAGTGGAAATGATCTCTGCGAGCTTAATGAAGGAATATGGTTTGTTGCCAAACGATGCTTTGATTGCTGCGACTTGCAAGCATTATGGAATAAAAAAGATCGCTACTTTCGATGAAGACTTCAAGAGGGTAGATTTCCTCGAAGTCTTGGAGCTTTAAAATTCTTTAGCTCGACCATCAATGAACTCTTGCAATTCCTAAGTTTTCCCTTTTTAGTCGCTCGAGAAAGGCTGAAAAGTTAAGCGAAATCTATTTTTAATTTCAAAGCGAACTAAATCCATGCCAAAAAATAACTGAATCACTTCTGTAAATGTCTTAAAGTCGCATTTAAAATTATTTGTTCCATAGCAGAGATAAAATTTGCTTTTTTAAGATGAAAGAGAAATTTGAGATTATTCCGTAGAAGTTTTGGATTTAAGCTATCAAATCTCTGCACCGAGATGGGGAATATTGAGCATCTGAAAATCTTGGGATAGAAATACTTAATGCTTAGGTTTATTTCAATCGCTTTTTCTTGCAAATTCAAAAATAATCGAAGCGATCTATGAGAATGGAGCGTTAAACTGGAAAGTCGGAAAAGAACGATTTTAATGGTTGCTCTTTTAAAATCGAGAGGCTTATAAATAATTCGTCAAACTTTTTATGTGCTTTACTACGCTGAGAGAAATCTCGAGAAGTGCATGCATTGCGGGAGTTGCGAGGAAATAGTAGCCTGTCCGGGCAATTGCATTTGCTGCATTGATAGCTGCTTTGGATGTGGGGCTTGCAAACTTGCATGCCCTTATGAAGCAATAGAAATGAAAGAGAGGAAAGAAAGTGGAAACGTTTTGATTAAGATTGATGGAGAGAAATTTTCTGTTCCGGAAAGAATTACTGTGAAAAGAGCCCTTGAAATCGTTGGTTACAAAATCGGTAAATTCCCGGGAGAAGGGGATTTATTTGCCCCATGTGAAGTCGGTGGTTGTTACTGTTGCGCTGTTGAGATCGATGGAGAAGTTAAGCCAAGCTGTGTTACAGGAGTGAGGGAAGGAATGGAGATAAAAACCGAGATTTCTGAAAGCTACGCTACAAAAAGGCTTTTGCACGGCTGGACAGGGCATCCAGTTGGTGGCGTTGGAACTCCATGGTGGTTGAAGGGGTACAAAGTTGTAGAAGTTGCTGTTTTTGCATGCGGCTGCAACTATCGTTGCCCTCAGTGTCAAAATTGGACAACTACTTACAATGGAAAAGAGATCGCATTAACTCCAAGGGAAGCTGCTTTTATAATGACTTCGGTCAGAAAAAGCTATGGAGTCGACAGAATGGCAATCTCTGGAGGAGAATCTACGCTGAACAGAAAGTGGCTCGTTCAGTATTTAAGGGAGCTTAAGAAGCTCAATCCTGATGAGAAAGCTAGATTGCATGTCGACACAAATGCCTCTATTTTAACTCCAGATTACATAGATGAACTCGTTGAAGCTGGAATGACGGATATAGGTCCAGATTTAAAAGGGCTATATTTAGAGACCTTTATGAAGATAACGGGGCTCAAAGATAAGGAGCTTGCGGAAAAATTTCATAAAACGAGCTGGAAAGCCGTGAAATACATCGTTGACAACTACAGAGACAAAGTTTTCATAGGTGTCGGAATTCCATACAACAGGGACTTTATTTCGCTTGAGGAGATCTATGAGATCGGATATGAGATTTGCAGAATAGATTCAGAAATACAAGTATGTGTCCTCGATTATAGACCAGAATTTCGGAACAGAAAGATCTCGAGACCAAGCTTTAAGGAAATGGTAAACGTTTGGAAAATACTAAGGAGCTGTGGGCTAAAGACTGTGGTTTGTCAAACCGTTTTTGGCCATATAGGTCCCGAGCTATAATCTCTTTTTCCGCAAATATCCCTATGTTCCGAGCCTGATGTTTTTGAGCCTAGCCTTGCGTAATACAACGATAAAACTTCCAGAACAAAATCCCTTTCCACGATCTCGGCTGGTAGTTCCAGAATTCGCTTGTTTAATGCACTGTTAGTTTTTATCTCCTCTGCAGACTGCGCATACCATTCAGGATTACAAGCGAGATCTCCGCCTGTGAAAGACACAATGTTCCTCGCAGCCCCCAAGTTCCGTCGTCGAGCAAGATCTTCAGCTTTCCCGGGCAATACTTCGATCTCCTTCCAATCAAAATGCAAGAACCGCATGCATGGCAAAGCTCATTTGCATGCCAGCTTGTCGCACGCTTTCTTAGCTCTTTATACTTTGTTAATCTCAGCATAATCCAAAGCGAGCTTTGCTATATCTTTTGGGGACATCCAAGTTCCCTTCGCGTATTAATTCCAGTCATGAGGCAATCTTTTTTGTTTTAGCCTGAGAACATTAAAAGTTTGTGAAAACTTATCTTTTCTAATCACGACAAAAAGCATGCTCAAGATCGAGATCAAGACACCTATGCCGAAGGGTTGCGCTTTGGAAGGAATAGAAAAGTTGGCTAAAAAGGCGGTGATCGAAGTCGAAGGCTTTTTAGAGACCGAAAATCTGATCAAAGGTCTTATAAAAGTGAAGGCAGATGAAGTTGATAGCTTGCTGAAGGATCTGCCAGAGTTTTGCGTTTCGCTGAAGATTTCGAAAGATTCTGTAAGGCTTTTGCTGAGGGAACATCCGTGCTTAATCGCTCAGCCTATTTTGTCCTCAGGAGGAATAATCGTTGGGTTAAGTCACGATGGCAACAGCATAACTTGGTCGATAATATGCGATGAAAAAGACTGTGCGAGGTTGATAAAGAAACTTGAGGAGCTCGGAGTTGACTTTGAGCTTGTATACAAGGGTAGACCAGAGGACAAGGAGAGCATGACGTTTAGAGAAGAGGAAATACTGAGGACAGCGTTGGAAAAGGGGTTCTTCGACTATCCGAAGAGGATCAAGCTTGAGGAGCTTGCTAAAATCTTCAACATATCCCCCTCAACGCTCTCTGAAATCCTTAGGAGGGCGCAGAAAAAGGTGTTGGAACGATATTTCAAGGGTCTCTAAAACTGCTTTGAATTGATCGAAAAATTTCGGACAAAAAGTTATTTGAATTCGGGCATCAAAGTGCTTCATGAAAGCAGAAGTTGTTAGCCACCATGAGAGCATAAAAAGAATGTATGAAAAAGTTAGCAAGGAAACGACAAACGTTTTCGACAGATTCAGGGAGCAGGAAAAAATTAGATGTCCATTCTGCACTAAGGGCTTGAGTTGTCAGCTTTGTAGCATGGGTCCATGCAGGATTTCGGAAAAAGTTCCTTACGGAGCCTGTGGAATCGACTCCGCGGGAATGGTGATAAGGAACTTCGTCCACAAGAACATGCTCGGAACCGAGGCTTACACATATCACGCAATTGAGGCTGCGAAAACTTTGAAAGCTACTGCGGAGGGAAAAACGATATTCGAGATAAGGGATGAGGAAAAGCTGAAGAGTTTTGCGAAACTCCTCGGAATAGAAGGGGAAGATGTGAATGAGATTGCAATCAAAGTCGCGGATTTCGTGATCTCAGATCTCTCGAGCGTTGGAAGGAGCAAGCTCGTGGAAATTCTTGCCCCGCAGAGGAGAAAAGAAGTTTGGGAGAAGCTCGGGATATTCCCTGAAGGAGTTTTTGGCGAGTTGCTTACAGTTGGAACGTCTGCAATGACAAACGTTGATTCGAACTACGTTTCTTTGGCAAAGAAGAGTATTTCGATGAGCATAACGACTTGCTTAGCAGCGCAGTTTGCACTCGAAACAATCCAAGATGTGCTCTTCGGCACGCCGATGCCGCACGAAAGTTACGCTGACCTCGGAATAATCGATCCAGACTATGTGAACATCGCAGTAGATGGACACGAACCATTTGTCGGTGCTGCGCTCATAAAGCTTGCTGAGAGGGAAGAAGTGCAAAAGAAAGCGAAAGAAGCGGGAGCAAAAGGACTTAGGATAATTGGATTCATAGAAACTGGGCAAGAGCTAATACAGAGGTTTAACAGCCCAGTATTGGTTGGGATCGCCGGAAACTGGATTTGCCAAGAGTATGCGCTGGCAACTGGAGCCATCGATGTTTTCGCAGTGGACATGAACTGCGCTTTGCCTTCGCTCCCGGAGTATCAGAAATACGGTGTGAAGATAATTCCCGTGAGCAGACTTGTTAGATTCCGTGGGATAAACGAAGGTCTGGACTATGAGCCTGAAAAGGTTGAAGAGATCGCTAAAAAGCTGATAGAGATCGCGATAGAAAACTTCAAGAAAAGGGATAAGAGGGCTGTGAGAGTGGAGAAGAAACAAAAAATAGTCGTTGGATTCTCAATTGAGGCGATTGCAAGGCTAGGAGTTGAAAATTTGCTTGAAGCAATAAAGAAGGGCGATGTAAAAGGAATTGCAGCTTTGGTGAGTTGCACAACTCTTAAGAATGGTCCACAGGACTGGAACAGCGTAACGATTGCCAAGGAATTGATAAGGAGAGACATTCTTGTAATTTCGATGGGCTGTGGAAACGCTGCGATGCAAGTTTCAGGGCTTACGAGTCTGGATGCGATTGAATTTGCTGGGGAGAAGCTTAAGGCTGTTTGCAAAGCCTTGAACATTCCACCAGTTCTGAGCTTTGGAACATGCACGGATGTTGGAAGGGCAGCTTATTTGCTCAGAATCGTTGCAGAAAAACTTGGTGTCGATATTCCCGATTTACCAGTCGTTGTAACAGCTCCTGAGTATATGGAACAGAAGGCCACGATAGATGCTGTTTTTGCGATTGCCTATGGACTCGTTACGCATGTTTCGCCAATTCCGCCGATAACTGGGAGCGAAAAGGTAGTCAAATTTTTGACTGAAGAGGTAGAAAGGCTAACAGGCGGGAAAATTTTGATCGAGGAGGATCCGATAAGAGCTGCCGAGAAACTTGAAGAAGTTATCCTCGAGAAAAGGAAAAAACTTGGGATTTGATTTTATTTTTTTATATCGATCTATTGAAGATATTTGGAAACACGATTTCTATCGTGTTCTTGTCCAGAACCCTTATTTCTCCATTGTATTTCTCCACGAGCTTTTTCACAATGTAAAGCCCGATTCCACTACCACCTTCTGTGTAAATTTCCCTGAAAGCTTTCTTCATCGCAGTTTCGGAGAAACCTTTACCATTGTCTCGAAACAGAACCCTTATATTTTCGCCTTTTTCAATCTCTATAGTAACTTTGCTCGCTTTTCCATGTTTTATCGAGTTTTCTATTAGATTGTTGAAAACAAAAAACAGACCATCATCTGCTAATAGTTCTGCGTCTCCCTTTAGCTCAATCTCGATTGGAAAAGATTTTTTAACATTTTCGATCACTTCTTTGAGCTGAACCTTCTTCAATTCAGAATTTTCAAGCTCTTTTTCTACTCTCAGCAATTCAACACCTTTTTCTATCTGCAACATTGCCTTTTTAAGATATTCCGGATCCTTCTCGACCTCATAAACTTCTATAAAGCCTTTTATGGCTGTGAGAATGTTCAGGATATCGTGTCTAAGCGTTTTTGTGAGTAATTTTATCCTTTCTTCGTATTCCGTGATCTTAAATAAAAATTCGTTGATAGCTTTTGAAAGCGCTCTGATCTCTTCAGTTCCGTTGAGCTCGATCTTTTCTCCTGGCTTTGCAGATTTGACGAATTTTTCAAGCTTTGAGATTTTTGAGACAACTTCTCTGTCTAATAAAAAAATCGTCGAAGCCGAGAACGCGAGAATTATTGCTATGAAGGAAAAGAAAGAGAGTAGAATATTTCTTAAATGCTCCGGATAATATGGGTTCTCGGACTCAATAACAAAGATCGTATCTTGTCCAAAGATGTCTTTTAGCGCAATTTCTGCAATTGATTTTTCCGAGTTTTGGTGCTTAGCGTCGATGAAGATTTTTGCGTTCAAAACTTCCGAAACCTCATAAAACCAATCATCGCCTAAAATCCTCCCCATTGTGAGGTATCCTCTGCTCTCAGTGAAATCGCTTGGTGAAGAGGGGAGAATTGGTTTTGACGACAATAAAATTATTTCGCCATCGAGTTTCAGAAAACCAGTTTTTCCTCGAATCTCCGGATAAAGGAAAATCTCAGGTAACTCTTTTTCGTTCCAATTACTGTCATAGAACTTTGAAAACACGACCTCATCATTTTTATTTATGAAGAGAATCATATTTATTTTTGCATCAATAAACGTGCTTTCGACCAAATTTGAGGCTATATATCTTTCGTTTCGATCTTCTATGAACTCATAGGTATCATCCCAGAACGCCCAATCTATACAAAGAATTTCAAGGCTTTTTAGCTCTGAATAGAAAATTTTCTGGAAGGCATCAGACTTCTCCTTCGCATATTTCATCGAAAACGATTCCAACGAGCTCTTTTCAATCGCTATAACTATGAACGTTAGCGTGAGAAGTAAGATTAGCGAGATTGAAATCACTGTCAAGAGAACCTTTTCCCTTGTCTTCACAAAAATGGTTATAGAAAAAAGCTTTAAAATCTTTCTTCATTGAATTCCCTTAGGTGTTTCAATTTTGAAAGTTCACACTGATAGACTTTGTAGCGGATAAAGCAGTCACCGCGCTGATATTCGAGGATATAAACAGAATCGATCGCTAAACTTCACATGTATTCCGCTCGTAACTCTGAGTCCTAAAAGGAGTGGCTATTCTTTAGGATCTTTTGAGACCTTTGAAATTTTTGGTTCAGTTGGGTCTGAAGCTGCGAAACTTCTAAGCTCGATATTTAGCCGAGGGAACGATGGTTATAATTAACTGTCCGACACTTTAGCATTGGCGTGTATTTCTATCACTCCTTTCCACCGAAATTTCCACAGCTGCATATCATCAAAAATTTTATATATATGTGATTTGCAAGAACATAGGGTGATGTCATGAAAATGGATGAGAAAGGTGTATCGCCAGTGATCGGCGTGATACTGATGGTTGCAATAACAGTGATTCTAGCAGCTGTAATAGCGAGCTACGTATATGGCTTGGCAGGGACTGTGAAAAAGACGTACAACGTGGCTTTTGTAGTCACTTCGGTCAGTAGTAATGAAGTTACAGTGAAATACATGGGAGGGCCAGATCACGCCTATGTAGATAAATGTTGGGCACTTGTAGATGGGGATAAAAAGAATGATGTCACTACAACAGCAATTGGCGCTATATCCTCAGTAAGTCACGATAAGCCAGGTCAATCCTTTGACTTTGCGATCACATGCAGATTCCGAGATGGATCTGAGCAAGTCGTACTTAGCACTCGCTTGATAGCACCGAGTACTTAAAGGGGCTTAACAAGAATAAAATTTTTTAATTATTTTTTACATCTATCAAAAACAAAGCAATTCCCAGCTCTCTTGGATCCCCTTTATCTTCGAGAAGCATTGGACTCGTTGCGTTCGGAATTCTTATTCTTAGGCACTGAAAATCCTTTTCTAAAACCGGTATCGAAATCTTTATGCTTTCTGTTGAGTTAAAAGAGAACTCTGCGAGCAAAATTGAATTTTTGCAGTCCTCAAACTTAACTTCAGCTGTCCTTAAATTTGCTCCATATGGCATGATCTCAAGAATTGCCATGCATTCATTTTGATGGCAGTATTCTGGTATTGCAATGCTCAAAACAGCATTTCCGCTTGACCAAACGTGATCTTTTTCGAAGTAATACCAGCCCTCCTTTAGTGCAATCAGTATAGCAGGAGATCTCTCTGAAACTCTCGCTGGATACTTTAGAACCTCCATGAAATCACCCTTTCTGTAGAGCCATGGGACATATGGAAACCAGATCTTGTATTCCATGTTGTTGTATTCAAGCAAAACTCTTAAAGGCGTAATCTCTATTGGATAAACCTTGTAACCCTTTTCAACGAGTTCTCTATCGAATGTGAAGAACAGGCAGTCAGAGTTGGAATAATACCAGTCCTCAAAACTCATTCTGCGAACCTTGTAGTCATAAAGGACAAAACCTAAATCGTTGTAAAAGAACTTCCCCCACATTGTTTTTAAGTCCGAGGAGTTGAAAGCGACGCAAGTCCCGGGAGGGTATTTTTCTCTAATGCTGAAAGCGGGTGACCACGTTTTTACAACATCTCTGGATTCATCCACATGGTAACCTACATGCGAGAATATAGCAAAAAGAAAAATAGCAATCGCTACCAAACCTCCCATCTTTCTAATTCTCGCCGGCAAAATTCCGGTCAATATTATAGGAATCAAGCCGAGAATAGCCCAGATAAAAATCGCATCTCTCTCTTTAATAGCGTATAAAGGCCAGAATCCGGAAATCTGGATAAATGCTATTTCAAGGGTGTATTTCTTCATGCTAAGAGTCAGAAGGAAGGTGCAAAACACAACCATCAAAATTGCCAGAAATAGTGGTTTTCTGCCTTTTGATGTGAAGAACTCGAAGAAACCTATCATGAGGATCGGTGGAAGAACTCCTTCAACGTATCTTCCATGGAGCCAGTAATCGAGTCTTGGGCTTGTAGTTGTGTGGAAGTATGCACTCAGCAACAACATCAGAATAAATGACAAGCCGAGAAATAGATAAAATGCCCTGAGTTCTTCGGAACTTTTTAAATTTTTTAATAAAAAGCAGAAAGAAAACCAGATTATTCCGATCGTGCTCACGGTATGATAGAAGACTTGCCCGGCTAGATGCGATATGAAATTGAGCGTATAGTCAACGGAGCTGAACTTCTTAAGAGAAGAGGTAAAAAATGTTATCTCATCAGGATATCTCGCAAGAAGTCCTGAAGGATACCTTGCAATTCCACCTGAATCCGATGGGAGCATGATGCCGTTCAGCCAAGGTGTAAATACGAATTTATAAAGTAAAATCATGCTCGTTGCGATGACAAAGAAGAGCAAAAATTCGGCATAGTATCTTTTTTTGACAAGGATGTAAAATGATGCAACGATCAAGGAAACAAAAACCATGGCTCCAGTTGGATGTATCCAGTATAGATATCCTGTAAGCAAACCCAAAATTGGCCAAAAAAGCCGATTTCCCTTGCAGACTTTGATAAATGTCAGAGCGATTGCGAGATAAAATGGTAGAAAAGCCATATGCGCAAATGCATATCCAACCATTAATACCCACATTGGATATAGAGAAACGGCCAAGACTGTAAGGAACTGAAGATTTTTATCCGAGTTTTGGAAAATTTCCTTGGCAAGTAGCCACATAAAAATAACGAGCATAAAAAATAGAATAGCATTGATAACCTTAACCCCAAGCCATATTTCTAAAGGAGATTTAGCAAATTTGAACGCTGGAGAGATTAAAATCGGATACCCAGCATGAGCTTCATTTGCCATGTCGTTTGGATAACCCGCAATAGCAGAAGCCTTTGAGAGATAATACATCTCATCGTTGTGGATTATTGGTGAAGCGACTTGATAGTTGATTGTAAAGACTGCAAAAGTCAGAAGAAGGCTAATAAGAATATACAGACTTCTCGTTGACCAGATCGATTTCATGTATTGGACTGGCATTCGAGAATTTTTAAACTTTTTATTTTAAAACGTTGAGCTTTTCAAAGGGCTCCACGTGAAAAAAGCTACTTCAGCCATACGACATCAATACGATTTTTGATTGTTTGATCTCAAGTTGAAGAGGTAGTTTATATCCTTATAAAGGAAAAAGCCCGAGAAATCACTAAGATGGATATCATCATTGTTTGTAACTCTTAGTTATAAGACTCGATTCGAGTTGCAGCATTAGTGAAAAATGTAAACTATTAATTAAATAAATTAAAAAATATAAGCTTTATTTCCTCTTCATTCCTATATAGAACAATATTACAGCTAAAGCGACTATTATTATTGCGATCAGTGGAGTTGTTGAAGTTTCAAAGCTCTGCAATGACTTTTCAGTTACTTCCATCTTGTAACCCGCAACTTCCTCGCTCTTCTCTTTTTGTTCAACTTTCGGAGTTAACTGCTCAAATCCAACGCCAGCGGTTTGGTTTCCGCTCTGTGAAGTTGTTGGTGTAACTGTTTGGACTGTCGAAATCACCCTTCCACCACCCGAGCTTCTATACCTCGGTTTTTGCTCGACGACTTCCTTCTTTTCTTCTTTTGTCTCCTTTTGCTCGATCAGCGAACTGAGGATTCCGGCTTTAAAATCGAGCAGTTCTATGTTCCCGCAGGTGTGATGGCAACAAGTGAAGCCGTATTCTTTCTGAAGTCTGTCCAATTCCTTTGCGAGCTGAACTTTAACTTCTTCGGGAGCTTTCCAGTAATCCTTCCTTATCGCTTCAAGCATTCTCGCAACTATGGACTGCAAGGCATAAGGATTGTTCTTTTCAAAGAATTCTTTCAGCCCGAGATCA
>JAWAQR010000029.1:0-8388 GCA_038893835.1 Archaeoglobaceae archaeon
AATTCCAAGCTCTTCAACGATTTCTTTTGCCGGAATGCCTTTCAAATCAGTTCCGATTATTACTATTGGCTCAATGTTAGCTCCAAGCTCTCTTAAAGCTACGAAGTCATAAGGCGCATGGGCTGGAACGCTCATGACGACGCCAGTTGCATTGTCCGTATCTACAAAATCCGCTGGAAGTATTGGAACTTCCCTCCCAACAAGTGGCACAATAACTTTCTTTCCTATGAACTCTCTAGCATCGATCTCTTCAATTAACTCGATTTTCTTATCCATAAACCCCAGCTTTTCAAAAGCCTCTTTACTCACAACCCATCTTTCATCATCAACTTTTGCAACCACATACTTCGTGGGTTTCAGCCATATGTTCGTGACTCCAAATATCGTCTCAGGACGCAAAGTTGCACAAGGAAAGATTAGATCGGAATCCTTTAGCTTGAACTTCAAAACGATGAATTCTACAATACTCGCCTCATCTCCAACCAATAAATCGTGGTCCTCAACTGGATTCTGATCATTTGGACAATATCGAACTGGATGACTCCCTTTTTCAATTAATCCAAGCTCTTTGAGTCTCCAAAATTGCCATTCTATGAACTTCTGATAAGCTTTGTCCATCGTAGTAAATGTCCTTCTCCAATCGATCGAGTAGCCTATCCTTTTAAGTGCGTTGAGGGCTTCTTTTGCGAAGTATTCAACAACTTTCTCTGGAGTTATAAGCTGAAGCAAGTCTTCTAGAGGGACGTCGTGGTATTTTGTATAAACTTCAATCGTTCTCTGATCCCTTTTTGCTATCAGCTCTGCAAGACCTATTATTGGAGTTCCAGTAACGTGAAATCCAAGTGGAAAGAGGACATTGTAACCTTTCATTCTCATGTATCTAGCATAAGCATCACCGATTGTGAAAGTTCTCGTATGACCGGCATGCAGATTACCGTTCAAGTACGGATATGGGACAGTTATAAAAAACTTCTTTTTATCATTTGGCTCAGCTTCAAAAATTCTATTCTTTTCCCATTCCTCCTGCCACTTTCTTTCAATGTCAGCGAACATAGCGTTACAGAATTACAATAGGTTAAAAATTTAACTCAAAAGGCTCCACCAAGAAAACCCAATAGACCGAAAATCATCGCAACAAGAGTGAGCTTTCTGAACTTTGCAATATCTTTCGACTTTCTCAAGCTCAGAATTACGTTAAGGATCAATAGATCCGTTATAAAGACTGGGACAATATATTTAACGTCATAGTATTCCTCAAAAAGCATCGGTGGAAAAAAGCTGAGTAGAATTGCAATTGAAAAAAATATGGAAGAGATTTTAGCAGCGAATTTTGTGCCATAAACTCTAGCAACACTCCTAACTTTTCTAATCGCATCCCCCTTAACATCTTCAATTCCCTTCATAACCTCTCTGCCAAAACCGCAAAAGAAGGCTATTGATGATAGAAAAAGAGTTGGATGGCCTAGATTAGATATTATCCCTCCGAAAATGAATGGAGCGGCCATCGTAAAGGCTATGTAAAAATTCCCTAAAATTCCAAGCTCTTTTAGTTTAAAGTTGTAAAGGTGACCAAGGATCGATACAGTCGTTGCAAATAGGAATGCTTCAAACGATATGAGAAAGGATGAAAGACATCCCAAAGGGAAAAAAAGAATTGAAAGAGTTAAAGCAGTCCTTTTACTTAAATCCCCACGAGCGAGTGGTCTATCCATCCTTCTGTTTTCAACGTCAACATCGTAATCAAGATAATCGTTCATGGCAAAAGTTGATGCTTGGAAAAATAGAGCTGTTAGAAAACCTAGGAGAATTAACTCAAAACTCGCCCCACCACCGAGAAAGATCCCTACCAATACACCCAAACCATACATCAAGCCATGTTCAAGTCTTAAAAGCTGCCAGATTGCCTTAAGGGATCGTTTCGAGAAATGCATCGATACCTTTTTCATATATAACGTTTCCTACCACTATCGCATCAGCATATTTCAGCATTTCCAACGCTTTTTCTCTGCAATCTATTCCGCCGCCATAAAAGAGTTTTGAATTTTTAAGAACTTTCTTCACTTCCCTCACAACCTCGGGATTTCCATAAATTCCACTATATTCGATATATATGATGGGTAGTTTCATAATCCTTTCCCCCACAAAGGCATAAGAAGCGATGTGCTTAATGTCTAGATCGCATTTAGACCTAGTAACCCTAGCAACAGCGCTTTTCGGATTGAGAACTATGTATCCCTCAAAAACGACGTCTTCGATTATCTTTCCAAACTCTTCCAGTCTCTCATAATTTGCCCTAACCCATTCGGCATGTTTCCCAGAAATCCATTCTCCATCCTCAGCGTTAAGTACGATTGGGACAAAGAGAAAATCTGCATCGTAAACAACATTTTCTGGTGAAGATGGCTCGATTACTGTTGGAATTGAGCTTTCTTTCAGCTCTGCCAAAAGCTTTTTCACTTTTTCAATTGTAACATTTTGAGTTCCAGAAATCATTATCGCATCAGTACCGCTGTTAATAACGGCTTTAACGATTTCTCTGCTGTTGTTCTTATCCGGATCTAGTTTTGTTATATGCTTCCAAGACTTCCAGCTCATCCGATCACACTCTTTAAAATTTCAACCTAGGATCTTTTTTAGCAGCATCTCTCACACAAAAGAATTCTTTTCCGATTTTTCGCAAATAGGGACATTTCTTTCCAGTATAACCTACTATACACAACTCACAATCTTCCTTATAAACTCTCCTTGCACCAAGTTTTTCAACGATCAGCCTCACATCCATGAAAAGAAAACCTTTCTTCATTTTATAATACTTGCGAGAAGTGAGTAAAGGCTGAGAAGTTTATCAAACCCCTCTTTTAAGGGATGTTAAAAATTCTTCAACAAGATTTTTTGGAGGAAAAGCTCTAGCACCAAGTCTCTCAACATTGTAAGCGCCACAGAAATTACCAAGTTTAAGACAAATCTCTATTGGAAATTCATTTATAAAACCATATAAAAATCCGGCAGCAAAGGCATCACCAGCTCCGGTTGTGTCTATAACCCTAGCTTTGCAGGCTTTTTCAACGAATTTTTCATGCTTCGTATAACATACAGCCCCCTTATCTCCCATCGTTACAATTGCGTAGTCAACGTATTTTGTCAAATCTTTTGGGGAACATCTCAGCATTTCGAATTCAGCTGAGGACATTATGATCATGTCAGTAAATTTAAGGAGTTCGCTCAACTCTTCATATCCCATACTCGCATATAAATAGCCAGGATTTAGTATCGTAAAACCATCAAACTCCTCCATTATTTCCTTCTGAACTTCAAAACTGATTTCAGCAGGAAAAGGATCGACATAAAGGAAATCTCCTGTTCTCACCTTCACAAAAGGTTTTCCTGCAGAATTTGGCTGGACAAAAAAGGTTCTCTCTCCTTTTTTATCAACAAAAACTAGGACTTTTCCTGTAAATTCATCGGTTATTTCAGCAAAAACCTTGGCTTTTGTGTTCTCAACAAAGAATTTCGCATCATCATCTCTTCCAAGAGTTGTAAAAAGAGCCGTTTCTAAGCCCAGAGTTGCTAGATTGTGCACAACATTGGCCCCAGCTCCACCGGGAGATTTTGAAGTTGCGAGTATTCTTGCATGTCCACCAACTGAGGGGAACTCTTCGATCACAAAAATGTAATCCACCAGCGCTGGTGCGTGTGCAGAGATCATCAAATCCTCTTTTCTCGTCCTGAGTTTAAGATTTTCGTCCATTATCCAATTTTTAAATAGATTGTTAATGGAGTGTATATAATAAGATAAACGTTATTCTTTTGATTCAATCATAATAGACATCGAAAACTTTAAATATTATAATGTCGGACAATAGTCGGACAATATATACTAAAAATATGCACAAAAAGAGACTGAAAGATGTCCTTTGCGCATCCATCTTGAACCCAAGGTTCCGGTGGAAAAATGCCTGTAACGAGAAAGATAAGTATAAGACTCACAGAAGCACAATATCAAAAATTGGAACTCTTAGTAGAGATTGGGGAATATACATCTGTCAGCGAGGCAATAAGAGCTGCAATAAAGAAATTCATTGAAGAGCATAAAGAGGTGATCGAGAAAGCCTCGAAAATGGGGGAGTTTAGTTAGGGGGTGGTAGACTTGAAGAGTTTGGTTAGTAAAGCCCAGCAATATTTGGAAGAGGAGAGAATGAGGAGAGAGGAAAAGATAAAAGAAGTTAAGGATTTTTTTGAGAAGCCGAAGATTTTTGTCGTTGGTTGTGGTGGTTGTGGAAATAACACGATTAACAGACTTTCACAAATGGATCTCGATGCTATCACGATTGCGATAAATACGGATAAACAGCATCTTTTGATGACGAAGGCAGATAAAAGGGTTTTAATTGGCAGAAGTCTTACTCGCGGTCTTGGTGCTGGTGGTTATCCAGAAATCGGTAGAAAAGCTGCAGAACTTGCAAGAGGGGTGATTGAAGAACTCCTTGCAGACGCGGATATGGTTTTCGTATGTGCAGGAATGGGTGGCGGAACCGGAACTGGATCCGCTCCTGTTGTGGCTGAAATAGCAAAAAGACAGGGAGCAATAGTGATCGGATTTGCCCAAATGCCTTTTAAAGTTGAGAGAGCAAGAATTGCAAAAGCGATTCAAGGGCTCAGAGAATTGAAGGAACATTGCGATACCGTAGTCGTGCTAGACAATAATAAGCTCATCGAATACTATCCAAACCTGCCAATAGATGCTGCATTTAGCGTAATGGATCAGCTGATCGCTGAAACTATAAAGGGTATAACAGACACGATTACAAGGCCCTCGCTTGTAAACATAGATTTTGCAGATCTTAAAGCAATAATGGGACATGGTGGAGTTGCGGTAATGCTGGTAGGGGAAGCAAAAGCTCAGGATAAAGTATCTACCGTTGTTAAGGATTGTCTCTCTCATCCACTGCTCGACGTTGATTACAGAGGAGCAACAGGAGCTCTCGTGCACATCTCAGGAGGAAATGATCTAACGCTAAAAGAGGCTGAGGAGATAATAAGGAATCTGACATTTGAACTCGATGATAATGCAAACGTGATCTGGGGAGCCAGGATTTCGAAGGAATTTGAGGGCTTTGTCAGAGTCGTTGCTATAATGACTGGAATTAAACACAAGGACATTGTTGGCTGCGCTGAATATGAGCGTCTCTCAGAAGTCCCAAGCAAACCCATGCTGAGAGAGATTGGAGAAAGGGAAAGGAAAGTTGAGAAAGTTAAAAAGTTCTCAATCGACACCCTTTAATTTTTTTAACTTTCTATCAAAAAGCCGTCCATAACGTAATTTTCGTCGTAATATCTTCTTACAATTCTCTCTGCAAAAAATCTCGCTTTTTGAGTGCTGAGACCAAAAAATGAAAAGAAAGTTTCAATCTGCTTTCTCGATCTCATCTGGTATACGTTCTCAGCAGAAGACGTGATCAGAAAAGGTGCGTCAAATTTTTTTACAACCCTAATCTCTTCCTTTAGCCTTGAAAATAGCTCGGATCTCCTCAATCCCTTTGTTATGAGAAACTTTGATAGACCAAATTCTATGGCCACATCTTTTTCCCTTGCTAGTTTTATTGTAGCAAAATCGAGGACCCTGCTTTCGCTGTCGAGTAAAATGTCAACCTTTCTCCTCATAACTGCTTCCCTCCAATCTGGGCATTCAACTGCAACTATCGCGTTTCCAACTCTTTTCAGTTTTTCCCTCAGTTCCTTAGCATTCTTAGCCCTAACTATGTATCCATAAAGACCTTCTTTTTCCGGTTTTTCGCTTAGAATTACGAATCCTTTAAAACCAAGGTCTATTTTCGGTGGCTGAAATCTCACGAAATCGAACATATCTCTTTTGCAAATTCAATCGCCTTTTCCCTTTTAGCTGGAAACACTACTAGCTTCACCTTTATCGCAATTGGATCAACATTTGAAAGTTTAAAATCCCCCAAAAAAGCCCTTTGTTTATCTATTCTTATGTGCAAAACGTTTTGTGCATCAATTCTTTCCTCAAGTGTTTCGAGGAGTTTTTGAATTTCATCCTTAAGCAGTTTCAGCAAGTTTTGCCAAAAAATCTTTATTTCTGAGCTATTTTTTAAATCCACTTCCAAATATTCCATTGGATTTCCAAAATGACCTTTTGCACTGCTTACCTGAATCTCAAAATCGAATGGAAAAAGATTTGCAATCGCCTGTGAAACTTTTTCTCTGCTCTCTGTTGAATGGACAACTGCTGATACTTTTATCCATTCTATCCTACCCTTCATTCTTTTTCTTTTCTAAAATTGGCTCTATAACTTGGCCTTACTTTCTCAGCCCCAAATCCCTTTTTCCTTAGTCCTCTAGACTTTCTTCCAGCCGATGTTAAGCCCCGATAAACTCTACCCCTTTGCCTTGTTATCCAATTTAGATTTTTGTCAGCCTTTATGTCTGGACAATCTCTGTCAACAAGTATTACTTCAAACCACTTGTATTTCCCATCTTCTCCAACCCAGTAAGATCCGAGAACTTCCATGTTCGGATATTTTCTATTCGCCCTCTCCTCTGCAATCCACTGTAAACTCTTCTTCGGTGTCAGCTTTCTAACCATTTGATTCTTCGTTTTCCTACCCCTTGAGGGACGCGTAGCTATTCTTCCTCCCCTCCTAACCCTGACCCTGACAACTATTATTCCCCTCTTTGCCTTATATCCCAAAGCTCTAGCCCTGTTTAACCTAGTCGGCCTTTCTATCCTAACTACTGCTGGTTCTCTCCTCCATTTTTGAAGTCTTTCCCACATGAGTTTATCTATCTCATCGCTTTTCCAGAACTCAGCTATGTATGCGTACATCGACTTCATGCAGCTACCACCTCAGCTTTTGGCTCACTGAGCATTTCTATCTTCCTTATCTCAACCCTTCTTATCGGATATATCTTCTTCGCACTCTTATAAATCTCAGACGGAATCTTGCCTAAAATGCATTCCTGAAGGAATTGCACGAAGTTCAATGAAGACTTTCCTATTATTATTTCTCTCGAAATCGCCCTTATCGCCCTTTTCTGTGATGTCTTGCATCGCTTAACTGTAAAGATGACAGGTTTTACCCTTATCAAATATCCGTCAGCCGTTTTTATGTCGATGACATCCTCTATTTTACTAGTCTTCCTCCTTATTAGACTGTTCAGATACTCTCGCATTAGCTCGAATCTATGGAACTTGGTATACGCTTTATCTCCTGCTACCCTGTAGACTTTAAAGATCAACTTCTTGTATGGATTCTGATTCGATGCATCTCCAGTTAAATCTGCCAAAGTCGTCTCAACAGTTCTACCTACAACTAGCTCTGGAGAGTTTGCTGGGGTTTCTCCTACTTCTACCATCCCAAAGTATTCTGGAGCGAGCAGGGTAAACCATTTCTTGGTCGCCCACTTATCCTTAACTCTAGCAACTCTCTTCCTTGCCATGGTAATCGCAAACCTTAAGATCGAGCTATTAATAAAGGTTTTGATGATTTCCCTGCTGATGTGTGGTGGGAAGGGGAAAAGATTGAACGTTGGGGAGAAGCCTCTTTTTGAAGTCTGCGGAATGAAGCTGGTAGATCACTCCCTAAAGGCTCTGAAGAAATACAAGATAATTGCGATCACTTCTCCATTCACACCTAGGACAGAAAAATACCTTAGGGATAAAGGTTATGAAGTCTATAGGGCAAAGGGAGCAGGTTTTGTTGAAGATTACCGTGAATGCATTAATTCCCTTTCACTTAAAGGACCCCTGCTTATAGTTTCATCCGACATCGTCTATCTTAGAGATGGAATAATCGATGAAGTTGTGGATTTCTATAGAAATTGCGGGAAAATTGCGCTCAAAGTGATCAAAGATGGTCAGCCTGTTGGGATAAATATTGTGATCGCAGAAATCGATGGGGAACAGGAAGAAGAAAGCTATATAGTTGAAGATGTCATAAACATAAACACCTTGGATGATGCAAAGAGGGCTGAACAGCTATGGACTTCGATGAGAAAAGGTTGAGCCTTGCAAAGAGACTTAAGGAAGAGCTGAATTTGAGCGAAAAAGTCTACAATGCGATAAAGAAAGTTCCAAGGCATCTTTTTGTTCCGGAAAGGTATAGAAATGAAGCTTACGTTGATACACCATTACCAATAGGTTATGGACAAACGATAAGCGCACCGCACATGGTTGCGATAATGTGCGAGCTCTTGGATTTAAGAGAAGGTGAAAAAGTGCTTGAAATAGGGACTGGATGCGGGTATCATGCAGCAGTCACTGCTGAGATCGTTGGAAAATCTGGTCTGGTTGTTTCGATAGAGAGAATTCCGGAACTGGCTGAGATGGCAAAAAGAAATCTATCCTCACTCGGCTACGACAATGTGCTG
>JAWAQR010000030.1:0-8282 GCA_038893835.1 Archaeoglobaceae archaeon
CTAAAAGCTTCTGCAAAAAGCGTATCTCCAGCAAGAATTGCAACTGGTTCCCCATAAACCATGTGAACTGTCCTAACATTTCTCCTCATTTCGTCTCTGTCCATTATATCATCGTGTATCAGCGTAAAGTTATGAATTGCCTCAATTGCCACAATTGCGGGCAAAATCTTTCTGTAATCTTCCCGAATTGCTTCACAAACGAGCATTGCTATTACTGGTCTCAATCTTTTTCCTCCAGCTTTTATCAGATGTCTGGCAGCCTTGTATAACCCAAGATCTTTTTCTGGAAGGTAATTTTTCAAAGCTTCATCGATTATTTTCACCCTCTCCTTTATCTCTAACATTTTCTCCCTCCATAAAACTCTTGAAGCAAATTTCTAAATTTAAGCCATTCGAGCAGTTTTCCTGTGATGAATACGGGTTTCTCTTTAAGCTCTTCAACCTTCTTTGCACCGCATAAAAACATTGCCGTTTTGAAACCTCTCATGAATCTCTGTATTTGCTTTTTAACAGCACTTGCACTGATTTTTGCAGGAGATAGAAAAGGAAGGGCTGAACTTGCAGCTACAGCGCCTATTGCTATGCTTTTAGCCACATCTATACCATTCCTTATACCTCCAGTTGCTATTACAGGTAGGATCTTTGCACAATCAACTATACAAAAGGCAGTAGGAATTCCCCAGTCGAAAAAGTCAAAGCCAATCGATTTTAAAACTTCATTCTCACTTCTATAAGCTTCTACTGCACTGAAAGAAGTACCACCTTTGCCACCAACGTCAAGGGCCGAAACTCCAACTTCTTTAAGCTTCACAGCAACTTCTCTACTTATCCCTGCTCCTGTTTCCTTGGCAATTACCGGAATCTTAACACTTTTGCAAATTTGCTCAAGCACATCTAAACCTTTTTCAGCTATTAGATCTCCTTCTTCCATTATTGCTTCCTGTAAATAGTTTAGATGTATTGCCACGGCATCCGCATCAACCATATCAATGGCCTTATCGACGATTTCTGGATCCTTTATGACTTGTGGAAGACCTATGTTTGCATATATGAAAGCTTTTGGTGCTTTTTCCCTTACAATGGAAAAAGTATCTTCAAGTTCCCTCTCTTCAATCCCTGCTCTCTGACTCCCCACACCCATCCCTATCCCCATCTCCTCCACTGCTGTAGCGAGATTTGCATTGATTTCCTTCGCAATTTCATGCCCTCCAGTCATCGATGCGATGAGAAATGGGAAGGATAATTTTTTGTTGAAAAAATCTATTTCTGTATTCACTTTGTCGAAATCAACCATTGGAATTGCTTGATGTATCAGCATCACATCCTCAAGCCCAGTATAACCAGATTCAACCTCTTCCGTCAGACAAATTCTGATGTGATCAAGCTTTCTATTGGAAGTCCTCACAACACCACCTCTGTCCCAATCTCTTTTCCTTCCAGAAACTTCTTAACATTTTCCCCTTCACCCTTGAAAACGAAAACTCTGCACCTGTGTCTGAGTGAGAATATCTTTTCAAGTTTACCTTTCATTTTTCCCGTTGCATCTTCTTCGCCAAGAGAATCTGGGATTGTGTCTCTGTAGATTTTGTCTGCAATTTTACCATTAACAAAAATTCCCTCAACATTTGTTGCGAATCCAATCAATTTTGCTTTAAACTCTTCAGCCATTTTAACAGCAATTTCATCCCCTGAGATTATTCTACCATCGGAAGTCACATCGCCATGCAGAACTGGTAAAAATCCCTTTTCAACGAGTTCTCCTATTTTCTCAAAATCGCAACTCATCGGATGAAATCCAATAGCGGGAACTCCGTGTTCAATCAGTCTTCTGCAAAAAAATTCATTCAGCCTTACACACGCGTTGTGTACTCTTGCAATTGAAACTGGATTGCCAAGGCCATAAAGCTTCACATGCGGATGTCCAAAAGATCCGGCGCCATGGATTAGGATTAGATTGGAGTAATCACTTGAAATAACTGAACAGATCTCCTCAATTGCCTTTTCATTCAGCTCTTCAAAGCTCTCTTTCCTAGTTATCACCGATCCCCCAATTTTAAGAATCCTCAATCCTTACCCCCTCCGCATTCGTTTTTACCAAAAAGCTTCCCTCGGGTTTTCTACCCCTGTAAATTCCGAAAATCGAGCCTCCTCCTCCAGCACCAGTTATTTTAACTATAAACCCAGACTTTTCAAGTTTTGCTACAATTTCATCTATTTCTGGTGAGCTAACTCCTATTGCCCTAAGCAGAGACTGATTGATACGAATCAGATCCTCGAGCTCATCCAGTTTGCAGTTTAAGGATCTGAGCGTTATCTTATCAATCGCATCAAAAATACTTTCAAAAACGTCCCCATATTTCTCTCTTAACATTCCAACTTTTTCCACCATTTCCTTTGTTGCCCTTTCCCAAAGCTTGATAACGAAAAGATCTAACGATAGATCAACTTTTATTTTCTTCGGAAAAATCCAAGAACCACCAAAAGTTGAAATGAACGGATCTATCCCGCTTCCCCTTCCCTGAACGTCTAGTTCTACTTTTCTAGCAATTTCAAATATTTCATCATTTTTCAATCCCGTATTGAAAAGTTCGCTCAAAGCTTTCAAAGTTGCAACGGTTACAGCTGAAGAACTTCCAAGACCAGAGGCTATGGGAATCTCGCTCTCTATCGACAATTCCACTCCCTTTATCTCTTCAATCTCACAAAATCTCTTTATTGCATGACTGACATATGGATGTACCCTAAAGTCCAATCCTGTTTTACCCAGTGGAGACGTTATCTTGAATTCGTCGCTCTTTTTTGCTTCAACCTTGCATCGTAGATTGATTGCTGACACAAGCGCATGACGAGAATAAACCACTGCATGTTCGCCGAATAAAATTATTTTTCCTGGAGCGGAGGCAATCATTAGATTTGCTAAAAGCTCGAATTTTTAAGCTTTTTGTTTATTAATATAAAATAAAAAATAATTCTCGACTTCCTGAATTAAAAGACTTTCAAATTTTCGACTTTAAACTACTTCTTTTTTAATACAGAATCCATTTACGAAAAAAATATATATTAGGGGGCTCAAAAACTGAGGGGTGATTAAATGGATGCGATAAATGCCGCGATAAATTTGCTTGAAAATAATAATGTCAAACAAGTTCTCTGCGCTTTCAGCGACATTCGTGGTTATTTGATGACTTTTTCAATCCCTGCAAGAGAATTCATCGAAGGAAATGCTTTTGAAGGCATCGGGTTTGATGGATCATCGGTCAGGGGATTCAAGAGCATTGAGCAGAGCGATATAATCTGGATGCCTGATCCAGAAACATTGAGAATCATACCTTGGCTCAGCGATCCGATTCAAAAGAGTGCGATCATTTTTGGTGATATTTACGAAGCTTGGGCATCTGGAATTGCCGAATGCGATCCCAGGGGTTATGTTGCAAAGAGAATGGAAAGAGAACTTGAAAGTATGGGGATGACAGCAATCTTTGGTCCAGAGATCGAGTTTTTTGTTTTTAAGAGTGTTGATTTTAGAAATCTTGTCTGGGATCTCTGGGTTTCTCCGAATGGTGGTGCAGGAGATAGCTGGGGGGCTCCGAGAATTTTGCCTCTAAGCGAGGAACTGAATGGAAGCTATGTTATTCGCCCGAAAGAAGGCTATTTCAGAGCTCCGCCTGAAGATACCACTGTTGAATATCGCAATGAACTTGTCTATGTTCTTGAAAAACTAGGAGTAGAGGTTGAATACCATCATCACGAAGTTGCAACACCAGGGCAAGTGGAGCTCGATTTTAAGCCAAAAAAGCTTACTCCAGTTGGAGATGCCTTTTATTTATACAAGTTCTCTGCAAAAAACATTGCAAAGAAGCACGGCTTAGTAGCAACTTTCATGCCTAAACCAATTTACTTGGACAATGCAAGTGGTATGCATACTCATCAAAGCCTGTGGAAAGGGGAACCCTTTAAGGGTGAAGCTCTATTTGCAGATCCAAACGACGAGTTCATGCTGAGTCAGAAGGCTCGCTACTATATTGGCGGATTGCTTGAGCATGCAAAAGCTCTAACCGCTATTTGCTGTCCAACCGTGAACAGCTACAAACGTCTTGTACCAGGATTTGAAGCACCGATAAATATCTGCTGGAGCCCGAGAAATCGTTCTGCTTTGGTAAGGGTACCAATGTATCAGAAGAAGCCGTCAGCAATAAGGATTGAATATCGTGGTGCAGATCCAAGTTGCAATCCATATCTCGCAATTTCTGCCCAGCTTGCAGCAGGCTTGGATGGGATAAAGAAGAAGATCGATCCTGGAGATCCCGTGATGGTCGATGTTTATGAACTTTCGCCAAAAGAGAGGAGAGAGCTTGGCATAGGAGAGTTACCAACAACGCTGAGGGATGCACTCGATCATTTGGCAAGCGATGAAGTTCTTCAGAGAGTTCTTGGAAGCCATATATTCGATACGTTCATGGAATTAAAGATCGAAGAGTGGAACCAATTCTGTCTATACATTACACCTTGGGAATACATGAAGTATTTTGACATCTAATTTTTTAAATCCAAATCTATGATATGATCCTCGCGATGTGGAGTGGAGGTAAGGATTCTGGAATGGCATTATATGAGGCGATGAAGCAATACAAGGTCGATAAGCTCATTTGTATGATAAAAAACGGAGAAACCAGAGGTCATAAGTTAAGAGAAGACGTTCTCAGAAGGCAGAGTGAAGCGATTGGTATCGACATCGTATTTGGAAGGTATTCGGAAGATTTTGAGAGTGTCTTAAAGGCGGTTTTGAAAGATAACAATGCAGAAAAAGTCGTGTTTGGTGACATATATCTGGAGCACCATCGAAACTGGATTGAAAGAGTGTGCAGAGAACTAGGTATACAGCCCATTTTCCCGCTCTGGGGGAGAAATACGAGAGAATTAGCTGAGGAGATCGCAGAGAACTTCAGAGCTATAATAATTGCAGTCAGGAAAGATTACAAGGAAATTCTTGGAAAAATTTTTGACAAGAGCGTCATAGAGTATCTGATCTCCAAGAAAGCGGATCCATGTGGTGAAAACGGTGAGTTTCATACAATCTTGGTCAATGGGCCAATATTCAAAAAACCACTCGATATTAAGCTTGGTAGAAGATTTGAAGATGAGAAATATTTTTATCTTGAAGTTATATAAAATAGCAAATGAGCATCTTATATATAAGCCTTCATATTTCATAAAATGCATCATTTGCACCGTCTCGAGATTTATGAGAAACTGAGAGATAAGCTCGATAAGGCCTCACTTTTTGGAGATGTTGTAAAGTTCGTTAAAGATTACCACGCAGTTGACTATTGTCCATGCAGAATAATTGCGAAGCTGAATGGAGGTTTCGTGCATACACTTCTCTACCCTGCTCTAGGAAAAGTTTAATACTTCAGGATCACTTCTTTCATGGCAAAAATAGTGGTATATGGTCTCACAACTTGTCCGCACTGTAAGAGGGCAGTGGAATTTCTAAACGCTGCGAAAGCAGATTTTGAGGTTATATGGGTTGATAAGTTAGAAGGGGAGGAAAGAAAGAAGGTGATAGAGGAAATATACAGCATCTCGAAAAGCTATTCTGTCCCTTTGGTCGTTAAGGGAGATAAATGGGTTCTGGGATTTAATAGGGAAAAACTTGAAGAGCTTTTAAAAAGTTAGAGGATTATTTCTATTCCAAGTTTTTCTGCAAGCTCTTTATATCTATTTCTTATTGTCACTTCAGTTACTCCAGCAACCTCAGCAACCTCTCTCTGCGTCCTTCTTTCTCCTAGAAGTATTGAGGCAACGTATATCGCTGCGGCAGCAACACCCGTTGGTCCACGACCGCTTGTCAGTTCCCTTTCTTCAGCCTTCTTTATTATTTCTATCGCCTTTCTCTGTACTTCTCCGCTCAAATTCAGCGCTGCACAGAATCTGGGTACATAATCAGCTGGGCTAGTCGGCATTAGCTTTATTCCAAGTTCTCTCGTTATAAACCTGTAAGTTCTACCTATTTCTTTTCTATCAACTCTTGAATACGTAGCTATTTCCTCAAGAGTTCTCGGCACTCCAGCTTGTCTACAAGCGCAATAAAGGGCTGCAGCGACAACACCTTCGATGCTCCTTCCACGGATCAAATTCTTCTCTACAGCTTTTCTATAAATCACAGAAGCAGCTTCTCTTACACTTTTCGGCAAACCAAGTGCCGAGGCCATTCTATCAAGTTCACTGAGTGCAAATGCAAGATTTCTTTCAGTTGCGTTGCTAATCCTAATCCTTCTTTGCCACTTCCTTAGCCTAAACAGTTGAGCCCTGTTCCTGACAGATATCGCCTTTCCATAGTAATCCTTGTTACTCCAGTCTATTATGGTCGAAAGACCTTTGTCGTGGATCGTGAACGTAACCGGAGCCCCAACTCTGCTACGCTTATCCCTTTGCTCGCTGTCAAATGCCCTCCATTCTGGGCCAGAGTCTATGTATTGATCCTCTATGACCAGACCACAGTCCTGACAGATGAATTCTCCTCTTTTATAATCTCGGATCAATCTTGGACTTTTACACTCAGGACATACTTCTATATCTTCCTCTCTTTCAATCTCCTTTCTTTCTACTTCTTTTTCTACCTCCTTCTCCTTTACCTTTTCTATCTCCACCATACTCCCTCACCACGAACAAATCCTCATTAACGATTTTATTCGGCCTTACCAGAGCATAGGGAGAATTGATTGGGCCTATTATATCAACCACGACGCCCACGTCTTCCAGTTTTCGTGTCACAACTCTTTCTCCAATTTTCGGAATGTTTGTCGGCGACACTGGGATCAGAAGGAGTCCAGACTTTGCAACTTTCTCAGGTTTACCAAGCATGAGCAACTTTTTCATGCAATATTTAAGCTTTGCGTAAAGGTATATATACTTTTCGGAGTAATGATATATAAAGATTTCGCTTTACATTTTAAAGAATGTTCTTTAAACCATCAATTCGGAGTCCAGTAAATAGTTATGCCTGAAATCCCCTATCTTGACATTTTTAAATTCTCCCAATCTTCCAAAAGTTATAACAGCCCTGTAAGAGTTATTTCTCGACAACATCCACTTTTTACCATGACTCGTCACGAGAACCCTGAACTCCTTACCCACGTATTTTTTATTATTTTCCAATCCAATCTTAACGCAGAGCTCGGTCAATTTTCTGGACCTCTCCTTTACAATCCAGCCTGGAATTTGCTTCAGCTTTGCAGCAGGAGTCCCTTCTCTTTTTGAAAATCTTGTTATGTTCACGATATCCGGTTTAACCTTCTCTATCAATTCATAGCTCTTCCAAAAAGATTCATCACTCTCGGTTGGATAACCAACGATTATATCAGTGGAAAGCGTTATGTCGAATCTTCTTCTGAAAGCTTCCACGACTTCCAAAAAATCTTCAACACTGTGATCTCTTCTCATATGCTCGAGAACTGCGTTATCTCCACTCTGTACAGGTAAGTGCAGGAATTTGTATATCTTCTCGTTCTCATAAGCATTCAGCAGGTCTTCTAGCATTTTCTTTGCATGATGTGGATTCATCATTCCAACCCTAACTCTAAAATCGCCCTCAATCTCACATATCTTTTCAAGAAGTTCCGGAAGCATGAGTTCTCCCTTGTCCAATCCATAGCATCCAGTATCCTGAGAAGTGAGCTGTATTTCTTTGAATCCTTGTTTTACAGCATTCCTAACTTCCTCAACTATCCCCTGAAGCGAGAAACTTCTAAGCTTTCCTCTTGCAAACTTGGTAGCGCAAAAAGAGCAGTTACCAACACAGCCTTCGGCAATTGAAACAATTGCTATAACATTCTCCCTAAGCCTGAGCTTTGGTAAAGATGTTTTATCTAAATCTCTCCTCCACTGCAAAAATCTTGCCCCCCCATCGCAAGCTCCTTTGATGGCATCCACTATCTTGTCCAAATTGTCTGGAGAAATCGCTGAATCTGCCAAATTTAAAGCTTCCTTTGAAATCCTAGTCAAACATCCTGCCAAGACTACTTTTTTTCCAAGGCTCTTTAACTCCCGAATTCTCTTAATTATCTTCCTCTCCGTGAAGTCTATCACTCCACATGAATTTATTACAACGACATCTGCATCCTTCACATCTGACAGGACGAAGTTTTCAGCTACCAGTGCCCTAATAACGTCTGAATCCGATTGGTTCATCGTACATCCATAGGTCTCTATGGCAACTCTCACAAAAAAACTCTAAAAGGGCTTCAAATAAAGGTTGCTGTCAGTCTATGAATATCGCGGGT
>JAWAQR010000031.1:0-7083 GCA_038893835.1 Archaeoglobaceae archaeon
TGCAAATCCCTTTATCTCAGCGATTGCCTTGATTCCCACCCTTTCCATAATTAGCTGTTTCAAAATCTCCAAAATCGCTATCAGCTTCGGATTTAGCACTTTGTCAACACCAACTCTTTCGAATATCTCCAGATAATCGCGATTTTCAACCTTGGCTATGGTTTTCTTCGCACCCAATTTTTTGGAGATCAGAGATATCATCAGATTTCTCTCATCGCTATCCGTCATCGCAAGCACAACATCTGACTTTCCAACCTCTTCCTCTATAAGAACGTTCACATCAAGATAGTTTCCGAATATTACCTTTATATCCCTGAATTTTTCAATCAATTCTTCACAGGCCTTTTTGTTCATCCCGAAAACTTTTATCGCCACGTTTCTCTCCTTTAAAAGCTCTATCATGTAGCTAGTAATATTCCCAGTTCCGAAGATCGTTATTTTATTTGTAATCTGCTCTCCAAAGATTCCTCTGAGCTTATTTATCTCGGAATGTTTTCCAAGAATCTCTATTCTATCTCCAACCTCGATCTTCTCTATCTCTGGTGAAAGTATTTTTCCATTCCTGCAAATCGAAATAATTAGAGTCTCAGGAGGAAGTTCGAGATCTCTGACACTCTTTCCAACAATATCGGAATCCGGAGCTACTTGAATTTCGAGTATTTCCATTTCCTTATCAAGCGTTATTACTCCAACTGCCGGCAAAATGCCTGCAACTCTAACTGCCTCCTGAGCCAGAGCGAGGGATGGACAAATAACTACATCAAAACCAAGTGGATGATATCTAACTACAGGACTATCAACGTATTCAGGATTCTCTATTCTTACAAGGGTCTTTTTTGCTCCAAGTTTTTTTGCTGCTAAGGCCGAAATCAGATTTATCTCATCGTTTCCCGTAACTGCAAGGAAGTAGTCTGCCTTTTCAACCTTTGCATTCTTCAAAACCTTGAGGTTTCCTGCATTTCCCTTTATCGTGATCACATCCAAATCCACAAATCTTTCCAACTTTTCCTTGTCTTTATCTATTACATAAACATCGTTTTCTTCAGAAAGAGATTTAGCCAATTCATAGCCAACATCGCCAGCTCCAGCTATTACAATTAGCATTAGTTTTAAGGTTACCTCCTTTGTATATATCTTTTACTTACTTTCAAAATGATCAGTCCCAGTTCGAACATTAAGATAAAGAGAAGTAAGGCCAATACCTGAGCAAGACCACTGAGATTTGCTGATGTATTTAATATCAATAAAAAAATTATTAAATATATTGGTAGTCTAAAGTTTTTCATCACTTCATAATCCACAATCCTAAAATGGTCGAGCAAAAAAATGGCAAGCGGAATTTGCAGCGATAAAGCAATTGCAAAAGCTATCCTTAGTGAATTGCTCAAAGTCCTCTCTACTGAATAAAATTGTTCTCCATAGGAAATGCTATAAAGAGCTGGAATTAAAAATTTAAACGAAATAAAAAGACCGAAAAGAAATAAAAGATAGCTTGAGATCAAAACAATTTTAAAAAACTTTCTCTCGTTCTCATAAAGTCCTGGTTTTGCAAAGAGATAGAGCTCCAAAGATGCGTAGGGATAAAGAAAGATAAGAGAAAGAATAAGAGAAAGTGTCAAATTGAGGAGAATCCATTCCATTATTCCAAACGCAAACATCTGCCCCCCTACTAGCTCCTGCCAGAGAATTTTGATTATTTGAGGAGAGAAAAGAAATATAACAGGGATTAGAACTGCTAGCAGGATTAAAACTCTAGTAATCCTCCTCCTTAGCTCCGCTAAATGCTCTGTTAGCCTTTGCTCTCTATCTTCCACAACAAAAAACTTGTCTCGAATTTTTAACTCTTAACTCCAAGTATCGATTTTGGAGATCTCTTTATTCTTCTCCTCTTCTTTCCATCTGCAGTGTATTTCTGATTCGGACCAGGTTTCTTGTAATTCTGCCACTTTGTTGGGACCAAGCGATATTCGTTGCTGTTCCTCTTCTTTATCTTAACCCAGGTTACACTTCCTGTCTTCCCCATTGGATAACCTTTTCACTTCATTTTAAAAATTTTGTCCTCGAATTTATTAGGATAAATCTTTTGAAATTGGAATTCTGACCTCAAACAAAGCACCTCTTGGTATGTTATCTCGAAGCGAGATTTTTCCACCAAACATTTCAACTATTTTCTTAACTAAGAACAACCCAAGCCCTCCTCCTTTTCTTGAAAATTTGGCTTCAAATATCTTATCTTTCAACTCTTCAGGAATCCCTACTCCATTATCGGCAATCTTAATAATACAATCGTTCCCCTCTCTAAAAACTTCTACTGTAATCGTTACAGGCGAAACCTGTGAATGTATTATCGCATTGTTTATCAAATTCTCTACAACGCTCTTTAAAGCCTCATTTGCCATTACTTTCACGTCTTCGAGCTTCATTTCAAAATTTGCCTCCTCTTTGTATTTTTCGACAACACTTCTCACAATTTCCGCAACATCAATGCTCTTTATCACTCCAACAGCCTCCTCCAATGATTTTATGTCGTTTATTTTCTCCAAAATCCAGTCTATCTTTTGATATGCTTTCTTTAGAAGTTCTCTATCCCCAATTTCTATCGCAGCCTTTATGACTGCCAAATCGTTGATTATGTCGTGTCTGAGAATCCTAGAGAGCAGAGAAAAGTATTCGTTCTTCTTTTTCAGCTCTTCATTTAGCGTCAAAATCTCAGTTGTATCGACTCCGCTTACAAAAAATGCAGGTTTTCCTTCGAAGTTTATTTTTACAAAATTCATCGCCAACCAACAAGTTCTACCATCCTTGGTTATTATTCTCAGGTTATGAATTCTCTTTTCAATCTTCTCTTCGAAACATCTTTCAAATTTATCCCTATCAGCTGGATGGATTAATTTGATGACTTCCATACCTATCAACTCCTCCTTCCTATATCCGGTGAGTTCTTCTACCTTTTTGTTAACATATACAAATTTCCCTTCCTGCATTATGTAAATCAGACTTTCTGAATTGTATATTAGATTCCTATAAAATTCTTCACTCTCCCTAAGCTCTCTTTCGAGTTCCTTTTCACGTGTTATGTCGATGAAGTTTCCAATTATATATAATTTATTTTTATATAAAAAAGGTAAGAACATACCGAGAGAGCATCTCACTTCACCTTTCTTCGTATAATACTCAAATTCTCTTCTTACAGCCTTTCCACTTAAAACGATTTTCAAAGCGTTCTTAACGTCTTCCATACTATTTTCATGAACAAGATGTAAAAAGCTTATCCCTTTTAACTCCTCAAAACTATATTTAGTAAATTTGGAAAATATATCGTTCACGTATAGTATTTTAAATTCATCATCTGCTATTAAGATTCCGGTCAGCATTTTATCAATTATGACCTTCAGGAACTCGACATTTTCGAGAACCATAATTATTGTTATGAATAACTTAATATACTTTTTACCAATCGGAAATGATGCAGAAAAAAATAAATATTAACTGGACTAAAAAAGTTTAGCTATGATTGAGGCAATCCTTTCTGGAGAGATATTAAAAACAATCTCAAGGGCAATCGTCGCCTTAGTTAGCGAGTGCAGAATTCATTTTCTAAACAAAGGTCTGCATTCAAGGGCAGTTGATCCATCTAACGTTGCAATGGTGATAGTAGATGTCCCAAAAGAGTCGATGGAAAGCTATAGGATTGACGAGGAGAAAACGATTGGTGTTGACATGAACAGAGTTTTTGAAATAAGCAAAGCGATAAGTGCAAAAGATTTGGTGGAAATATCCGTACAAAACGAAACGAATTTGCGCATAAAATTTGGAGCTGTGGAATATAACCTCGCATTGATCGATCCCTCAGCGATAAGAAAAGAGCCCAAAATACCAGAATTAAACCTGCCTGCAAAGATAGTTCTCGATGCAAAGGAATTCAAAAAAGCTATTTCAGCTTCAGAAAAAGTCAGCGAAAACATCGTGCTAAAGTCTGATAAGAATGGTTTTACAATAGAAGCCAAAGGGGATTTGGAAAAGATAACTTTCAGCATGACCAGTGGGGAGCTCATAGAATTCAACGGCGGAGAGGCTAGGAGTATGTTCAGCTTGGACTACCTAAAGGAGTTCTGCAAAATCGCCGGAGCAGGAGATCTCCTCACGATATACCTCGGAACAAACTACCCGGGCAGGTTTTCGTTTGAGTTGGCTGGAGGAAAAATGAGGGTCGAATATATACTCGCTCCACGTGTGGAAAGCTGATGAAATTTTTACCGATTTTTCGCCTTCTTTCTGTCTACCCTTTTCTCAGTTTTGCCACAAAAGTTTTTTCCGATTTGGAAGTTGAAAGGGAACTAGAGAAATTTCCTGAAATAATAGAGAATGCAAAAAATGAGATCATAATGGCTATAAATGGTAAAGTAAAAACGAGAAGTCCTGTTAAAATGATTCCATGCCTCGAATGCGATTTGAATTGTTGGAAATGTAAAGAAATCGGTAAATATCAAAACTGCAATCTCTGCATGAACTGCTTTTCAAACTGCCTTATTTATTATGGAAGAAGGGTTGAGGATGAGATAAGATTATCTGCAAAGCTCTCAGTTTTGAGCTATATTTCTGCAAAAATGCTTGTTTCTAAGCTTGAAGATTGGATAAGAATGAGATATGCAGTAAATGAAGCGGAATCGTTTGCTATAGCACTTGAGAATGAAAAGGACGAGATAATAAGGATAGTAGCAAGGGACATGGGTATAAAGCTTCGAGGTTGGGATGTACATGTGGCAAGCTATCTGAGGGCTTCTGCGAGGATGAAGGATGATGATTGGCGCCTTTTGAATCGTTTTGTTTCAGATGGCTACGTAAAAACGACGAGAAGTCAAGTTATAAGAATAATAAAGGAATATCTACGAATAAAATTTTTCGAAAAAACTGATGCTTTTCTGAGAATTCTGGAACCCCATCTTAGGGAAATAGAGAGATTTGCGGTAAAAGAGAGAAAAATAGACTTAGATTTTGGTGAAGTCGATGTGAAATGCTTCCCACCCTGTATGGTCGAGATACTTTCAGAAATAAGAAAAGGTATGAACGTCCCTCATTCTGCGAGGTTTGCCTTAACTTCATTCCTCCTAAACATTGGAATGAAGGCTGAAGATATTCTTGAACTATTCAAAACCACCCCAGATTTCGATGAAGAGAAGTCAAGATATCAGATAGAACACATAGCTGGAATAAGGGGGAGGGGTGTGGAATACACAGCACCATCATGCGATACCATGAGGACATATCAAAACTGCGTTGCAAATTGTAACGTAAGACACCCTTTAATCTTCTACAGAAAATGTAAAAAAAGAAAAACTAAGACTTGAGAACGTTTTCAGCTGCTAGTTTAATATCCTCTGCTTTTACTGTTTTTCTTCCTGCATTCTTTGCTATTTCAGCAGCTTTTTTAGCAATCAGGGTTATTTTACTCTCTATTTCTTTTGCAAGCTCGATTCTTGCATCTTCGCTAACTCTTATTGCTCCGGCTTTTTTCAGCAACCTCTCAACTGGTGCGAGAGGTAACTCCATCTGCACCTCCGTCATCTAATTAAATTACGCAAAGTTCCCTTATATAAATTTTTTCATCAACAAAGCATACTTCTAGCTGGAAAACCCAGAGATTTCAAAAAACTTACCCTCTCAAAAATCCAGATTTGAAGGATAAAAATCAAATAAAGTTCCAAAATTTTACCATCCTTTTTAATCCTTCAGAGTTCGAGATCATAGACCAATTTCCCCTCCTCGATGCGTGCATTTTTGCTTATTTTATGTATTAAAGTCCTATGATCTATTATATGGACAACTTTAAAGCCAAGCATGCAAAGATAATCGGATATAAATTTTCTGTGACATTTCCAGTAAAATTTCTCCGCACACATTATTGCGGTTTTTCTTTTCTTTGCAATCTCAACCAAATCCTCAATCTCTTTTCTGAAATCTTCTGTTAGCATGTAATCCGCATAATTTCTGAAACCGGGACTTTTTATAGCTTTATTGGGTGAGTCCTTCAATATTTTTCTTCTAAAACCACCCAAATTCGGTTTCTGAACATATTCTATCCCATAATTTCTGATTATCTGAAGATTTTCTGCATTGAAATACTCAAACCTCGAAACAGGAAATCTTCTGACATCGATCAATACTTCTATTCCGAAATAAAGGAGAAGGTTGAGAAAAGAGTTGAAATCACGATTTGAGTGACCAATTGTGTAAATCATAGTTCCCGAATTCCCAATAGCTTCATCACCTCTTTCCCTCCTTTCAAGCTCTTCATTAAGCTCCTTAACACTGGGGTATGTTTATTATGTTCAACGCTTCAAACATCACCGCTAACACTGTCATCATGCAGGGCTGAGTATGTCGTATGTCCTGTGGCCATTGCCTGGAATAAAGTCAAAGTTTCCCCTCCTACGAACTTCTCCAACGATTATATATTCAGGTCTTTGCCTCAAAGCTGCTCTTAAGTCGTTTTCCCACTCGCTGTCCTTCCTGCAAAGATCAGCGACTTCTTGTTTTCTATGCAAAACCAGAGATAAGCCATCATCGGGGTTATGCTGTAAAGAATTGTTCTTTTTTATCCTGAAATCATCCAGAATTTTATTCACTTGTTTCTTGTTTTAATTTTAATAAAATAATTCAATAATTCACTTAATTTTATCCATGAGCTTCTTTAAAACGAGGTTCTTTTTCTCTATTGCCTTTAAGACTGCTTCGTCGATCTTTTTACGCATTTTTTCAAAATCTTCAGGCATTTCTTCACCAACTACCTTTTTCAGTGGAGTGTATGCAGATTCCCTGAACTTTGGTTTTATTTCCTTTCTAACCCCATCTTCAACGATATAAGCCCCCTCTCCCTTTTCCACCCATCCGACTTCCTCTATCTTGACACCTGAGGATCTAACGACTTTTTTAACTTTCTCAGCAACTTCTTCAGGGCATATGATCATAAGAGAATCTATGGAGACACCCATAAAGTCTATTTTCAATTCTTCAAGCATCTTCAGGACCCTTGGATTTACACAATCCCTCAACTTCTCATAATCAAAAACTAATGCTTTCTTC
>JAWAQR010000032.1:0-6212 GCA_038893835.1 Archaeoglobaceae archaeon
CATTCCAACGATTCCATTGCTGTTTTTGGGAATTCGAAGAGTTCAAAGAATTTTCTCATCTTAGGACTATCCGTATAGGTAAAGTTTTTTAAATGAAAGAAGTTGTATTTGCAAATGCTCACTAAGATGCTCTTTCGTGGAGTTAGGTTTGAAGAAAGAAGCATTCTTGCAAACGGTGATGTGATAATTGGTCAAAATTCAAAGGTTGATTACGGAATACTTGCAAAAAAGATCATAACTGGAGAGAGAGTTGAAATAAAAGGTGATTTAATTGGTGAGGAAATACGCATCGATTCCTTTTCAACGATTTTCGGAGATGTTATTTCCAAATCCGATGCATACATTGGTGAATTGGTAGGAATAAATGGTAAGCTAATAGTCTATGGTGATCTCGAAATAGGTAGGAACGTAAAAATAAAGAATGGATTTGAAGCGAGAGGTCTGATAACAATTCAAAACCCGGCTTCGATTATTTTCATTCTTCTCCTCTACATAATGCTCCTTTTCCGACTTGGTAAGGCTGAAGAGTTGCTAAATCTTACAGAGGATCTGAATCCTGCTCTAATCTTGCCAGAAAGGTGCGTTGTAGATGCGATGAGGATTTCAACAACTAGGGATGCTGACATATATGACAGTAGAATTCTTGGAACTCTAAAGGCTAGGGATATTTACATAAGCAAAAGTGAGGTTTTCGGAAACTTGAGGGGAAGAGAGGTGATATTGGATTCCAGCACTGTTCATGGCTATGTCAGGGGAGAGGTTGTGTATCTGATGAATTCAAGCGTTGTTGGAACAAACGTGAAGGGTGGTAGGGTTTATATAGAAAAGGGTTGTATTGTTGATGGAAATATAGTGGCCAAGGAAGGTGTGTGGATTCGTGATTCAATAGTGTTAAAAACAGATCTCGGTGAGAAAAGTGGAATGGGACAAGGAGAAGTTCAAAAAGATGTTCCCAGCATTATACGCGGAGATTGGAGATAGAATAATACCCACTGTTATCGATCACCTAGAAATTTGTAAGAATGTGGAGGAAGCTGTGGAAATAATCGATTACTTTGAAAGAAAGGGGGAGATAAGTAAGGAATTCGCCTCATTTTTAAAGAACAACACTTCTCTCCTGAAAAGTCTAATAAGAAAAAGAAAACGTGGAGAATATGAAAGTAGGGGTCTTCTATGATCGAAATCGGAATAGCTGGAAAGCCAAACGCTGGAAAGTCGACTTTCTTTAAATCCGCAACTCTCGCAGATGCTGAAATAGCTAACTATCCATTTACAACGATCAAACCAAACATCGGAATAGCTCATGTACGCGTTAAGTGTGTTTGCAGAGAACTTGGAATAGAATGTGGAAACTGTATCGATGGATGGAGATTTATACCTGTTAAGCTAATAGATGTTGCTGGACTCGTTCCCGATGCGCACAAGGGGAGAGGGCTTGGAAATGAGTTTCTGGATAATCTCAGACAAAGTGAAGGAATAATACATGTTGTCGATGCATCTGGTTCAACGGATGAAAATGGGAACGAAATAGGTGTTGGGGAAAGAGATCCGGTTGAAGACGTGAAGTTCTTACTTCGCGAGCTGGACATGTGGATATACGGGATACTGAAAAGAAACTGGGATAAAATAGTGAGGAAGGCAAAAGCTGAAAAAAAGGAGACAAAAGTTATAACAGAAGCTCTTGCCGGTTTGGGTTTCAATGAAGAAATGGTTAAAGATGCCTTCAAAAATTTTGAAGACATCCAAAAACTTCGAGATGATGATTTGATACAAATTGCAAGGCTTTTGAGGGAAAAAAGAATGAAAATGGTGCTCTCAGCAAACAAAGCTGACAAGGCTCCAAAGGATTTTTTAGAGAAGTTGAAAAAAATGGGAGCAATTCCTACTTCTGCAAGCTATGAGCTCATACTCAGAACTGCGGCAAAGTCCGGTTTTATAAAATATTTACCTGGCGATTCCGATTTTGAGATTAAAAAGGGGCTAAATGAGAAGCAAAGAAAGGTCCTTGAAAGAATTAGAGAGTATCTGAATGAGCATAAATCAACCGGAGTTCAGGAAGTCATAAACAAACTCGTTTTTGATGTCTTGGGATACATCGTAGTTTATCCCGTTGAAAATGAAACGAAGTTTACAGATTCGAAAGGCAACGTATTGCCCGATGCTTTCTTGGTAAAAAAGGGGGACACGCCAAAAGATCTGGCCTTTAAAATCCATACGGAAATTGGAAAGAAGTTCATATATGCGATAGATGCGAAGAGAAAGATGAGAATAGCGGATGATTACGAGTTGAAGAACAACGATGTGATAAAAATAGTTTCAAGTGCTTAATATTTCCAAAATTTTTTCAATTTCCGCATCCGTCTTCACACAATAACCACAGTAATGAGTTGAAGATGCCATAAATCCAAGATCTCTAAGCTTATCAACTATCTTTGAAGTCGATGGCACGGGTTTCGAAATTTTACTGCAAATGCTCGGAAGGCTATAGGCAAGAGGGTAATCGATCTCAGTCTGAATCTTCTGGATGAAGTTCCTGAATTTTCCATCTGCAATAGACAAGACTTTTTTAACAAATTCCTGATCCTTCAGTTCCCCAAGCCAAAGGGGGCCAAGTATGGCAAATTTTCCACCACACTTGCAGTAACCTATAGCCTCTCCAAGTTTGAGGATTTTCTTAGAAAGGCATTTTTCGCAGAAGGCGATGTAACCAATCTTTTCCAACATCCTTGTCGCCTCTGAATTGGATCTCCTCATCCTCAAATGTACCCTGTAGTAATGCTCCCTTATCCATGAAATCATCGGATATATCGCCTTCTCAAACCTCAAAGCTGTCCTCGCGATGAAGCCAATCAAAACTCTAAGACCGATTTCATGTGGAACGTCTGTTTTTAAAACAAATGCTGAATACTTTCTAATCCCTGCTGAGCTTTTGCAACAAAGTGCTTCGAGATCCGTTGCTGTAACACTCAGATACCTAGCATGGATGCAAGCGGATTCTATGAAATTTGCAGGACTTCCAAAGGGGTCTATGTCAACGTGTTCAAACTTCCTCATTCTCATAAGCAACGATGCATCACAGCAAAAGACTTCAGCATCGATTCCATTTAATTCCAGATTTTTTCTTATATTTTCCACAGCTTTTGGATTTGCATCGTTAAAAAACACCTCATAATTAGCCTCGAGATATGCTCTTATCCCTCTCACCCCAGTTGCGGAAAGGGCATCGAGCAGGACATGTTTACCCATTGCCGAGAAAACCAACATGTCCATATCTCTGCAAAAGCGCATTCTTGGATTGTAAAATGCACTCTCTACGATTATTTTAGCCTTTCCTTCCTCAACGAGCATAGATTCTCGCAATCTCTTCTGCAACAACATTTCTGTTTTTTTCATCTATCACGTAAACCCGAAATTCCCTCCGTATTTTATCTGCCAAAGGATGCTTAAATTTATAATGAACGGTGAATAGCAAGTTATCTCTTTCAAGCAATTCTTTAATTATAGACACGAATTTTTCACTTTTTAGCTCCATTGGCCCAATTTCATCGATTATTATCAAATCACCACTTAAATCTATCTTGTCCAAAAATTCCTCCAAGTTCTCAATTAAGACTTCATACTTCCCAACCATCATCCCTCCTCTCCCAACCCTTGCAAGCTGAGTTGAGCGATTTGAGGTTAAATCGATGAGTTTAAATCCAATTCTCACACCACCTTTCCTTTCTTCCATAGTAACGAATCCTGAAACCTTTATGCTGGACTTCAAGGCTTCAAAAACCTTCAGGCAAAGAGTTGTCTTTCCAATCCCTGGTCTACCTGTAACTGCTATACGCATACAATACTTTTTGGCATTGAAAAAATTTAACTTCTCCTCAACAAAGCTATAAATTTCATTCTAATTAATTTTTCAAAAATAGAAAAATTTTTAATCTATGAACATCAAAAAGATTAATAGGTGGTAAAATGAAAGAATTGCTTACAAACCTTTTTGACAAACCAGAACCATTAAAGGGAGTAAGAGTTCTTGAAGTCTGCAGTGTCGTCCTTGGACCAGCTGCAGCAGATTATCTGGCTGAATTCGGTGCAGAAGTCATAAAATTCGAAGCCAGAAGAGGAGATCAAATGAGATACGTAACTCCATACGCCTATTTTTACAAGAACTTGTCTCCAGGACTGCTGGAGCAGAACCATAACAAGTACTGGGTTGGGATGCACCTAGGACATCCAAAAGCGAGGGAAATCTTCTACAAATTCGTGAAGAAGAGCGATGTTGTAATCGATAACTTAACTCCAGGTAGACTTGCAAAATGGGGTTTAAGCTACGATAAGCTCAGGGAAGTGAATCCGAAGATTATCCAGCTTCACGTTTCCGGATTTGGTAGTTGGGGTCCTTTTACTGGAAGAACTTCCTACGATGCAATAGCTCAAAGTGAGGGTGGATTGGCTTACATAACTGGATTAGAGGGGAGAATTCCACTTAAATCTGGAGTATGGATAGCTGACTGGACAACCGCTTTGGTTTGCGCCATAGCTATTGTTGCAGCACTTTATTACAGGGAAAGAACTGGTGAAGGGCAGTTCATAGACATATCACAGGTGGAAACAGTTATTCGCCTTCTCGACTGGACATGGCTCTACGTTTATCTTACAGGAAAGAATAGAGAGAGAGTTGGAAATAGGGATCTTGCAATTTGCCCTTCAGACCTATTTGACTGCAAAGATGGCTGGGTTGCAATATGTGCTTTCACCGAGGAAGAATTCAAGGGGTTATGTGAAGCGATGAACAGAATGGATCTCTATGAAAAATTTGCAGATCCACTTGTAAGGCTGAAGGATGAGAATGCCAGATATATATTGGCTGAGATAGCGAAGTGGGCTAAAGAAAAGAGTGTTGCTGAAATTGAAGAACTCGCACTTAAACATGGTTTCTCGGCGCATCACGTTGTAGATGTGGAAGAAGCATATAACAGTGAACACTTCAGAATGCGAGGAGCGATTCAGGAGTATGAGGATCCACTCTACGGATATTTGGTAGAGCCCTGCTATCCCCCAAGAATGGAAACACCTGCAAGAATAAAATGGGGTGCAAGACCGATGGGATTCGACAACGAGCACGTTCTTACGAGAATTCTAGGAATGAGCATGGAGGAGATAGAGAAGTTGTATGAGGAGGGAGTGATATACAAGTGGAATCCTGCTGTTCCATCACAGTGTCCGCCAAAGGATTGGGATGGAAAGAGAGGGTTGAAGTATCCTTGAGGTGATAAAATGGAGGAAAAAATAGTTGGTTTTGCAATAGATCCTGAATACGCTAAGTTCATTTATTCAATAACGAATCAGGCAGAAGTTTTGAGCAAGCCTGAAGCTCTTGACGATCTACTTGTACTAGATTTGAGCTATGGGAACTTTGCTGGACTCGTTGCATCTTCATTCCTATCAGAACTGGGTGCAGAGGTTATCAGAATAGAGCCACCAGGTGGGGATATAGCGAGAAAGATGACACCAGAAGGTATAATGATCGGAGATTCCGGACTTGCCTACATTGTCGAGGGTAGAAACAAGTATCATATAACCCTGAACATTGAAAAAGAGGAGGGAAGAGAGATTCTTAAAAAACTGGTGAAAAAGGCAGATGTTCTAATTGAGACTTTCAAACCCGGATATATGGAATCGCTTGGTATTGGCTATAAACAGCTAAAGGAAATCAATCCCTCCCTCATCTACTGTGCGATCAGCACCTTTGGTCAGTTCGGAAAAGATTCTGAAAAATACGGAAAAATGTCTGGATATGACTTAATAGATCAGGCAAGAGGAGTGATAATGAGCATTACTGGAGAACCGGAACTCGATCCAGAAGTGCCAAAAGAGTGCAAAAAACCAGTAAAATCTGGAAACTGGATGGGATGGTATGTTGGAGGAATGTGGGCAGCATTTGGAATACTTTTAGCAGCTTTCTATAGAAAAAGGACTGGAAAAGGGCAGTTCATCGACGTCTCTCCATGTGAAGGGCTGCTGGCGATAGCCAATTATCTGATTCAATACTACCACATGACAAAAATGGAGGGTGAGGCGAAGAAGATGGTTAGAGCTGGTAACTTCGATTACGCTGTTTTTCCATACACTTACGTTAGATCAAAGGATGGCTATGTTTTTATATCCGGTTTCACAGATCCAAACTGGGCTGCGCTTTGTGAGATAATGCAGAGACCCGA
>JAWAQR010000033.1:0-6117 GCA_038893835.1 Archaeoglobaceae archaeon
GCTGTTACAATACTAGTCCGCGGAGGGAGCGAGCACGTGGTTGATGAAGTTGAAAGATCACTAAACGATGCAATAAAAGTAACAAAAGCTGCACTAGAAAGTGGAAAAGTTGTTGCTGGTGGTGGAGCTCCAGAAATGGAGCTAAGCCTTAAGCTTAAGCAATGGGCACCAAGCATCGGCGGTAGAGAACAGCTGGCAATCGAAGCCTTTGCAGAGGCGCTCGAGATAATTCCAAAGAGCCTTGCTGAAAACGCTGGATTGGATCCAATTGACATAATAGTAGAGCTGAGAAAACTACACGAAGCAGGAAAATCTAGATATGGTGTAGATGTTTTCAAGGGTAAACCAGCAGACATGTTTGAAATTGGTGTCGTAGAACCTGTGAAGGTTAAGAAACAGGCAATTTCGGGAGCTACAGAGGTTGCGATAATGATATTGAGAATCGACGACGTGATTGCAGCCAAGGGCACAGAGACTAGCAAGACAGGAGGAGGAGAGGAGAAGAAAGAAGAGGAGGAGGAATCTGAATCTTCTTCTGAAGACTAATTTTTAAAAAATTTTATTATCCTGAAAATAACTTTTTTCATGAAACTTGGAATAATTGGGTATCCTATAAAGCACTCGATTTCACCAAAGGTCCATAAAGCTCTACTCGATTTTTACGGAATAGAAGGAGATTATTTGGCATTCGAAGTTAAGCCCTCAGATTTAAGGGATGCGATTGTCGGCGCAAAAGCTCTTGGTTTTGATGGTCTAAACGTGACAATACCTTACAAAGAAGAAGTTTTAAAGTATGTAACCCCCGTAGGCGATGCTAAGTTTGCTGTGAACACGATAGATCTCCGAACGATGAGGGGTTATAACACCGACATCTATGGAGTTGAAATGGCTTTTAAGAATTCAAAAGTAGATTTAAAGGATAAGACGGCACTAGTAATAGGCGCTGGAGGGGCTGGAAAGGCGATTGCAATTGCTTTGCTGAAAATGGGAGCAACAGTTGTAATGACTAACAGAACAGTCAGCAGAGGACTTAAAGCTGTGGACTTGCTTAGAAGTTATGGAAAATGCATTTTTTATCCAATGGAAAAAATCCATGAGTTAAAGGTAGATATAATTGCGAATGCAACGCCCATAGGAATGGAGGGGTTCCCAGGGATTCCGATAAAGGAGGAAATTTTAAAGGAGGGAATGATAGTTTTCGACGCAGTCTATAACCCCATTGAGACCCAACTGATTAAAAAAGCTATTGAAAGGGGTTGCATGGTTATAAATGGTCTCGAAATGTTCGTTTATCAAGCAGCAAAGGCGTTCGAAATCTGGACTGGGATAAAGCCGAATGAAGAAATAATAAGAGAGACTGCTCTGAAAGCTTTAAAGGTTCAAAAGAAAAGTCCAAGTTACGTACCAGGAAGAGAGACTCAAAAAGGAGATTGAGAGCCAGTCCTTTGGTTCCAGCTTGATTTTCAGCCTTGAAAAGATGAATTTCTGGATGTAGATGAAAATGACTAGAATTGTGATTCCGAAGGCATCTCTTTCTCGCAAATCCTGTGTTATAAGCATTGAAAAAATTCCTGCAAAAGCTCCGAGGATCAAAGGGACTAGAACCTTAAGAATTTCCTTCATCCTCTCACCTGAATGATGGGCGTTGAGAGAGAAGCTTTGGAAGGGAAAGTGATACAAAGGGTTTACCTTTGCATTCCCTCTGAATCCTATCATTCAACTCTTCAATGCTCATCATTACTCTTTTCTGCTCTTTCATCGTCGACTCACTTCTTATCGTAACACTCAATTTTCCTTCCCGAACTTCTTTTTCTCCTATTACTACGATGTAAGGGATCCATTCCATTGAAGCATCCCTTATCTTCTTGTTCAACGTCTCATCCCTGTCATCGACGTCGACTCTGGCATTTATCTTCTCCGCTATTTCTTTCGCATTTTCAAGAAATTTCTCGCTAACAGGAATTACTCTTACTTGAATGGGAGAAAGCCAGACTGGGAGCATTGGCAGTTTTCCTTCTTCCATCATGAACTTTGCCTTTTCAAGCAGTGCATACATAACTCTTTCAATTGCCCCGCTGACAGAGCAGTGGAGTATGAGCGGATACTTCTTCTCTCCATCCGCATCGACGTAAGTTATTCCATATCTCTCAGCATTCTCAACATCTATTTGCACAGTTGATAGAGCTGAGGCTTTTTCAAGTGAATCGACAAAGTTGAACTCGAACTTCAAAACAAAGTAGAAAAATCTGTGATCCCACATTTCTAAAAGGATTGGTTTTCCAAGGACTTCAGCTATTCTTTTTAGAAATTCCTTGTTCTGCTCATAGAAATCCTTGGTAACTCTGACAGCAACTTCATAATCTCTTGGTTCTATCCCTATCTCTCTTAAAACTTCCACGGATAATCTGTATTGAGCCAAAAATTCCTCCTTCGCCTGGTTCATGTCTTTCACAATCGTGTGCATGTCTGGCATAGTAAAGGCCCTAAGCCTTCTAAGACCAACAAGTTCTCCTCTTTGCTCTTTCCTAAAAGAATACCTCGTCAATTCATAAATCCTGAGGGGTAGATTCTTGTAGGAAATCGTCGCATTTGAAAGCATTAAAAACTGCCCAAAACAAGCTGCAAATCTCATGAAGAATTCCCTCTTATCTCCAACCAGAATGTATTGTCTAGCTGGAAATCTTTCAAGGTATCTTCGCAATGTTGGGTGGTTTCTATCATAAATTATCGGAGTTTCAACTTCCATTGCTCCATATTCTATGCATTTCTGCGTCACAAAACGCTCGAGTAGACTTTTTATAATCCTGCCTTTTGGATAATATTTCACATGCCCCGAATCGCTCGCCTCCTCATAATCTGCAATTTCCAGTCTTTTCATGAATTCCACATGAGCTGGAATGGCATCTACAGCCCTCCTTTTTTCCATTTCATACTTTGCAAATTTTTTGAGATTTTCATAACCTTCAAATTCAAATTCCTCAACTCTAACCAATTCCCCATTTGGTTTTAGAATGAACCAGTGGCTTATTACCTTTTTTTCATCCATCAAAGCCCTAGTAACTTCCTCTTCACCCTTTATCTCCTTTGAAAGTTCGCTGAGCGGATGACCTTTGCATGAAAGTTTGAAAGCTTTATACCAACCAAAAGGTGCTCTTTTAACTTCAAAATCTTTGATTTCAGATTCTAGCAATTTCAAAATTTGAACTGCAGTTTCAGGATCTGCAAGATTCGGTGAAAGGTGAGCGTAGGGATATATCAGAATTCTCCTAGTTCCAACCTTTTTTGCCACATCAACAATTTCTTCCACCGCTTTTTTAACAACCTCTTCATTATCTCCCTTCTCAACTGTTGTGAATACGACCAAAACTTCCTCAATTCTATCTCCTTTACCATTAAACTCCTCAGCGATCCTTGTTTTTTCTCTAACCTCGTATTCGATGTAATCTGCATGGATCAGCAGGAGTTTCATGAATTGGCAAAAACAAGTAGTAAAATAAATTTTTTCTTTTATAAGCTAAACTCAAAACCAAATTTTCTTACAAAATCATGTCCATTGGCAAATCCTTTGCTAGCGTCAAACTTGATTATTGCAAAATTCGCCAAGCCATATGGATTTGCACATGAGCCAAGAGTTACGACCATCCCATCCTGCTCCACTTTCAAAATTTTATACGGTTCATGAGATCTAACCACAAGCCTCACTCCCAGGTTTTCAAAGAGTCTTTTAGTCGCTTTTTTACCAAAAAAGTACATAACTCCTCTCTTAAAATTTTCCCCACATAGATCCTTTTCCCATGGATCGTTCCACATGAGCTCTAAGGCTATTTCCTCATCTGGATTTTTCAGCGATGCCCTATTCACATCTCCACATGGAACCCCTCCATGAACCAGAAATATCTCACCATTCAGAATCGCTGAAAGTGGCATCTTTTCCCATAAATCCTTCAGGGATTCATATATTTCCTCACCATCCTCATAAACGCTCAACTGCCAAGGAAGATCATGTGGATAAACATCCTCTGTCTCGTGATTTCCTCTAAGCAAATACGCCTTATCATCGAGAAACATCTTAAGAATTTTCTCATAAACTTCTACAGGATAATCGCCCCTGTCAGCATAGTCACCTAAGAATATCGCTCTACCTTCTATTTCTTTCTCTATTATTTCAATAGCCTCAAGATCTGCATGAATGTCGCCAACAATTGTGCAGATGTTTTCTTCCAATTCCAACATCTTCCCATCCAGCATACTCTTAGCTCTATCGATCAATTCGAGTAGATCCATGTGAAAAGTGGGCCAATTCTTATATATATTTCCCGTTTAGATTTTTAATCGATGAGGCACCTAATATCGATAGAAGATTTAAGTAAAAATGATATAATAAAAATATTAAATAAATCGGAAGAATTCGAAGATATTGCTTTAGGAAAAAGAAAGAGTAGGATTTTGGAGGGAAAAATTCTTGCAAACTTATTCTTTGAGCCTTCAACTCGGACAAGATTGAGCTTTGAAACGGCAATGAAAAAGTTAGGTGGTGAAGTTATAAACGTTTCAGCCCAAGAAGCGAGTAGTATTGCAAAAGGAGAGACGCTGGCAGATACTATTCGGGTTGTATCGAATTACTGCGATGCCATAGTAATAAGACATCCACTAGAGGGGGCTGCGAGGTTTGCAGCAGAGTATTCGAGAGTCCCAGTCATAAACGCTGGAGATGGCGCAGGACAACATCCAACGCAAACTCTTCTAGACTTATACACAATAAAAAAGGAGATAGGAAGAATTGAAGGGCTCAAAATAGCTCTTGTAGGAGATTTAAAGTATTCAAGAACGATACATTCGCTTATAAAGGCATTGACACTCTTTGATACAAAGATATATTTGGTAAGCCCACCGCTTCTCGACTTGCCAGAGGAATTCTTAGAAGAGATAAGTGGAGACATAGAAAAGGCTGAACTCGATGAAATAATCGGAGAAGTTGACGTTGTTTACGTTACAAGGATCCAAAAAGAGAGATTTTTGGATGAAGAAGAGTATAAAAAAGTGGCTGGAAGTTATAGAATAACCCTTGAAACCGTCAAAAAGATGAAGGATACGGCAATAATTCTGCATCCACTTCCTAGAATAGATGAGATATCCGTTGAAGTCGATTCCACTAGGCAGGCGAAGTACTTCAAACAAGCATTTTATGGAGTCTCAGTAAGGATGGCAATACTTACGGAGGTGATGTTGTGAGTGAAAAGGAACTCGTGATAAGCAAGATAAGGGAGGGGACTGTGATAGATCACATAAACGCCGGTAGAGCGCTTTTAGTGCTTAAAATACTGGGGATAGATGAAAACACAAAAGAAACTGTATCGATGGCTTTAAATGTACCAAGCAAGAAAATGGGAAAGAAAGACATAGTAAAAGTTGAAGGATTGTTTATAAGTGAGGAGAAACTAAATAAGATTGCTCTAATAGCTCCAAATGCAACGATAAATCTAATAAGGGAGTACAAGATTGAAAAGAAGTTTAAAGTCAAGTTACCTGAGATTGTAAAGGGTATTCTGAAGTGTCCAAACAGGATGTGCATTTCAAATGCCAAAGAGCCTGTGGAGAGCATTTTTTACATAAGCCTGAGGGGTAACGAAGCTGTGGCAAAATGTCATTATTGTGGAAGAAAGATCTCAGATCTTGCGAAGTACATCGTTTAAATAGGAAATTTTTTATCTTCGTAAGCCAAAGTGAATTTATGAAGAAGATCGTAATTTTGGCTTGTGAGAACATAAGAGACCAAAATCTCTGCGTCGGAGATGCGAAATGTTTAGTTGCGTTCAACAGGAAAGAAGGAGAATTTGAAAGGTACAAAGATGGAGCTGAACTGCTGGCAATAGTGGATTGTGGAGGCTGCGAAGGGAATAGGAATAGAGTCGTATGCAGCTTGGCGGCGTTGAAGAGTACGCTAGCAACTTTGAATGAGAAGCCAGACGTTCTGCATATCGGTACATGTATAATGAATTTCTGTCCAAGAAAAGATGATATCCTAAAGGCTGTGAAGGAAAAAGTTGGAATCGAGGTTGTTGAGGGGACGCATAAATATATACCACCAACAATATTTTAAAAAAATTAAAAATTTAT
>JAWAQR010000034.1:0-5410 GCA_038893835.1 Archaeoglobaceae archaeon
GGTCCAGAATACGAGACTGTCGCAGCTTTTGGTTCTTTGCAGCTGAACGATGATCTTGAATCGCTTGTTGAGTTAAACTATATACTAAACGACCTCGGAATGGATTCGATATCTGCAGGAGTTACGATAGCGTTTGCCATGTGGATGACAGAAAAAGGAATTGGGGAGTTCAACGTTAAATGGGGAGACAGTGAAAGGGTTAAGGAGCTGCTGAGAGACATTGCTTTCAGGAGAGGAGTTGGTAATGAACTGGCAGAAGGAGTAAGATTTCTGGAAAAGAAATACAACCTTGATGGCTATGGAGCGCATGTCAAAGGCTTAGAAATACCGATGCATGATCCAAGAGCTTTTTCTTCACTTGCCTGTGCTTATGCAGTCCACGTTCGCGGAGCTTGTCATCTTCCGCATCAGATGTATATGTATGAAATGGGAAAGGTGATTGAAGAATATAACATAACATCACAAGACAGGTTTGCGAATGAAGGCAAAGGTATTCTAACTGCAAAGGTTCAGAACTTCACTGAGCTATTCAACGCTGCAACCATGTGCGCTTTCATGCCAATAACCCCGACGATGCTTGCAGAAATGCTAAAATTCGCCACTGGAATCGAATTTACCGTTGAATGTTTGGCAAAAATAGGGGAAAGGATTCTGACACTCAAAAGGCTTTATGACTTGAAATGCGGCATCGGGGCTAAAGAGGATAGATTGCCAAAAATAGTCCTTCAACCGCTCGAAGGCGGTAGTGGTGGAAATGTTCCAGATGTTGAGAAACAGGTAAGAGAATACTATGATTTTAGGAAGTGGATAAATGGGATTCCATCTAAGGAAAAATTAAGGGAGCTTGGACTTGATTGGGTCGATTTTTAGGTATTTTTTTAACCCCCAGAAATTTCTTCATGGTTCCAGAGGAAGTACAAAGGGTTTGGGATAAGTATGGATTGGAGGAGAAAGTGAGAGAACACTGTAAAAAGGTAGCCGAGTTGGCTTTGAAAATTGCAGAAAGAGCAGAGGAGAATGGAATAAAGCTGGATAAGGAATTAATTCTTCTAGGTTCGTTGCTTCACGATGTTGGAAGGGCGATAACGCATGATCCCTTCCAGCATTTCTTAAAATCTGCAGAAATTCTCAAAATGGAGGGTTTTGATGAGAGATTGGTTAGGATAGTTGAAAGGCATTTCAGTGCAGGTATAACTGCTGAAGAGGCGAAAAAACTCGGTTTACCTGTGAAAGACTATGTTCCAGAAACCATGGAAGAGAAAATAGTGAGCTTCGCAGACAACCTCACATTTGGCTCAGAGATAAGAGATTTCAGGAGCTTTTTGGAAAGACTCGACAAGGTAGATTCTGAGAGGCCGGATCTAAGATGGTTTACAGAAGAAACGAGAAAGAGAGCCATTAAGATGAAGGAGGAGATAGAAAAAGTGACCGGAATGAAATTTTAGAGAAAAGCCATTCCTCCCTCATAAGCTTTGACTTTGAAGCCCATTGATTTCAGAATTCTGCTCGCAACATAGGCTCTAAGACCTATTGGACATATCGCTGTAATTTCTTTATCCTTCGGTAAAACCTTTGCCATCTCTCTGATTTTGGTAATGGGTATGTTCAAAGCATTGGCAATTGGTGCCCCTTTGACTTCTTCTTCACTCCTCAAATCAACAACGATCTCACCCAGTTCCCTTGTCGAATCTAAAAGTCCATCCCTTTTGTTCATCGCGACGTAGGCTGAGGTTATCACCGGATCTATGGCTGGTGAATAGGGGGGAGAATAGGCTAAATCCAGATTTGCAATCTCATCTATCTTCAAGCCAGCATATATTGCGGTTGCAAAGACATCTATTCTCTTATCCACTCCGCTCTGGCCTATAATTTGAGCTCCAAACAATCTTCCATCCTCGCCAAAGACTAGCTTGATCCTCATGTTTGAAGACTTAGGATAATAGTGAGACTTATCCGGAGCTGAAAGAAGGACAGAGTAAACTTTCATTCCGTTTGAAATAGCTTCTTTTTCACTTAATCCGGTTTTTGCAACTGTGAGGTTGAAAACCTTTAATACCGAAGTTCCAAGAATGCCTGGAAATCTCGATCTTCCTCCAGTTATGTTATCCGCAATTATCCTTCCATGCTTGTTCGCAATGTCTCCGAATGGAGCAAAAACTCCCTTTCCAGTTATGAGATGCTTGTTCTCAACGCAATCTCCCCCTGCATATATCCTTTTGTCATTCGTCTGGAGAAACTCGTTCACCTTTATCGCTCCTGTTTCCCCTATCTCAATTCCAGCCCTTCTTGCAAGTTCAACGTTTGGTTTAACCCCTATTGCCTGAACTACAAAGTCCGCCTCAATCTTTTCATCACAAAGGACTTTCAATTTTTCTCCAGCAAAGATCTCTTTAACTTTTCTGGAAAGAAGAACTTCTACTCCATTTTCTTTCAAATGCGCTTCAACGAATCTCGCAATTTCTCTATCAAGAAAAGGCGCAACTTGATCGAGCATTTCTACTAGGACAACATTTAACCCAAGCGATCTCAGAGCCTCGCAGCACTCTAGTCCTATAAACCCCGCCCCAATCACAACAGCTTTTTCAGCTCCATTTTCCCAGAATTTCAAAATTTTCCCAGCATCTTCTGCAGAGAATAAAGTTACTATACGCTCATCACCGCCAAAGATTCTTACAGGCTCAGCTCCAGTTGAGATGACTAAGTAATCATAGTTCAACTCATCAATCTCATCCCTTCTCCTAATCTTCAGAACTCTCTTTTCCCTATCTATTTCCAAAGCTTCTGTCTCCGTTAGAACTTCGATATCGAAGACTCTCTTGAAGTATTCCTCATCCCTCAAAACGCCATAACTCGTCTTTCTTAAATCTTCAACTTCATGAACGACTCCAGAGAGAAAATAAGGTAGCCCACATCTCGCAAGAGATATCTCTTTGCTCTTGTCAACAACCGTAATCTTAGCCTCTCCATCTCTTCTCCTAGCCCTGGCAGCGCATTTCAAGCCAGTGGCACCTGCACCAACTATGACTATTTCCATAGCGGATGATGGTAAAAAGATATATAATTTTATAGCTTCGTTATAAGATTCTCGTCGATCTTTGCAATCTCTATTCTCGGCAATTTACCTGCAAATGCGATGATGTCATCTTTCGCAACAAGTAAACCTCTGATGTGAGAACGATGTTTTTCATAGAACTCTCCGACAACTTCTTTCACGTTCACATCTTCCCTTATCAGATTTCCCAATGCCGTTGCCAAGGCATCTGCTATGCTTGCCTCATCTGCAACAATCGTTGCGCAATCGGCAAAGCCAAAGCTTACTGATGGACCTATTTTTCCGCTAGAAGTGCAGACAGCAATTTTTTCGCCAGCAGGTATTATGAAGGAGAGATTCGTAGGATATATTCCAACCCTCAAATCCCTGTCCGTGCAAATGGCTATATCTCCACCGTTATCAACAACTGCAAGTTTTGCTCCAGCTTCTACCATTTTCTCTACTGCATACTCAGCTATCGCCCCAGCAACTGCTGCCATTGGTCCAACGTTGGCTATCTTTGCAGCTCTGCACATTCTTTCAACAATAATCCCTTTCCCGCAATCGATCGGTTCATAACTTATCAGAAATTCTGGATTTCGCATTGCATACCTTTCTATCTCGCTTCTCGCCTCTAAAATCGCTTTCACAGCCACCTCATAAAATTCATCGCTTTCAGTTAGAATTGTAACAATCGTCTCCTTATAAGAGAACTTAAACCTCCTCATAAAAAGATGCGAAGAAAGTCGAATATAGAATGCTCCACGAGCCTTTTACTCTCATATGGAATTATTTTGAAAAGCAAATGAAATGCTGGGAAACCTTTAAGCACACTGTCTAAGAACTTCTGTTCCCTTTCAATCCACTTAAGCTCCTTAAGCACTCTTTTCTCGTAACTACTTAGATCTTCTAAAGATTCGAATAGAATCCTTGCACTGATCAATGCAGGTACATTTCCCTCCCCAGCACCGCTAACACAGCCAATAGCTTCGCCAACACCAACTACGTTGTTATGAATGAATGGTCTGCATTTGGATGGTGGAAGCATCCTTATCTTGGCCTTACAACTGCATTCGTGATCTTTCTCAATAAACTCAAACTTCGATCTCAACTTCCTTATTAGCTCAGGAATTCTATCTTCATCAACACTTCCAGCACCTATATGCCAGCAATCACCAAGCGGAAATGCCCATGCATAACCATGTTTTTCAAAGTAGATGTATATGTTTTCCTCTTTCTCATGCTTTTCCTTGAACTGAACCGTTGGAATTAAACGATCATTCATTATCTTAGGTAAAAAGGCTCTAGCAACACCTGTTGCGTCAACGATCATTTCACTCTTTGATTCCTTGAACTCCAAATTTTTCCAGAGTTCTGACAGAAGATTTTGTTTGTCAAAGGTTACAATACCCTTGTTTTTGAATTCAAAACCATTTACTATTACTTTTTTTGGTCTTACAAGAACAAATTCATCGAAGTTCAGATCTATTTTTAGATAAAGCTTTTTTGCCTCATCATAAGCAATTCCCCAACCACATCTACAGTCCGGTGATTTGCGAATATCGAATAAGCTTACTTTATAACCATTTTTTATCAAAATATTATAAAGAAAAGTTCCTGCCATTCCAGCGCCATAAATCTGGATCATAGTGTGCTAAGGTTTTCAATTACAGCGTCTGCAAATTCCCTAGTTCCAACAAGTTTTCCTCCTATTTGCCTGTGCAGGTCGTAGGTAACAATTCCCTGCTCTATTGTCATCTCTATCGCTTTCTTTATCATTTCACTTGCCTTTCTCCAGCCCAAATACTCCAACATTAGGGCTCCGCTCAAGATTTCCGCAGTAGGATTTACCTTGTTCTGTCCAGCATATTTTGGAGCAGAACCGTGGATTGGTTCAAACACAGCTATTCCATCTCCTATATTACTTCCCGGAGCTATTCCAAGTCCTCCAACTAAAGCTGCAGCAGCATCGCTCAGATAATCACCGTTGAGATTTGGCAGGGCTATGACGTCGTATTCTTCACTCCTAGTTATTATCTGCTGGAACATGTTATCTGCTATTCTATCCTTTATCACAACTTTCCCTTCAGGCTGCTTTCCGCCAAAATCCCTGTTCAACTCATCCTCTGTTATGCAATAATCCGCAAATTCTTGCTTCGCAACCTCATATCCCCAGTCCCTGAAAGCTCCTTCGGTGTACTTCATTATGTTACCCTTGTGCACAAGCGTTACGCTCTTCCTTCCATTCTCTATCGCGTATCTTATCGCCATCCTCACCAATCTTTTTGTGGCAAACTCGCTTATTGGTTTAATCCCAATTCCCGAATCTTCCCTAACATGCACACCAAACTCTCTTTTCAGAATTTCTATAAGCTTAAG
>JAWAQR010000035.1:0-5064 GCA_038893835.1 Archaeoglobaceae archaeon
AACCCATGCAATTGGTTCAAAACCGCGCATTTCAATCACCCAATGCGAGATATAAAATGTAGCTTCCAGCTATCCAGGCAATGATTGCAACTGCATAAGTTGCAACCAGAATCGCCCTTCTCACTCCATGTCCATAGCCTAGCTCGTGGATTATTATTCTAACCCCATTTATTCCATGAAAAACGCCGCAAAGTATAAGCAGCGAATCGAAAATGAAGAACTGCTTTGAAACGGTCAAAGCTGTAAAGCTCTCATAGAGTTCCTTGCTCTGCAGGGATGTTAGATATGAGAGATGAAGTATCAGATAGAACAGCAGTATTACTCCAGTTATCCTTTGAAACATGAAAGCCATTCCAAACGGGCTTCGATACTTAAGCCAAGAAGAGATCCCCATCATTACCACCTTAAAGCTTCCCTTCTCAAAAGCTGTATCGCCTTTGCTGGCTCAATTTGCTTTGGACATACCTCGCTGCATTCCATAGCAGAATGACATCTCCAAATTCCGGAACTTTCGGAGACTATTCTCAATCTCTCCTCCCTCCCCTTATCTCTACTGTCAGCATTGAATCTGTATGCAGAAACCAGGGCTGCTGGACCAAAATAGCTTTCTGAAGTCGCTGAAGCAGGGCAGACTGAATAGCATGCCCCGCATTTTATGCAGAGCGTGAAGATGTAGTATCTATTCAACTCCTCAGGCTTTTGAAGTCTCTCAACTGGATTTTCATAATCGGTTTCGGCAATCAGATACGGCTTCACTTTCTTATGCTTCGCAAAGAATCCCTCGAATTCCGTAACCAGATCTTTCAAAACCTTGAAGTTGTCCAAAGGTTCAACTTTTACCTTTTTAAACTTTGAAAGCTGAGTTTCACAGGCAAGCCTCGGTTTACCGTTTATTTTTACCGCACAGCTTCCACAAATCCCCATTCTGCATGAAGCCCTGAAAGCTAGGGTTGCATCAAGATTTTCTCTTATATAAAAAAGACCGTCAAGAACTGTCATTCCCTTCTTTACAGGAACTTCAAAAGTCTGCCAGTAGCTTCTTTCATCAAAACGCCTGATAACGAATTCCATAAAAACACCTCAATACTTCCTTTCAACCGGTTTCCATTTCGTTATCGTTACTGGCAAATACTCAAACCTCGGTCCCTCTCTTGTGTAATAAGCAAGGCTGTGTACAAGCCACTGCCTGTCATTTCTTTCTGGATAATCCAATCTGTAATGCGCCCCTCTACTTTCAGTTCTGAGCAAAGCACCCATCGCCACAACTTCTGCAAGATCGAGCATGTATCCTACTTCAAGCGTTGAAAGAAGGGCTACATTGAACTTCCTCGAACTGTCTGCTATGGCAACCCTGTTATATCTCTCCTTCAGTTCCTCTATCTTCCTCAAAGCAGCCTTCAAGCCCTCCTCATTTCTAAATATCCAGAGATTTTTATCCATAGTTTCATTCAGCTCCTTCTTTATTGCATGCGGATTCTCGCTTCCCTTGCCCAGTCTATCGAAGATTCTTCTCTCTTCCTCCTTTATGAATTCTGAATTCACCTTTGTTTCCCTCGCATTTTCAACGTACTTCAAAGCCATCTCCCCAGCTACTCTGCCAAACACTAAACATTCAACAGTTGAGTTGCTTCCAAGTCTGTTTGCACCGTGAACACTAACACAAGCACATTCTCCAGCTGCAAAAAGCCCCTTTACTGGTGTTTCGGTCAATGCGTTGGTATGTATTCCTCCCATCGTGTAATGCTGCACAGGCTTAACCGGAATAGGCTCCTCAGCTGGATCTATGTCTAGGAATTTTTTAACGGCTTCCCTTATCATCGGCAATCTTTCCTCGATCTTTTCCTCGCCAAGATGAGTTAAATCCAATGCCAAGTATGGTCCATGCTCCCCTTCAAAAGCCCTTCCCTCAATTATTTCCCTCCACATCGCTCTCGCAACAACATCTCTGGGGGCCAACTCCATTTTTTCCGGAGCATATTTTTGCATGAATCTCTCTCCAAACTTGTTTCTCAAATAACCCCCTTCTCCCCTACATGCTTCCGACATCAAAATCCCTGAAGGAACGAGACCAGTAGGATGGAATTGCATGAATTCCATGTCCTTCAAAGGCACTCCGCAACGGTAAGCGATTGCCATTCCATCTCCAGTCACCTGATGACTGTAAGTTGTGAATCCATAAAGTCTTCCAGCTCCACCTGTTGCGAGAATTACTGCTTTTGCCTTAAAGAACTCCAAATTTCCAGTCTTTAATTCTATCGCAGCCAGACCCTGAATTCTGTTATCTTCTATTGCCAAATTCGTTAAGAAGTATTCGCTGAAAAACTCCACGTTCTCGTACTTCAGCAACCTTTCATAGAGTGTGTGGACTTCATGAAATCCAGTTCTGTCTGCAGCAAAAACAGTTCTATTAACGCTATGCCCTCCAAATGCTCTTTGGGCAATTGTTCCATCAGGATTTCTGCTCCAAGGACATCCCCAGTTCTCAAGTCTCAGTATCTCCTTCGGACATTCCCTAACAAAGAACTCAACGGCATCTTGATCTGCGAGAAAATCAGAACCCTTCACCGTATCCCAGGCATGAAGATCAAAGCTATCCTCCTTTCTAAGAACTGCTGCGCTACCACCTTCAGCGCAAACGCTATGACATCTTATTGGATAAGTTTTGGCTATTATCGCTACCGATACTTTACTATTTTTTTCAGCTATCGCAACCGCTGCACGCATTCCAGCCAGTCCGGCGCCTACAATTGCGATGTCGCATTCGATCACTGAAACCACCAACTTAATAACGATTTTAAAAATAAAGATTTTTCTAATGCCAAATTTTATGTCATAAAATTGCAAACAAAATTCAATGCATCTGACAACCGAAAATTTTAAAATTCAACCCATCGATGTATTAAAAAGGAGGTAATGATGTCGGAAATCTGCTCCAAATGTGGTTTACCGAAAGATCTCTGCGTTTGCGAAGAAGTGGCTAAAGAACAGCAGCTTATATCGATTAAAGTTGGAAAGAGAAGATATGGAAAGGAAGTGACGATAATTGAGGGATTGGATGGCAATGAAATTGACTTGGAGGAACTTGCGAAATTTTTGAAATCCAAGCTTGCTTGTGGTGGAACTATTAAGAATGGTGTAATCGAGCTGCAGGGAAATCATGTTAACAAAGTAAAGGAGCTTTTGATAAAGAAAGGTTTCAATCCGAACAGGATAAAGACTTAAATGCTTTCAGAAGTTTATCTACTTCTCTTTGCGTTGTTACTTGATATAATCTTTGCTGAACCTCCAAATTTAGCTCATCCAGTAGTTTGGTTTGGAAAGTTGATCTCAGCTTTTGAAAGACTTTTTTTAAAGATAGAAAAATCTCCCCCATTTGTCCATTTTCTCTTTGGTCTTTTTACTACAATTCTAGTTTTATCCTTTGCACTCTCCTTAACTTTAATCCCAATTCCAGAACCATACATCCACGTTTGGCACATCTTCCTTCTCTTCTCATCCTTCTCAATCAAAAGCATGATAATGCACGCAAAGGAATGTCTTGAAAAAGAAATGGACCCGGATATCGTGCAGAAAATTGTCAGCAGAGATACAAAAAAACTGAACAAACCGCAACTGAGATCTGCAGTTATAGAGTCGACTGCTGAAAACTTTGTAGACGGAGTTTTTGCTCCATTATTTTACTTTTCAATCTTCGGAATTGCTGGAGCTGTTGTTTATAGAGCGATAAACACACTCGACTCCATGATTGGATACAGAGGTAAATATGAGTTCTTTGGAAAATTCGCTGCAAGACTTGATGATGTTGCAAACTACATTCCCGCAAGACTTTCCCTGCTCTTTTTCGAATTTCTGAAAAGGGGTAGCTTTAGATATGGTCTGAGGAATAAGGTTAAGCTGAATGGATGCACGATTTCAGCGATGTCGTATTTGCTGGGTGTAAAGCTCGAAAAACCTGGATTTTATTCCCTTCCTGGAAGAGATGCAGAAGATGAAGATGTAAAAAAAGCCATAAAGATCTTTAAGATCTTGAGCGCGATGGCAATCCTTTTTTCAATCTCGATTTTGCTGTTAAGAGAAACGGTTTTTTGACATCTTTAAAAAAGTTTATATATCTCTGAACCAAGTTCAAAAAACTGGATGGTGGTTTGAATGATAAACGAAATTGTTAAAGTAAAGGCCTTGGAATTGGCTGAAGCTGTTAGAAATTTGGAAGAATACAGAGAATTTTTGGAAATGGAGAAAAATTTAAAAGAAGATAGCGAAGCCCAGGCGATGATACGGGAGTTTCAGAAGAAGCAGCAGGATTTTGTGACAAAACAGATGTCTGGAATATTTGATAACGAGCTTTTAAGTGAGCTGACAGATCTACAGGCAAAGCTAAATACAAGGGAAAGTGTCGTGATGTTTATAGAATCATACAACAGGCTTCTCGCAGTTCTGGAGGAGATACTTGATCTGATAAGCGAAAGACTGGAGCTCGATCTTGGGGAAGTTTATAGAAAGTAATTATGTTTGAAGAAGTTTTAGCATTTTTTATAGGCTTCTTTTCAATATTTTCTCCCTGCGTTTTGCCAATATTGCCGATAGTTTTTGGAATTTCAAGGCTAAAAGTTGAAAACGCAATAGTGCTATTCATCGGATTCATCCTCTCTTTCTTCATTCTCAGCATGGTTTCAGTTCTAATCCTCCCATTCAAAATTCTTGCCTATATCCTGCTTTTTTTCTAGCATATTATCTCATCGATGAAAGAATGGAGCTGTTTTTCAGTAGATTGGGATTCAAGTTTTCAAATCCTAGATTGCCTCCATTTCTCTTTGGCTTCTTTCTTCCATTTGTATGGCTCCCATGCATTTTTCCATTTCTTGGCCTAGCCATTTCTGAGGCGATTATAACAGAAAGGCCCATTTCGATATCCATATCCTTCACACTAGGAGTTGCGACTTCAACTTCTATTTTGCTTTTCTTTGGGAAAAAAGTTAGGATAAATTTTGAAAGAGTTAGAAAGCTGCTAGGAGTAGCTGTTTTTATTTCTGCAACTTACCTTTTACTCTCAGCCATCTGACA